>NZ_OZ244205.1:1348333-2022500 GCF_965216895.1 Nisaea sp.
GCAAGCCGCTCCCACCGTTCGCCGGAGCTGGAGGAGTATCTCGCCAAGCTGAGTCCGGCGGAGGAGATCTCCCGCGGCTCGGCACTGAAATTCTGCCTTGTCGCCCGCGGTGAAGCCGATCTTTATCCGCGCGTCGGCCCGACCTCTGAATGGGACACCGCCGCAGGGCAAGCTGTTCTGATGGCCGCCGGCGGCAGCATGACCGCTTTTGACGGCACGCCGTTCCGGTACGGCAAGGCCAGCGAGCGATTCCTCAACGGCATGTTCATCGCCAAGGGCCCCGGCGCCTGAGGAAACCGATCCTAACCGGCCGCCTTCAGCGCGGCCTTCGTGAGCGCGGTGATCTCCTGCGCCGCGACGCTGCGCTTCGCCGCCTCGACCACGCCGAGCCCGTCCGCCATGCTGCTGGCGAGCGCCACCCGGTTGCCGATGCTGACCTTCGCGACGGGAACCTCCAGTTCCTTGACCGCAGCCGTCATCCGTTCGGTCAGCTTCGCGCGCGGCGGCACCCGGTTCAGCACCAGCAGGACCGGTGTCCTCTCCGCGGCGGCCATATCGACGGTCGGCTTCGTCGCCCAGACATCCATCGGGCTCGGCTGCACGGGGATCAGGACGATGTGGGCATTGCGCACCGCGATCTTCGCCTCGGTTTCGGCATGCGGCGGTGAGTCGACGATCACGACATCATGCAGCTTCGCCTGCTTCTCGATCTCCGCGGCGGCGCGCCAGCCGGTGATCTGGATGATCTCGAGCGCTCCCTTGCCCCTGTAGGCGATCTCGCCGTTCAGGGAAGTGCGCATCCGGAACCAGGTGGCGAGGCTCATCTGCGGGTCGATGTCGATCGCGGCGACGCTCTTGCCCGAATGGGCCAGTGCGACGGCGAGCTGGGCGGCGAGCGTGGTCTTGCCGGCTCCACCCTTCTGCTGTGCGATGGTTATGATGGTTCCCGTCATGGCGGCGCTCCCCGGCTGCATCACGACTGCGACTTCCCGTTCACGTTATCATCAATTTTGTGCGCCGCAACACACGCCTGCCGCTTGACCCCGCCCGCCACTCGGCCGATAAGCGGCAGCCATGACCGAGACCCGGATCCTGAAACCGTCCGACACCGCCATCCGTGAGGCCGCCGCCGCCCTCGCACGGGGCGAGCTCGTCGCTTTTCCGACCGAGACCGTCTACGGCCTCGGCGGCGACGCGACCGACGACCGGGCCGTCGCCAGGATCTTCGAGGCCAAGGCGCGGCCGAGCTTCAATCCGCTGATTTCGCACCTGCCCGATCCGGAATCCGCCTTTGAACACGGGGTGTTCGACGCAAGGGCCCGGTCCGTGGCCAAGGCCTTCTGGCCGGGCCCGATGACGCTCGTCGTGCCGCGCCGGAGCGATTGCAGGATCTCCCTGCTCGCAAGCGCCGGGCTCGACACCGTCGCGCTGCGGGTCCCGGAACATCCGCTCGCCTCAGCACTTCTCGCCGCCGCCGGTCTCCCCATCGCGGCGCCGAGTGCCAATCGGTCGGGCCGGGTCAGCCCGACAACGGCGGAGCATGTACTGGACGGCCTGGAGGGCCGCGTTTCCATCATTCTCGACGGCGGTCCCTGCGCGGTCGGCCTCGAATCGACCGTGCTCGACCTCTCCGGCGAGGTTCCGGCGATCCTCCGTCCGGGTGCCGTTACCCCGGAGATGCTGGAGCCGCTGATCGGCCCGGTCGGCTTTGCCGGGAACGGCGCGAAGATCGCGGCGCCCGGCATGTTGGAAAGCCACTATGCGCCCGCGCTGCCCGTGCGCCTCGACGCGACCGCGCCGGAAGCCGGTGAACTCTTCCTGGGTTTCGGTGATATCGCCGGCCCCGAGGGCTCCGAGAGCCTCAGCGCATGCGGCGACCTGACGGAGGCGGCATCCTGCCTTTTCGCCCTGCTGCGCCGCCTCGATCGGCCGGGCGCGACCGGGATCGCCGTCGCGCCGATCCCCGAAACCGGCCTCGGCATCGCCATCAACGACCGTCTGCGCCGTGCCGCTGCGCCGCGCGCATAGGTGCCTTCGCAGAGGAGCGGGTTGTCGTTCCCGCATCCCTCACTAATATTGCCGCCTTGTTCGCTGCTCAAGCCGATCTGGAGACCCCGCCCATGTCCGCCCCGCGCACAACGGCCCTTTCCGATGCGCCCTATGTTCCGAGCGCCGCAGAGTCCGCCGCCATCGCGCGGATGAAGGAGCTTCTGGGCCCGAAAGGCTGGATCGACAATCCGGCCGACATGGAAGGCAACCTGGTCGAGGATCGCGGCATCTATCACGGCCGCGCCATGTTGGTGGCCAAGCCGGCAACGACCGAGGAAGTCTCAGGCGTCCTGAAGCTCTGTCACGAGGCCGGCATCCCCGTCGTGCCCCAGGGCGGCAATACCAGCCTTTGCGGCGCGTCGGTGCCCTTCGAGACCGGCAACGAGATCGTCCTGTCGCTGGCCCGCATGAACCGGGTGCGTTCGATCGATCCGCTGAACCACACCATGACGGTCGAGGCCGGCTGCGTTCTTCAGACCTTGCAGGAAGAAGCCTCGAAGGCCGACCGCTACTTCCCGCTCAGCCTCGCCGCCGAAGGCAGCTGCATGATCGGCGGCAATCTCGGCACCAATGCCGGCGGGACCAACGTGTTGCGCTACGGCAATGCGCGCGAACTGACGCTCGGCCTTGAGGTCGTGCTGCCGGACGGCCGGATCTGGAACGGGCTCGGCAGCCTGCGCAAGGACAATACCGGCTACGACCTGAAGGATCTCTTCATCGGCTCGGAAGGCACGCTCGGCGTGATCACCGCGGCGGTACTGAAGCTGTTCCCGAAACCGCGCGACATCCGCACCGCTTTCTGCGCCGTCCGCGACATCGACGCGGCGCTGGAGCTGCTGCAGAGGGCGCGGGCCGAGAGCGGCGACAGCGTCGAGACCTTCGAGCTGATCCCCCGGCTGGTGATCGATCTGGTGCTGAAGCACATGCCGGACTGCGAGGACCCGCTCGAGACCCGCTACGACATGTACACGCTGATCGAACTGGTCACGACGCGGGACAACGACGACGGGATCGAGCAACGCTTCGAGGGCATCCTCGGCCAGGCGATGGAAGACGGCCTGATCCTGGATGCGGCGCTCGCCCAGAACGAGCACCAGAGGCAGGAAATCTGGAAGCTGCGCGAGAACGCCTCGGAATCCCAGAAGATCGAGGGTGCCTCGATCAAGCACGACGTTTCGGTCCCGGTCGCAAGCGTGCCGGCCTTCTACAAGGCCGCCGCGGAGGCGGTCTACAAGGTCAGCCCGGAAGCGCGCATCGTTGCGTTCGGCCATATGGGTGACGGCAACCTGCACTACAATGTGCAGGAGCCGGAAGGCGGCGACACCAAGGCCTTCGTCGAGAACTGGGACGCCTATAACCGCGCCGTCCACGACGTCGTCGTCTCTTTCGGCGGCTCGATCAGTGCCGAACACGGCATCGGCCGTCTGAAGCGGGAGGAACTGGCGCACTACAAGGACCCGGTCGCGCTAGACCTCATGCGCACGATCAAAGCCGCGATCGATCCGAAAGGGATCATGAACCCCGGCAAGGTGGTCTGAGCGAGCGGGCCCCGAGCCTCGTTTCGCGGTCACTTTTTCCCGCCCCACAACGTTCCTATTTGAATTGCAACGTCCACGTCACAGATTAGACTGCGGCAAGCAATCAAGGCGTCCGAAACCTGCAATCCGGACGGCCAGGCGAGAGGAAACCGATGACTGTCTATTCCGCCCCCATCGACGAAATGCGTTTCACGCTGCGTGACATCGTCGGCTTCGACCGGATCGCCGCCCTGCCCGGCTTCAGCGGCTCCGACGACGAGATCATGGACCAGGTCCTGGAAGAAGCCGGGAAGCTGTCACGCGATGTTCTGGCACCGCTGAACCCGGTCGGCGACAGGGAAAAAGCCCGGCTCGAGAACGGCGTTGTCCGTCCGGCACCGGGTTTCGCCGATGCATATGCCCAGTTCTGGCAGGGTGGCTGGAATGCCATGCCGTTCGAAGAGGAGTATGGCGGCCAGAACCTGCCGATCGCGCTGACCACCGCGGTCTGGGAAATGTGGAACGCCTCGAACCTCGCCTTTACCCTCTGCCCGCTTCTCACGCAGGCCGGAATCGAGGCGCTCAGCAAACATGCGAGCCCCGAGCAGAAGGCAACCTATCTGCACAAGCTGATTTCCGGCGAATGGACCGGGACAATGAACCTGACGGAGCCGCAATCCGGCACCGATCTCGGTGCGATCCGCACCCGCTCGGAGCGGAGCGGCGACCACTACCTGCTCAAGGGCCAGAAGATCTACATCACCTGGGGCGACCACGACATGACGGACAATATCGTCCACATGGTGCTCGCCCGCTCGCCCGACGGACCTCCGGGCAGCAAGGGCCTGTCGCTCTTCATCGTGCCGAAATACCTCGTCAACGATGACGGTTCGCTCGGCGCGCACAACGATGTCCGCCCGGTCTCGCTGGAGCACAAGCTCGGCATCCACGGCTCGCCGACCTGCGTCATGTCTTATGGCGACAATGGCGGCGCAGTCGCCTATCTCGTCGGCGAGGAGAACCGCGGTATCGAGTACATGTTCGTGATGATGAACAATGCCCGCCTCGCGGTCGGACTGCAGGGGCTCGCGATCGCCGAACGGGCCTACCAGCAGGCCGTTGCCTTTGCGCGCGACCGGGTGCAGAGCCGCGCCATCCAGGGCAGCGACGGTCCGGTGGCGATCATCCAGCATCCGGACGTGCGCCGCATGCTGCTCGGCATGAAGAGTCAGATCGAGGGCATGCGGGCGCTTTGCTACTACACTGCCGCTGAGATCGACCGGGCGAACCGCGAAGCCGACCCCGAAGCGGCCGCGAGAGCGCAGCGCCGGGTGGACCTGCTCATTCCGGTCGTGAAGTCCTGGTGCACCGATACCGGCCTAGCCGTCACCTCCACCAATATCCAGATCCATGGCGGCATGGGCTTCATCGAGGAGACCGGCGCCGCCCAGCACTACCGCGATGCCCGAATCACCACGATCTACGAAGGCACCAACGGCGTGCAGGCGATGGACCTGATCGGCCGCAAGGTTGCGCGCGACGGTGGAGAAGCCGCTGCGGAACTCTTTGCCGATATCCGCGCTGACCTGGAGCCGCTGCGCAAGAACAACGAGATCGCAGCACGGTCGCTGGTGAAGCACATGGACACGGCGCTTGCCGCCGCGGAAGACGGAGTCAAATGGCTGGTCGCGACCTTCGCCAGGGATCCGGGCACCGCAGCCTCCGCCGGCGTGCCGTTCCAGAACCTGATGGGACTGCTCTGCGCCGGCTGGCTGCTCGCCCGGGGCGTCAGCGCGGCAGCGGCGCAAAAGCCGAATGCCAACGGCGATACCGGCTTCATCGAAGCCAAGCTGACCACTGCACGCTTCTTTGCCGATTATCACCTGAGCCAGGCGCCCTCACTGCTGACGCAGATCACCGAAGCCGGCGAGAGCGTAATGGCGATGGCGATGGACCGCTTCTGAAATCAGGGCTTGTTGCTTCCGAAGGTCGCCCGGCCGCGGATCGTTTCGGAGACCCCGGCGAGCACCAGCTGTTCAGCGGCCGGATCCTCGACCCCGGTGAGGGCCGGGCCGGTGGCGATGGAACTCGCGAGCAGTTCACCCTCGTCGCAGAAGGCGGTCATGAGGCGCGTCTCCTCCGCCTGCTTTTCGACCCAGGCCGGGCCGGAACTACACAGATCGGCCTCGCGGACACCGGCCGCCGGGTTGAAGGCGAGTACGAAACGGTATTGCGGGAGGCCAGCGCTGGCAGGCTCGCCGGTGAAATCGATATCCATATCCTGAAGGGCGCCACTCGCGATCTCGGCCGCTCGGGCGGTGATCTTCGGCAGGCCGGGCCTGTCCCCCTTCAGCTCCAGCAAAACCGGACCATGGCTTGCTGCATATTGCAGCAGCTCTCGCTTCGCAGATCCCTCCACCCTCCCGTCGCCGCGAATAACGGTAACGCAACCAGCAAGCAGCACGGCAAGCCCGAGACCAGCTCCCAGCTTCAGCCCGACTGCCCCGGTTTCGCCCAACACATGTCCCATCTCACCATCCTCCAGAAAACGTCCTTCCCGAATGTCTTGAAAATCGGAGGTGTGCGGGCGCGTTCAAGCGGCCGGATCAGAATTGGACCATGCCGATCCTGAGCACACCGCCGCGTTCGTTCGGATCCCGTTCGCGTTCGATCGGAAAAAGCTCCTGTATCGCCCCTCGCACAAGCTTGCGGAAGGCCTCGTCATCGACATCGGTCGGCGACGGGCCGCGCGCCGTCGAACTGCTGAGTGTCTGTCCGCCGGTGCAGAAGCCTGCCGTCAGCTTGAATCCGCCCGCGTCCGCAGGACCTGATTTAGGAATTTGCTTGTCTTCACAGACTGCAGTGGTCGGTACGGATTTCGGCAGATTCACCGCCATGACGACATAATAGTCCGGATGTTTCGCCTCGGCGGAATTGGCGGTGAAGGCCGCGGTCGAACCGAGAATTGCCCCGGTGGCGTACCGCGCTGCCGCACCCGAGGCTGCTGCGTCTCCACCCGGCAGGGGCGAATTGGCCACTCTCAGGTAAACCGGAGTCTCCGACGCCACATGGGCGAGATATTCCCGCTTTCCCTCGTTGTCGAGCTGCGAATAACCGGTCTGCGTGGTCACACATCCGGCGAGCAGACCTGCCGACATGAACGCACTCAAGATAGCGGCCCGCATTCCAAGAAATTTCTGCACGCTAACTCTCCCGAAATTGGCCTCCGGCGGGCGCCGGACTATGAAATCATATGTGCGGCGCCAGCGGATACGCAATCGCGATAGAACGACGCGCTGCCCTCACCTCAGAAAATGCCTTCGAGCGGGTTCAGTTTGATTCGCGGCTCCGGCTCGAAGGTGAGAATGCCGAGACTGCCGGTATCGTTCGGGTCTGCCTGGAACATCTGCCGCGCGCTCTGCAGCAGCAGATCGCGGTATCTCGGGTCCTGCAGGGAGTCCATCCGTTCCGACAAGGCGGTCACAGCTGCGATCGGAACATTCTGTCGGCAGAACACCATGAACAGGGTCTGGCGCGGCGCTCTGCGGTCGTAACTGAGCGGATTGGACGCATCGGCGGAACAGATTCGCTCGGGATTGCTCGAGCTGACCGGATCGAATGCGAGGCGGAAGCGGAATTGTGGCGCACCCGCTTCGCTCGGGCTTGCCGTAAAGCCGCGCGGCACTTCCTTGAAGACATCAGACAGGATCTCGGCCGACGCCAAGGCCGTCTCCCGCCGTCCCTCCCGGAACGGCTCTCCGGAAACTTGCAGCAGGACCGGTCCCCGCTTTCCGGCGAACGCCAGGACCTGGGCTTTAGATTGTCCGGTCACACCGGTTGGCGCCTGGGTGACAGTGGTACCGCAGGCCGCAACCGCCAATGCCAGTACCGAGGCAGTGATGAAATGCTTCATAGACCGGATCATTCTGTCTCCTCCGACCGCGCTTCGGTCCGGCGCAACATGGAAGTGCGGCCGCGCGTTTACGGCACCCGCGCAGCAGGTATATCGTTCACGCACGCAGTTGGGAACATGGGACGGGCAATGCAGGATATCGAGCGGATCTTGTCGTTCTGGTTTGAGGAAACCTCGGAGAAACAATGGTTCGAGAAAGATCCTGAGTTCGACCAGACGATCCGGGAACGATTCGGCGACCTGGTCGAGTCGGCGATGGACGGGGAACTGGAACACTGGTGCGCGAGCGCAGACGGCACCCTCGCCTACATCCTGCTTCTCGACCAGTTCACGCGCAACATTCACCGCGGTTCGGCAAAGGCCTTCGCCGCCGACGCGAAGGCCCGCGATGCCACGAAGCGGGCCCTTGCTGCCGGCTACGATGCGATGCTGGACGAGAACCGGAAAGTCTTTCTTTACCTGCCGCTCGAACACAGTGAGAATCTCGAGGATCAAGACCAGAGCGTAGCGCTATTCGAAGCATTGGGTGACGCCCAGAAAACAGATTACGCGCAGCGCCACCGCGATATTATCCAGCGTTTCGGTCGCTTTCCGCACCGGAACGAAGCGCTCGGCCGGGAAAGCACCGATGCCGAACTGGCGTTCCTGAAAGAACCGGGCTCGTCCTTCTGAGTTCCGGGCAGAAAAATGAGATCAAGAGGAGCCGAACCGTGGCCGAGAAACCGCACGTCCTGATCCCCGCCCCATACTACAAGCCCGCGATGGACCGGCTGGACGAGATCGCCACCACCCATCACCTCTATGCAGCTCCCGACCCGCAGAAGATGCTGGCCGAAGTCGGCGAGAAATGCGTCGCGTTCGCCACCTTCATGAAGTGCGACCCGCCTCTCTTCGATCAGGTTCCGAACGCCAAGCTCATCGCGAATTTCGGCGTCGGGTACGACGCTATCGACATCGGGGAGGCGACCCGACGTGGCGTCAGGGTCACCAACACGCCGGACGTGCTGAATGACTGCGTCGCGGATCTCGCGCTCGGCCTGCTGATCTCGGCGCGCCGCCGGATCGTCCATGCGGACGGTTTCGTGCGCGCAGGCGAATGGCCGGTGAAAGAAGTCTACGGCTTCGTCAACAAGGTCCACCATTCCAAGGTTGGCATTGTCGGTCTCGGCCGCATCGGCGAAGAGATCGCCACCCGTTGCGCCGGTTTCAAGATGGAGATCTCGTACCATAACCGCTCGATGAAACCGGACGTTCCGTACCGCTACTACCCGGACCTGGTGGAGATGGCCGGCGACGTCGAGATCATGGTCGTGATCACCCCGGGCGGTGCTGCGACCAATAATCTGATCGACGAGAAGGTGATCGAAGCGCTCGGGCCGAATGGTCTGCTGGTGAACGTCGCCCGTGGCTCCGTCGTGGACATGGATGCGCTGATCACCTGCCTGAAGGACGGCCGCCTCGGCTCCGCCGCGCTCGATGTCTTTCCGGACGAACCGAATGTTCCGGAAGAGCTGTTCTCCATGCGCGAGAACGTGGTCCTGACACCGCACATCGCCAGCGCGAGCCACGATACCCGCATGGCAATGGGGATGCTTGTCTACGAAAACATCAAGGCGCATTTCGAAGGCCGCGACCTGCTGACGCCCGTGAACTGAACGGGGGGCTTCGGGGACGGCCTCAGTCCGCCGGCCCGGCCAGACGGAGCAGGCTATCCCTGAGTCCGTCCGGAATCCGCATGGAACTGCGCTCCTGCATATCGAAGCAGACGCCGATCACCCGGGCCAGTCCGGCCAGTTCTCCGTCCTTGATAAGCGCCTGGCGCAGGACGAGAGAACTGTTGCCGAGCTTCTCGATTCGGGTTCCGATCCGCACATTGCCGGGGAAATGCATTTCCTTGAGGTAATCGACTTCCATACGGGCGACGACCCAGGATTGCCGGCCATCCCGGCCGCCATACATCTCGCCCGCGGCATCGGCGAACAGGGTCACTCTCGCGCTTTCCAGATAGACGCCGATCGCATTGTTGTTCACGTGGCCGACGGGATCGAGATCGGCAAAGCGGATCTTTTCCTCGATCCAGTAGCGGTAACTGGCGGAGTCCCGTTCGTTGAAGGTTTCTGTTTCGCTCATACCATCCTCTAAAACAAAGAGGGCCGCGCATGGCGCGGCCCGCTATCCGGCAAGCGCCCCTGCCTCACTCGTCATCCGGTTCCGGCAAAGGCTCGCGGGTAACACGGTCGCCCGGACGGTAATCAAGGATGACGGCAAAGACCAGAATCAGCGCCAGTCCGCCTGTAATACCCATGAAAATGTTGAATTCACTGACATGCAGATGATAGATGCCGGTGATCCAGAAGGCGATCGCAACCAACACGAAAAGCAGCCAGTGCCGCGCTTTTCCAAGGAATATGGACCCCATCGTCTTCCCTCCTATTGCGCCGGCTGACCGGCCGGGATTGTCCTGCGCCAGGCATAAATACCGCCCGAGGCAAGTAGTCCGGCCACCACGACCACAGTGCCGGGAATGCCGAAAGGAGTCGCGGACACAGGGACCATCAGAAACAACGCCGAGATCAACAGGATCGCTCTCGGCGCCGGCCCAAGCCGTCCGCGGCACCAGCCCTCGAGACCGAGCGAGAGAACCCACAGACCGATCAGGACCAGTGCGGTCGAGACCACCGTCATCCAGACAGGCCCCTCCAGGAGCAGCGAGGGATTATAGATAAACGCGAACGGTACCAGATACTTGGCGATGCCCACTTTGCTGGCCTCGAAGGCCGTCGCCATCGGCGGCGTCCGCGCGATCGCAGCCCCGGCGAAAGCAGCAAGCGCCACCGGAGGCGTAATGGTCGAGACCACGCCGAAATAGAACGCGAACATATGCGCGGCAATCACGTTGACGCCGATCTGCTCCAGAGACGGAACGATAAGGGCCGCGACGGTGATATAGACCGCCGTTGTCGTCATTCCCATACCGAGCAGGATCGATGCCACCGCGGTCATCGACAGCAGCAGAGGCAGATTGCCGCCTGACATGTCGATCACCGACTGGGTGAACTTCAGGCCAAATCCGGACGCAAAGATCGATCCGATGATGATCCCGGCACAGGCGCAGGCGACCGTCACTGCGACCGTCGAGCGGACACCGGTCTCGAACGCCGCCAGGATATCGACGGGGCTCATGCGTGTTCCGCGATGGAAAAAACTGAGCGCGATCAGGCTGAGGATGCCCCAGAACGCCGACTTCATCGGGGTGTAGCCCATCATCAGGAAGGCGATCAGAATCACCAGCGAGAGCAGCAGGTGCCAGCCGCCCTTCAGAACTTCCATGACCTGCGGCAGCCGTTCGGCCGGGATGCTTTCGATGCCGTGCTTCTCGGCCTCCAGATGCACCATGAAATAGACCGTGACGAAATAGAGGAAGGCCGGAATGGCAGCGGCGATGATCACCGCGAAGTAGCTGACCTGCAAGTTCTCCGCGATGATGAAGGCGGCCGCGCCCATGATCGGCGGCGTGATCTGCCCGCCGGAAGAGGCGCAGGCCTCGACGGCGGCGGCGAACTTGGCCCGGTATCCGGTCTTTTTCATCAGGGGGATGGTGAAGGAGCCCGTGGTCACGACGTTCGCGACGGCAGACCCGGAGACCGTTCCCATGAAAGCGCTCGACAGCGTCGCGGCCTTTGCCGGGCCGCCGATCCGGTGCCCGGTCAGCGCGACGGCAAGGTCGATGAAAAACCGCCCCGCCCCGGAACGGATCAGCACGCCCCCGAAGACGATAAAGAGAACGATGTATGTCGCCGCGACATGCAGCGGGATCCCGAAGATGCCGTTGCTGCTGACGAACATGACGTCGATGTATTTCGCAAACCGTGTCGGCGGACCGTAGAAGATCCCGAAGAAATAGTGCGAATAGAGCGTGTGAACGATGAAGAAGCCGGTGACGCACACCATCGCGATGCCGACGGCGCGGCGGGTCGCTTCAAGTACAATCGCGATCAGGATTCCGCCGAACATCATGTCGGTCGGGTGCTTCGAGCCAAGGCGCATCTGGAAGGCGTCGATATCCCAGAGCGTCCAGATCTGCACAGCGATTACAAGGCCGACCAGAATCATGTCGATCCCGAAACCCGCGGCGCGCAGCAGATTGCGTGGATCGCCCGGTTGCAAAATCTGGTCCTTGTGAGAAGACCGGAACAGCGGATTGATCAGGATCGCGAGGACCAGCATGACCGACAGGTGGACGGACCGGAACGACCGGCCTTCTGGTGTCCCATAAAGCGCGATGAACAAATGGAAAAGCGCCAGTGCGATGCTGATCGAGCAGCACACCAGCATGATGATGTAGCTCAGGTTGACGCGCCTGGAGACGAGGAGTTCCTCAAGGAACGAGTATTCCTTGACCTCTTCATATTCCAAGCGTCCGGCCGCCGCCGGCTGGCTGGCTTCGCTCATGGTCGGTCCGATGTCCTGAAATGAGAAGCGGACCGGGCCGGAGCCCGGTCCGCGAGAGTCAGACGCTTAGCTGGCGGCCTTGACGCCGAGCTCGTCGTAGCACTTCTTCGCCCCCGGATGGACCGGGATGGCCGCGCCGTTCAGGGCATCTTCCAGTTTTACCCGGTTCCAGACCTTCTTAACCGCCGCGAAGGTGGCGTGATTTTTCCAGAAAGACTTGCACATCTGGTAGACGGTCTCGTCCGGCAGGTCCTTGCTGACGACCATGTTGGTGACGATGCCCAGCGACGGAATGTCGGCCTCGAGGCCTTCATAGGCGTCTTTCGGGATCGAGCCGGTGATGTAGCCCGGGTTGTCGTTGATGATTTGGTCGAGCTTGCCCTGCGGCAGACCGATGAAACGGATGCCGGGGCTGTGCTGCAGCTCGATGAAGGAGGCCTGCGGCACGGAAGTCGCCGCCATGAAGACATCGATATGGCCATCTTTCATCAGGGCGACCGACTCCGTATAGCTCACGTAGTGCACGGTGCCGCCGTTTTCCTTGATCTTGGCGAAATCAAAGCCATACGCCTTCAGGATGGACTCGGCGAACGCGGTTCCGGTCCATCCGGCCTTGCCCGGGCTGATATTGGCGTTCTTCATGTCTTCAAAGGTCTTGATCGGCGAATCCGCCTTCACCGCGACCTGGAAGGTCGCCGGATAAAGCGTCGCGAAGTGCCGGATGTTCTCGTGCTTGCTGTCGAACTTCCCGCGACCGGCATAGCCGTTATACGAGGTGTGCGCGTAGGACCAGCCGATCTCCGCGTCACCGCCATCGACAGCCTTGACGTTGGAGATGCCCCCGCCGGACGTGTTCGAGGTGGCGATGCCCGGAACTTCCTCGCCGAAGACCTGCATGATTTTGGCCCCAAGCGGATACCAGGACCCGCCGGCCGGGCCGGAAACCATACGGACAAAAGTGTCGGCGTCGGCGGCAGTGCCGGCAAACGCCAAGGGTGCGGCGACAAGCGCCGCTTTCAGGACTTGTTTCATAATTCCTCCCATTTGCACGGCCTTTGCGGCCGCATTTCGCGACAACACCGCCGAAGCGGCGCGATCTCGGTCTTCATAGTCCCGAAACAAGCCTGCCGGTGCAAGCCTGCCTCGCATCTTGATTGCCTCGTTGTTGGAAACACGAGGCGGGCGATTGAGCATAAATCAACTCAAAGACATCGAAGTCACGGTCCGTGAGCCTCCGGCTCCGTCCCTTCGAGCCGGCCCAAGTCGCAGCCCGGGTCCGCCGGGTAATGCAGCACGCGAAAACCGCTCCGAAACCGCGTTTGCTTTCCGCCGTCGGCGCCCTCGACGACGCCTCCGGCGCGGCGCGTTCCGCCATTTCGACCGGCTGTTCCAATTTGCGGGCCGGCCGGGAGAGCAGTCCTCAGAGCGGTTTTTCGAGCACGATTTCCAGCGGGTCGAAGCCGCAACCGCGGCAGGCGGCGAGTGCTGCTGCATTGCGCGCAAGAGAATGGATTCTGAGGCGACGCGCGCCCTGGGCGGAGAGATGGCTCTCGATCGCACCCAGAAGTTGCTGCGCAATGTCCTTGCCGCGCCAGCGCGAGAGCACATAGATGTCGGATATGTAGCCGTGCGAGGCCAGCTCCGGAAAGTTCAGCGGGTCCTGGTCGACGGCCATCCAGCCAGCGACGAAGCCGGCGATGTCGTCGCCGACCCAGGCGATGAAAATCGCGCCGCCGCCCTCTTCCGCCGAATGGATCAGATAATCGACATGGCTCTCGGCCACCCGATCGCCCGGCAGCCGCGCCTGATGCAGGTAACGCTCGTAATTCTTCAGTTCCCGGACCAGCTCTGTCAGCCCGTCCCGGTCACTCGCGCGGGCCGGCAAGATCTCCACTTCATCCATGATTCAGGCACGCCCCCGGAATTGGAGCCGACGCCACGCGGCGTTCGGCACCGAAGTGAAACCGTGGAAGCCAAGGGAGTCAACCGAAGCGCACATACGGGACGATCTAGAGCTAGACCGCCGGCGCCGCCAGAACCCTGCAATCCGGCGCCAGGGAGAGTTTCGGCTCGGTCAGTTCCTGCAGCGCCTCAAGCGTCATGCCCTCGACCATCTCCCGGACCACCAGTCCCTCATCCGTTATGTCGATGACGGCGAGGTCGGTGAAGACCTTGGTAACGACTTTCTGCGCGGTGAGCGGATAGCTGCATTTTTCGACGAGCTTCGGATCGCCCTTGCGGGTGACGTGATCGGTCAAGACCCAAACCTGCTTCGCCCCCGCCGCAAGATCCATCGCACCGCCGACCCCCGGCGGAAATTTCGGATTTTCGGTGGTCCAGTTTGCAAGGTCGCCCGCAACGGAGACTTCGAAGGCTCCGAGCAGCGCGAAGTCGATATGCCCGCCCCGGATCATCACGAAGGCATCGGAATGGACGAAGAAGGAACCGCCCGGAACCAGAGTGATCGGGTCCTTCGATGCATTGATCAGTTCAGGGTCTTCCTTGCCGGGCTCGGGCGCCGGACCGACACCGAGGATGCCGTTTTCACTATGCAAAACGATCTCACGATCGACAGGCATGAAGTTGGCGCAGGTGGTCGGCAGACCGATCCCGAGATTGACGAAACTTCCATCGGGAATCTCGTTCGCGGCACGCCAAGCGACTTGATTCCGCGTCAATTTTTTGACCGCCTCGTCCCGGGCCTCAGCTTCAAGTGCCATGACGGCGCTCCAGATTGGTTCGATTTCGGCACTCATAATAACGGCAAACGTTTGATTTTGAAGTATTGCCGCTTCGCGCGGAGAAACTTATAACTCGATCCGCATATCCCCGATATGCGGGATTCTTCGCGGACTAACCAACGAAAATCGCGGATTGCGCCACTTCCCGGGAAAGGACCGTTCCGCCCGAGAGCAGGTGTAACGGAACTGGGAGTACCCTTATGTCTTACAGCGTTCATCGCGGCCGGCACCTTCTGAACACTCCGGGCCCGACCAATGTGCCCGAACGCGTGCTGCGAGCCATGGTCCGCAATCCGATGGACCTGAGCGATCCGGTACCCCTGGCAGTCATCGAATCCTGCTTTCAGGACCTGAAGAAGATCTTCCGGACCGAGCACGAGATCTTCATGTACGCGTCCAACGGGCACGGTGCCTGGGAGGCCGCGCTCGTCAATACCATGTCGCCCGGCGACCTGCTGCTTGTGCCGGAGCTCGGCAACTTCTCGACAGGCTGGGGCGAGATGGCCGAAGCGCTGCAGCTGCGCACAGAGACCATCAAGGGCGACTGGCGTCAGGCGATCGACCCGGCCAAGATCCGCGACCGGCTCGCCGCCGACAGGAACCACGAGATCAAGGGCCTCCTGATCGTCCAGACCGACACCGCGACCAGCGTAACCTGCGACATCGCCGCCATCCGCAAGGCGATCGACGAGGCCGGCCACCCCGCCCTGCTGCTGGTCGACACCATCCCGACTCTCGGTGTGACCGATTTCCGTATGGACGAATGGGGCGTGGACGTCGCCGTTTGCGCGTCGCAGAAAGGCCTAATGATGCCGCCGGGCCTCGGCTTCATCGCGGCTTCGCCGACGGCGCTTGAGAGGCATAAGAAAGCGACGTCGCAGCGCCGATACTGGGACTGGTCGCTGCGCCTCGCGTCCGAAAGCTACCGAACCTTCTGCGGTACCAGCCCGCAGAGCCAGCTCTACGGCCTGCGCGCGGCTCTGGACATGCTGCTTGAGGAAGGCCTGGAGAACGTCTTCGCCCGTCACAAGCGCCTGGCCGAGGCGACCCGGCGCTGCGTCACACATTGGAGCAAGGCCGGCGCAATGGAACTGAATGCGGTCAACCCGCACGAGCGCGCGGACGGCGTCACCACGATCCTGCTGAAGGAAGGCATTGACGGAAACGAGATCCGCAATGTCTGCCGAGACGAAATGCAATGCGCCCTCGGCGGCGGTCTCAGGAACCTCAACGGCCGGGCTTTCCGCATCGGCCATATGGGCGACATCAACGAACCGATGCTCTACGGGGCACTGGCGACGGTCGAGGCGACGCTGGCCTATCTTGACATTCCGCACGAGTCCGGCGGTGTCACCCGGGCGATCGATTATCTTGTCGGCGAGCGGAAGAAGCACCGGGACGCCTGATCCCGAAGTCGATGCTTCAGGCCGGCGTCACGCCGCGGAGGCGGCCTCCGCCGGAACGTGGAGAACACGGTCCACGAAAATGCTCGGCGTCACGATGGCTTCCGGATTCATCTGGCCGAGTTCCACAATGTTCCGCGCCTCGACGATGGTCAGTTCGGCGGCCATCGCCATGACCGGACCGAAATTCCGTGCGGACTTGTTGTAGGTCAGGTTCCCCCAACGGTCGGCGGACTCCGCCTCGACCAGCGCAACGTCGCCCCTGAGCGGATATTCCAGCACGTATTCGCGCCCGTCGATTTCCCGAACCTCCTTGCCTTCCGCAAGCCGCGTACCGACCCCTGTCGGGGTATAGAAGGCGCCGATACCGGCGCCGGCCGCACGCATGCGCTCGCTGAGCGTACCCTGCGGCACCAGTTCGAGCTCGATCTTTCCAGCCGCGTAGAGTTCGTCGAACGCGATCGATCCCGCCGAACGCGGATAGGAACAGACAATTCGGCGCACCCGACCTTCGCGGAGCAAGGCGGCGAGGCCCTTGTCCCCGGTTCCTGCATTGTTCGACACCACGGTCAGGTCGCGCGATCCCTCGTCGAGCAGGGCATGGATAAGGTCCGTCGGAACACCTGCATTCCCGAAACCCGAGATCAACACCGTGCTTCCGTCCCCGATCCCCTGCACGGCTTCCGCACGGGACCGGACGATCTTGTCAATCGCCACGACCGACCCTCTCCTGTTGAAATCAACGAGTACCGGGCGTCTTTATGACGTCGGACCGGCGCGGCGTCCAGAGAGCTTTCGATGGGGAGTCGAGGCGTCGCAACCGGCGCAGTCTTTAACCAAACATTAAATCTGTTCCCATATTGTATGCTTATGGGCACCCTGCAATACATCTCCAAAGAGGCGCTGGAGCACGCACTTCACCAGCACAAGCTATGGCTGGATGATCCTGCCGCCGGCAGACCGGCGGACCTCTCGGAGACCAATCTCTTCGGGAGCGATCTCCGCCATCTTAAACTCCAGAATGCTCTCATGCGCGGCGCAAATCTGCAGGGCGCCAACCTGGAAGGCGCGGACCTGTCGGGAGCGGATCTCTCCGGCGCCGACCTGATGTCGGCAAATCTCCGCGGCGCAAAGCTGGAGAAGACGAATTTCAGCCAAGCGATCATAGCGTCGGTCGATTTCACCGACGCCGACATGCGCGGCGCAAACCTGACCCGCACGCGAGGCCGTGTCGCCGAGACAACCTGGTCCGGCATCGAAACGGAGGTGGCCCCTCTCAATCTCTCCCACGCCCGCCTGCATCACGCAAACATGGAGCGCGCCGACCTCTCAGGCGCGATTCTCGAGGACGCGGATCTCTCCGGCGCCAATCTGGAGCGGACCAATCTTTCCCATGCGCGGCTCTGCGGAGCGACATTGCGCAATGCCAAGCTTGTCGGAGCCGCCCTGGATGCCGCTGATCTCAGCCGCTCGGTTGCGACAGGCGCGGATCTCAGCGGCGCGATCCTGACCGGCGCGCTTCTCCGCGGCGCCAACATGATCGGAGCGCGGATCAAGAATACAGATCTCTCCGGCGTCGACATGTCCGCGGTCCGGCTGCACGG
Organism: Nisaea sp.; assembly: GCF_965216895.1. Classification (GTDB taxonomy): domain Bacteria; phylum Pseudomonadota; class Alphaproteobacteria; order Thalassobaculales; family Thalassobaculaceae; genus Nisaea. Next base: position 1,366,013 of record NZ_OZ244205.1, read on the forward strand.
CGCCATGGATCCGGTCTCGGTGGAACTGCACCGGCGCCTGATCGAGCACGATTTCTGGGTAACCACGGGCGGCGCCCGCGGCGCCCGGGCCGATCTCGACGGCGCCAATCTGGACAATGCCGACCTGCGGAACCTCAATCTGAGCGGCGCGCAGATGCGCGGCGTCAGCTTCAGGGGCGCGCAATTCAATGGCTCGATGCTGATCCTGGCCGATCTTTCGAATTCGGATTTCGAGATGGCGAGCCTGCGGGGATGTAACCTCTCCGGCGCCAGTCTGTGGGGCTGCAACCTGCGCGGCGCCGATCTGACCGATGCAGTGATCCAGCCGGCGCCGATCAGTTCGAGCGACGGAAACTCGGCCGGAAGGGTGCGAAAGACGAACCTGCGCGCCGCCAATCTTGAGAACGCCCTGCTCAGTCCCCTCGACCCGGAGCTCGTGCTGCTGGACGACCCCCAGCCCCGGGCTGCGAGCTGACCGTTGCCGACGTTCTAGAGCGAACCGGGAGGACTCATTCGGGCGGTTGTGCGGACCGCACCCGGTGACGAAGTTCTGTAACAGTCACGTGCGACACGCACTTCAGAGGCAGCAGGCTACCAAGCCCCATCCGCAGGGTGTGCTCGATCTTGTCCTTCGAATAACGCACGACCGGATCGCTTATCGCGATTACGAGGGCGGACGATAGGGCTTGCTGGATTTTCGGCCGATTGGCCAGGATCAGATCCACCACTTCGTCTTCATAGACATGGATATGGACACGGCCGACACATTCGAACTTGTCGATCGTCGGATCTCCCGTGCTTGGCGTCGCGATGATCTCGTCCGGGAACGGAAGAGCCTGTGTCGCGTTGGCGATGGCGACCATCCTCAGGCGCAGGACATGCGCGATCACGGACATGCCGGCAAATACGCCGGTGACACGCATGATACCCATGTAGTTCGCAGCCGCGAAGATCGGTGTATCCCACGCGAGTTCGGAAGCGAAATTCAGCAGATAGATGCCAAGCGCCAGAAGCATACTGACCGAAGACAGTATTGCCGTCGCGACCGTCGCCAGCCAAAGGAAATAGGTGAAATCGACCCCCTCGAACCGCAACGTCGCTGCAGGCGATTCGGCCGCTGCCTTTGACGGCGCGGCCGTAGTTGCGGCTTCGGCGGGTTTGGCGGCCGGTTTCTGATCGTCTTCGGACACTACCAGGCTTCCACAGCACGCGGCAGGCGGATCCGCGCCATAATTAGAGAGTGAGACCTATCAATCCGCTTTGGACAGAGATGTGCATCTAACGCGCTTTAGACCAGTATGGCCATATCCTGCTCAAGCTGCGCCGCATACGGATTCTTTTCCGCAAGACGGCGCGCCGCGGCATCCGGATCCAGCGGCCGGTCAAACAGAAAACCTTGCGCCAGCTTGCAGCCATACGCACGGATCTCGCTCAGTTGGGCATGGGTCTCGATCCCCTCTGCAATAGAAACCGCCCCCATGGCCGCGGTCATCGCGGTGATCGCCTGAACGATTGCCTTGCTGCCCTTGCTCGTTTCCATGGTCTGCACAAAGGACTTATCGATCTTTACCACACTGACCGGCAAGTCGGTAATGTGGACGAGCGAGGAATATCCGGTCCCGAAATCGTCGACCGCCGTCGTCAGGCCCATCGCGACCAGTTGCTCGAACAGTGTCCTGGCGGCGCGCATGTCGGCCACAATACTCGTTTCGGTGAGTTCGCATTCCAGCGCGCTCGGCGAAAGGTCCGCTTTGAGCAACAGGTCCTTCAAGAAAGGGACCACCCGGTTTTCCCGGACGTCGTCGGCACCGATATTGAACGCAATCGGGACGGTCCTCAGTCCGGCTGACTGCCACTCCTTGATCTGCGAGACCAGCCTTTCCAGGACGATGAAGGTGAGTTCGGACGCTATTCCGGCCTGCCGCGCGACCGGGAAGAAGTCATTCGGTCCGACCGAGCCCCGCTTCGGGTGATTCCAGCGCAGCAAGGCTTCCAGGCCCATGATCTCGCCGGAATCACAATCGACCTTCGGCTGATACGCCAACCAGAATTCTTCCGGTCGCTCTGAGATCGCACGCCTCAAATCGTGCTCAACGACCAGATCATGGACGGCCTTGCGATGGGTTTCGTCGCGATAGATTTCAATACTGCCCATGGCTTTCTGCATCGCGGCGTTGAGGGCAAACCTCGCCTTGCGCACAATATCCTCGGGGTCCAGGTCCGGATCGTTGATGCGGCTTACCCCGAAATGCGGAACGATCCGGGCTGCGTTCTCGCTTGGCGAATAACTGACCTCGACACAGGCCCGCAATCCCTCGATGATCTCGCCGAACTCGTCCGCCGCGCTCTTGACCGCCGCAACGATCCCGATTGTCGAATCATCCAGCAGCGCGACTTCGGAAACCGCATCGAGCCGCCGAAGCCGGTCGCCCGCCTCACGAACGATCCGAGCCCGCGTCGCCTCGCCGAGCGTACCGGCGAAAAACCCGAGACGCCCGAGCGATATTGCGATGACCATCTCCGATCCGTCGGCGGCAAAGTCACCGCCCTGAAGACGTTGGCCGATCCGGCTGCAGAAACCGAGGAGATTGGGGAGCCTCGTCGCCGGATCGTTGAACGCGGCCCAGACCAGTTTCTCTTCCAGCGCAACGCGGCTGCGCCGGTCCCGGAGAATGAGGAGGAAGCATATCCTCCCGCCGCACTGGACCTCCGACACCCGCGCCTCAACGAGCATTCCCACACCGTCGGCACGGCGCCCGTTGATCTCGACGACGTCTTTGTTCCCGCTCTCCAGCAATGTTTCGCAGTCGGAAAAATAGTTTCGGAACGGCGTCCCGATGACACGCATCGCTCCAAGCCCGACCATCTCGGTACCGCTGTTGTTAACCGCAACAACGAGACCATTGGAATCCAGGAGAAAGGCGCCATCGTGAAGCGCGTCAAAAGCCTCGAACTGCTCGGCTATATTCATCTTGGTCATGAACGGGTCCAGCGGCCAGATCAGGTTCGGGCACAGCGCCCCGAATGCTCGGGAAGTGCAGTGGTTTCATGGGCGTAGGATGGTATTTCCGAGGAAACTAAGATTCCGTAAACGCAATGAGTTAGGATCTTCTCCGCCCTGAGATCCGCAGATCCTGGGGAAACAGGCCATTCAGGCGCATGGACTTCGGGCGGGCGCGACTCCCTTGCACTCACGCCTGACGCCCGGCCACCTGAAATAGCGAGGCAAGCTCGTTCGGCATGTCAACCATGATGTCGTGCCCGCACGGCATTTCGCTCACGGTCCAGCCCGGAGCCCCTGTCAGCCTCTCGACGCAGGCATCGAATTGCGGCGCCTTGTAGCCTGCGGCGCGAATGTAATATTTCGGGGAAATGGCCTCGACCGCACCGCTCAGGTGCACGCGCTGGGTAAAGCAGGCGATCGGAAAATTCGTGCATTTCGCATCGACCCATGCCTGGTCGGCCTCGTTGACGCGGAACGAGGCGGCCGGCGTCGGCGGCATCCACCATCCCTCCCCGACCGTGCGGACCTGCTCATAGGCGAGCTTGACCCGATCGGGCGGCCGGGAATCCATGGCGCATTCCCCGTCGGCCGGAACGAAGGCATCGACATAGACCAGTGCCTTGACCCGCGCGCTCTGCCGGTCGGCGGCCCCGGTGATGACCATCCCGCCATAGGAGTGCCCGCAGAGCACCACGTCCTCGAGATCCTCCCATTCGAGAAGGTTCGCGATGTCGAGGATATGGGTCTGCAGATTGACTGTCGGCGACAGCAGATGAGAGCGCTCGGCGAGTCCCGTCAGGGTCGGGGTGAAAACGTCGTGTCCACCGGCGCGGAGACGGTCCGCGACCCGGCGCCAGCACCATCCGCCGTGCCACGCTCCATGAACGAGAACGAATGTCGTCATCTGATTTGCGTCCCGAATCCGCGCCCTGCTCCGGCAGGTCAGGTAGGCCTCGAACAAGTACACTCAGATGGTGACACCGCGAAATGTGCAGCACAAGGGCCCCGAAGGCTTGGCTCGATCTTCCCCGAAACGAATTCAAGCCGCGCAGCGCGCGCCGCGCCGTCGATGGCGAATCGTCCCTGCTGACGGTACGGCGGCTCAGATGAAACTGACCTCGACCCGTCCGAGGTCGCCAAGATCCGCCACACATCGTGCCGGCGCATCGAAGTGAACGGTCTTCACGACACTGCCGAGGAGCACGAACTCACCGGCGCGCAGCGGGCGCTCCTGCGCCTGACGCAAATTCGCCAGCCAGGCCAGCGCTTCGAAGGGATGGCCGAGAATGTCGGCACCGATCCCGGAGCCTGACTCCTCCCCGTTGATATAGAGCGTCCCGGAAACGGCTTCGAGATCCAGACCGTCCCAGTTCAGGACCGGTGCGCCGAGGACGGCGCCGGAATTGAAGAAATTGTCCGCGACCAGCATCGGCGCCGGGAGCGAGGGATAATCCACGTACCGGTCGTCCACCAGTTCGACCGCCGGCAGCACCGCTTCGACATATCCGCCGACATTGCCGCGATCGAAGAGGCCATCGCCGGCGAGGTCGTGGGACAGCAAGGCACCGATCTCCACTTCGATCCCGATCCGGTGGTAGAGGTCGATCTGGACATCGGCCTGCTCGTGGAACTCCATCGTCGCGAAGACTTCGCCGGCGCAGGGCTGGTCGATTTTCAAGTAGTCCTGCATCACCTTCGTCGTGCAGCCGATCTTGTGCCCGACGACCGGCCCGAACCCCGCCTGGGTCAGATGCGCATTGAGGCGATGCTGAAGCGCGTATCCGTCTTCGACCGTCTGCGGCATGAGCGCGTCGGGCAGCCTTGCGGTCGGTCCGCCTCCGAGGCGCGCGGCCGCAAGCCACTCCACCGCCTCGTTGGTATGATCTGTTCCGCTCATGATCCGTCCTTCCGGGCCGCTTTCAGGATGGACGCCGCAGCGTCCGCCAGAACCTGGCAGCCGGCGACGATGTCTTCCTCGTGGCTGTCTTCCGCGAAATCGTGGCTGATCCCGCCGATCGACGGGATGAAGAGCATCGCACAGGGCAACGCCCCGGTCAGGACCATCGGGTCGTGCCCGGCAGCGCTCGGCATCCGCCGCCATTTTCCCGGCGAGGTCTTCTCCGCCGCGGCCGCAAGATGCTCCTGGAAGCCTTCGTCCATGTCGGACGGGCGGACCGGGGTGCGGTTGCGTTCCGCGGACGCCTTCACCCGCCCCTCCGCGTTGATCTCCGCGACGATGCCCTGAACGATCTCCTCGAACCTGTCGAGCAGCGCGTCCTCGCTGTCGCGGAACTGCAGGGTCAGCTCCGCATAGCCCGGCACGATGGAGGCCGCGCCGGGTTCGACCGAAACCCGGCCGATGGTCCAGACCGTCGTCGGCTTGGCGTGTTTCGGGAACTCCTCGTGGATCCGGTTCGCCGCCCTGAAGAGCGCGGTCGCCGCATCCTTCCGTCGGGCCATCGTGGTGGTTCCCGCATGGTTCTGCTCGCCTTCGAAGCGCAGGGTCATGCCGCGGATGCCGACGATGGAGGTCACCACGCCGATCTGCTCTCCGGCCTCCTCCAGCCAGGCGCCCTGCTCGATATGCGCCTCGAGATAGCCGACATAGCGCCCCTCTTCCATCCGCGCCCGCGGCACATCGGTGAGGCCCGCCGCCTTCAGCGCGTCGGTCAGCTTCACCCCGTCGCGGTCGGTCGCCTTCGCCTCGACCTCCGGATCGGCGACGCCGATCCATGAGCGCGACCCGATGCAGCCGTAGAACCGGCTCTCCTCGTCCTGCCAGGACGCCACATCCACGGCGAGATCGGAGGTCTCCGGATCCTCGGCAAGCGCCCGCGCGACCTCGAGTCCGTAGATCACGCCGAGCGCACCGTCGAGCCAGCCGCCGCGCGGCTGGGTGTCCGAATGGGAGCCGACGATCAGCGCCGGGCCGTTCTTCGTCGAGCGCCCGATCACGTTCGCCACCCCGTCGAGCACGGTGTCGAGCCCCGCATCCTCGAAACGCTGCTTCAGCCAGCGCCGGGCTTCGAGATCCTTTTCGCTGAGGGCCGGTCTGACGACCCCGGTCTCGACGGCACCGATCGCGCGCAGGTCCTTCAGGTCTTTCAGGAGGCGTTTGGCATTGATCTTAGGCATGGGGGTCCCTCTGTTCCGGATGAGCCCGCATCCTAATGATCTAAGCCGTCGCGCATAACCCCGATAACCCGAAAGGGACCTTTCATGGCCTGCCGGCGCCATGAAACATGGGAACGTTTATCGCGTCCCGGGCTTGGTGTAGCTTCCCCCGCGACGGACAGCGAACGGGAGGGACCGAGATGAGCGCACCGAGCCTGACGACAGTCTCCGAAGCCAAGGCTTTCGGCGGCAAACAGATCGTCTATGCGCACCCCTCGAGCGAGACCGGCACGGAAATGCGCTTCGCCGCCTATCTGCCGCCGCAGGCCGACAAGGCGGACGTTCCGCTGCTCTGGTTCCTCTCCGGCCTGACCTGCACGGAGGAGAACTTCACCGTGAAGGCCGGCGCCCAGCGCGTCGCGGCCGAGCTCGGGATCGCCCTGATCGCACCCGATACCAGCCCGCGCGGCGACGAGGTGCCGGACGATCCGGACGGCGCCTACGATTTCGGCAAGGGCGCGGGCTTCTATGTCGACGCCACCGAGGCGCCCTGGTCGGCGCATTACCGGATGCGCAGCTATATCGAACGGGAACTGCCGGCCGTCGCCGGACAGGCGCTGCCGCTCGACATGACCCGGCAGGCGATCACCGGTCATTCCATGGGCGGGCACGGCGCCCTTACCCTGGCGCTGCGCAACCCGGAGCGGTTCAGGAGCGTCTCCGCCATCGCGCCGATCTGCTCCCCCATGCACTGCCCCTGGGGCGAGAAGGCCCTGACCGGCTATATCGGTCCGAACACCGCGAAGTGGCGGGAATACGACGCCTGCGCCCTGATCGAGGACGGCGCGCGCGTGCCCGAAATCCTCGTCGACCAGGGCCTCGCCGACGGTTTCCTCGCGGAGCAGCTGAAGCCGGAACTGCTGGAGGCCGCCTGCGACGGCACGGACATCCGGCTCCTCGTCCGGCGCCAGGAAGGATACGATCACTCCTATTACTTCATCGCCAGCTTCATCGAGGACCACATGCGCTGGCACGCCGAGCGCCTCGGTCAGCCGGGGACCCGGTAGCGGTAGATGTTGGCGTGCATCGCCTCGCCGACCACTTCCGTCTCCTCCGCCTCCCAGCCCGGCAGCGCGAAGGCGTTGGCGATCACCACCGCCCCCGGCCGGAGATCGGCGGCGAGCTTGCGCTCGAGCGCCCGCATCGGCGCGACCATCAGGTAGCAGAGCAGCAGGTCCGCCTCACGGAGATCCGCCTTCAGGAAATCCCCCCGGCGGATCTCGAGATTGCGCCGGGGCTGGATGAGCCGGCGGAGATGGCACACCATCCAGGGCAGCGGCGAGAGCTCGATCGCGACCACCCGCGCCTCCGGGAACCGGCCGGCCAGTTCGAAGGCGATGCCGCCCCAGCCCGCGCCGAGCTCGTAAATCGTCTTCGGCCGCGCCTCCGCCGGGATCAGCCGGAACATCGCCTTGCGGGCGAAGGGGTTGGACGGCATCGGCGGCACGCCGGTCCGGACCGTGTACCAGAGGATCGAGAGCGCGCCAGCGAGCAGCAGCGCGAACAAAGCCGCCTCGAAGGCGCCGTGCTGCAGCAGTTCCTCGAGCAGCCCGCCGAGCGACGGCGCCGCGCTGCCGGTTTCAGCGGTCATTTTCGGAGCCCGCACGCAGGTCGTCGAGATAGATCCGGACCGCGTTCTGCACATGGCGGAAGCGGTCGCCGCCGAGATGCTTGCCGCCGAACCAGCGCGTCACCACGACGACATGGTCCCGCAGCCCTTCCCGCGCCAGCATGCGCAGGATCACCATCCCCGCCCCCGCCTCGCCGTCGTCGTTCTTCGTCGCGCCGCCGGCCGAGAGCAACGCCCAGGTGTTATGGGTGGCCTTGGCGAATTTCTTCTTGCGGCAGAGCGTCCGGATGAAGGCCTTCGCCTCCGCCTCGGAGGCGCAGGGCCCGCCCGAGACCGCATATTTCGATCCGCGATCGCTGATGATGTTGTCGAGAATGCGCATGGCAGAGGCTTAGAGGCATCCGGAGCGTCCGGCAAGGTGCCGGGCGGCAAGGGTCTGGGCGGGCAAGATGCCGGGCGGCAAGGTTCCGGGGCCCGCACGCCCCCGGGTCAGTCGATCATGCCGTCGATATAGACCCAGCCCGCGCCCTCCCGGCGGAACCGGCTGGTCTCTGTCATCCGGCCCGTCTGCGCTCCCGAGCGCCAGGTCGCGGTGAAGCGGACAATGGCGGTGTCGGGCCCGGTCGCCTCGTGCCGCTCGATTTCCAGCCCGGTCCAGACCTGTGCCGGGTCGAGCGCCAGCGTCAACGGCCGCGTCTCCGCCGCCCAGCTCTTCTGCAGGTAGGCCGTCATTCCGCGCGCGAAGGCGGAATAGCGCGAGCGCATCAGCTCCTCGGCGTCGCGCGCCGGCGTGCCGGAATGCAAGCGGCCGCAGCAGGCGAGATAGGTTTTGCCGCTGCCGCAGGGACATGGTTCGAACAATTTTATCTCCGGAGATAAAGGTGCTTCGGGCGGTTGGGATGGTTGCTGCATCTTGTATCGCTCTCTGTGTCGGCCGGCAGCGTTCGACCGTTGCGGAGGCGAAAACAGCCCACCGTTTCGAATTACAATTTTTCCAATTTTTCCACTCACCTTCCAATTGGAAATTCGAAATTCCAAAGTTTCCGAAAATGACGGCTGAATTTCTTATCTAAGTGATGGATTAAAAGGAAAGTAATTGCCCGTCCGCGGGAAATTTTCACAGCCTCGACAATCAATGGACGGTCGGATGATGATTTGCAGGCCGGACGCTATGACAATGGATCGAGGCTATGTGACGGACGCGGGGCCAGAGCGGCTCTCGACAACCAGCTTCCACACGACACAATACTTGCCCGTACAACCGCTCCTGATCGTGATGGACTCCCGGGTTCCGGCTGCGGACGAGATCCTGGATGCGGCGACCGGCCCGGCGCGCGTCGTACGGATCGATCCCGAACAGGATGGCCTAGCCCGGCTTGTGGCGGCAGTGCACGCAGCACCGGGCCGGCGACTTGTTGTGATCTGCCATGGGACGTCGGGGGCGCTGATCCTCGGCGACCGGCCGCTGACCGGGGACAGTCTGCGGGCGCGCCGGCACGCTCTGGCCACGATGGGGCATGCACTCGCCGGTGCTGCGATCGAGCTCTATGCCTGCTCGGTCGCTGAGGGAGAGGCCGGCCAGGCTTTCGTGACGATGCTGGAGCGGATGACCGGCTGCCCTGTGGCCGCTGCCAGCAGGCCGGTTGGCGGCTCGGCGCTTGGCGGGTCCTGGAGCCTCGACGTCGGCCGTCCTGTGCCACGTCCCGCACTGAACGCAGCAGCCCTTGCCGGCCTGCCGGTCCTGCTCACCGAGTGGGACGCCGGGACAGGCGACTGGAACGTTGGCGGCAACTGGGATTCCGGCGTGCCCGGCGCTTCCGATTCTGCCCTTATCGGCAACGGTGGCACGGCGCAGCTGACCGGAGCAGCGCCCGCGATCTCTTATTTCTATATCGGGAACGGGGCCGGAAGCAGCGGGACGTTGCAGGTCACCGGCGGCGGGACGCTGACGGCCAATGGCGGGCAATCTTATCTCGGCACCACTTCTGGCAGCACGGGGGCACTGCTCGTCGACGGCGCGGGCTCGACCGTGAATACCGGCAGTCAAAATCTGCTTGTCGGAAATTCGGGGATCGGGACCCTTACCGTTACGGACGGCGGCTCGGTCACCGTCGGCGGCACGTTTTATACCGGTCTCTTCACCGGCAGCACCGGCACACTGAACATTGGCAATGGCGGCGCCGCGGGCATCGTGAACGCCACGGAGGTCCGGGGCGGGACCGGCACCGCGACCGTCAATTTCAATCACACGGACACCGATTACGTCTTTAGCAGCGACGGGACCGCGAGCGGAACGGGCGTCGCCATCACCGGCTCCGCTTCGGTAAACCTGACCGGGACCGGGACCACCACCCTGGGCGCGGCCAATACCTTTTCGGGTGGCACGACGGTCTCGAACGGGACCCTGAAGCTCTCGGGCGGCAGCGCGCTGTCGAACAGTGGCAGCGTGTCCGTCTCCGCCGGCGCGACCCTGGATCTGGACGGCACCACGGAGACTATCGGCACCCTGTCCGGTGCCGGCACCGTGTCCATCGGGTCCGGGGCGCTGACGGTCAATCAGGGATCCAGCGGCACCTTCTCCGGCGCGATCACGGGGACGGGCAGCCTGACCAAAACCGGCAGCGGCACGCTGACGCTGTCCGGCACCAACACCTACACGGGCACCACGACAGTCTCCAACGGCACCCTGCAACTCTCCGGCGGCAACGCTCTCGATGATGACGGCACCGTCAATGTCGCCGCCGGGGCGACCCTGGATCTGAACGGCACCACCGAGACCATCGGCGCCCTCACCGGTTCCGGTACCGTGGAAGTGGGCGCCGGTTCCCTCTCCTTCTCCGACCCCGGCTCCAACACGTTTTCGGGGACCCTGAGCGGAAGCAGCATCTATTCCATCGCTTCCGGCGTGACCCTCAAGGGGACCGGCACCTACAGCATGCCGGTCACTATCCTGTCAGGCGGCACCATCGCCCCCGGCAACAGTCCGGGCACGATCTCGACCGGCAATCTCACCCTCTCCAGCGGCTCTACCGCGACGATGGAGATCGACGGCACCACCGCCGGAACCCAGCATGACCAGGTCTCCGTCACCGGGACCGTCACCATCAATTCGGCGACCCTGAACACGGTATTTGGCTACACATCGACGACCGGCGACACTTATGTGCTGATCAGCAATGACGGGGCCGATGCCGTGACCGGCAGCTTCAGTGGCCTTGCGGAAGGGGCGACCTTCATCAGCGGCACCCGCCAGTACCAGATCAGCTATGCCGGCGGCGACGGCAATGACGTGACGCTGCAGGACCTCGGTGCGAAGCCGGCGGACTCCGGCAGCGGTAGCGGCGATGCGAACGCGGCGAGTTCCGGTGATGACGTGCTGAGTGGTACGAGCGGAGCCGATACGCTTTCGGGACTGGCCGGCAGCGACGTGATGTATGGCGGCAATGGTACTGACCTGCTTTACGGCAACCAGGGCGCGGACACGCTCTGGGGGCAGGGTGACGCGGACACGCTCTATGGCGGCCAGGGCGGGGACATCCTCTATGGCAACCAGGGGGCGGACATCGTCTGCGGCAACCGGGGGAGCGACACGCTCCATGGCGGTCAGGGCAACGATACACTGGTCGGAGGGCAGGAGGATGACCAGCTCTGGGGCAATCTCGGCGCCGACCTCATCTACGGCAACCAGGGCGGGGACACGCTCTCCGGTGGCCATGGTGCCGACACGCTCTATGGCGGGCAGGGTGACGATACGCTGGTTGGCGGGACCGGAGACGATGTCCTGACCGGTGGGCTTGGGGCCGACCAGTTCAGCTTCGAGACGGCGGAGGGTAACGACATCATATACAGCTTCACTGCCGGCGAGGACCGGATCGCTGTTGCCGACGGAATCAACGGCACGGCAGTCACCACGACGCAGGACATGCTTGCTCGGGTTGCCGACAATGCCGACGGTGATGCGGTCATTGACTTCGGAGCCGGTAACTCGGTCACCCTGATCGGCGTGCGCGCTGATGCACTCTCCAGCGCCGACTTCATGATCTTCTAAGGGGCAAGAACGGGGCAATGAGGGAAGTTCGATAAACAGCACCGAGGAACGAACGACCACTCCCCAGCGAAGGCCGACAACGCAATGCCGCCTCTCCGGTACCCGCTTTCCACCGCAAACCCACTTCTCCATAACCGCATCAAATATTTCCTCCACCTCCCCCTTCCCCGCGATATCCTGCCCCCTCACACGGCCCCCTACCTCAGGATCCCCCATGTCGCTTTCCGAGCGCCTCACCGGCGTCACCCTCAGGGAAAACATTCCGATCACGCTGGTCGGGCTCGGCCACGGTGCGATCCACTGGACGGCCGCGACCTTCTACCTGCTGCTGCCGCCGCTCGCGCTGGCCCTCGACCTCAGCTACACCGAGGCGGGCGCGCTGGTCAGCGTGTTCCATGTCAGCTCCTTCGTCTCGAACTTCTTCAGCGGGCCGCTGATCGACATTTCCGGGCGCAAGGTGCTGTTCCAGATCCTCTCCGTCGCGATCGGCGCCCTCGCCCTGGCGGCGATGGGGCTGGCCGGCACCTTCCTCGCCATCGCGGGGCTGGTCACGGTGATCGGCGTCACCGGCAATCTCTGGCACCCGCCGGCGATCTCCTTCCTCTCCAGCCGCTATCCGAAGAACCGCGGCTACGCGCTCTCGATCCACGGCCTCGGCGCCAGCACCGGCGACACCGTCGCCCCGCTCGCGGCCGGCGCGCTGATCGCGGCGCTCGGCTGGCAGCAGGCGGCGGAAGTGTCGGCCCTGCCCGTGCTCGCGGTCGCCGCGATCCTCGCCCTCGGCCTGCTGCGCTACGAGACCGTGCGGCCGAAGACCGGCGCGGGACACGGCGTCGGCCTCGCGGAATATCTGGACGGGATCAAGATCGTCATCGCCAACCGCGCGATCCTCGGCCTCTGCCTGATGAGCGGCTTCCGCTCGATGACGCAGTCGGGCTTGCTCGCCTTCCTGCCGCTCTATCTCGCGCACGACATGGGCTCCGGCCCGGTGACGATCGGCATCGCCATGGCGGCGATGCAGATCGGCGGGGTGATCGCGACGCCGGTGGCGGGCGTCTGGTCGGACCGGGCGGGGCGGCGCACCGTGGTGCTGGCCGGGCTCAGCGCCTCGACGCTGATCATCGCCAGCCTCACCTTCCTCGGCAGCGAGACCGCCTTCATCGCCGGGATCTCGCTGCTCGGCTTCGTGCTCTATGCCGTGCGCCCGGTGGTGCACAGCTGGATGATGGACCTGACGCCGGAGCATCTCGGCGGGTCGGCGACCAGCCTGATGTTCGGCACGCAGAGCGGCTTCTCGATGCTGATCCCGCTGCTCGGCGGCATGCTGGCGGACGCCTTCGGCCTGGTCTCGGTGTTCTACCTGCTGGCAGGCTCGATCCTGGCGACCAACCTGATCACGCTCCGCCTGCCGAAGGACCGGGCGGCGGCGGAGGCCTAGGACCGGGGGCCGGCCTCAGCCGAGCCCCAGATTGCGCCGGATCGCCGAGGTCGCGTCGTCGATCAGCTCGTGCGCCTGGTCGACCATGCGGGTCAGGTTGATGAAGGCGTGGCAGACGCCCGGATAGAGCTTGTACTCGACCGGCACGCCCGCCGCCTCCATGCGCGCCTTCATGTGGATGGAATCGTCGCGCAGCGGGTCGAGCCCGGCGGGATAGAGCTGGGTCGGCGGCAGGCCCCCCAGATCCGCCCGGAGCGGGCAGGCATAGGGGTTGTCGGCATCGGCCGCGTCCTTCAGGTAATGGTTCCAGTACCAGCGCATGGAGGCGGTGGAGAGTCCGAAACTGCCGTCGCCGAAGAGCGTGTGGGACTCGTCCTCGAGGTCCCGGTCGTAGCAGCCGTAGAACAGGGTCAGGGATTTGACCGGACTGTCGCCCCGGTCGCGCAGCGAGAGGGCCGCGCCGAGCGCGAGATTGGCCCCCGCGCTGTCGCCGCCGACCGCGAGGCGCGCGGGATCGAGCCCCCAGGCGGCGCCGTGCGCGCTCAGATGGTCGATCGCGGCGACGCAATCCTCGAGCGGCACCGGGAACTTGTGCTCCGGCGCGAGGCGGTAATCGACCGCCGCAACGGCGCACCCGCTCCTGAGCGCGAGATAGCGCATGGCGCGATGATGGGTCTCGAGCGAGCCGACGACCCAGCCGCCGCCGTGGAAATAGACCAGGACCGGCGCCAGGCGCGGCACGTCCGGATAGAGCAGGCGGACCCGGATTGGGCCGTGCGGTCCCGCGATCGTCTCCTCGCGGACCTCCGCCATCTCGGGGAGTTCCCGGTTCCACCAGGCCCGCTCGGCCTCCATCCGGGCGCGGGCTTCCGGCGGGCTCGGGTCGGGCGGGATGGGGCCCAGATTCTCTTCCTCGGCGATCTCGACCATGCGCTCGATGGCCTTCGCCATCTGCGGGTCGATGGAATAATTGTCGGTCTCGCTCATGTTGCTCCCCGGAATACCGCCCGTTTCCGCGGCAGCTTATCAGCGCGGCGAGAGCCCGGCCAAGCGGTCCCGCGGAACCGCTTCAGTAGCGATCCGCGAAGGATCTCTCCGCGGGCCCGTCGCCGGTCAGCTCGATCCCGGTCAGCGTGCGGTCGCTCATCGCCTGGCGCCAGGAGAGCATTTCCCGCGCCGCGGCCAGTTCCTCCGCCGCATAGGCGGGGTCGCCCGAGAGATTGACCAGTTCGCCCGGATCCGTCTCGAGATCAAAGAGCAGCGGCGGCAGGGCGGCGAAATGGACGTATTTGAAACGCTCGCCGCGATGCACGGCGAGCTGGCACTGGTCGAGCTTGAGGCCGAGCGCGGCCTCCGGCCTGCCGCTGACGACCTCGCGGAAGTCGAACTCCCAGTGCGCCGCCCGGCGCCAGTCCGCGGGCTCCTCGCCCCGGAGGAACGGCAGCAGCGAGCGGCCGTCATATTGCAGCGGAATATCGATCCCGCTCCATTCGGCCAGCGTCGGCGCGATGTCGACGGATTCGGTGAACTTGCCGACCCGGCCCCCGCGCGGCCCGTCCGGCGCCCGCACGATCAGCGGAATGTGATAGCTGCCCTCGAAATAGCCGAGCTTCCCGAAGAGATGGTGCTCGCCCATCATCTCGCCATGGTCGCTGGTCAGCACGATCAGCGTGTTCTCGTAGGCGCCCGCCGCCTTCAGCCCGGCGATCATCCGGCCGAGCTGGGCGTCGACCTCGGCGATCATGCCGTAATAGACCGCGCGCACCGCCCGGATCTCGGCGTCGCTCCAGTCGGTCACCGGCCGGTCGCCGCCGCCGGGGACGAAGGATTTCGATTTCACCTCGCCGAGGACATAGCGGACGAAGGGGTGCAGCGCGCCCTCCTGCTCCGGCGAGCCCGCCCGCACGGGCAGGTCCACGAGCTCGTCCGGCACCATCGAATTGTACGGTTCCGGCACCGAAAAGGGCGGGTGCGGGCGGATGAAGGAGAGATGCGCGAACCAGGGCGTTCCGCTGTCCTGGCGCCCGACGAAATCAAGGAAACGTTCGGTGATGTAGCCGGTTTCCGTGTGCTCCGCCGTGAAGCGCGGGATCAGGTCCGCGCGTTTGAACGGCCTCGGGACCGTGCCGTAGACCCCGCCGAGCCCGTCCGAGACGTCCTCTCCCTGCGCCTCCAGCCATTGCAGCCAGTCCGCCGCCGGCTCGTCGAAGCGGGCAAGGCGCTCGAATCCCGGCAGCACCTCCTCGTAGGTCTTCAGGCGCGGGTCGTCCGGCGCCAGGGACCGCGGATCGAAACTCTGGTCGGTATAGCCGAACAGCACCGGTCCGTAGCCGGCGCGCCGCCCCTCCAGCGCGATATTCGTGAACCGTGCATCGAGCGGCGTGCCGTTGCGGCAGACCCGGTGATTCATCTGGTAGAGCCCGGTATAGAGCGAGGCGCGCGCCGGCGAGCAGGGCGCGGCCTGGCAGTAATGCCGCTCGAACAGCACGCCGTCGGCGGCGAGCGCGTCGATGTTCGGCGTCCGCACCGCGGGATGGCCGAGCGCCGAGAGACAGTCGGCGCGCCACTGGTCGGCGGTGATGACGAGGATGTTTCCGGGAAGGGGCATGGGGCAGCAGGCTCCGCGCGCGACGGGATAAGGACGAGACCGGCGGAACGCTCCCACCTTGTTCCGATCCGCTCAACAGAAAATTCCGTTACGGAAGTGGTGGTTGCCTCCGGTCTCCTGTTAATCTTCGCGGCGGTTACCCCTCCCCGTTACCCGGACCCGACCGAATGAGCATTCTCGAGTTTATCGATCACGCCTTCTCCAAGGACTATGCCGAAGCCCGCACGCGGTTCCTTGACGCCGCGAAGCGCGAGGGCGCCGACGTCGCCACCTATCTGAATCCGAACAGGGGTCCGAACGGCGAGGAGCTCGCCTGCGATGCCGCCTGGGTCGGCCCGAAGGATGCCAAGAAGGTGCTGGTGACGATCTCGGCGACGCACGGCGTCGAGGGTTTCTGCGGCTCCGGTGCGCAGATCGACTGGTTCCTGTCCGGCGCGCGCCAGGGGCTCGGCGACGGCATGGCGGCGCTGCATATCCACGCGCTGAACCCGCACGGTTTCGCCTGGCTCCGCCGCGTCACCGAGGAAGGCTGCGACCTCAACCGCAATTACATCGACTTCTCGAAGCCGGTGCCGGAGAATCCGGGCCATGACGAGCTGGTCGACGCCCTCGTCCCGCCCTCCCTCGACGACGCGACATTGAAGGCGGCCGAGGAGAAGATCGCCGCCTTCCGCGCCGAACATGGCGAAAAGGCATTCCAGTCCGCACGCAAGGCCGGACAGTATAAGCATTCCCACAGCATGTTCTTCGGCGGCTTCGGCCCCTCCTGGGCGCGCCAGACGCTGGAGAAGGTCATCGCGGAATTCACGCTCGCCAACCGCTCCCTCGTGGCCGTGATCGACTACCATACCGGGCTCGGCCCGTTCGGCTATGGCGAGCCGATCTGCGCGCACCTGCCCGGCAGCAAGGGCATGCAACGCGTGGTCGAGATGTATGGCGATTCCGTCGGCGTGCCGGAACTCGGCACCTCCTCCTCGATCCCGCTGCACGGCACCTCGCGCGAACTCTGGAATGCCAGGCTCGGCGACGGCTACACCTATGTCGCGCTGGAATACGGCACCTACAGCACCGACCGCGGCCGCATCGCGTTGCGCGAGGATCACTGGCTGCACAACCAGGGCACGGTCGACTGGAACGATCCGGAGACCCGGCGAATCAAGGAGCAGATCCGCAACCATTACTCCCCGCAGATGGCCGACTGGTACGAGATGGTTCTCTGGCGCTCCCGCCAGATCATCCGCCAGACGATGGCGGGGCTCGACAGGTACGGCTGACCGGTGCAGGCCGAGATCCAAGGTAGAGGTATATGACCGACACTGGCGGGCATATCGAGATCTCCTACCTGGAAACTGCGCGCATTACGCATGTCAAGGTCGTGGGCCGTTTCAATCTCGACTCGGTTCTCGCGCAGATGGAGTGCGGCCACTCTTATGCCGAGCTTCCGGATTTTCGCGGCTTTCTCTGGGACTGGCGAGAAGCCGACCTGAGCACCGTGACGATAGAGACATTTCGGACGGTGTGGGACCGGCAGAGTGACATCGGCTTCACCGGAAACTGGCGTGTGGCCGCCCTCACGAGAAGCGATAACGCACGGCTGATTCTCAAGCTCTGGGAATCCGTCGGAACGCACTTTTCCCCGCGGGAAAGAAGGCTCTTTACCTCGATGGATCAGGCCATCGCCTGGCTCTCGGGCGAAACGTCTGCCGGCGACGACGCTTTGTGACAATATGCCGGAGGCAGACAGCGATGGAGACCGGTCAATGAGCGAGCTGCCCGACCATTTCCGCACCTTGGCCCGCTACAATCGGCGGGCCAACGAAGTGCTGTACGACGCCTGCGCCAAGCTGCCGGACACCGAGCTGAAGAAGCGTCGCCCGGTCTATTTCAGCTCCATCCACGGCACCCTGAACCATATCCTGCTCGGAGACCGGATCTGGATCACCAGGTTCGAGGGCGGTGTGCATCCCTCGACCAACCTCGACGCCATCCTGCATGAGGACTTCGCGAATCTGCGCGCCGCGCGGACCCGGATGGACGATCGCATCGAGCGCTTCTTCGCTGCGGTGACGGCCGGGGATCTCGACGCCGCCTACCGGTATACCAACAACCAGGGCCTCGATGTCACCGACCGCGCTCCCATCGCCTTTCCACATTTCTTCAACCACCAGACCCACCATCGCGGCCAGGTCCACGCGCTGCTGTCGCAGACAGAGGTGCCGCCGCCGTCACTGGATCTGCACCGGCTGCTGAATCCGCTCTGAGGCGCACGGCAGACGGACATTCCCGCCGATTCCTGATAGATTGATGGCTTCCGGGAGACTCTGCCTTGCCGAGCCTGATGCTTCGGACAGTCCGTCAACGGCGTTCCGGGGCAATGGTGCGACGCCGCTTGCAGGCCAATTAACAGAATGGAGGCTGCGAAATGGCCACCGTCGACTTCTGGTACTCCATCGGTAGCACCTACAGCTATCTCAGCGTGATGCGCCTGCCCGACGTCGCACGGCGCACGGGGTGTGAGTTCCGATGGCGCCCGTTCAATGTCCGCCACGTGATGATCGAGCAGAACAACATTCCCTTCAAAGACAAACCGGTGAAGGCCGCATATATGTGGCGCGACATCGAGCGGCGGGCGCGGACCTACGGCCTTTCGCCGCTGATCCCGGCCCCCTATCCGCTTCCCGGACTGGTGCTGGCCAACCAGGTCGCCGTGCTCGGCGCCGAAGAAGGCTGGGTCGAAAACTATACCCGGTCGACATACCGACGCTGGTTCGAGCAGGGTCTTGCAGCCGGCGAAGATCCCAATCTGTCGGAAAGCATCGCGGAGGCCGGGCAGGATCCCGTACGTGTTCTCGAAACAGCCGGATCAGGAAGCATAGAGACCGCTCTTGCGGAGTCCACCGAGGAGGCCATGGCGCTCGGCATATTCGGGTCCCCGACCTTCGCCGTTCGGGGCGAGATCTTCTGGGGCGACGATCGACTCGACGATGCCGTTGCATGGGCCCAGTCTGCATGATGCGCGCCGCCGTCCGAGGCCGTCACGAAACCCGGGCAGGCGCGTGCACCGCTGCGTCCCGCACACGCCGCATCAAAAAGAAAGGCCGCCCGGAGGCGGCCTTTCCGTCGGGATTTGGAAGTCCGACTAGCGGATGATCTCGATCTTCACCCGGCGGTTTTCCGGGTTCTTTACACCGTCTTCGGTCTTCACGAGGTTGTTGTTCTCGCCATAGACCTTGATCTCGGCAAGACCGGCGATCTTCTTGATCGAGCGGATGTCGAGCGCCCCCAGAACCGCTTTCGCGCGGCGGTCGGCGAGCTTCATGTTGTAGCTCGCGGGTCCAGCCCGGTCTGTGTAGCCCGAAAGGATCACGGTGCTCGCCTTCATCTCGTCGATCGCCATGCCGGCTTCGGCGATGATCGCGCTGGCCGCACCGGTGATCCCGGCGGAATCGAAGTCGAAATTGACCGTGTAGGTCGCCGCCATACGCGCGGCCGCCTTCGGGGCCGGGGCCGGAGCGGCAGCGGGAGCAGCGGCGGCAGCCGGAGCAAGGGCGGACTGCACCGATTTCATCGCCGCCATGTAGTCCGCCTTGCAGGCCGCGATATCGTCAGGCTGAAAATTCTCTTCCTGCTCCTGCATCCAGCAATCGAAGCTGGACTGCGCAAGAGCGGCCATCACGGAAGCCTTCTCGGTCGCCGAAGCCGCGAGAGCCTCATTGAGTTCGCGGCGAGCCTGGGCAAGTTCGCCCTTATGCGCGGCCGGCAGATCACGTTCTTCCAGGGCTTCCGGCGCCGGCGGCGTACCGTTGGCCGACTGCATCGCCCGGATCGCGAAGGTGTCCGAATCGAAATAGTCGCCCTCAAGGAACTCGAGCTCGGACAGCCGCATGTAGTCCTTGTAGAGGGCCATGCTGAAGTCGGTTCCCTTGGGCTCAACCATACGTGCTTTTTGGAGTTCCATTCCGGCGCAACCGGACAGAAGTACCGCGCCGCACACCACGGCCAGTACTTTAAGTTTCGGGTTTTGAAGGCTTTTCATGCTTCTCCCCTCCTCGGTGGCTTCTTGCATGACGTGAAGAGTCCCGAAGGACTCATAGCGCAACCGCCCCTATGAGCAATGTTTTTTCGCACATTGGACGATGAACGAACATTTTGTCAGAAATCCGCAATAAATAAGGCGGTTTCATAACACTCCTAGAAACGCGTAGCTCCGAACGGCGCCAGGTCAATGTCAGCGGGGCGTCCGGCGATTTGGTCCACCAGAAGATCGGCGGTCCGTGCCGCAAGAGTCAGGCCGATATGACCGTGGCCGAAGCCAAGAAAGACATTCTGCAATCCCGGGGCGGATCCAATCACAGGTTTGCTGTCAGGCGTCGAGGGCCGGTGCCCGAGCCATTCCCGGGTAACCTCGACCGACAGCCCCGGCAGAGCCTTCTGTGCCAGCGGCAGCATGCGTCTGATGCGGGTAAAATCCGGCCCCGCATCAACGCCGGCGAACTCTACACCACTCGTGAGCCGGATACCATCCAGCATCGGCGCCAGCACGAAACCATGGTCACCGATCACGACCGGGCGCGTGAGCTTCGGCCCGTCCTCCGGTTGCACGAGGTTCAGGTGATAGCCGCGCTCGGTATCGAGCGGCACACGCAAACCGAGCATCCGGCAGACCCGACCGGACCATGCACCGGCACAGATCACCACATGCTCGGCATCATGAATTCCGAGATCGGTGACGACGCGGTTCACCCGGTTGCCGTCCCGCTCGAACCGCACCGCCGTCTCGGCGAGAATGCTGCCGCCGAGTCTGGTGAAGGCCTCAGCGTAAGCCTCGGCCAACTGCACCGGGTTAGTGACGAAGAGATTGTCCGGCTGGAACGCGCCATGTGTGAATTGGGGCGCCAGACCCGGCTCGAGCTGGCGGAGTTCGTCCTGGTTCAGCAGCTGCAGATTGACGCCGAGCTTCTGCATCATCAGGCGTTCCTCCAGCGTGCTGCGGAACGAGGTCTCGCCGGTATAGACCTTGAGCCAGCCGAGCGGCTTCACGATGCCCTCGATCCCATGCGCCTTCATCAGCGCCTTGTGCGCCTCGCCAGCAGGCGCCACGAGGGACCAGAGCTCGCGGGAAATCTGCTCGACCCGCGCCGGCGTGCTCGCGGCGAAGAACCGCCAGAGCCAGGGCGCCAGCTGCGGCAGGTAGGACCAGCGGATCGAGACCGGACCGCTGCGGTTCAAGAGCATCTTCGGCAGCTGCTTGAAGTTGCCGGGCGAGCCGGTCGGGTAGACCGCGCCGACCGCGATCGAGCCCGCATTACCGAAAGAGGTTGCACGTCCCGGCGCCTTCGGGTCGATCACGGTGACCTTGCGGCCGTCCATCTGCAGCCGCAGCGCGGTCGCGATGCCGACGATGCCGGCACCGACGACGACGGTCGATTTGGTCGCCCTGGACACGGATGCCCTAGCCCTTCGCCTGCAACATTTTCAGGAGCGCGATCAGCTTCTCGTCGCGCTCCGCCTCGAGCTGGTCGATGGAACGGCCGGCCGCTTCTTCGTCGACCCCCTCGATCAGCGCGGCACGCAGCTCCGCATCCAGCGCCGGCGTCTCCTGCATCGTCTCCCACCAGGCTTCCATCGCCGGGCCGATATGGTCATAGAAATGCCCCATACCGCCCTTGCCGCCGGCGAGGGAGAAAATCATGTGCGGTCCCATCAGCGCGAGCCGAAGGCCCGGCCCCTGGGACATTGCCGCGTCGATATCCTCGATCGAGGCGACGTCCTCCTTCACCGCCATGACCGCCTCACGCCAGAGCGCGGCCTGCAGGCGGTTGGCGAGATGGCCCTTCAGTTCCTTCTTCAGACGGATCGGATGCTTGCCGACATGACGATAGAATTCCATCGCCCAGTCGGCGGCGGCCGGGTCGGTCTTCTTGCCGGCAACGACCTCGACCAGCGGGATCAGGTGCGGCGGATTGAAAGGATGGCCGATAACCATGCGCGGCGCGCTCTTCAGACCCTGCTGCATCTCGCTCATGACGAGGCCGGAGGTGCTGGAGGCGAAGATCGCATTCGCGCCGAGCGCCCCGTCGATTTTCTGATAGAGCTCGCGCTTGATGTCGAGCCGTTCCGGCGCGCTTTCCTGGATGAAGTCGGCACCGGCCACTGCCACTTCCGGCGCGGTGACAAAGGACAACCGTGACCTGTCGGCGCCAGCGCCTAGGCCGAGTTCGGTCAGTTGCGGCCAGGCATTGTCGACGAAGGCACGAAGCTTGGTCTCCGCGTCCGGGCCCGGGTCCCAGGCGGTGACGTCATAGCCTTTGGCCAGGAAATAGGCTGACCAGCTCGCGCCGATCGTGCCGCCCCCGAGAATTCCGATCCTGCCGACCTTCTCCACCGCCGTGTAACTCGTCATGCCGCGCTTCCCCGAATCGCTTCGTGTTTTCTTTCCGCCACTTAACACCAGCTGGGGCACGCCGAAAAGCGATCAGTCGGAAGCGCTATCGTTGCGGCAGAGCACGCCGAAACAGAGGATGGTGATACCGATGATGCCGAGCCAGGTTTCCTGCCAGAGCCCATAGGAGACCGAGGCGATCACAAGCCCCGCGGCGAGCGCCGAGAGCGCGGCGGCCCGGGCAGGTTGCGGTCTCGCGGCAAGCGCCGGAAGCAGTGTCCAGAGCAGCGCCAGCGTGGCGAGGATCCCGAGCAATCCGAGCTCGAGCCAGATCTGCACCGCGGCATTGTGCGGATGGATCGTCGGCGTCTTGAACAGCGCGTAGCTTTCCCGGAGCGCTTCCGGCACCTCGAGTGTGCGCATCGCGCCGAGGCCGTGTCCGAGCAGCGGCTGGTCCAGCGCCGCGAGTGAGGCCGCGTTCCAGATCTCAAGCCGCTCGGCGAAGGAGGGCGGCAGCAACGTGATATAATCCGGCACGCGCGTCAGGATGTCGGCGAAGAGCCAGGGCGCGGCCAGCATCAGGAGTGCAGCGCACGCAAAGATCGCCGCCGCGGCGACGCGTGGCAGCAGCAGCGCGAGCGGCAGAATCAGCAGCGCGACGATGGCCGCCAGCGCCGCCGCCGCGGACTCGCCCGAGAGCGCCGCGGCGAGACCGAGCAGCAGGATCACCGCGGGAAAGATCCGCCGTCCGCCGAGCCAAAGAGCGCCGGCCGCCGGCCAGGTCAGCAGCACCAGCGCCGTGCTGCCCCGGTTGAAGCGCGACGGCGCAACATCCACTTCCGCACCCTTGCCGGAGAAAAAGCGATAGAGAGGGGCGTCGTACTGGATTTCCACGGCGAGGATGAGCGCCCCGAGGCAGAGCGAGAAGGCGAGGAGGTGAGCGAGCTTCCGGGTCGCGATCCCGATGGCAATCTCCGGCGCCGCCGAGACCGTGACCAGCAGCAGCGCCAGCAGGGCGAGCTTCGGCAGCGTCCGGGCGAAGTCGAGCGGAAAGCCGCCCGAAAGCGGCCCGGCGACCGAGAGCAGCACCACCGCGCCGAAGGCGGCCAGCACCGGCCGCTCAGGCAGGGGCAGCCGGCGCCGCTCCAGCCAGACCGTGCCGAGCAGCAGGATGGCGGCGGCGATGAAGAGCGTCGCCATCGCCTGCTTGGCGAGAATACCGACCGGTACAAAAACAAGGAGCGAGAATGCCAGCACCCAGAAGCGGGCCCGCGCGAAGCGCGGATCTCCGCCTCTGCCCCAGGTGACGCCGGACCTCATCGCGCCCTCATCCGCCCGCCGTTCCGGGGGCGAGATAGTCCTTGTATGATTTCTCCTCGACCAGCGCGGAGCCGAGCAGCAGGTTGATCTCCTTCTTGATCGCCGCGCGCCGGTCGTTGGTGCGGTAGACGGCGCGGGCGAGTTCGATGAATTTCGGCCCGAAATCGCCGCCGCGCTCGCAGTCGCGGATATCGTCCTCGATCACCCAGAGTTCCTCGTTCACCGCCTTCAGCCGGGCCGTCGCGTCGGTAAGGTCGGCGCTCGCCGGCAGCTTCTCCCGCCGCACCGTGTCGAGCGCATCGAACTCGATCCGGACATTGGCCAGCTTCGCCGCGTCCTCGATCCGCTCCAGTTTGATTTCCAGGATGGTGATCTTGTCGAGCAGCTCGCCCGGCGCGATGGGAACGAGGATGGTGTCGCTCATGGGTGTCCGTCCAGCGAATGTCAGATGGTGCGTTGGCTAGCACGTGTGGTTTCGGAAGCAAAGATCGGTCATAGTGCGCCCGCCTTCCAACCGCCGATTTACCGCCATGACGAAACGCCCCGAAACGGTCCTGATCTATTCCTGCGGCGAGACCATCGGCGACGGGCTCTTCAAACTGCCCTTTCTGGTCGATCTCCGGGCCCGCTTCCCGGACGCGAAGATCACCTGGCTCGCCGGCCTCGGCCCCTCGATGTACGCGAAGATCCTGGCCCCCATTGTCGCGCCGTTGCTCGACGAGGTGATCGAGCATGCCGGAATCGGCGACGATCTCGGCGCCCTCCTGCCCTGGGCGCCGCGCCCGCTCAAGGGGCGCCATTTCGATCTCGTGATCGACACCCAGATGACCGTCCGCCGCTCGCTCAACGCGCGGCGCATCCGCCATGACCGTTTCATCAGCCCGGCTGCGGGGTTCCTGCTCTCAGACGCGAAGCCGAAAGGTGGCGCGAAACCGGACCGCCACCTCCTGAAGGCCCTCACCTTCCTGGCTGATCTCGCGGCGCCGCGTCCGGATACCATGCTCGCCTTCGATCCCATCGCGCCAGAATACAGGTCGCTTGCCGCCGAATTGCTGCCCGACGGTCCCACCTATGTCGGGATCGCCCCCGGCGCCGGCGATACCGTCAAGGTCTGGCCGGAAGCGAACTTCCTCGCCGTGGCGAAGGAACAGGTGGCAAGGGGCCGCGTGCCGGTCTTCTTGGCCGGCCCGGAGGAGGCGGAAAAGGTCCCGGCCTGGCGCGCGGCGGTGCCGGAGGCGCTCTTCCCCGAGTGGGACCGTCACGACATCCGCCCGGACCTGAAGGGCCCGGTCCTCGTCATGGCCCTCGCCGGCCGCCTCTCGGCCGCGCTCGCCAACGACAGCGGCAGCGGCCACATGCTGGCGACCGGCGGCGCGCCGCTGGTGTCCCTGTTCAGCAAGCACGACCCGGCGAAATACGCGCCGAGCGCGACGCGGCTGACGATCGTGGATTCGAAAGATTACGGCGGGAAGGATCCGGAGCTGATCCCGTTGGGGGATGTAGTGGCGGCGGTAGACGGGATGGTCGCGCACTGAGAACAGACGCGTGGCGATCCGAGGGGAAGCCCTTGCATCGCCATCGCATTACCCGTCGCTCCTCCGGCGATTATTCGTGTAAGATCTGGTTTCCCGCGGCGAACAGAGTGAAGAGCCATGCCCATCCTGACACTGGTGGAAGAAGACGATCTGGTTGTCTTTCACGTCGCCGGGATCATTACGGCCGAGGAAGCCGTCGACGCGATCCGCGGCCACTACGCGCGGGTACCGTCAAAATTCTGCATCTGGGATCTGAGCGCGGCGAGCCTCTCCGAGATCGCCTTTGACAGCTTCCAGATGATTATCGACGCGGTGGCGGAGTTCGCGCCGGCCCGAGGACCGGGCGCACGGACGGCCCTGGTGGCTACGGGCAATCTGAATCCCGTTCTTGCTAAAGCCCTGGCCGCACAGGTGCAGGTCAGAAAATTGAGTGTCGAGACAAGAGTTTTTCCGGAGAAGAGTGCTGCCCGCGACTGGTTGCGCAGCACGGAGTGACAAGGACTCAGGGGCGGCGGCTCTTGCATCCCCAATTCACCAACCTTATTATCAAGAAATAACTTGATAATAAGGAGGCGCCGCCATGATCGTCCCCATCAAGGGTCTCTACGAAGCCCATCTCACCGTCCGCGACCTCGACCGCTCGATCGCCTTCTACCGCGACGTGCTCGGCCTGCCGCTCGCCCATGTCGTTCAGGATCGCAACGTCGCCTTCTTCTGGGTGCCGGAGGCGGAGCAGGCGATGCTGGGCCTCTGGGGCGTCGGCTCGGCACCGATGGGGATGAAGCTGCATATCGCCTTCAACGTGGCGCTGGAGGATGTCGAGCGCTCCGTCGAACGGCTGAAGGCGGCGGGGCTGACCCCGACGAAGAACGGCGAGGCCCCCATCGACGAGCCAGTGGTGCTGAGCTGGATGCCGGCGGCGAGCGTCTATTTCGACGATCCGGACGGGCATTCGCTGGAGTTTATCTCGCTCTTGCCGGAAGACCCGCGCCCGATCCCGAGCTTCCTGCCGCTTTCGGAATGGCGCGCGGGGGCGGGACTCTGAAGGAGGGTCGCTTCCTCATCCAGTTCCGGGCGTCATCCCGGCCGCAGAGCCGGGACCTTCTCGAACATGGGCGGTGCCCCTTTTCAGGAGGTCCCGGATCGGGTCCGGATTACGATCATGCTTGCCGGGAAGAAGAGATCTACTTCCCCTTGAACTCGGCCTTGCGCTTCTCGTTGAAGGCCCGCACGCCCTCCAGCCGGTCCTCGGTCGGGACCATGCGGTTGTAGGCCTCGATCTCGAAGGCGTAGCCGTTATGGAGGTCGAGCTGGGTCGAGACGTCGATCGCCTTCTTCACCTGGCGGGTGGAGATCGGCGCGTTGGAGGCGATCTTCTCGGCCGTCGCGAGCGCATCCTCGACCACCTTGCCGGCGTCACACAGTTTGTTCGCAAGGCCCCATTCCATCGCCTGCTCGGCATTGAAGGGCGCGCCGGTCAGGATGATCTCCTTCGCCCGGCGCACGCCCACGGCGCGCGGCAGGTTCTGGGTGCCGCCGGCGCCCGGCATGATACCCAGCGTCACTTCGGTCAGGGCGAAGCGGGCATTCGGCGCGATGTAGACAAAGTCGCAGCAGAGCGCGATCTCGAGCCCCCCGGCGAAGGCCGCGCCGTTGATCGCGCCGATCATCGGGATCGGGCAGTCCATCATCGCCCGCACCGCCTGCTCGAAGAGCGCATGCTGGGTCTGCCAGGTCTCGTCCGTCATGTTGTTGCGCTCTTTCAGGTCGCCGCCGGCGCAGAAGATCTTTTCGCCGCGCCCGGTCACCACGATGCAGCGGATCCCGCGCTGGTCACGGTAGAGTTCGGTGAAGAGGTCGCGCAGGTCGAAGCCCATCTGGGTGTTCAGCGCGTTGCCGCGGTCGGGACGGTCGAGGGTCAGCAGCAGCACGTGCTCGGAGGGTTGCTCCAGGGTCAGAGTCTCGAACGGGCCGGGCAGCGGGGCGGACATCGGGCTTCCTCCTGTTTTGAATTCGGCCGCAGTCTCCCGGAGCCGGCGGCCGGGAGCAAGACCGGAGCGTGAAACTCACTCTCTCCGGAGCGGAGCGAAAGCCCCCAACGTTCCGTTCTGAGGTCGTCATTCCCGCGAAAGCGGGGATGACGAACCATTTGAGAGATGAGAGATGCTTGAGAGATGAGAGATGCTTGAGAGATGAGAGATGCTTGAGAGATGAGAGATGCGGCTAACGCAATTCGTCCGGCACGCTCTTCAGCAGCAGCTCGGTCGAGACGGCGAAATTGACCCCGATATTGGCGTCGCTGTCCTTGGTGAAAATGGCGGAGAGCAGGCCGACCAGCTTGCCCTCCAGATCGACCAGGGCACCGCCGGAGGAGCCGGGATTGAGCGCCGCGTCGGTCTGCAGGAAATCTTCCACCCGGTTGAAGCCGATGCCGGAGCGCCGGTTCGCCGAGACCACGCCGCAGGTGATGCCGATGCCAAGTCCGAAGGCATTCGAGACCGCGCAGACTGGCGCCCCGGTCTCCGGTCTCGCATCAGCGAGGGCGATCGGCGTCGTTTCGGCCGCGATCTTCAGAACGGCGATGTCCGTGCGCGGATCGATCCCGAGGATCTCCGCCGGCAGTCGCGTGCCGTCGGGCGCGACGACATGCACTTCGGTCGCCTTCAGCACCACATGCGCGGCGGTCACGATCACGCCCGGCTTCAGGATGGCGACGCCGGTGCCTTCCGGCGCGGTCCCGGCGGGCGCGCCGAACCCCGGGCGCTTGTAGCCGGGCCAGGTCGGTTCGACCTCGAAGACGGACGGCGCCGCCACCGCCCAGGCCGTCCGCGCGTCGGTCTGCGCATTCGCCATTGGAGGCGCGGCGAAAAACAGGCAGAAAAGAAGCAATAGCGGCCGGGTCCGAGCGCGTGCCATCGATGTCTCCTCCCGGTCGCTCCGTCTCATGCGGAATGCTGAAGATGCGGTTAGACAAGGTGACACAGCCCCTCCTCCGGCGCCACATGGCTACGGCCCTGCTGCTTGCTTTCCTGTCTTGCGGCGACGCGGAGGCACAGGACGAGTGCCGCCAGCCGGAGCCGGTCTGCGCCGCGCGCGCGTCGGTCTTCGCCATCGCCGGGCCGGGCGGCATCGGCAGCGCGACCCGGCTTTCGGCCACGGAACTGGTCACCACCCGCCATCTGATCGCCGGCGTGAAAAAGGTCGAGCTGATTCTCGAGAGTGGCGAGCGCCTCATGGCGGAGGTGATACCCTCGGCCTACGAAGCCGACCTGATCCTGCTGTCCGCGCCGGACCTGCCGGAAGGGCCTGCGATCGCGCAAAGGGATAGCCCGGCCGCCTCCCCGCTCTTCACCATCGGCGCCGACGTCTCCTTCGGACGGGTCCGTGCCTACGATCCGGGAGCGATCCTGCTACCTCCGGCAGAGGATCATCCCCATGCCCGTCTGCATCACACGGCCTACGGCCAGCCCACCCACAGTGGCGGCGCCCTTGTCGGCGCGGACGGCCAACTGGCCGGAATCGTCGCGGCGGGCGGCGACGGGCGGTTCGAAGCGATACCCGCGGCCGCGATCGCCGAACTGAGGCGAAAGAGCGGCGCCGAATTCTCGGCGGAAAGCAAAGAGATCGGCGCCGCGATCCGGATCTGCATGCTCAATCTCGACCGGCACAGGGCCGGCCGTGCCCCGCTGAGCGACGAGGAGGCCAGCGCGCTCGTCACCTCCTGCAGCCGCAGCCGGAACAGGCAGAACATGGATCTCGCCGCCCGGGTGCTTGGCATGACGGGCCGGTTCGACCAGTCGATCGCACTCTTCGAGGCTGCACTGGAAGAAGATCCGAACGCCCTCAATACCCGCGTCGGCCTCGCGGTGAGCTACCATCTCGCGGCGCGCTACGAGGATGAAATCCCCCATCTCGTCTTCCTGATGCAGCATTTGCCGGACGACCATCAGGTGCTCCGCCTCGCCCTCCAGGCCGGACTCTGGGGAGGCGACCGGGCGCTCGCGGAGCGCGCCTTCCAGCGCATCGAAGCGGTCAACCCGCAGATGCTGCCCGTCGCGAAGCGCTTTCTGGAAAACCCGCCGCCGCGCCCGAAACGGCGCTGAGGCGAAGCCTATCGGCCGTCATCGGCGGGATTCGGGATCCAGCCCCAGGCGACGTCCGCCCGCGCGCGCCCGTAGCCGCGCACGGTACGAACGCGGATCGCCTCGATCAACTCGACGGTGCTCCAGCCGGGATTGTGCTCCAGCAGCCGCACGGCGAGCGCGGCAACGCGGGGCACGGCAAAACTGCTGCCTGAAGCGGGTGCGATGGCGCCGCGGTGATCGATGGTCTCGATCCCCTCGCCCGGCACCATCAAGTCCACAGACTTTCGCCCCCAGTTCGAGCCAGGCGCGAGCCTCCCGAAAGCATCGGCCGACGTCACGGTGATCATGTTGGCGAGCGGGAAGGCGGCCGGATAGACCGGCGCCCTGTCGATGTCCCGCCCGTTGTTGCCGGCGGAAACGACGAACAGCATCCCGGGACGGGCCTCCGCCGCGCGGCGGAAGGCGTCCCACTCGGCCGCGTCGTTGCTGCCGAGCGGCATCAGGACGATGCGCGCTCCTGCCCGGTGCGCTGCCGAGACCAGCTCCGCCATCCGCTCCATCTTCCCGCGCGGGTACCTGTACGGCACCAGCCGGACACCGGGAGCCTCGGCGATCAGGATGCCGGCGACGGCAGAGCCGTGGCGCAACGGAAAGAACGGTGAACGGGAGGTATCAAGATCGAAAGGACGCGGATCCATGTCCCAGAAATCGTAGCCGAGCGATGCGCCGGAGCCGTCCCGCGCGAGCCGGTCGGCGATATGCGACAGCCGGTAATTCACCCCGCTGTCGATATGCGCCACCGTCACGCCGCCCGGATCCGAGCCCGGCGGCACCGGCGGATCGAGTTCTTCGACAAACGACACCGTGAGGAGGTCCGCCTGCAAATGTACGAGCCGGACCGGGCGCGCCGCGTCCGCCGCGTCATAGCGCAGCCGCCGAGCCAGCGCCGGCATGCAGTCCGGGCCGTACTGCACCATCGCCTCCGGCCGCACGCCGCCGGGAAGCGGCGCGGCATATTCCATGCGCAGACGGCGCAGAACGCCGCGCTGCACGAGAATATCGATGACCGCCTCGCCACCCTGCCCGAGATCCAGCGACAGCAGACGCCGTCCGGAAATGTCCGCAGTGAGCCCGCCCTCTTCTGCGACGAGCGCCATTCCGGCCGGCAGCAGGGCCGCCGGGTCGGCCAGGGGAGCATGACACATGTCACGGGCGACGGTGTCAGCGAGCAACAACCCTTCGCCGTCCCGCATGCTCGCGTGCAGATCCGAAGAGATAAGGACCGCCAGATGAAAAACGACCACATGGCCGAATAGCGAGAGGAGTCTCGGCATGTCGTAGCCCGTCCCGGTTTCGTGCTAAATTCGGTTTGTATCAGCTTTCGCAACTTGGAGAAGGCCATGGACGATACCCCGATGCCCCTCATTCTCGATCTCGTCGAATGGGTTGCCGAAAAGCCGAGACCTTACGATGAGGTGATGGAGGCCTGGCGCACGTCCTGTCCGCGTCTCACGGTCTGGGAGGAAGCGGTCGACCGAGGATTCGTCGTCCGCCGCCATGTCGCGGGTGCCGGCGCGATCGTGGAAGCGACGCATAACGGGCGGGAAACTCTCGCAGCGCACGGTCGCGTCTGAGAAGTGATTCGGCGCACTTGTTGCCCCGCCGGGGCAATAGGGCTGCCGCGAGATTTTTCAATTATTTCAGTGACATAACCACCTGAAACAAAGCTGCAACACGAATCCCGTATGAGCTTTGCCAAGCATGGACCGGTCGGGCGGCACGCGCCCGCACCGCGCCATCCGGGAGAGTTCGCACGCATGTCCGCCAACCCGCTGCTCCAGAACGCCGTCAGCGCCGGCACCGGCCACAGGCTGACCAAACGCGGCATCCTCGACCGCATGTTCACCATGGCTTTCAAGGGTTTCGTCTATCCGCAGATCTGGGAAGATCCCGAGGTCGATCTCGAGGCTCTGCGGCTGACGCCGGAGAGCCGGGTCTTCACCATCGCGTCGGGCGGCTGCAATATCCTGAACTACTTGACCGAGCGCCCGGCCAGCATCCAGGCCGTCGATCTCAACCCGGCTCATGTCGCGCTCACCCGCCTGAAGCTTACGGCGCTGAAGCAGTTGCGCGATCACGAGACCTTCTTCCGCTTCTTCGGCCACGCCGACGAGCGCGAGAACAAGAGGGTCTACTTCCGCGACCTGGCCCCGCATCTCGATGCCGAAACCCGCGCCTACTGGAGCAAGCGCGGATTGCGCGGCCGGCGCATCGACATGTTCACCCGCAATGTCTACGAGTTCGGGCTGCTCGGGCGCTTCATCGGCCTGCTGCACCTGATAGCCCGCCTGCACGGCAAGAATCCGCGCCATATTCTGGAAGCGGAAACCCTGCAGGAGCAGCGCGCCCTGTTCGATGCAACCATCGGACCGGTCTTCGACAGCCGGATGGTGCGGGCGCTCTGCCGCCTGCCGGTTTCGTTCTACGGACTCGGCATTCCGCCGGCCCAGTTCGAGGCGCTCTCGGCCTCCGCCGGCGGTGACATGGCCGGTCTGATGCGCTCGCGTCTCGAGCGGCTCGCCTGCGACTTCTCGATCGATGACAACTACTTCGCCTGGCAGGCCTTCGGGCGCGGCTACGACCGTCACAAGCGCCAGGCCATTCCGCGATACCTGCGCGCCGGCAACTACGAGACCCTGCGGGAAGCGGCACCAAGAGTCGATGTCGTGCAGGCCTCGATGACCGACTTCCTCGCTGCGCGCCCAACCGAGAGCCTCGACCGCTACATCCTGCTCGACGCGCAGGACTGGATGAATACCGAGCAACTCTCCGCGCTCTGGTCGGAGATCCTGCGCACATCGGCACCCGGGGCGCGGGTTGTCTTCCGCACGGCCGGCGAGGACAGCCCGCTTCCGGGGCGCGTGCCGGACGATGTCCTCGATCACTGGGCGTACCAGGTGGGAGAATCGGAAGATCTCTGCCGCCGCGACCGCTCGTCGATCTATGGAGGTTTCCATCTCTATATCCGCCGGGACTGATCGCGTATCGGAAGATGCCGGGGAGAAAATGGACCGGATCTACCGGATCCAGCGGCACTTCTACGACCTGACGCGGAAATACTACCTGCTGGGGCGGGACCGCCTGATCCGCGAGCTGGATGCCCGGCCCGGGCAATCGATCTGCGAGATCGGATGCGGTACAGCCCGCAATCTCATCAAGATGGCAGAGCGCTATCCGAACTGCCGCTACTTCGGTATCGACGCATCGGCGGAGATGCTGGAGACCGCGGAAGCGTCTTTGCGCCGGTTGGGGCTCGAGGACCGGGTCCGCCTCGGACTAGCCTATGCCGAGCGCTTCGAGCCCGGAGAGACCTTTGGTGAAGCGGACGGCTTCGATCACATCGTCTTCTCCTACTCGCTCTCGATGATCCCGCCATGGAGAGCTGCACTCGACCGCGCGGCGGCATTGCTCCGCCCCGGCGGCACGCTGCATATCGTCGATTTCGGAGACCAGCGGGGCATGCCCGACTGGTTTCGCCGCCTCCTCTTCGCCTGGCTAGGCTGGTTTCATGTCGCGCATCGCCCGGGTATTCGGACGTGGGTCGAGGACAGGGCTGAGGCGGCTGAAATGGAGGTCCGGGCGAGAGCCCTCGCCGGTCATTATGCCGAACTGTTCAGATTGATGCGCACCGACGGGTCCAAGAGATGAAACGGCGCCCCACCGTCCGAGCGCTACGGAAACATCTCAGCGATCATCTCAACCAGAGCGGGAAGCTCGATGGGCTTCCTGATCGCCTCGTGGGCGCCGATCATCCGCGCATATTCCAGAATTTGCGCATTCCCGAGAGAACCCCCGGTTGACATGGCAATAACCCGCACGTCGGGGTGAAACTCCCGAATTTCCCTGATCGTCTCGATGCCCTCTTTGCCCGGCATGATAATATCGGAAAGCACGAGATCGAATTTCGCCTTGCTCATCATGTCCAGCGCTGTTTGCCCCTCTTCGGCAGTCTGCGCATCGTGGCCATGCTCCCGCAGAAATTCCGCAAGGAGATCGCGCAATGGCTTGTCGTCGTCGACGATCAGAACTGAAAGCATGCAGACGAAGCTCCTGTGCAAGGGCGCCTATTCTCGTTCATCTCGAAGCGGTAATTCAGATTACCACTGAACAGCGTTAAGGTTAACCCTGCAGCACCCTAGACCCATTTTGCTAGACCGGGAGAGACTCCTCGATTACCGCGCCGGTCTCAAGCGCAACATAGGTATGTTTCTGATATTCTGGCAGAAAACGTTCACCATCCGAATCCGTCGATACGATTTCAGCGGTTGCTCCGATGACATTCTGGACGGTTCGCCCGTCATCCGAGAGCGGTAAGAGAAGACGCTCTCCGTGAATGGGGTTGCTCGTCTCGGCGTAGAGCCGACCGTAAATGTAAAGGGCGGCCGGGAGGTCGACGACATTGCGGTAATAACGGTGAACCCGCGGATAGTAGTCCGGGTTGGTATTGTCATCGAGATAGCGTCTGGAGAGTTGGTGACCGAACCTCTTGGCGACCCTCTCTCCGGTCAAACGGTAGCGGAAACGGTCACTGTCCTGTTCGTAGTCGCAAAGCCAGATCCGCGGCAGAGCCGCACCGAATTCAACCGGATCAATCTGCCGGCGGCTCGGCATCAGAAGCGGTCCCTTGATCACACGCCAGTGGTCCAGCAGGACCTTGAGGCTCTCAGTCCGCATGCGTCCGGAAAGCGCATCGAGTTCAGTTCCGATCAGCGAACTCGAATCTCCGTAGCTCATCTGACAGGGGCGCTCCTTGGGATATTCCCTTCGACGACCGGCATACAATTCGACGGCCGCCCAGGATCCAGCAAACCGATCAGGTCCTAGCACGGACCGCTATTGTCACACCAGATTTCGCTTCAAGAATGAATTCTGGATATACCCTCCGTTCGAGCGTCGCACTCCGGAAAGGGAGCGACTAGCGGTTGAAGTCGATTGCACACCAGTCTTCCCAGAGCTTCGCCAGAGCAGCGTAATCCTCATTCCCCAGTCCGTTCGCCTCCGCGATCTCGTACGGCGTGTGAGATGCCAGCGTGGCGAACAGCGGGACACCGAGTTGCTGCGCGGTCTCGAGTGCAAGGACCGAATCCTTGCGCGCGTTAGTGACGGACATGCCGGCCTGATAGTTCCCGTCCCGCATGCGCTCGCCGACCCTGTGCACCAGCGGGCGGAGCAGTCCTTCTTCGCGATTGAGAATCTGGACAAGCGTTTCCGACGGCACATCGAGCTTGCGCGCCATGGCGAAGGCTTCGATCAGGACGACCATGACCGCATGCATGACGCCGTTATTCACGACCTTGGTCCCCATTCCCGCACCGACAGGCCCGAGATCAACGATCTGCGCCGCGATCGATCGCAACAGAGGCCGTGCTGCCGCCTTGTCTGCGTCACTGCCGCCGAGGAAAAAGGTGATCTCGCCGGCGGCCATGCTCGCGACGCCGCCGGCAATTGCGGCATCGACAAACCCGACCCCCGCACCCTCGCAGATCGCAGCGCAGCGTTTTGCCGTATCCGGCGTCACCGTACTGGTCTCGACAATGAGCGACGGCTTATCCGCCCAGCCGCAGACCGCCTCGACCACCTCCAGGGAGGCCTCGGGCTTCGGCAGGGACAGCACGATCCGCGACGGCGTCGGGGCAGAGAGCCCGGAAAGCTCGTCGACGACCTCCACACCTTCGTTCGCCGCCAGGTCCCGGCGTTCGGAGGACCGGTCGAATCCGGTCACCGGTCCGTGCCGCAGCAACGCCGTCGCAACCGCCAGTCCGGCATTGCCAAGCCCAACCAGACCAATTTTTTCCGCCATCGTTTCCCCTCCCTGGATTGTTTCGAGAAGGGTAGCGGAGCGGCCGGTCAGAGGCGAGCCGCGGAAACTTGCCGATCCGGCACTTCACTCAAGCACGCGCGGCCAGTTCCGGTCTCCCGCCTGGATATTCTCCGGAATGTTCTGTTCCCAGCGCTTCTGGATGTCGGAATTGTAGTTCAGATAGAGTTTTCCGTTCACGATCTTCCAGTTCGCGGGGTCGCCCTTCGCCGTGCTTCCCTGTGCTACGGCCCAGGCACAATAGCCGCCATATTGCGGCGCGTACCGCGCCGGATCCTGCCGGAAAGCGTCCCTGTTCGCTGCCGTGGCGAAGTGCCATTCGGCACCGTTATAGACCAGCGTATGGTCCTCCGAGCCTTTAACGGGCCCGTCCGAGGAGAAGTAGCTGACCGGGTCATATCCCCCGACCGCGACGTTCGAGAGAAAGCCGGTATAGACCCGATCCTCCTCCGCCACAGCGGATGCCGGGCCGAGCAGCAGCCCGCCCGCAAACAGAGCGGCGGCAAGGATAGCAGGACAGAATCTGAGAAGCCGCGACATGGCCCTCCTCCAATCTCGCAGTGATCGAGTGCGGTTCGTTCGCGCCCAATCTGAGACAGGCTCCACTCAACACCAAGTCACATTGGCGCGACACCGCCCTGGGCATTCTTCGGTCGCGTGAATACATCACGGCGCGGATGGATCGAAATATCGCACGGATTGACTCAGAATGACCTTGCGATGTTGCTGACGACAGGAATTCGCAGATGCACGATGCGCTGAGGAGATATGACGGTACAGGAACAAATCATTGATTTCTCCGCCGGGGATTTGAGCAGCGATGCCCAGAGGGCGATGTACGAGTATTGGATCGAGGCACGGGGAAGAGCTTCGCTCCCTCCAAAGACCGCGCTCGACCCGGTGGAGTTCCCGCGGGACGCGCTCCCGCTTCTCGCGGTCGTCGAACCGGTCGGAGACGACGATTTCAGAGTCCGGATTACGGGAACAGGCATCCGCGCGGCGACGGGGCGCGATCTCACCGGAACAAAGGTCAGTCAGATCGAAGGCGCACACAACGCCCGCGAGCGGATGATCAAGTGCCTGGAAAATGTCTCTGCCTATTTCGTCAAGGGATCAGCGGACTGGGCTCAAAAACCCAACAAGTACTTCACGGCGCTGGTCCTCCCGTTCGGAACGACGCAGCATGTGGAGCGCATCTTGCTCGTCTTCAACTTCTCCCATCATGCGCCGGCGGCAGGCACACAACGATCTGGGGCGTCGCGGTTGGACCGGTCCTGACATGAAGATGCCGCCGGTTTGCCGGCGGCATCTCCCGCATCGGCTATCAGATGCCGACCTAGCAGCCCGAGACGCATTTGCCGGCGCCGTCGAACCCGAGGGTCCTGCCGCTCAGCGGAAGATAGGCCGGGGCCTTCAGCGCCTTCACGAAGGTTTCGGTCTTGCTGCCGGCGATGACATTGCCGCCCTTGGTTCCGACCTCGTTCGCATGCGACGGGATCACAGAGACCGGTTTGATCAAATCGTTCACGACGAAAGCCGCCTCGACCGGACCGGTCGTGAACGTATCGCCGATATTCATCACCACCAGTTCGGCGCCGTACTGTTCGCCGACCACAGTGCGCTGCTCCGCGGTGACGCCGGTGTCGCCCGAGAGATACGCGACCAGACCGTTGCTGAATGTCA
The DNA here is from genome assembly GCF_965216895.1 of Nisaea sp. Lineage (GTDB taxonomy): Bacteria > Pseudomonadota > Alphaproteobacteria > Thalassobaculales > Thalassobaculaceae > Nisaea. The sequence continues at coordinate 1,402,738 of NZ_OZ244205.1, forward strand.
GCACATACCCCGTCGGCGGACCGGCATAGGCGGTCAGTCCGGCGGCCGACAGGAGCTTGCCGAGTTCACCTTCGATAAAGGCACCATTGACACCGTTCGAATGGGCGGCGGGTACGGTCGTGATAGTGACACCGCCGACCTTGCGTGACGCGCCGAAGCGAACCAGCGCGGACTTCTTGGGGTCTCCGCCCAGCGCCTTCAGCTTGTTTGCGAAGAAGCGCGGCATCTCGCTCCCGGTGACGATAAGCGCCGATTTATCGAGTGCGATGTTCACCGTGTTGGTGTTCGGCGCGGCGACCGTGCCCATCATCGGCGCACCGCATTCGCCCGCATTGACCGCATCGATATGGCGATCACCGACATGGTCGCCATGCATGTGGCTGACCAGCAGCGCATCGACCTTGCCAAGACGCGGATCGCCCGCCCCTGCAACCGTGCGCCCGGCATCGTAAAGAATACGCGTGCCATCCGGGTCCTCGAATATCATGGCACGGTCGAAGCGGCAGAATTCGCCATCATGGCTGCCGAGTGGGGTCACTTTCACTTCCTGAGCAGCGGCCGAGACCGCGGCCACGCTCAACAGGCCCAGTGCAACGCCCGCAAAACGCAGTGACTTGAGAACCATCGCTCCCTCCTCCGAACAAGTTTGGAATAGCGTGAAATCCCGTCCGGACAGGTACGGACCTCCCGCACGCCCGTTACTCAATCAGTTCACCGCATCCATGGATACAGCCCTTTCCACTGTCTGAAATCGAAACGCGAATTCTCGAGGCCTTAATTCCCCGCCAAATGGCAACAACACTGAGCCGGTAAACACGACCTCCGGACCGCCAGATCATGGGCCCGGCCTCACTTGCTCAGGTCATCCGCAAGCCTATTTTCTTTTTATTCCGGTTCGAGAAACAGCAATGCCGAAAGCGCGGAGCGCATTGCATGGAAGCGATCGAGAACGCCGCCATCATTTCCGTCGGACGAGCAACCGGGTTCGCCGCCCTCGCGATCGTCTGCATCGTCATGAGTCTCAGCTATGAGCCGGCAATCGCGGCGCGTGCAGGCTGCATTCTCTGCCTGTTGGCATCGGTGGTCCTGTTTCAGTATGCCGTCAGGGCGCCGACACGGCCCTACCGAAAGACCGAACTCTGGATCATCCTGGCGAAGGAAGACCGGCCGCCGAAATCGGTCGCGCAGCGGGTCATCGGCACGATCCTGTCCCGGACCTACCGAAAGTTTGCGGAATACTCGATGGTCTCCGCACTGATCTTCCTGATCCTGGCGATCATCTTCGGCTTTTTCCCCGAATTTCGCCTCGGAGCCTGACTCCGGGGCGAAATCGGGGCGCACGGCGCGCTAGCGGTTCGCTACCGTCTTCGGCACGCCGAATTCTTCGCGGCAGACCTCGGCAAGCGCGGCGACGCCCTTGCGAATGGTCTCGATCGGCGGGTTGGCGTAGCAGATCCGCAGAGCCCGCTTCGCATCCGGCCCCTCGATGGACCACTCGGCGCCCGGATTGATCTCGATCCCGTGTTTTGCCGCTTCCTGCGCAAGCCGCGAAGTATCGACCTCGGCCGGAAGCTTCACCCAGAGAAAGATCCCCCCAGGCGGACGCTCGAACTCCGCCGCCGTACCGAAACTGGCCTCGACCGCCTCTACCAGCGCATCGCATTTCGCCTTGAGGGTCTTGTTGAGAGCCGTCACGTGCGTCTCGAAATGGTCGCGGCAATACTCGGCGAGAACCATCTGCTCCAGTGCGCCTGAACCGGCATCGGTTTTCAGTGGCAGCATCCGCGCCATGAAGGGCCAGGGCGCGACGACGAAGCCCACCCGCAAGGCCGGCGCGATGGATTTCGAGAAAGATCCGACGAAGATGACTCGTCCGCTCTTGTCCAGCGCATGCATGGCGGGCGGGCGCTCGGCGCTCCAGATCAGGTCCGAATAGCATTCGTCCTCGACCACCGGCACGTCGTATTCGGCCGCCAGACGCAGGAGTTCCTGCCGCCGCTCCAGCGGCAGGATCGACGCGGTCGGGTTCTGCACGGTCGGAATCGTGTAAATGAATTTCGGCTTCCGGCCCTCGCCCGTGAGCCGCTTCAACGCGGCGGCCAGTTCATCCATCCGCATCCCGTGCTCGTCGAGACCGACGCCGACCGCCGTCACGCCGAGGCGCTGGAACCGGGTCAGGGTCCCGCCATAGGTCGCCGCCTCGATCAGAACGGTGTCGCCCGGGGCCAGCAACACCTGGTTGATCAGGTCGAGGCCCTGCAAAGAGCCGGAGGTCATGAGGACGTCGTCCGCCGTGCAGGCCATCCCGGCGTCCCGCTGGAGTTTTTCGGCGACGAACTCGCGAAGTGGCCGGTAGCCCTGCGGCCCGCTTTCCAGGTTGTAGGTCGCCAGTGTGCTGCCTTCACGTTCCAGCACCCGCGTCACGGCGGCAATCAGATCTCCCGTCGGAATGCTCTCCGGGGCGTTGTGCCCGCCAACGAAATTGAACTTCGGAAAACCGTTCCACCGTCCTCCGGCCGGCGCCGGAAGGTCCTGGCGCACCACTTTCCCGAAATCGAACTGAGGCGACGTCATCGCACTTGCCCTCCACTGTTTTGCTCTGCGGCCAAGCGTGACTGCGTTGCGACGCCCTCACAAGCGCGCGTCCGGCATGGCAATGTTGATCAGGCGGTCTGAAGTTCCTGCAGGTAGGTCTGCCCGAGATGCTCGCCGACCATGGCGTCGCGGACAAGGAGCGCCCTCAGGGCGAGATCGAGAGAGCCGAAGATATCGTGCAGGATCAGCGCGAGTTTGAGCAGCTTTTCGGGCGCAAGTTCTCCGAAACGGGTGAAATCGCGAACAAAGACGGCGTCCGCCCACATCAGCTGGCTGAGACCGGCATAGGGATCGTTGTTGACGACAAGAGGCTTGATTGTCCGGCTCGTCGGCTCGACGAAGCGGTGCAGCACGAAACCATGTTCGCGCAGGAACAGATCCACGTCGGTAAAGAGCGGCTGGCCTTCGTACATCTCGAGGAACTCGACCTCGGACTGAATCACGAGGCAGTCCGCAAGCTTTTCGCGTCCGTTGCGGAAGACTTCGAGTTCCCCGCCCTGGATATCGATCTTGAGGAAATCGAGGTCGGTGACTTCGGGGATGTCGTCCAGTCGCACGGTCTCGATTTGCTCGCGGCCGACGACCTTGCCCCATTGATCGAATCCGTGGAACGCGCCCAGAACCGCCATATTGGGCTCCAGGAGTGACGTCATGCCGGAGGCCTGGCACAGCCTCAAGGTCTGGACACTGCCATCGTAGACGGCGTGCGGAAGATAGGTCTCGTTGGGGCCCTTCTCGGATTGCAGAACCGCGAGCGCCTCGGGGTTCGGCTCGAAGCCGACAAGCCGGACATTGCCCCGCTTGAGCAGAGCGTCGTAGGGGGGCAGCCCGCTGCCGCCATAGGGATTGGCACCGACATCGACAACATTGACGGTCGTGTCGATACCGAGCATCTCGATCAAGGATGGTCTTGCGTGGGACATACCCTTCCCTTCACGCCATGTTGCGCACCGTCACCCGAAAGCTCGCACTCCGGCATTCGGGATACAACAGAAAGCCTTCCGCCCGGGCGGCAGAGGGACCGAATGCCTCGAGAGCCGCTATCGCGGGCAAATGACAGCATTTCCGAAAAATGTGTCTCGACGTTTACGCAATGATAAGGTCTCTCGACGACCTTGAAGCGAACGAAATACGGAGCGATCTGATGAATCCGATCTCGCGAAAGGTCTTCGAACTCTCCGAACAACAGATCCGCTTCGAGAAAACCGCCCAGATCATCGCACACTGGATCGCCCTCAGCGATGCGGCAGACCCGGGCACGATTCCGATGTTCGACCCGATGGGGGTCCCCGGACTTCTACCGTATGTCTATCTGCTGCAACGCGATGGGGAGCGTTTCCGCTATCGCGTCTCGGGCGAGGAGGTGAACCGCCTTTTCGGTTCCAACCATACGGGTCGATACCTTGACGATGTCGTTCCCGTGGAAATCTATCCGGAGGTCGCTCCCTATTTCTTCAAAGTGCTGGACGGGAACATCTGTGTCTTAAAGGGTTTTGTTCTGCTGCCGGGTCAGGAGCACCTGGAATTCGAACGGGTCCTTCTGCCGGTCGAACGCAAGGGCGAAATTCAGTTGCTCGGAACACTCTCTCTGAGTTCCAACAGCCCTCTCCGGCATGACCGTTCACCTCCTGCCGCACCGGATCCGGGTTTCCATTTCTATCTGCTGGATTTGAGCAGCGGCGGCGTTCAGGCCGATCACAAGAACCTGCTTCCCCTCGCCGACCGGTACAGCCTCAGCAAAGGCTTCCAGAGTTAACCGCACCGGCGAAGCTGCGCCGGCCTCCCGCGGCCGTACCGCCGGGAGAGGCCGGCTTCAGCCGTATTCAGCCGGCGCGCGGCAGCTCCGCCTCGACCAGAGCGGCCCAGAGGCTGGCCCCGGTGGTCAGGGTTTCGTCGTTGAAGTCATATTCCGGGTGGTGGACCGAATGTGTATGCGTCTCGTCGCCGCCGCCGAGGAAGATGTAGGCGCCTGGGCGCTCTTCGAGCATGAAGGAGAAATCCTCGCTGCCCATCAACGCGTCGGTATCCGTATCCACGGCGTCCTCGCCGACCACGTTGGCCGCCGCGGCGGCGATCCGCTCGACCTCTGCGTCATGGTTCGAGGTCACCGGGTAGCCTTCCTTATAGACGCAGTCGATCTCGATGCCGTTGGCATGCGCCAAACCCTCGCAGAGTTTCTGGAATTTCTCCTTGATCAGCGCCTGCGTCGCCTTGGTCATGGTCCGCACCGAAGCGTTCAGCACGGCCTCGCCCGGAATGACGTTGTTCGCGCTGCCTGCATGGAATTGGGTGATGGAGACCACCGCATTCTCGAACGGATCGATCGAGCGGGAGACGAAGGTCTGGGCGGCCTGGTAGATCTGCGTGCCGATCGCGATCGGGTCGATCGCCATGTGCGGCATCGCCGCGTGACCGCCGCGCGCCTTGATCGTGATCGTGACGCCGTCGGCCCCGGCCATCAGCGGGCCCTTGCGGATGGCAAAGGTGTTCTTCGGGATCTGCGGCATGTTGTGGAGCCCGTAGACCGCGTCACAAGGAAAGCGGTCGAAGAGCCCGTCCTCGATCATCGCCCGGGCTCCGGCCCCACCCTCTTCCGCCGGCTGGAAGAACAGATTCACCGTGCCATCGAAGTTGCGGGTCTCGGCGAGATATTTCGCAGCCCCCAGCAGCACCGACGTGTGGCCGTCATGGCCGCAGGCATGCATCTTGCCGTCGACCTTCGACTTGTATTCCGGGCTGGAGACTTCCTGCATCGGCAGCGCGTCCATGTCGGCGCGGATACCGATCGCCCCCGTGCCCGAGCCGTTCCCGCGAATGACGCCGACAACGCCGGTCTTGCCGATCCCCTCATGGGTCTCGATACCCCAGGAACGCAGCTTTTCCGCAACGATCCCGGCGGTCCGGGTCTCTTCGTAGCAGAGCTCCGGATACATGTGGAAATCGTGCCGCCACTCACGCATTTCGGCATCGAACTCGGCAATACGGTTCTTGATCGGCATGGGAAAGGATTCCTCTCTGGGTCACGGTCTTGCGGAACGCGCCTTGCGGCCGGGATCCGGTCCGCGGAGCGCCCGGCATGGCGAAAGCCGTCTGATGGGTTGACACGACTCTTACCGTACTCGGCGCCCCCGCGGAAAGCGGCAACGACGTTCCGCCCCGGAAATGGATTGATGCCGGTCGGAGCAACCACCGGCTGCAATGAAATTGACCGAGGTCAATGCCTGCCGGCAGCATCCGGACGATGCTGACGGAACAATTGCCCGAAATTCCTGCGATGGAGGAAGTGATATGGTTGAAAAGGTTTCACAATCCAACGCGACGCCCGACTGGTTGTCCCAGCTCTACGCTCCGGTGCGTCAGTTCGGTGAACGCATTGCCGAGTTCCTCGCGCCCGCATCGGAAGCCTCGGTCAAACCGGAATCCTACGAGATTGCAATCGAACTCCCGGGCGTGAAGGAAGGCGACATTTCCGTGGAACTGCACGACAGCACGCTCACGGTCCTTGCGGAAAAGCGGTCCTCACGAGAGGAAAAGGACCGCAGCTACTTCTTCTCCGAACGCCAGTACGGCAGCTACCGCCGCGTCTTCCGTCTCCCGCCCGATGCCGACAGCAGCAAGATCACCGCACATCACGAGGACGGTGTTCTCACCATCCTGATCGCGAAAATCTCGCCGGACAAGGCAAGCCCGACACGCATCAAGGTCCAGCGCCGCTGACCCTCTCGACCTCGGGCAGCACTTTGAATGAACGCGCGGTCGCGGCCGCCGGGCGGCAAGGCGTTCTCGCAAACTTATGGCATGAATCCGAGCCGATCCGACAACCGCCACGCACAAATGAGATTCGGACCAGCCTTCATTCTCATGAAGACAATCGCCAGTCTCCTCCTGCGTTAGCGATGAATACAATTATATTCATCCCGACAAAATCAATAAAATGAGACGCAAATTCTCAAATTTCTGTTTTTCAAAAAGACAGGTTGCCCGAATTAATCTTTTATTAACCGAAGAAATACTCAAATATATTCATTTCCGCAAAACGAGAGACATATTTTCGCACGAATAATGTTGCTCACCCCTGAAAAAGAAATAAAATATCGGTAATTTCAGATTAACCATGGGTACTTATCGTGCCCGCACTCACCCTTATGAGGCGCATTTCTGAAAGGCAATGTAAGCATGCTTGCGAACCTCCCGATCAAATTCAAGATCATCGGCGTCTGTCTGATCACGCTCCCTCTGCCGATCATCGCGCTCGCATATGCGATTTTCACGATGTCCTCGATTGGAACCGAGCTTAAGGAGATCGCAGAGGAGGATATGCCGCTCACCCGTAAGATCACGGAGGTTACCCTGCTCCAACTTGAGCAGGCGATTCACTTTGAGAAAGCCCTGCGGTTCGCCGGCATAACAAGGGCGGATGCGGATGTCGCGGACGCCTACAGCACCGAGGTCGGTTTGTTCGACAAGCAAAGCAGGAAAGCTGACGAAACCTTTCAGGAAATCTCCGACCAGCTTGAACATGCCATCGCGTTCGCCCGCGAAATCGGCCACGCCGAAGCCATTGAGGAATTCGAGAAGCTGTCGAAACAACTGACGCTTGCCGAAGAGCACCATCTGGAATACGAGCGGCTCGCGCATGACGTCTTTCAGGCATATCAGCGAGGAGATACCTCCAAGGCGACGGAGCTCGCCGAATTGACAGAAGCGCTTGAAACCAAGCTCGACCATGAACTGGAAGCCATTCTTCTGGAGATCGAGAATTACACGCAGTCCTCGCTGCTGGCCGCCGAAGAGCATGAACAGACCGCGCTGACCTACATCATGGGGCTCACGACAGTCGGCCTGATTGGCGGTCTGGCAGCGGGTATCGGAACCGGTGTGGCGATCGCACGTCCGATCGTACGTTTGACATCTGCAATGGCGAAACTCTCGACGGGTGACTACGACGTGAATGTGCCGGCCCTCGGTCGGCGCGACGAGATAGGCGGCATGGCCGAGGCCGTCTCCGTCTTCAAGGAGGCCGGCATCGAGCTCGAACAGATGACCGCCTCGCGCCAGAAGGAACAGGAAGAGCAACAACGCCGCCTGCAACAGGCCATGCTCTCGCTCAGCGATCAACTCGACGCCGAGCTGCAGACTGCCGTCACGGCCATCACCAGGGAAATGGACCAGATGCGCGAGAGGTCCCGCTCAATGACCGCATCGGCAGAGAACGTCAAGAACGAGAGCATGGCCGTCGCGGCAGCGTCCGAGGAAGCGACGGTCAACGTGAATACCGTGGCGGCGGCTTCGGAGGAAATGGCGCAGTCCATCCAGGAGATCGGCCGTCAGATCAACGAGTCCAGCCGGATTGCACGCGAAGCATCATCCGACATCGAACGGACCAACGGCACTGTCGAAGGCCTGGCGGACGCCGCGGAAAAGATCGGTCGGGTCGTTGGCCTGATTACGGACATTGCCGAGCAGACCAACCTGCTTGCCCTGAACGCGACCATCGAGGCCGCGCGCGCCGGCGAAGCAGGCAAGGGGTTCGCCGTCGTCGCCAGCGAGGTCAAATCGCTCGCAAACCAAACCGGCGGCGCGACCGAGGACATCGCGCAGCAGGTGCAGAGCATTCAGGATATCGCATCGCATGCGGTGAGCGCGATGCGCGGTATCGGAGAGACCGTTCACAAGGTGGACGAGATCTCCGAACAGGTAACCAACGCAATGGGCCAGCAGACCCAGACAACAGACGAGATCGCCCGGAATATCCAGGAGGCAGCCGCCGGAACGCGGGAAGTCTCGACCAAGATCGCGGCCGTTGCGGAAGCCGCCGATGCGAATGGCGCGATGTCGGAAGAAGTGAGCCATTCCGCCACAACGATCGCGGAGAACATGCAGCAATTGCAGGAACGCCTCACGGTCATCCTGAGAGAATCCGCTGCGGGCAACCGGCGCGCCGCCGAACGGAAGACAGTCATGGCAAGTTCGCGGGTCGAAGTGGACGGAACCTGGCATATGTGCGAGATCACCGATCTCTCGGAGAGCGGCCTGGAAATCACCACCGAGGCGCCCGCCTCTATCGGCGCGCCCATTTCCGTTGAGCTGATGGGCCTCGGAACCGCAGCAGCGGAAGTTGTCCGGCAACGCAGGCGCGGAAACGGGTTCGCCGCCGAGTTCGTCGATCTGGACGATGACATCCGCAACCGTATCCGCGACCTCGTTACCCAAGAGGCTGCCGCATGACGGTGGCCCGCTGCAGAGCGGGTCAGCGCCGCGCGGCAGGAGCTACCTGACCGCGCCGACCTCCGGCAATGCCTTGAGATAGCGGGCAATGGCGCGGCGGTCATCGTCGCTGAGCTGCGAGGTATTCTCCACAACCTCGGTCATGGAGCCGCCAACCGTGTCGTAATCCGGCGTGAAGCCGGACTTCAGGTATTCCGCGATATCCGCCTCGGACCATCCGGAGATCGTCTCCCCTGCCGGCGTCAGGTTCGGGATCGTTCCCGGCCCGTCCGGGTTCGGTCCGCCGCCGAGCCAGCGCGACAGGTCCGGACCGCCGATCGGCGATCGAGGCGTGTGACATTCGCCGCAATGCCCCGGCCCCTCCACAAGATAGCGACCACGTTCGAGCGCCGTCCCGACGGCGACCACGGGGGACGGGTCGAGATAGAGCCGTTTCCAGAAACCGATGGCGCGGCGGACCGAGAACGGAAACCCGACCTCGTGCGGCCGGTTCGCCCGGTCGCTGGCCGGCAGGATTCTCAGATAAGCCCATAGATCCAGAAGGTCCTCGACCCGCATCCGGGCATAGGAGGTGTAGGGAAAGGCCGGATAGTAATGCCGGCCATCCGGTGAGGTACCGAACGTCATCGCATTCACGAAATCGGCAGCCTGCCAGCGCCCGATTCCCGCTCCCGGGTCAGGCGAAATGTTCGGCGCATAGAATGTGCCGAACTCGGTCTCGAATGGCCGCCCGCCGGACAGCACCAGCTTTTCGGCTCCTTCGGCGCCTTCCGGCGCGTGGCAGGAAACGCAGCCCCCGATGGCGAACAAAACCGCGCCGCGTTCCGGATCTCCGGCATGGTCCGGAAGCGCCGCCGCTTCGATCCGGTCCGGCGCCGAGAGAAACCAGGCCATTCCCGCACCGATCGCGCCGAGTGCAACCAAGCCTGCCAGTATCCTGCGCGTCGGCCCCGTCAAGCGGCTCTCTCCCCCGCAACACGAGGAGCCGGTCGCGGACCGGCTCCCGTGCGAACGTCGATTCTGTTACTTCGGCGCGCGGAACTGCTTGTGACAAGCACCGCAGGCCTTGCCGACATCGCCGATCCCGCCCTTCAGGGCATCCAGCCCGTTTCCGGCAACCTCGGCCAGCCTGGCGGCGGCGGTTTCGAGGTCTTTGCCCTTTTCCGAAACCGCCGGATAGGTCGTCCAGATCTCCGGCAATGCGCGAGTCTTGCCCTCAAGCGCGAAATTGTCCGAGCCTTCCGGCCACATGCCCTGCTGGCTCAGCGCCGTCAGCGCCGCGAGATTGGATGCCGCCGCCTTCGCCTTGTCGGCATCGTACTCGACCGCGCCTTTCGCCATGCCGCCGAGCATGCCGAGGTTCCAGGCATAGAGACTCATCTGGGCATTGCGCGCCTCGACGGCCTTCTCGAGATGACCGTCCGCCAGCACCGGACCTGCAGCCAAAGTGGCGACAAGAACGGCCCCGGCCAAAGCGAATGAGACTTTCCGCATGATCACTCTCCCGTGTCAGACAATTGTTATTGCTTGTCCATATAGGCTAACGCCGCGCAAAATTCTGTAAATTCCCAAAAACTTAACCGAAGAGTGTGCGGTGATGCACAAAATTCGCTGGGATGATTTGCAATTCGTTCTCGCTGTTGCGGAACATGGCTCGCTCTCCGCCGCGGCTCGCGCACTTGGCGTGAATCACGCGACAGTGCTGCGGCGGATCACCTCATTCGAGGAGGATATCGGCCTCACGCTGTTCGACCGCCCGCCCGGCGGCTACCGCGTCAAGGGCGAGATGCGCGAGATGCTTGCGGCGATCGAGAGCATGGGGCGTACCGCCGAGCGGATCGAACGCGTAATCCCGACTCTCGGCAAGGGGCTTGAAGGCACCGTAAGACTGACCACGACGGATTCGGTCGCGGACCTGATCCTGCCGCGCATCCTCGGAGACCTTGCCCGTCTGCATCCGAAGCTCAGTGTCGATCTGGTGGTTTCGAACCGACATATCGACATGACCCGCCCGGAGGCGGAAATCACCCTGCGCCCCACTCTGGCCCTGCCGGACGGTCTGACCGGGCGGCGCATCTGTTCCATGGGTTTTGCCGTCTACGCCCATCCGAACTATCTCGCGGCTCACCCCGGCACAGATCCGCAGCAGCATCGCTGGCTCGCCGCCAATCTGCCGCGCACTCTCGTCCAGGAATGGCAGGACCGGAGGATCGGGGATGCGGTCCATCTCTCGGCGGACAGCTTCCTTACGCTCGCCCGCCTCGCGGAAGCGGGCCTCGGAATCGCCATACTGCCATCCTTCGTCGCCCGCAACAGCCCCAGCCTCGTTCCGGTGCCCGACTTCCCGGACCGGATCGAATTCGATCTCTGGGTCGCAACCCATCCCGATCTGATGAAGACCGAGCGCGTCGCGGCAATGATGACCTTCCTCGCCGAGGCGATCGCCGCCGAGGCGGAGACGCTGACCTGAGAGCGTCCGGCCTATTGCAGTTGCGCCATATTCTGAAGGTAGTCCGTGCCGTTGTTGTAGTTGAAACTGTTTGCGGTTGCCCCGGTGTTCGGAGTCGGATTGAACGGGCCGATCACGACCTTGTCGTCCGTTGCCACGTTATAAGGCCGGGCAATGAGCCGGCGGGTGGTCCGGTCCATGTAGGTGACGATGAAAAAGCCCTTCAGCGCCGGCGGCGCGGCATCATCGCTCATCACCACCTGGTCGACCGGAATATTGCCGAACTGATTGTTGCCGGGCTGGATCGCGCCGTAGATCTGCGCCGCCGCCATGGCTGCCAAATTGCCGTACCAGCCGGGACCGCCCTGGGTTTGATCGTAGGTCGGATCGTAGAAGCGGCCGTTATATTCAAGCACCTTATGGTTCATCCAGAGATAGTAGGCCGCGCTGTTGCCGTTCGGGTTCCACACATTGCTGTGCAAGCCGAGCGGCACATTCGCATGCGCGGCGATGAAACCGTTCTTTGCTCCCACCCGGTTCGCCGGATGTTGCCCTGAATAGGTCCGAACGGTGAAGTTGTTCGCTCCCTGCTGAGCGCCGTACGGATTGTTCTGGGTGAGCAGCACGTTCAGCGCATGTGCGATATAGCCGCATTCGCCGGCGGTGATGTTGTCGTCGAGCAGCCGCGCGCCGGCCAGGTCGGTCGTGCCTGCCCCGGCCGGCCCCCAGGCCCAGTGGTTGGTGATCTGGTTATGCAGGCGGCTCGAGAGCGCCAGCACATTGGCATGGCTCAACTGCCCGAAATTGTAGTTGTTGATAACCGCGCCGCCGGTCGTCGGGGTCTGTGCCCAGGCATTGATGTGGTTCACCGACGGCACCCGGTTGCTGACCAGCTCTTCGTAAACGCCAGAGGGCGGTGGCTGCAGATTGACGTTCGGCCGCGGGAACGCATTGGCGTTGCTGCCGAAGAAACGGCTCAGCACATAGCCGATGACGAGGATTGCAATCACTCCGACAACGCCATGCATCGCTGCCTCCCTTCCGTTCAACGAGGTGCCTTGCCGTCGAGCGCGGCCGCGAAAAAGCTGTTGTCCTGCGCCGCCCGGGTGGCGATGAGCCGGGTGAGTTCATCGATCTCCGTGTTGAACGCCCCCGGTTCGGTGCCGCCGAAATAGTTCTGCACGAGGAAACTCTTCCAGCCCTTGGGCGGCGGCCTGCGCGGTCCAAGCATGTTCCGCGCCGAGGTCACGGTCCGGATCTCCACCTCCGCCAGCGTGGCTTCCGTCACCTGTTCCGTGCCGAGAGCGTCGGAGACGACCGACTGTGCGAGTTGCAGCGCGCCACGCGTGGTGAAGATGCAAAGGACATTGAAGGGTGTGTACTCGGCGGTCTCGGCCGAGACCAACGACCGGTTATGCAGCATGAAATTGCTCTGCACGTCGCGGTCCGAGAGATCGAGCCCGGCCTGCTCCCTGAAGGCACGGATACCGGTCGCCTCGGCGCTCTCGCCCTTGCCCTGGGCGTCTCCGATCAGACCCCATTGGCCCGCCCATTCCGGGATCCTGCCCCTGATGGTGCGTCCGCCGCTCCGCGTCTGAATCAACTGGCGCCGGGCAAGCAGGATCTCCGCATCCTTGTCGCCGAGCGCGAAAGGCAACGTGAAGACGTAGCTCGCCATGGTTCCCTCCTTCGTGCACCGGCTGCATGAAGAAAGGACGCGGCGGACAGGCTTCTGTGAACATTGTCCCGGCGGACCTGTCCGTCGGCGCAAGACGGCCTATTATCTTTCTGATGAAACCGCTCGCAATCCTGCCCGCGTTCGGCGCGGCCCTGATCCTGTCGGCATTGCCGGCGGCGGCGGAGGATCTCTCTGTAAGCTTCACCGAAGCCTCGCCGGTGGACCTGATCATCGTCGAGAACCGGAGCGAATGCGATCTCTACGATTTCGGTCTTCAGATCGACCTTCGCAGCTCGGCAGGCGGCCTCGTGTTCGACATTTCAGAGGGGGGCGCGGGTGCCAGTGTCTACCAGCCCTTCGAAGTCCTCGAGGGCCGGACGTCTGTTCGCAGCTTCACTCCTGTTCGGGACGGCGATCGTGTCGCTTCAATTCTGTTCGGGACGCTGGAGGCCGGGCAGCGCGTGATCTTCACCGTCGATGTTGACGACACGGCCGCCGACAGCGCCTGGGGTCAGACCGTGATCGACGGGGTGGAAATCGCCGGCGCTGCCATCGTTATCACCATGGTCGGCGAAGCGCCGTCGACCAGCGTGTTTCTCCCGGATGGACAGGCGACAGCGCGGCTCCGAGGTTGCGGCCCAGTCTCATGAGAACCCGGCGCAAATCAGCTTGTCATCACATCAACACGCACAACAATCGGGAGTATTTTCGGACCACCTAACCTTCAAGGATAGCTGTAGAATAGATCTACACCCCAAGCCCCCAACACGGTACCGGCCGACAATTGATCATCACTGAAAAACCATTTGAACGCGTGAAATCGCCGCTGATTCACCACATCTACCGGCTCTGGCGAGACAAGCGCGGCTCGCGCCGGATGCCCAGCCGGGCGGATTTCGACCCTCTGGAAATGCCGAAGCTTCTCCCCTCTATCATTCTCGTCGATGTCGAAACGCCGGACCGCCGGCTGAAGGTGCGGCTCGCCGGCACGAAGGTCGTGGACATGTTCGGCCGGGACTATACGGGCGAATACCTGGACGAAATCGATTTTGGCGACGTCCGGGAAAAAGTGCTGCATGAATACGGGCTGGCCGCCTCGGAAGAACGGCCGATTTTCTCCGATCATGCCTTCCGCAACGCGCAGGACTTCCACCATAGCATCGAACGCGCGATCCTCCCGCTCGCAGACGACGGCGCGACGGTGAACATGCTTCTGGCGGTACTGGCCTTCGAACTCCTTCTGGATCCCCCGAGCTCCAGCTGACGCGGAGCACGGCGCTCCGCTCCTCCCCAAACCGCGAAGTCTTTCGCAGCCGCTTAGCGAGCCGGCTGCCGGTTTGCGAAAGGCGAAGACCAGCCGCACGCGACTGCGATTGCGAAACCCATTTTTTGTTCCGACAAATTCGAATAATTGAATATTCTAAATTGAGTAGGGTCTATCAATGCCGGGCACGCGAAACACAAGACGCAAGAGCGGCCTGTCGGGGGGAGTGAATGAAATGATCGTGGCAGCGTTATCCGAGCGCCTGAGCAATAAATTCTTCGTCTGCGCCATCGTGCTGTTTGCGCTTGCCGGGGTCACTCTCTTCCTCGTCACCGGCAGGACTCTAGACCGGGTGCAGGATCTCTACGTCGCGGTGATCAAGGACACGGGAACGATTATCGACGACCGGACGGCGCGCATCGAGCGCGGCCTGCAGGAGAGCAACAGCCTCACCATCGAGGCGACGGAACTGCGCAATGCTATGGAGCTTGGAAAGCGGCGCGCGGAGATCGACGAGACCAAGGCCTATCTGAAGGGCCGCTACGAAGGCGCGCTACGCATTATCTCCTCGCAGCTCGAATCGATACTCTCACCGATGGATAGCGGCGACCGCGAGATGTTCATCGTCAATGCCGATATCTATCTCCAGGTGCTCGAAGGTGCACAGGAGGTCCGCTACCTCCCGATCTGGGACGCGGACAGCCTGGAAGAGGTCGCCGATTTCGAGGAGCTCGGCCCGGAGCGCACCGCGATCCTGGCCGCAACCCTCGAACAGCAAAAAACCGCGGCCGATCCGCTGCTGAGTGTCGATACGGACAGCGCCCTGCTGCATTTCACCGCCCTTCTCGGCCCGGTTTCGGATCCCTTCGGTATCCTCGACATCGCCGTCGAGGACGTATTGACCCCGCTGACCGCGCAGGCGGACGCGCTTGCCGGGCAGTTTGCCGAAACCCTGGAACAGGAAAAGGCCGCACTGGCCGAGAACTTTGAAGCGGCGCGCATGCAGCAGGCGGAAGCGGACCGCAGCGAGGCGGACTCACGTGCCGCCGCGCTCGGCGACGCGTCGGACGTCGTCGCCACCGCCCGGCTGTTTCAGGCCGTTCTGGTCGCCGTGATCTCCCTCATCGGCGCGGTCGTGACCTATGCCCTGGTCGTTTCCCTGGTGACCCGCCCGCTCGGCCGGGTCGTCGCAGTCATGCAGAGGCTCGTGGCCGGAGAGACCTCCGTCGAGGTTCCCGACAGCCGCCGCCGGGACGAGATCGGGGCGGTCCTGAAGGCGCTCGCGGTCTTCCGCGACAATGCCGAACGGACGCGCGCACTGGAGGCGGAACAGGAAGAGACCAAGCGGATCGCCGAGGAAAACCGGATCGCCTCGATCCGCGAGATGGCCGACACGGTCGAACAGGAATTGCAAAAGGTCGTCGCCTCGGTGAACAGCCGCGGCGATACCATGGTCGCCTTTTCCGACGATATCCGGGGCGCCGCCGACCGGGTCGGCGAGAATGCCGGCGAACTGGCGTCGGTCGCGACCCAGGCTCTGGCCACAAGCGAGCAGGTCGCGGCGGGCGCGGAAGACCTGCTCACCACCATCACGGAGAATGCGGACCGGGTCCGTTCCGCGACCGAGGTCAGCCAGGCCGCCATGCGCGAGGCGGAGGAGGCCCGCACCGTGGTCACCTCGCTCTCGGACGCGGCGGCGAAGGTCGGCGAGGTGGTCCGCCTGATCAACGACATCGCCGAGCAGACCAACCTGCTCGCCCTCAACGCCACCATCGAGGCGGCCCGCGCGGGCGAGGCCGGCAAGGGCTTCGCGGTGGTGGCGAGCGAAGTGAAGAACCTCGCGACCCAGACCCAGAACTCGACCGAGGAGATCGGCCGCCAGGTCTCCGAGATGACCTCGGTCACCGACCGTGCGGTCTCCGCCATCGGCCGCATCGTCGAGATCATGCAGTCGGTCAACGAATCCGGCCAGGGGATTGCAACTGCGGTCGAGGAGCAGAATGCCGCCACCTCCGGCATCGCCCGCGACATACAGCAGACCACCGACGGCGCGCGCCAGGTGACCGAACGGATCCGCAACGTGTCGAACGAGGCGGATGGCGTGAACAAGGTCGCCGACCGGCTGGCCGAGGAAGCCGGCGGTCTCGGCGAGGAAATCAAGGCGCTGGGAGCAAACCTGGTGGACGTGATCCGGACGGCCGAAACCAAGGGGGCATGACCTGCCGACCTTGCCCCGGCCGTTCCGGCCATTGAGACCATCTGCGCTTGATCACGTAAACGCCGACGACCTCTCGGCGGCGGCAAAGGCAACGCCTGGAGGTCCTCGAACGCCTTTGTGCGATGTTCATGCGGGCCGGGAACCGGTGTGAGCAATAGCGCGGCAATATCATGCGCGCGATCGGTGCGTCCCGCGCATCAAGGCTCCGCGTCGGTGACGCCTTCCTGCTCGGCGATGACGAGGAACTCGCCATCCTCCAGCGGCCGGTGGCGGGCGGCGCCGGCGCGCTGGCTCCGGGTGAGAATGCGGCCGACCTGCTCGGGGGTCGCCTTGAGCCCGTATTCCGCCAGTTTCTGCACCACGGCACCTGAATCGCTCCACTTGCCGATGACCAGCTCCGCTGTGCGGCCGACGACTTCCGGCTCGAACGGGAAGGCGAAGCGGCGTTCGTTCGCCTCGGTGAATTCGGTGATGGCGCGCCACTGCTCGTAGCGGAACGCGCCCCTGCCGACGATCGGCTTGTAGTAGTCGATCGGCAGGCCGCTGATGCGCTCGACGAGCCCGCAGACCTCCGGCAAGCGGTCCAGCTGGAGCCCCGTCTCGGCGCCGTAGATCATCTTGAGCGCAGCCGCGACACTCTCCATGGAGGCGTTGCCGGCACGATAGCCGATCCCGTTGATCGAGACCTGAAGCACGTCGGCACCGCCCTCGTATCCGCCGAGCACGTTGGCGACGGCGAGCCCGAAATCGTTATGGCAATGGACCTCGACCTTCAGGCCCGTCTGTTGCTTCAGATGGCTGACCAGGAACTTGATCGCGGCCGGCCGGGCGATTCCCTGGCTGTCGACGACGGTGATATATTCGGCGCCTTCCGCCTCCGCCGCCTTTGCGGCCAACGTGATGTGCTCGAGATCGGCGCGGGTCGTATCCGGCATGAAGAAGTTCACGGTGCAGCCGGCCGCGCGGGCCGCGCGGACCTCCTGCAGCACCTTCTCCAGCTGCGCCTCTCGGCTGGTCTTGAGGACATGCTGCTGGAGTTCGTCGCCGATGAGGTACCAGACCATGACGTGGCGCACGCCGAGCTCGAGCGCCGTCTCGACCCGTCCCTGCTGCCAGGTGACCCAGAAATCCATGCCAAGATCCCGGCGCATGATTTCGCGGATGACCTCCTGCCATCCCGGCACCGTCAGGAAAATTTCGGTGCGCTTGATGCCGAGGCGCGCCAGTGCCTCGGCGATCGCCACCTTGTCGGCCGTGGTGAAGGCGAGATCGGCCGATTCCTCGCCGTCGCGGAGGGTCAGGTCGTGCAGTTCGACCGGGCGGGGCGGCACGGCGATGGCCGGATCGAAATTGTGCCTGCTGGTGGCCCAGCGGGGGCCGTTCCAGGGTTGATTGTCCGGGTTCTCGCGCGCGTCTGACATGGAAAATCCTCTTCCTCGATCTGGAGCCTCAGCGACTCCTTTCGTATGCATCCGGGACGCACGGGAGATCTTTGTCGAAATCGAGATGCGCCGGTCCGGCGAGGAGGATACGCGTCTTGATGCCCCTTCAACAACGTCGGGGCGCTCTAGTCCGATAGAGGCAGCGACGCTGCAGATCCGGCGCCGGGCGCGCGACGCGAACTGTAGCACCGCACGGAAAGAACCACGGTCCAGGATGCGGCAACCTACGCCTCAACCTGGGCACCCATGGGCGCGATCGCAATCTACAGAGCGAACTAGAGGTCTCAAGAAGCACTAGGACTCGCCTCGATCGAGCATCACGTGGAGCAACACTGTCACGAAAATGCACGCGAGGACCGGCGCCAAGACGAGGCGCGGTTCGGTGAACAGGAACATCCGGTATTCGTGGATCATTGCGCCCCATTCCGGCCGCCCTGTATCTGCCGATAGACCGATGAAACCGAGCGACGACACAAGGATGACTGCGCGCCCGGCATCGGCCCCGGCGAGTGCGCCCAGCGCTGAACAGACATTCGGGAGAATGTGCCTGCGCACAGACGTGATCAGCGTCGCGCCAAGCACCTGGCTCGCATCCCAATAGGTCTCGCTGCGAATACGGTCGAACAATGCGGCTATCGTAAGGGCATAAGGTGCCCAGCTTGTCACCAGCAGCGCGGCTGTCACGGTCAGAACACCCGCGCCCAGGAGGGCGGACAGCACCAGAGCGGTGACCAGTGTCGGTACCGCAAGCGCGGTTTCGGCAAGCCATTGGACGCTCGTACGCACCGGCATCGGCGCGAAGGCTATTGCGCCTCCGGCGACGACCCCGAGACCGAGTCCCCCCGTCAGCACGATCGCAACCGCAGACAGGGAAGGCACTGCGCCCCAGACGAGACGTGTGGCCAGATCCCGGCCAAGATGATCTGTTCCGAATATGTGTGTGGCTGAGGGTGCCGCCAGTCTGTCGCGCAGGTCAATGGCATGGGGATCGCCCAGCGAACCCGCCACACCAAAGAAAGCAAATGCAACGAGACCAAGGCCGACAAGCAACAGGGAACGATAAGTCATAGCAACCGCGGGTCGAGCTTTCGCCGCAGGAGACGCGCACACTGGAGGACCAGAGCGATCCATAAGGCGACAAGTGCGACATAGGTTTGCAGGACTGTGTAGTCGCGAAACGCGACCGCTTGCACAACGCGCTCAGAGATGCCCGGCACGCCGAAGACGATCTCCGAGACGGCAGTTCCCCCGACCATCCATGCCAGTTCGGGCGCAAGCCCTGCAATGAGGGTCAAGAGACCTGCGACGCGCCCGTGAACCCAGAGTGCGTCCGCATAAGACCGCCCCTTCGCGAGCGCGGTCCGGAAATAGGTGCTTTGCTTGACCTCGACGAAGCCGGAGCGGGTCAGGCGCGACATCGATCCGATCGAGAAACAGGCGACGAGAAGCATCGGGAGCAGAACCCGCTCGACAGGCCCGCCGCCGAAAGCATCGATCCAGCGCAGTTCAACGCCGAGAACCCACAAAAGGACAAGGCCCACAGCGAAAGCAGGAAGCGATTGGCCCGCGATCGCCAACCCGCGGGATAGCAGATCCGCAAGGCCACCCTGCCGGCAGGCAGCGAAGAATCCAAGGGTGAAGCCGCCCGATGCGGCCAGCACCATGCCGCCGGCTCCGATGGCGAGAGAATAAGGAAGCCGCGCGGAAAAATCGGCAGCGACGGAGCGCCCGGTTTCGAACGAGACGCCCCAGTCAAAGATCAGGAATCCGTGCAACCAACGCAGGAATTGCGCAGCGAGCGGCCTGTCGAGCCCCCACTGCGCACGGTACGCCGCGACGACCTCTGGCCCCGATCCGACATTCACCTGGGCCAGGAATACCTCCACCGGATCGCCCGGTGTCAGCCGCAACAGCACGAACACAGCAACGACAACCGCCAGCCAGGAGAGCGCAAGGCCTCCCAGCAGACGTAAGCTCACCGCCAACATAGTCACCGGGCCAGAACCAGGTCGGGACGGATCACATAATAGTCCGACCCCCAAAGCGCGTATCCTTCGAGCTTCGACGACAAGCCCACATGCCATTCAGGCGTAACCAGGAACGACACCGGCGCCTCCGCGGCAATCATTTCCTGCGCCCGGCGAGCGAGGTCGATACGAGCCTTCGGATTGCCCTCGGCACGAAGATTGGCGATCAGTGCATCAAATTCTGGATTCGACCACCCGCTATAGTTTCGCGCTGCCCCGGTCTCGAAGAAGAGCGACAGGAACAAGCCCGGGTCGCCGGCCGGGGCCGTGTGCTGAGCCCAGAGAAACAGATCGAATTCTCCACTGGCCGCGACGTCACTTGGCGACTCCGTCACCTGTGTGGTCACGGCAATGCCGACCTTGGCCAACGCGGCGCGGACCACCGGCTGGAAGGTGACAAGGTCGGGGCGCTGCGGATAGGCATAGAGGACGACTTCCAGGCGAGCGCCATCCCGTCTGCGGACACCATCATCGCCAAGAATCCATCCGGCGGCGTCTAGCAACTCTGAGGCTTTCTTCGGGTCGTGTTGCAGCGGTTCTTCGGCGGCAAAGGGGTAGCTCCGGGCAAAGGCGCCGGAGGCCGGGACGCCTGCCTGGGATGCTGTCACCAGGTCCTCACGATTGACGGCCAGATCGATCGCGCGCCGTACCCGCCGGTCCGAGAGCGCGGGTGACCGCGTGTTCATCCACATCATGTACTGATAGGAGACCGGGAATGACGTGACCTCCTTTCCGGTCGCGTTGAGCATCTTCAAAGTCTCAACCGGCAGGTTGAATGCCATGTCCAACTCGTCCGAGGCGAACGCAAGAGCGAGAGACTGGCCATCAGCGATGCGGCGAAGCGTGACGTTGGGCCGCGCTTCGGCATCTATGTAGTGGGCGTTCGGCGACATCTCGATCGAGCCACCCGGCTCAAAACTGTCGACAGCGAAAGGCCCGGTGAAGATTGGCGTGTCGCCGCTGAGGCGGTAAACCGGAAAGGCCCACTCGGCGAGAATTGATGGCAGGATCGTCGTCGGCTGTTCGGTTTCGACCATCAAGGTGCCGGTACCGACGGGCGTGAAGGTCAATCGACCAGCGGTAGCCCGCGCCGACGGATTTGCCGCGCCGGTGCGGTTCAGAGCGGCGGCCACGACAGCGGCAGTCACGGGCGTGCCGTCCGAGAAGAACCGGTTCGGTGCGAGTTCCACAGTCCAGGTTCCGTCGTCATTTCGCTTCGCCGACGCAGCCAGGTTCGGTACGACCTCGCCGGCGCGGGAAACACGGAACAACTGCTCGCCAATACCATGGCTTACCAGAGCCCAGCCGTTCGACCCTTTGGCAGGGTCGAGGCCCGAGGCGAGGAAGGTCTGACCAATCGTCACCTGCTCCGCAACGGAGGAGACGGGAACGAGGATCGTGGCTGCGACCGCCGCCGCGATGACGGTTCGGGACAGTCTGGGATAGGTCATAGGGCGTCCATCTTGTCAGTTTGATGAATAGGTGCGGGGGTAAGCGACTCCACAAGGTCATCAGCCGAGCCGAGCGGCGGGATGCGCCCCAGGATGCCGGCACGCAGGACCCGTGGTCTTTCCTGCCGCGGCAGAAATCCGTCTGCGACATCGGCGTAGGCAGCGGCCACGGAAAGCACGTCGCCGGCATGCAGGGCGGGATCAAGATCTCCGAAGAGGTAGGTGAAACGCCCGGGACTGGACAACGCGATGGTGCAAGGACGCTTACATTGGCTCATGCAATGAACCCCGCGCAGCTGCACCCCAAGTCGTGCAGCCGTACTCTCCGGAAACGCTTCCACCACGGCACGAGCAAGCCGGCGGCCGCCCCGCTGGTCCAGATCGGTATCGCGCGTCTCTCGCCCATCGCGGCAGCGAAGGCAGATTGAGAGCGTCAGTTCATTATTGTCCATTGTGGTCGCCTTGCCGAATTGTGGGGATTAACCAATCGGGTCGGCGAGATGGCCATGCTGATCACCAGCAATGGCAGCGCATTTTCAGCGTCAAGCATCCGTTCACTCCCGCTAGGACGCCCCGTCCCTTTGATCGTTCTGCTCAGCAGGCAGGTCTCCTGGCTCGCGGAAGTTATCGACACCAGCCTTCCCAGCCGCCAGGCGGCCAGTGGCAGAATTGGTGTCAACGCTCCGCTCACAGTTGCGGGGGCAGCCGAGGCATTGGGCGTTGGACGCCCGCACCTCGTTCCCTCTTAGCGCCGCCGTAAGGCAGCGACCATGCTGACGACGCGACCAGACTATAGGTTGCTTGTCGCGTCAATGAGTTGCTGCTTGTGGGCTGTCATCGATCGCACATAAGTCACTCTGATCAGACGTTTCATGACCGATTTTCCTCACTATCAGATTCACTACAGAACGACCGGGGCGCTTACAGCCCTCTCATCCAAGATTGGATCTAGAACAAGGACAAGGCGCGTTGTCTTCGTGCCCGCTATGGGTGGAGATCGATGCCGTAAACCGGATCCCGACTGTTCCGGCCAAAGCGTGCCCCTTAGCACCATCGGGGAGCCTGTCGACGCAGATGAGAATTGTGAAGGTTCGGCCAGACCATTGAGAAAGCCGTACTGCGTGCCAGGCCCACGATAGGTACAGATCAGCCGCGCCGCTACCGCGTCGGTATGGAATTTCGTGCAACCGTCGTTCGTGATGCGGTCGAAGCGCAATCTGAGGTACGACGCCTCCATCAGATCAGCGAAAATGTCCGCCAGAGCGGCGGTGTCGTCGACCAGCATGTCGCGCTCCGGGCTGTCCGGCATGCCGCAAGAGGCGCAGATCTGTAGCGTCGCATCCCGCGCATCACTCGGGCGCAGAATGACGCGAGCGGACGGCAATTGGCCCGGGTCGAGAGTGTCGATCCAGGACTGAAAGACCGGCGCAAGAGTGCGCTGCCAGATCGCGGCAGCGCAATCCTGCCTGAATATCTCGGAAAGCCCGTACGGCGTGTCGGTCAGACTGACGCTGGGCGCCGAATACCGGCGCGCGACTTGTTCGGCGTGAGTCATGTCGACGCCTCCTTCCATCGCGAGAACAGGAACAGGTCTGAATGGTCCCGCGGGCTCGCCCGATCACGCGCACACACGACAGGCATTACTGCCAAAGTCCGGAAAATCGCGGCGGAGACGATTCCAAGATCGGCATCCCGACACACTTCTACAATCCGGCAGATGGACCGCGAATTTCCGCACTGCCGCAGAATTGCCAACCCCTCGTTCGTCATTCGCTCTCTCTCCCTGTTTCCGCACGCCTCAAACTCGCCAACCAATCATGTAACATCAAATTATGTTATGTTATAACATTACAATTCGCAACTGACATCGAGAGATCTATACTGGCCAACCACGCGCACGCGCGTCGTTCCGAGTTCTCTCGCTTGGCGCAAACCTGACCTATGCTGCTGCGGCCGCGTGAACGGACCATAAATCCGACCATCTCCCCCACTAACCACCCCACGACGAGGGCAAGTTTCGCAGCAACGCGACGGAAAGACCGCAGCGGCGCCAAGCGCAAGCTTACGACAGCACCTGGACCTACAGCTGTCCGGACGTCCGAAACCTAGACCCGTCGAAACCGAAGGCAGGCCGTGAACGCAGCACGACGCCGCCGCACTTTGAGAACAGAAAAAGCAAGCTTGTCGGAATGAGCTTATGAGAGCTTATCGGAAAGCCTTGGCAGGTCTACGCGACGAGGCCGGGAAAGCTCAATTCTAAAGGCGGAAAGTGGTGGGCGCACAAGGACTCGAACCTTGGACCCGCTGATTAAGAGTCAGCTGCTCTACCAACTGAGCTATGCGCCCGCCCGTCGAAGGAGCGGATTGATACCGGAGCGCGATCCGGATTG
Source organism: Nisaea sp. (assembly GCF_965216895.1). Taxonomy (GTDB): domain Bacteria; phylum Pseudomonadota; class Alphaproteobacteria; order Thalassobaculales; family Thalassobaculaceae; genus Nisaea. Next base: position 1,426,480 of record NZ_OZ244205.1, read on the forward strand.
CAAGCCTTCGGTGGCTGTTTTTCGACAGCCCTCCGAAACGCGTTGAAGCGGATGCGAAGGCGGTTACTCCCCGTCCGTCACCTTGATGTGGAACACCGCCCAGACCAGCCCCGCGTCATCCTCGACGCTGCCGCCTTGGTCGAGCATCCCCGGCTCGAAGACGAGCCAGAGCGGGCCTCTGCCGCCAAGCGGGATCGTTCTGCCGTCCGCCTCCAGCGCAAGCACCATTCCGGCGTCTCCCACGGCGGTTCGCTCGAAGCTGGAGGCATAGCCGTCGAGCGCTTGCACCAGCACGGTGTTTCCCTCCGCGCCGGCACGCTCGAGAACGGTCTCCAGCGCCGGGCCGCGGAAGCGGACCGGGTGCGGCCAGTTCGGATAGCGGAGTTCCAGTTCTTCCTGCGGCAGGGCTGCCAACTCGCCCCAGGTGAAGCTGCGCGCCTTCTCGAAACGCTCTTCGAGGGCGTTCAGGAAGGCGTCGCCGAATGCGTCCGACGGGCCGCGGTTGGGTTTCGAGACCAGACCGCTCACGGTCAGGACCACCAGGTCGCCGGAACCGGCCCGTGCGCTCTGGGTGGCCATGCTCAGCGCCAGGCAGAGCGCAATAGCCGTCAACAGGCGAAACGGGAATCTCATGGCTGTTCCCCTGCAATATCTGCAAACCGACTCTGTCGAACACCCGATCCAGGCTAAACCGACAATCCTGCGAGCGCGTTTCTCCGGGCTATTCGCCCGAAGGCAGCGAGCGGCGCCAGGTATGGCCCTGGTCGGGGCCGAGCATCTGCTCCCTGAGTTCCTGGAGCGGATCCTTCTTCTTCTTCGGCATCAGCGGATCGTCCGGCAGCGCCTGCCAGTTCCAGCTTCCCTCTCCCTCGTCTGCGAGCGGGGCCTGTCCGGTCGGGTCTTTCGCCTTCTTCTCGCGGTATTTCGCTTCGGCCTGCGGCGTTTTCTGCGCCGGGGCCTCATTCTTTCCCAGAAGCCAGTCCATGCTGACCGCTTCCTGATCCTGCGGTTTCCGCACCGTCTTGGTCCCGGCGTTCGTGCGCTTCAGCTCGATCTTCACCGTCTCCGCCTGAACCACGGCACCGGCGCCGATCGTGCGTTTCTGTTCCGGCGGCAAGGCTTCAAAGGAGTCTCTGGCGCGATCGTAATGCTCGCGGTTCCCGGTCTCGGCAGCGGCGTCGAGGTTGCGCGTCAGATCGCTCTCGCCCTGGCTCTCCCGTGTCGAATCGGCGAGAATTTTCAGACTCTTGCGTTCAATCTGGTCCACATGAAGCACTCACTCGGTTTGCCGGACCGCGCCATACAGCACTCGTTCGCCGGGTGCGGAACTCGAACAGTGAGAGTTTAATAGAAAAATCGCTTAAAAGTCTATCTGGACGACTTTCGAAAAGCCTCAGCCGGCTGGTCAGGGCCGGTGATCCTCCAGCCCCTGGCGGCCGATTTCCACGTCCCTGTGCACATAGCAATTGATGATCAGGCCAAAGCCGATCATCGCGGTCAGCATCGCCGTGCCGCCATAGGAGATCAGCGGCAGCGGGACTCCCACCACCGGGATCAGTCCCATGACCATCGCGATATTGATGAAGACGTAGAGGAAGAGCGTCGTCGTCGTCCCGAGCGCCAGCAGACGGCCGAACTGGCTCGAGCTGCGCAGCGCGATCGCGAAGCCGTAGCCGAGCGCCAGGACATAGAGCAGCAGCAGGAACATCGCCCCCGCCAAGCCCATCTCCTCGGCCAGCATGGTGAAGATGAAGTCGGTCTGCTTCTCCGGCAGAAAGTTCAGATGGCTCTGAGATCCCTGCAGGAAGCCCTTGCCGAAGAGCCCGCCGGAGCCGAGGGCAATCTTTGACTGCAGAATGTGGTACCCGGCCCCGAGCGGATCGTTCTCCGGGTTGATGAAGGTCAGGATGCGGTTCTTCTGGTAGTTGTGCAGGAATTGCCAGCCGACCGGAATGGCGGAGAGGCCCAGCACCAGCACCGTGATGAACTTCCACATGCGCACGCCGGCCAGGAAGAAGATCGCGCCGCCGCCGAGAATGATCATCCCCGCGGTGCCGAGATCGGGCTGGCGCAGCACCAGGACCGCCGGCGCGAAAACCAGCAAGAGCGGTGCAAAAAGACTGCTGATCCGCCCGACTTCCTCGAAGGTCAGATGATGGAAATAACGCGCAAGGGCGAGCACCAGAGCCAGCTTCATCAGTTCCGAAGGCTGCAGTCGAAAGAAGCCGAGATCGATCCAGCGCTGCGCCCCCATGCCGATCTCGCCCGCGATCTCGACGACGCCGAGCAGACCGAGAGAAAGGAAATAGAAGAGATAGGCCCAGCGCAGCAGAAAGCGTATGTCGATCAGCGCGATGCCGAGGGTAATCACCAGGCCCACGCCGAAACGGATCGCCTGACGCACGGCCCACGGCGACCAGCTGCCGTTGGCCGCTGAGTAGAGCATGGCAAAACCGACCGAAGCGATCAGCACGAGGAGCAGGATCAGCCCCCAGTTGATCTGTTGCAGTTTGGCGCCGAGAGTCAGCTCGGGCGGATTGAGGGAGCTCGACGGCATTCCGATCGCCATGATTACCCCTGCTCCGTCTTTTCGCCGTCCGGCAGGATGCTCACCGGCTCGGCCTCGGAGGATTTCAGACCGTCCCGCTCCATCGCCTTCGCGAGAATGTCACGGGCGATCGGGACCGCATATTTGCTCCCCCCTCCATGCTCCAGAACGACCGCCACCGCGTAGCGCGGCGCATCGACGGGCGCATAGCCGACAAACAGCCCATGGTCGCGCCGGTGCCATGGCAGGTCCTCGTTGTCGATCACGCCGGCGGCGCGCTCCGCCTTGGTGATGCGCCGTACCTGGGCCGTACCGGTCTTGCCGCCGACCTGGAAATCGGCTCCCGGGATCTTCGCAGACCGCGCAGTACCGCGCTGGCCGTTGACGACGCGGCGCATTCCCTCGAGTACATAGGACAGGTGCGTGCGCGACACATTCACTTTCGCCGGCTCGCGCATCGCCCTGTCCGGCTGTCGCACCAGTGACGGGGTCACCGCGTACCCCCCGTTCACCAGACGCGCGGTCATGACGGCAAGTTGCAGCGGCGTTGTCAGGACGAACCCCTGTCCGATGCCGGTGACCAGGGTCTCGCCTTTCTGCCAGCGCTCTCCAATCACCGCGAGTTTCCATTCCCGGGTCGGGATCAGACCGCTTCTCTCTCCGGGCAACTCTATCGCGAGGCTTTCGCCGAGCCCGAACCGGCGCGCCATGTCCGCGATACGGTCGATGCCGACGCGCTTCGCCACTTCGTAGAAATAGACGTCGCAGCTCTGCTCCAGCGCCGTCACCACGTCCATGTGACCGTGCCCCCAGCGTTTCCAGCAGTGGAAGCGGGCATTGCCGAGATCCATGTGCCCGTTGCAGAAGACACGGGTTTCCGGTCCTGCGACGCCGGCCTCGAGAGCCGCCAGCGCCACGATCATCTTGAAAGTCGAGCCCGGAGGATAGGTCCCCGCGATCGCTTTGTTGGTCAGAGGATGTCGCGGATTGGAAAGCAGGTCTTCCCAGTCACGCGCGCTCAGTCCCTTGTTGAAATTGTTCGGATCGAAACCCGGCGTGGACGCGAGCGCATGGATCTCGCCGGTATGGACGTCCATCACCACCGCGCCGCCGCTCTCGCCCGGCACGATGGTGCCGTCCTTGTCGAGAAAGACCGTGCCGTCCTCGTTTTCCAGATAGCGTTTTGGCACACCCGAGCGGGCCAGCGCTTCCTGCACCCTGATATCGGCGATCGGCACCCTTTCGGAGGTGCCGATCTCAAGCCTTTCATGGGCGTAGGTCTGCAGGTCCATGTCCAGGGTGAGCTGAATGTTCTCCCCGGGCTGCCCGTCGTCTCCCGGGAGCTTGCGGATGATCCGCCCTAGCGCGTTCACCTCGACCTGACGCCGTCCGGCAGCGCCGCGCATCTGTTTGTCGAAGAGTTTTTCGATGCCGCTCTTGCCGATCCGGAAATCGGGAAGCTCCAGCACGGGATCCCCGGTCAGTTCGCTGTCGGACACCGCCGCGACATAGCCGGTGACGTTCACGGCCCGGGAACCGAAGGGATAGAAGCGCGAACGACCCTCCTCGATCCGCACGCCCGGAAGATAGGGCGCGTTGACCGCGACACGGCTGATATCCTCGCGCGTCAGGTTTTCGACCACGGTGACAGGCACGAAGCTCCGCTTGCGCGAGACTTCTTTCAGCACGCGCTTGATGTTCCATTCGTCGACATGAACGATCTGGCGCAAGGCGTCGATCGTCGCACGGACGTCATTGGTCTGCTCCGGCACCAGGTCGACGCGGAAATTGTCCTCGTTGGATGCGATCTCGATCCCGTTGCGATCGAGAATGAGTCCCCGGGTCGGCGGCAGCAGTTCGAGATTGAACTGATTTTCCTCTGAAAGCGTCCGGTAGCGGTCCGCCTCGACGACCTGGAGATAATAGAGACGCGCGCCCAGCGCCCCGACAAGGCCGAGCTGTCCGGCCCCGAGAATCAGAGAGCGGCGCGTAAATGCCCGCTTGGTATCCTGATCTTTAGGATTCTTCATCGGCTCATCATCGCACCAGATAGCGATGGATGCGAACGAAGGTCCATGCCGCCGCCGGGAACAGCGCCGCCGTCAGCGCAAAGCGGAACAGCACCGTGTCCGGCAAGATCCACGTAAAGGAAAGAATCGACATCAGTATCCAGCCGAGCGCGAACGCCCCGAAGGAGATCACCACAAAGCCGCCCCAGACGATGAAGAACGGTTTGCCGACGAACGTCTGTCGCTGGGTACCCGTAACTCCGTAAATGGCGAGGAAGACGATCGCGGTCAGGCCGATCGGATATCCATTGACCAGATCCTCCATCAGCCCGGTCAGGAAGACCAGCGCCGCCGGCATCAGATCCGGGCGATACACCACCCAGTAAAACACAGACATCAGCGTAAGAGACGGCGCAACCTGCGCATAACCTGGAATCCCGAGCGGAACCGCGCTCAACAGGACAAGGAACAGCGTCAGCGCCGCCGGCATCAGATGGCGCGCCCAAAGATCCATTCTCTGGACGAAAGCGGTCTTCATCGCTCGGTCTTTCCGCGCGTCACCCCAAGACGCTCGACCAGGCTCGGCTCCGGATCGGGTGCGAGGACCGTAAAGGGCGGCGGGTCCATCGGGCCCGGGATCACGCCCTGCATCCGGTAATCCACCACTTTCACGAACTCGAGATGGGTCCAGTCGACCACCGGCTTGATCCGGATCCCGGATTCCGTGACGGCAGAGACGGTTCCAACCGGAATCCCGGCCGGCATCATGCCGCCATGGCCCGAACTGATCACCAGATCGCCGGGTGAAACCACACTGTTCTGCGGCAGGTAGAGCACGCGCGTGAGGTTCGTGTTGTCGCCGACCATGATACCGGGATCGCGTGCGGCGCCGAGCAGAACCGGTATCTGGGCGTTCAGGTCGGTGATGAGCAGCATGCGCGCGTGAAGTTCGCCGACCTCGACGATGGTGCCCGCAAGACCGTCCTCGGAAATCACCGCCTGACCACGGCGAACACCGTTCCGACGGCCCACATTGAGCAAAGCGCTGCGGACGAAGGCGCCCCCCGCTTCAGCGATGATCCGGGCGGAGATGTAACTTGCGGGCGGTGGGCCGACATGTCTCGTCAGACGCTTCAGCGCCTTGTTCTCGCTCTCCAGCAGGTTGGCGACATGCTGCCACTGCTTCAGACGGCTGTTCTCTTCGCGCAACCTCTCGTTCTCTGCATGCAGATCACGCAGCGAGACGACCGTCGAAACTCCTTTGGATACCGCGGCGGCCGGATGAGACAGCGCTTCGAGGATCGGTGCCATCGCATCCACGGCAGCGACCTGCACGCGCTTGACCATGACGATATCGGCCTTTCCGAGGAGCATCAGGCCGAAGGCGGCGAGCACAAGCGCGGTGAATGCGAAACGCTGCCAGAGAGTTCGCACAGGCTGGGCGACACGGGAGAAAGATGCCGGTCTGCGCCCCATTTTCCTGCCTGGCCTTTCTTAAGCGACTGCTCCTACCGCACCCTCGCCTACTCAGTAGGCGCCGATGAGAACGTTGCGGAGCACCTTCATTTCCTCGAGACAGCGCCCGGTTCCGAGGGCGACGCAGGACAGCGGATCGTCGGCGATCGACACCGGCAAACCCGTCGAGTGCCGCAGTACGTAGTCGAGATTGCCGAGCAGTGCGCCGCCTCCGGTGAGTACGATACCCTTGTCGACAATATCGGCCGCGAGTTCCGGCGGGGTCTGCTCGAGCGCGACCTTGACCGCCTCGATGATCTGGCTGACCGGCTCTGCGAGGCTCTCGGCCACCTGGCTCTGGTCGATCACCAGTTCCTTCGGCACGCCGTTCATGAGGTCGCGGCCCTTGATCTCGAGCGTCTTGCCGACACCGTCTTCCGGCGGGAAAGCGGAACCGATTTCCTTCTTGATCCGCTCTGCACTGCCCTCGCCCACGAGGAGGTTATGATTGCGGCGGATATAGGCGATGATCGCCTCGTCCATCTTGTCGCCACCGACGCGCACCGAGCGGGAATAGACGATACCGCCGAGTGAAAGCACCGCGACCTCGGTGGTACCGCCACCGATATCGACGACCATGGAGCCGGTCGGCTCGGTCACCGGCAGGTTGGCGCCGATCGCGGCTGCCATCGGCTCCTCGATCAGAAACACCCGGCGGGCCCCCGCGCTCTCCGCGCTCTCCTGAATCGCGCGGCGCTCGACGGCGGTGGAACCGGAGGGCACGCAGACGATGACCTGCGGGCTGGCAAAGCTGCGCCGGTTATGCACCTTGCGGATGAAGTGCTTGATCATCTCCTCGGCGACTTCGAAGTCGGCGATGACGCCGTCTCGCAGCGGCCGGATCGCCTGAATGTTACCGGGCGTCCGGCCCAGCATCTGTTTCGCCTCGTCACCGACCGCGAGAACCTGTTTCTTGCCGCGCACGGTGGCGATGGCGACGACTGACGGTTCATTCAGGACAATGCCGCGCCCTTTGACGTAGACCAGCGTGTTCGCGGTCCCGAGATCAATCGCCATGTCGGCGGAGAGCATGCCAAGAAGATTTGCAAAAAACATCTGATGAGGCCCGGTCGCGCGCTTTCAAATCGGTTCAACTGCTCTGGCAGTCGCCGGAATAGACCAAAGTTCGGAACTTACACGCAACGGAAAAACATATCCGGCAGTGCAATCGGTCCGCCGTCCATCCGCGATTGCCGACGTCACAGCGGAATCATATCAAAGAATCAGGAGATTATGAACTTTAATTGTCTCGGCGCTTTAGCTGTTGGCGGAGCGAGCGGAATATGCGGTATGCGGCGGCACGCTTCCGGCCGCCGCATACCCGATTCTTAGTTCTTCGCCTTGTCGACCAGGGCGTTCTGGGAGATCCACGGCATCATCGCGCGGAGCTTCTCGCCGACCACTTCGATCTCGTGCTCGGCGGCGCGGCGGCGCATGGTCTTGAAGCTGGCCTGCTTGACCTGGTTCTCCAGCATCCAGCGGCGGGCGAAATCGCCGGACTGGATGTCATCGAGCACCTTCTTCATCTCGACCTTCACGGCATCGGTGATGATGCGCGGGCCGGTGACATACTCACCGTATTCGGCCGTATTGGAGATCGAGTAGTTCATGTTCGCGATGCCGCCTTCATAGATCAGGTCGACGATCAGCTTCACTTCGTGCAGGCACTCGAAATAGGCCATTTCCGGTGCGTAGCCGGCTTCCACCAGGGTCTCGTAGCCGGCCTTGATCATCTCGCAGAGACCGCCGCAGAGGACTGCCTGCTCGCCGAACAGGTCGGTTTCGCATTCTTCCTTGAAGGTGGTCTCGATGGTGCCAGCCCGGCCGCCGCCGACGGCGGAGGAATAGGACAGCGCGATCTCAAGGGCGTTGCCGGACGCGTCCTGGTGCACGGCCACAAGGCAGGGCACGCCGCCGCCGCGGACATATTCGGAACGCACGGTATGGCCCGGGCCCTTCGGCGCGATCATGAAGACATCGATGTCCGGGCGCGGATCGATGAAATTGAAGTGGACATTGAAGCCATGGGCGAAAGCGATCGCCGCGCCTTCGCGCAGATTGTCCTTCAGGTCGGCGTAATAGATGTCGGCCTGGCCCTCATCCGGGGTCAGCATCATGACGACGTCGGCCCATTTGGCGGCTTCCGCCGCAGTCATGCACTTCAGGCCTGCGGCTTCCGCCTTGGCGCGGGAGGACGAGTCCTCGCGCAGCGCGACGACGATTTCCTTCACGCCGCTGTCTTTCAGGTTATTGGCGTGGGCATGGCCCTGGCTGCCGTATCCGACAATCGCAACCTTCTTGTTCTTGATCAGATTGACGTCGGCATCCCGATCGTAATAGACGCGCATTTCTAGGACCTCTCGTATCGTTTCCTGTCACTCGGACAATTGGGGCGGAGCCCCCGCATTCCCGCCCGGCAGGACCGGGCAGAACAGTTCAGGCAGCGGGCCGGGGCTCCATCAAGTCCCGCCGCCTTCGGCCACTCAGGCCTTTTTCGATGCCTTCTTCCCGGCAGACGGTTTCTTTTCCCGATTCTTCTCAAGCGTACTGAAGACCGGCATGTCGAGATTGCTGCCGCGCGCGATGGCGACGACGCCGGTGCGCGAGACCTCGATGGCGCCGAGCGCGCTCATCAGCTCGACGAAAGCCGTGATCTTGGACGGGCCGCCGGTAAGTTCGAAGACGAAGCTCTCCAGCGTACTATCGATGGCACGCGCCCGGAACATATCGGCAATGCGGAGCGCCTCGATTCGCTGCTCACCGACATTACGGATCTTGATCAGCGCCAGTTCCCGTTCCAGATGCGGGCCTTCCAGCGTCAGGTCGTGCACCGCATGGACCGGCACCAGCCGACCGAGCTGAGCCTTGATCTGCGCAATGATCTGCGGGGTCCCGGTGGTCACGATGGTGATGCGGGACAGATGCTTGGCGGTGTCGACGGAGGACACGGTCAGGCTCTCGATATTGTAGCCGCGGCCGGAAAACAGGCCAATGACACGCGCCAGCACGCCCGGCTCGTCATCCACCAGCACGGCGAGGGTATGGGTCGCTTCTGCGATCGGAGTGGCAGCGTTCACGAATGGACTCCAGTGACTGGGCGGCGCTGAGGCCGCCGAAACCTTATAGGATGATGGGATGGGCGGCGCCCGCACCAAATTGCCGACGGGCGCCGAAAGCTCCTTCCGGTGTGTCTAGACCAGAACCATTCCGTCTTCAGACGTTTCCAGCTCCGCCTTGTCGTCCGGACCGAGCAGCATCTCGTAATGCGCGGCACCGGACGGGATCATCGGGAAGCAGTTCTCGTCCTTCTTCACCAGGATGTCGGCGAGGACGAAACGGTCGGTTTCAAGCATCTCCATGATGACGTCGTCGAGCTGGTCTACATTCTCCGCCCTGAGGCCAACGCCCCCGAAGGCCTCCGCCACCTTGATGAAATCGGGCAGGCTCTCCGAATAGCTCTCGGAATAGCGCCCGCCATGGTTCAGTTCCTGCCACTGGCGGACCATACCCATCCACTGGTTGTTGACGATGAAGGATTTCACCGGCAGCCGGTACTGGGCCAGCGTGGAGAGCTCCTGGATGTTCATCAGGTAGGAGGCCTCGCCGGCGACATCGATGACGGTGGCCTCCGGATGCGCGATCTGCACGCCCATCGCCGCCGGCAGGCCGTAGCCCATGGTGCCGAGGCCGCCGGAGGTCATCCAGCGGTTCGGCTCCTCGAAGCCGAAATACTGCGCCGCCCACATCTGGTGCTGGCCGACCTCGGTAGTAATGTAGACGTCACGGTCCAGCGTCAGTTCATAGAGCCGCTTGATGGCGTGCTGCGGCTTGATGACGTTCGGGTCTTCCTCGAACTTCAGGCACTCGCGCTTGCGCCATTTCTCGATCTGCGCCCACCACTTCTCCAGCGGCTTGGCATTGGCCTTGTAGTTCTTGGCCTTCCAGACCTTGATCATCTGCTCGAGCACTTCGGCGGCGTCGCCGATGATCGGCAGGTCGACGACCACGTTCTTGTTGATCGAACTAGGGTCTATATCGACATGGACCTTGGTCGAGTTCGGCGAGAAGTCGGAGATCCGCCCGGTCACCCGGTCGTCGAAACGCGCGCCGATATTCATCATGACGTCGCAATTGTACATCGCGAGGTTTGCTTCGTAAGTGCCGTGCATTCCGAGCATGCCGACGAACTGGCGGTCCTGCGAGGGATAGGCGCCGAGCCCCATAAGCGTCAGCGTCGCCGGCGCCTGGGTCATGCGCACGAACTCGGTGAAAAGCTTCGAGGCTTTCGGGCCGGCATTGATCAGTCCGCCCCCGCCATAGAAAATCGGCCGTTTCGCCTTGGCGAGCAGGTCCACCGCGCGCTCGATCGCGTCCGGCTCGCCCTTCACCTGCGGTTTGTAGCTCGGATGCTCATGTCCGTTCGGCGCGTAGTACGGGCCCTCGGCGAAGAGAACGTCCTTCGGCAGATCGACCACGACAGGGCCCGGACGGCCGGTCTTGGCGACATAGACCGCCTCGTGGATCGTGTCCGCCAGCCTGTCGACATCCTTCACGAGGTAGTTGTGCTTGGTGCAGGGCCGGGTGATACCGGTCGTGTCCGCTTCCTGGAAGGCGTCGTTGCCGATCAGATGCGTCGGCACCTGGCCGGTCAGGCAGACGATCGGAATGCTGTCCATCAGAGCGTCGGTCAGGCCGGTCACGGCGTTGGTCGCGCCCGGGCCGGAGGTCACCAGAACGCAGCCCACCTTCCCGGTGGAGCGGGCATAGCCTTCGGCCGCATGCACGGCGGCCTGCTCGTGGCGCACGAGAATGTGGCGGATCCGGTTGGACTTGAAGATCTCGTCATAGATCGGCAATACCGCCCCGCCGGGATAGCCGAATACGACCTCTACGCCCTGATCCTGCAACGCTTTGAGAATGATCGCCGCCCCGTTCATCTGGGCGTCGGGTTTTCGGGCATGCGGCATGCGCGGGGTAGCCATTTTACCGTTCCTTTCTCAAATTACATTCGCAGTTGCGGCATGAGCCGCACCCGCTCATCACGGGCAAGATCAGAAAAAATCCATTTAAATCAGTGAGATTAAATGGATCAAAGACGCATATCGCGACACCAAAGGCGTCGCGACGGGGCGGAACCTAGACCGTCAGGTATGTCCGGTCAACAGAAACTGACGAATAATCTTAAAGATTTCCTCGTCCGATCTTTCCGAATCTTGCTTTTCGACCAGCAAATTTGCATGGACCTGATTGCGAAACCAGGTCATCTGACGCTTTGCATACCGTCGCGTGTCCCGCTGCGCGAGCCGGACGCACTCCTCGCGCGAGATTTTTTTCCTCAGAAAATCAATAATTTGCGGAACACCCAGCGCTTTCATCGAGGGAAGCTCCGGATCGAGATCGAGCGCCATCAAGGCACGGACCTCCTCTACGCCGCCCATTTCGAGCATCTTTTCGAAGCGCAGATCGCATCTGCGGTACAGGGCCGCACGCTCGGGCAGAACCGTGACCATGAAGAACGTCATCCCCGCCGGCGCGCGCGCGGGCCGCGCCTGCCACTCGGACAGCGGCCTGCCCGTATCCTGCAGCACTTCCCAGGCGCGGATCAGCCGCTGGCTGTCGCCGTCATGCAGCCTGGAGGCTATGACGGGGTCGCCCTCGGCAAGACACCGGCGCAGCTCGGCACCGCCGATCCGCGCGTGCAACGCCCGCGCCGCGGCGCGGGCCTCCTGCGAGACCTCCGGCATTTCGGAAAGACCGTGCGTGAGCGCCCGGAGATAGAGCCCGGTACCGCCGCAGAGGATCGGCGCCCTGCCCGCCGCCGCGGCGGCATGGATTTCCTCCAGCGCCCTCTCGCGCCAGAGTGCCGCCGAACAGACTTCGGTCGCACCGAGAAAACCGTAGAGCCGGTGCGGCGCGCGCGAGAGATCCTCGGCTCCGGGCCGTGCGGTGACGATCTCGAGCTCGCGGTAGACCTGCATGGAATCCGCATTGATCACGGTCCCGCCCAGGTCCTCTGCCAGATCGACGGCCAGGGCGGATTTTCCGCTCGCCGTCGGGCCGCCGATGACGACAACGCGGATCGACTCCGCTGTGGAAACTTCACTGGACATGAATATGGCGCTTACGCGATAAGCCGGAGCCATGCAATACGTCCTTACCCTGACGTCGAACCCGGCCAGTCCGGCCCTCGACGCCTCCGTGATCTCGCGCGCGGAAGACGCGCTTCGCGCTGCCGGACTCTCAGTTGGCCCCGTCGCGTGGCTCGACCCGGATACCGCGCTCGACCTGCCGTTCAGCGGCGCGGTGCCGGACAACCTGTCCGTGACTCTGCACGAGGCGCTGGGCGACCTCTCCATCGACATGAATTTCCAACCGCTCGAAGGGCGCCGGAAGCGCCTGCTGATCGCCGACATGGACTCCACCGTGATCACCACGGAATCCCTCGACGATCTCGCGGCCTATGCCGGCATCGGCGACAGGATCGCGCCGATCACAGCGCGGGCAATGCGCGGTGAAATCGACTTCGAGCGGGCTCTGAAAGAGCGGGTCACCATGCTGGCGGGGCACCCGGCGAGCCTGCTCGACCGTCTTCTGCAGGATGTCGACATCACCCCGGGCGCCCGCGCCCTCGTTGCGACCATGCGGCGCGACGGCGCCTTTACGGCCCTGGTTTCCGGCGGCTTCACCGCGCTGACCGGACCGGTGCGCGAGCGCCTCGGCTTTCATACCGACCGCGCGAACACGCTGAACGTCGCCGACGGCACCTTCACAGGAACGGTGGGCGAGCCGATCCTTGGGCGCGACGCGAAGCTTGTTGCACTCAACGATTTCTGCGCCGAACTCGGAATCACTCCCGCCGACGCGGTGACGGTCGGCGACGGCGCCAACGACCTCGCCATGCTGCAAGCCGCCGGCACCGGTGTGGCTTTCCGTGGCAAGCCGGCCGTACGCGAAGCCGCGAAGTTCCGCATCGATCACGGCGATCTCAGTGCCCTGCTTCACCTGCAGGGATACAGACGAGCCGATTTCGCTGACTGAGTGAAGGCGCAAAACAACGGCGCCGGTCGTTAGACCGGCGCCGCGCGTCGCACCCGCAAGGGCTGCCTGGGGGGGCGGGGGGAGATTAGCCCTCGGTAATGCGGAGTGCGACAAACCTCATCTCTCCGCCGCGATTCACGGTCAGGAGAACGGATTTCTTGCCGGCGCTACGGGCGTCGGAGATACCCTTCTGAACACCGTCCGGAGACGATACCGGGGACTGCTGGACCTCGACGATCACGTCCCCCGTCCTGAGGTCGCGGGCGGCAGGACCATCCGGATCGACTTCCGTGATCACGACTCCCGACGCATCGCTGTCGAGCGAGTATCTGGACCGCATCTCGTCACTGAGAGCGGACAATTCAAGACCGAGAGATTCGACCCTGTCCGGTTCAGCCGGTGCCGGTTGCGCGCCGCCGCTCGTCAGCAGCGCCTGCTTCTCCGCTTCCTCGAGCTCGCCGATATTCGCCGTCACCCGCACCGTTTTGCCGCCGCGCCAAAGCTCGACCGGGACGTCCTTCCCGATCGGCGTCTGGGCAACGATCCTGGGCAGCTCGCGCATCGTGTCGACATCGCGGTTGTTGAACCTCAGAATCACGTCCCCAGCCTTGATACCTGCCGACTTCGCCGGTCCCTGATCGTTGACATGGGCCACGAGCGCACCGCGGGCATCGTCGAGCGACAGACTCTCGGCGACTTCGGGGGTGACTTCCTGAATTCGCACGCCGAGCCAGCCGCGACGGGTCCTGCCGAATTCCTTCAGCTGCTTCACAACCGGATCGGCCAGCGCGGCGGAGACCGCGAAGCCAATGCCGACCGAGCCGCCGGACTGGGAGAAGATCACGGTGTTCACGCCAATGACCTCGCCGTCGATATTGAACAGCGGTCCACCGGAATTCCCTTTGTTGATAGCCGCATCGGTCTGGATGAAATCGTCATACGGGCCCTGTCCGATGTCGCGGCCACGGGCCGAGACGATACCGGCCGTCACCGTGCCTCCAAGCCCGAACGGGTTGCCGATCGCGACCACCCAGTCGCCGACCCGCATCTTGTCGGAATCGCCGAATTTAACCGCCGGAAGGTCGGCTCCTTTCGGGTCGAACTTGAGCACGGCAATATCTGTCTTCGGGTCGCTGCCAACCAGTTCGGCTGCGAACTCCGTATCGTCCTGCATCCGGATCAAGATCTCGTCGGCGTCACGGATGACGTGATTGTTGGTCACAACGTAGCCGGCCTTGTCGATGATAAAGCCGGAACCGAGCGACTGGGCGCGGCGCGAGCGACGCTCGCCGTCCGGGCGCATCCGGTCCTCGAACTCCTTGAAGAATTCCTCGAAAGGCGTGCCCGGCGGCAGAGCGCGCCCGTTATCGGACGCCGTGATGGTCTGCGTCGTCGAAATGTTCACGACTGCCGGAAGCAGCCTTTCCGCCAGATCGGCGAAGCTTTCCGGGGCGGCCCGTGCAAACGCCGGAGCGGCCGGCACAAATGCCGGCACGGCCACAGCTATCGCCAGGAACCCGGCCACGAGGCCGTTTCTCAGGCCCCTTACAACCGCAACAGAGATTTCTGTGGTGACGCCTTTCATGTTTCCAACGCTCCTTAGCCAAGCTCTTTTTCTGTTCGTTCGGAACAGGGTGGACGTTCCGCACCGGCGAACGGGCCGTACGCGGCGGTCAGAATGTCGTTCGTCCCTAAGGAACTCGTCAACAAGGTGGGGACGATCGGGCGACTGTCAACGCCATCCCTTCCACAATGTCAGACTTAGCCGCAGGGTGTGGCCGCATTATGGTGCGAAATGCACAACTATGTCCGGAATGGGGCATTTCCAGGTGGCAAAGACTCCCGTGATCATGCCCAGACAGCGCGGATCAGCCACGCGAGAGCAAAACCGATCAGCATCGCGATCAGGCCCACGCGGCGCAGGGTTGCGGCGTCCATTTCAAGGGCGAGCCGCATCATCTGCTGCATGCGCCCCGGCATCAGTGCGTAGAGACACCCTTCAATAAAGAAAACGAGGGCAAGAGCGGTCAGAAAATCTGCCACGGCCCTTGCCCCCGCCTGTTACCCGGCTGCGTCGGCGTTACTAATTGGACGCCGGCGCTCCCTCGATGTCCTTGAAGAACTTGAAGAAGTCGCTATCCGGCGAAAGGACCATCGTGGTGTCGCCCGACTTCATCGCATTCCGGTAGGCCTGCATCGACCTGTAGAAAGCGAAAAACTCCGGATCCTGGCCGAAGGCGTCGGCATAGATCTTGATCGCCTCCGCATCGCCCTGACCGCGCAGGATCTCGGACTGCTTCTTGGCTTCCGCCACGATGATTACGCGCTGCTTGTCGGCGTCGGCGCGGATCTTTTGCGCCTCCTCCTGACCTTGCGCCCGGAACTCCTTGGCCTCGCGCTCACGCTCGGACTTCATCCGATTGTAGATGTTGAGGCTGGTTTCTTCCGGGTAATCCGCACGGCGGATCCGCACCTCGACCAGTTCCATGCCAAGCGGACGGGCGCCGTCATTGGCCTGGGCCCGGATGCTGGCCATGATCTGGATACGCTGGTCCGAAAGGATGCTCAGCAGCGTCTCGTTGCCGAGCACCCGGCGCAGGGACGAGTTGATGATCGGACTCAAACGCGAGCGGGCGCCGAGTTCGTCTCGCACCGTTTGATAGAACAGCAGCGGATCGACGATCTTGAACCTGGCATAGCTGTCAACATCGAGACGCTTCTGGTCTGACAGGATGACCTGTTGCTTTGGCGGATCGAGATCCAGAACCCGCTTATCGTAATAGATAACGTTCTGCCACGGCAGCTTTACCTTGAGCCCCGGGTCCCTGACCGCGGCTTTCGGTTCACCGAACTGGAGCACGATGGCCTGCTGAACCTGCGGAACGACATACAGCGAGGTATAGGCAACGATCCCGGCTATCAGGACCAGGACGCCGACAATTGCGAGGCCCCTATTCATTGCGTGCCTCCCGTGGAAGAGCGGTTCTGCTGGATCTGCTTCTGTACCTCGGGCAAGGGCAGATAAGGTACAACCCCGCCTTCACCGCTCGCACCGTTATCGATGATGACCTTGTTCACGTTTCCGAGCACCTCTTCCAGAGTCTCGAGATAAATCCGCTTCTGGGTCACCTCCTTGTCCCTCGAATAGGCCGAATAGACAGACCGGAAACGGTCCGCGTCACCAGTTGCGCGGTTGATCACTTCCTGGCGGTATGCATCCGCCTCCTCGATGATCTGCGCCGCCTCGCCTCGGGCCCGCGGCACAACGTCGTTCCGGAAGGTCTCGGCCTCGTTCTTGAGCCGGTCCTTGTCCTGACGCGCACGCTGTACTTCGTTGAAGGCATCGATCACCTGCTTCGGCGGGTCGACCGCGAGCAGTTGCACCTGACGCACGTCGACGCCGGCGCCATATTCGTTCATCAGGTTCTGCAGGTCTTCCTGCACCGTGCTTTCGATGAGCTGGCGGCCTTCGGTCAGGGCAACCTGAATCGGACGCTTGCCGATGGCATCGCGCATGGAGGACTCCGCCGCCATTTTCACGGTTTCCGCCGGATCCTGGAGGTTGAAGAGAAAGTCTCCCGCCTCGGCGATCCGCCAGAACACGACGAAATCAATATCGACGATGTTCTCGTCGCCGGTGATCATCTGGCTTTCTTCCGGAACGTCGCGCTGTACCGAGCTGCGGCTGGAGCCGTCACCGGAACTGCGGTAGCCAACCTCGATGCGGTTCTCGCGCGTCACATCCGGTCTGATAACGGACCCGATCGGCGCCGGATAGTTCCAATGCAGACCCGGCTCGGTCGGAACACCGGTATAGCGGCCGAACACCAGCTCGATGCCCTGCTGGTTCGGCTGCACGCGGTACAGGCCGGAGAAGAGCCAGAGAGCCAGAAGACCGACGACGATCAACAAGATCCCGGTCGGGCCGCCAAACCCTTTCGGGAGCATACCCTTCAGGCGTGCCTGGCCCTGGCGGATAACCTCGTCGATGTCGGGCGGCTGCTGACCGCCTCCACCGCCGAAACCGCCCGGCCCGCGGCCACCCCAGGGAGACTTGCCGCCACCCCCGCCGCCTGACCCGTTACCACCGCCGCCGCCCCATGGGCCGCCGCCGCCACCTTGATTACTCCAAGGCATAAATGTTTCCCCTCGTTTCGAAGCGCATCGTCGCTCTTAGCAGATGCCCCCCCGGTTGCAAAGAATTAGGGGAAGCGTATATCTGCTTGCGCACTACAAAGTGCTGCATCCGCATATTGGCCAAAAGCCGGAGAAATCAAGCATGGCACGCGTAACGGAAGACCAGGTCCTGGCGGCGCTGACAACCGTCGAAGACCCCGACAAGGGGCAGGACATTGTCAGCCTCGGCATGGTGAGCGGCCTCGTCGTCAAGGACGGCAATGTCGGTTTCGCCATTGAAGTCGACCCGCAGCGCGGCCCGCAGCTTGAGCCACTGCGCCAAGCGGCCGAAAAGGCGGTCGACGGACTTGAAGGCGTGCTCTCCGTCACTGCGGTGCTGACCGCGCACCGCCAGTCCGGCCAGAGCCAGCCGCCGCAGCAGGGAGCATCTCGTCAGGCGCCGCGGGGCGGCGACGGACCGCAGGCGCGCCCGACTCAAGGCAACCAGAAAGCGCTGGTCCCCGGGATCAAGTCGATCATCGCCGTCGCCTCCGGCAAGGGCGGAGTCGGAAAATCGACCACGGCGATCAATCTCGCGCTCGCGCTGAAGGCGACCGGCCTCACCGTCGGCATCCTCGACGCCGATATCTACGGCCCCTCCCTGCCCCGCATGATGGGGGTCTCCGGCCGCCCGACGACCGAGGACGGCAAAACCCTGAAGCCGCTGGAGCGTTTCGGCATCAAGTGCATGTCCATCGGTTTTCTCGTACCCGAAGACAGCCCGACGATCTGGCGCGGCCCGATGGTGATGAGTGCCCTGGAACAGATGCTGCGCGACGTGCTCTGGGGCGAGCTCGACGTGCTCGTGGTCGACATGCCGCCGGGCACCGGCGACGCCCAGCTCACCATGTCGCAACGCGTGCCACTTGCCGGCGCGGTCATCGTCTCGACACCGCAGGACATCGCCCTGCTGGACGCCCGCAAGGGCCTCAACATGTTCCGCAAGGTCGATGTGCCGGTGCTCGGTATCATCGAGAACATGAGCTATTTCCTCTGCCCGAGTTGCGGCGAACGCTCCGACATCTTCGGCCATGGCGGCGCCCGCGGGGAGGCCGAGCGCATCGGCACCGATTTCCTCGGCGAGGTGCCGCTACACATGGACATCCGCGAGACCTCGGACGCGGGAAACCCGATCGTTGTCTCTGCGCCCGAGAGCGCGCATGCCGTCGCCTACAAGGAAATCGCGGAGAAGGTCTGGTCCAAGATCGGCAGCGGCGACAGCGGCCGCCGGGATGCGCCGAAGATCGTCTTCAACTAGAGGCCGGTCCGGGTGCTCCGCCGTTCCATGATGACGGTGTCGCGCCACTGCCCTTCCATCGGGCCGTAGGTCATCCGCGCGATCCGCTCACGGGTTCCGACCGTCCGGAACCCGCAGGTTTCGTGCAGCCGTATGCTGGCGTCGTTTTCCGGGAAGATACTGGTCTGCAGGGTCCAGAATCCGGCCCGCTCCGAGACATCCACCAGTTCCTCCAAGAGCCGGCGGCCGATACCTTTCCCCCGCGCGCTCGCCGCGATGTAGAGGCTGTGCTCGGCGACGCCGCGATAGACCGCGCGTTTCGAGACAGGCGTCAGCGCAACCCAGCCGACGACCTCGCGTCCGATCGCGGCCACCAGACGGCAGTCTGGCAGATATTTCTCGTCGAACCCCGGCCAGTCCGGTGCGACGGATTCGAAGGTCGCATGTCCGGTCTCGATACCGGCCTGGTAGATCGCCAAGACCCTCGGCGCATCCGTCGGAACCATCGCCCGGATTTCTACCGCATCCGCACGCATGGCCTCAGTTCCGCTCCAGCGTGACGAAACTGTGTGCCGGGCTTCCGTCCTTCTCCGGGTGATCCGTCCGCTCCGTCTCGGTCCAGTCCGCACGGTTGAAGTCCGGGAACCGGGTCTTGCCTTCGACCTCGAGATGGATTTCGGTCACGTGCATGCGTTGCACCTTCTCCAGCGCCTGACGGTAGATCTCCGCGCCGCCAAAGACGACGATCTCGTCGACGCCGTCATCAAGGGCGATGCGGCGCGCCAGATCGAGCGCCTCGGAGATGTCGTGCACGACCTGCACGCCGTCGGCCCTGAAACCACGGTCGCGGGTGACGACGATGTTGGTGCGTCCGGGCAGCGGCCGCCCGATCGACTGGAAGGTCTTGCGCCCCATCACGAGGGGCTTGCCCATGGTGATCCGCTTGACCCGTTTCAGATCGTCCGGCAGATGCCAGGGCATCTTCTCCCCGTCGCCTATCACGCCATTGTCGGAGACGGCGACGACGATCACGGGCACCGGAAACTTCACCACTGTATCGCTCATGAAAGGTCCTAGACCGCGACGGGCGCGGCGATATGCGGAGCGGCCTCGTAGTCGAGCAGCTCAAAATCCTCGAAACGGAATGCGAAAAGGTCGGTCACGGCCGGATTGATCCGCATGGTCGGCAAACGTCCTGGAATGCGCTGCAACTGCTCGCGCGCCTGCTCGAAATGATTCTTGTAGAGATGTGCGTCGCCGAAGGAATGCACGAACTCTCCCGGCTTCAAACCGGTCACCTGCGCCACCATCAGGGTGAGCAGCGCATAGGATGCGATATTGAAGGGGACACCGAGGAAGATATCCGCGCTGCGCTGATAGAGCTGGCAGGACAGCTTGCCGTCGGCAACGTAGAACTGGAACAGGCAGTGGCAGGGCGGCAACGCCATCTTCGGCACGTCCGCCGGGTTCCAGGCGGTGACGATGAGACGCCGCGAATCCGGCCGCTCGCGGATATCGTCGAGCAGATTCCTGATCTGGTCGATCGTCCCGCCGTCGCGGTCCGGCCAGGAGCGCCACTGGTGGCCGTAGACCGGGCCCAGGTCGCCGTTCTCGTCCGCCCACTCGTTCCAGATCCGGACCCCGTTCCGCTGCAGGTAGGCGATGTTGGTATCGCCCGCGAGGAACCAGAGAAGCTCGTGAATAATCGATTTCAGATGCAGCTTCTTGGTGGTCAGAACCGGGAAACCGGCCGAAAGATCGAACCGCATCTGATGTCCGAAAATGGAACGGGTGCCGGTCCCTGTCCGATCCGTCTTGTCGCTCCCGTCCTCGAGAACCTTCGCCATCAGATCGAGATATTGCCGCATGCGGAGACCGCCCAGTCGAGTTCCGAGTTACAACACATATATTGCGAAGGCGGGTCCGGCCAACGCAAGCGATTGCGGATCGGGGTGGATTGCGGATTGACACTCGCCTGAATCCGTTCGCACTTTTGCCCCGGACACTCCCCGCCAACGGGACCGGACCGAAAGGGCCACGATGCCGGAAAGCCGCGACTCATTGCTGGCGGACAGCCGCCGCCTGATGACCGAAGGCAGGTGGAACGAGGCATGCGCGCGTCTGGAACAGGGTCTCGCCGCGGCACCGGCCGATCTTCTCATCGCCTTCACGCTGGCCACCGCGTACCGGCTTTCCGGCTCGGGAGAAAAGGCGGCGGAACTGTTCGCCCGTCTGCATACTGCGTTGCCGGACATGGCGGAAGCGGCGGTCGGACTGGCGCAGTGCCGGGCAGATCTCGGCGCGCCGAAGGAAGCCTGCCGGGTATTGCGCCGCTTCGCGGCACGCAATCCGGCCACGGCCCAAACCTACACGGCCCTCGGGGAAATCTGCCTGAAATCGGGCGACAACGATGCCGTCGTCGATGCCTTCGCTCGCGCGACCGCCCTCGCACCTACGGCGACCCATCACGGCAATCTCGCCGAGGCCCTCAGCATACGGCGAGAGTTTGCCCCCGCCGAGCTCCAGTACCGCAAAGCACTGGAGCTCGCGCCGGACACGCCAGCGCTGCGCCTGAACTACGCCGTTCATCTGTTGAGTCAGGGCAAGGTCCGCGAGGGCTGGCGGGCATTCGAGGCCCGCCTCGACCCGCGTCTTCCCGATGCGCCGGCGCGGAACCTTTCACTGCCGCGCTGGGACGGAAGCTGCTTGACCGCGCGGCATTTGCTCGTGGTGAGCGAGCAGGGTCTCGGCGACGAAATCCGTCTCGCCGCGCTGCTTCCCGAACTGGCAGGTCGCGCCCGGCTAGTGACCGTCGAATGCGACCCCCGCCTCGTCACCCTGTTCCAGCGCTCCATGCCCGAGATCCGGTTCCATGCCTTTTCCCGCATCAAACGCGGCGGCCGCGGACACTACGCCTATGGCTGGCTGCCGGCCGAAGATGGTCCGGATTGCTATATCGAGCTCGGAAGCCTCGCGCTCCGGCTTGAGCGGCCTCTTGCCTTGCCGGAGCGCGAAAGCGGCTTTCTCCATCCCGACCCGGGCATTGCCTGGACATTGCGCGACCGGTTGCGCGAGAAGGCGGGAAGCGGGCCGCTGATCGGCCTCTCGTGGACCAGCAGCGCCCGTCAGTTCGGCCGCGCGACCAATTACCCGCCGCTCGACGCCTGGCGAGACCTGCTCGCGCTCCCGGACGCGTCCTTCGTGTCCCTGCAACATGACAATGCGGCACACGATGCGGCCCGGCTTGCGGAGCTAACGGGACGGACGGTCCTCCAACTCGACGGGCTGGACCTGCGCAACGATCTCGAGAGCCTCGCCGCGCTCGCGAGCAATCTTGATCTCATGCTGTCAGTCGGCAATGCAACGGCCGCCCTCGCCGGCGCCGTCGGCACGCCCACCGTCGAGTTGCTCTCGACGCCCGGCTGGGTGCCGCTGATAGAGGACCGGGACAGTTTTCTCGCCGCCAATTATCGTTGCACGCAGACCGTACCCGGCGACTGGAGCAGTCCGATCGAACGCGCCAGGGAACTCGCACTCCTGCGTCTCACGCATTCCTGAGTCCCTCGATCTGAGGCCAACTCTTCTCTTTTTCCCGAGGACACAAGCGCCTATATTCAGCCTGTCGGGTAACCGACTATGGCGATAAACGGCCTGTGAAATAAGCATTGCGGACCCGGGGGCGGTACCCGGCGCCTCCACCAATTCTTCCCGGTCTGACGACCGGCTCATTGGGGGCGAAACAGGATCGACGCGTGTGGTAAAGACAGTTCTTTCGCTCGGCATGGTTCCGCCGTTATCGGGCCATTATAGTAGTTGCAAACGACAACTATGCGGAAGCTCGCCTCGCTGCGTAAGCAGTCAGGTGCTTCAATTAAGTCCTAAGGGTTCGCACTCTTAGGCGGGGTTTGGGGCGCACCTGGCAACAGAAGCGTCCCGCTTGAATTGTGAGAGTGCTGACCGACGCGTACCGGGGGAAATTTTGGAAGAGCCTTTCCAATACGACATGATGGTGGACGAGGCGCTGCGCGGAGTTGTCCGGCGCGCGCTCCGGCAGGTCGCGCAGCATGGACTCCCAGGCAACCACCACTTCTACATTACGTTCAAGACCAGGGCCGACGGCGTCTCCATCCCGCCCTACCTGCTCGAAAAATATGCCGACGAGATGACCATCGTGCTCCAGTTCCAGTTCTGGGATCTGGAGATCGAGGAAGAGCTTTTCACCGTCTCTCTCAGCTTCAATGACGTGCGTGAGCGGCTTGTCATTCCTTTCGCGGCAATCACCGGGTTTGCCGACCCGTCGGTGAAGTTCGGGCTCCAGTTCCAGACCCTCGACGAGAGCGAGCTTGAGGACATGGATCTGCCCGAAATGTCCGACGACGAAGCCGCGGACGAGCTCCCAGAGAATGACGGCGACAAAGAGGCCATGGGCCAGGTTGTGTCGCTCGATAATTTCCGCAAGAAGAAGTAAAGTCCGGCGCGCCTGCGCCTCGGGCCGGCCATAACGGGACGCGACAATCGCGACCGGATACCTGAGCTATGCTGGAGAGACTCAGATGGACGAGATGAACTTCACCGAAATGTTTCCGCTCGCGGACGACACGACCGAATATCGCAAGCTGAGCGGCGACCATGTCGGCCTCGAGAAATTCCGCGGTCAGGACATGCTCGTCATCGAGCCGGAAGCCTTCACGCTGCTGACCGAGCAGGCCTTCCGCGACATCTCCCACCTGCTGCGCCCGACGCATCTGCAGCAACTCAAGAACATCCTCGAGGACGACGAGGCGACCAACAACGACAAGTTCGTCGCCTATGAGTTACTGAAAAACGCAGCCATTTCCGCCGGCGGTGTGCTGCCGATGTGCCAGGACACCGGCACCGCCATCGTGATGGGCAAGAAAGGCCAGAACGTCTTCACCGGCTTCAACGAAGAACGTGACATCGCGCGCGGCGTCTTCAATATCTACACCAAGCACAACCTGCGCTACAGCCAGATGGCGCCGCTCGACATGTTCACCGAGAAGAACACGGCCTCGAACCTGCCGGCTCAGATCGAGCTCTATGCGACCGAAGGCGATGCCTACAAGTTCATGTTCTGCCAGAAGGGCGGCGGCTCGGCGAACAAGAGCTTCCTCTATCAGGAGACCAAGGCGATCCTCAATCCGGACGCCCTGATGAAGTTCCTCGACACCAAGATCCGCACCCTCGGCACCGCGGCCTGCCCGCCCTATCACCTCGCCATCGTGATCGGCGGCACCTCGGCCGAATTCAACATGAAGACGGTGAAACTGGCCTCGACCAAGTATCTCGACGGCCTGCCGACCGGGGGCAGCGAATCCGGCCACGCCTTCCGCGACACGGAGATGGAACAGCAGGTGCTGAAAATGACCCAGGAAATGGGCATCGGCGCGCAGTTCGGCGGCAAGTATTACTGCCACGACGTCCGTGTGATCCGCCTGCCGCGCCACGGCGCCTCCCTGCCCGTCGGCATCGGCGTTTCCTGCTCCGCCGATCGCCAGTGCTTCGCCAAGATCACCAGCGACGGCATCTTCGTCGAGCGCCTCGAGACCGATCCGGCGAAATACATGCCCGACATCGATCCGAGCGAATTCGAGGGCGACGTGGTCAAGATCGATCTCAACCAGCCGATGGAAGAGATCCGCAAGACCCTCAGCCAGTATCCGATCAAGACCCCGGTCTCGCTCTCCGGACCGATCATCGTCGCCCGCGACATCGCCCATGCGAAGCTGAAGGAACGGCTCGACAGCGGCCAGGGCCTGCCTGACTACATCAAGAACCACCCGGTCTATTACGCCGGCCCGGCCAAGACCCCGGAGGGCTATGCCTCCGGCTCCTTCGGTCCGACCACGGCCGGCCGCATGGACTCCTACGTCGATCCCTTCATGGAAGCCGGCGGCAGCTTCGTCATGCTGGCCAAGGGCAACCGCTCGCCACAGGTCCGCGAAGCCTGCAAGAAGCACGGCGGATTCTATCTTGGCTCGGTCGGCGGAGCCGCCGCCAAGCTGGCACTGAACAGCATCAAGAAGGTCGAGGTGCAGGAATATCCGGAGCTCGGCATGGAAGCCGTCTGGCGCATCGAGGTCGAGGACTTCCCCGCCTTCATCGTCACCGACGACAAGGGCAACGATTTCTTCTCCAACATCTGACGCTTGCCCGGCGCCGGTGCCAGACTTTCTCGAAAACGGCCCCGCCAACGCACAGGCGACCCTGATCCTGGCGCACGGGGCCGGTGCGCCCATGGACACACCCTTCATGAACCGGGTCGCCGAGGACATCGCATCTGCCGGATATCGCGTCCTGCGTTTCGAATTTCCCTACATGGCGGCCCGCCGGTCCGGCGGCGGGCGCCGCCCCCCGGACCGCCAACCTGTGCTACTGGAAACCTGGCGTCTTGCGATTGGCGCGACCGCGGGGGCCGGACCGCTTTTCATCGGGGGGAAATCTATGGGCGGGCGGATGGCGAGCCTCGTTGCCGAGGACACCGGTGTCGCGGGCACGCTCTGTTTCGGCTACCCCTTCCATCCCCCCGGAAAGCCCGACAAGCTGCGCATCGCGCATCTCGAAACCATGGCCTGCCCGACCTTGATCCTGCAGGGCGAGCGCGATCCGTTCGGAACGCGAGGGGAAGCGGAAAGCTACCCGCTTTCCAGCAATGTCGTGTTTCACTGGGCGGCGGACGGAAACCACGATCTCTCCCCACGCAAAGCCACCGGCCATACGGCCGAGGGCAATCTCGCAGGAGCAATACAGGCCAGCTTGCGATTCATGGAGCAGATAATCCGCTCGGTACCGGTCTAATGCGTTTCGGAGGCCCGGAGTCCCGAAGACTGGATCAGTTCGGCAGGGGACGGAATGTTCTTTTCGAGTGCCGGAAGCTGCAACTCGTCAGAGTTCGTCCGGTAAACGATATAGGCAGTGGCCATCCATCCGCCTGCGACCACCGGTCCGACGAGAAGCAAGACAAGGCATAGCAATCCGACGACGCGCGCAAACGAGCGAAACAACGTTTCCGCAAAGCTTTCCTCGGTCTGTTCCCAAACAGCCACTGTTCAACCCCACCATGCACTCGCGAGCCGGTGTTCCGCACACCGAACGCTCTGCACATTTTGAAAGACAACGCAACAATAGCAGAAAGGATCAAGACTCTCAATGCTATGTCGCAACAAGTCGCTACAAGCCTCACAAATTACTGGATTTTCTATATCCAGAAGCACTCGTTTCGTTGATCTCCTCGCGAGGCCGATTCAACACTAGACCTTCGCAATTGAAACTTGTTGCAGGAAATTATTAAAAAAAGATAACCAAATAAGCTCGATCTCTATGCGTCCCTTAAGCGAACGCACTTCGGGATCGAGGATCGGCATGGCGGCGAGATACGACGTCAGGTGTTCGCTTGACGTACTCATATTCACGCAAAGTTATCTTCTTCGAGAACTGAGGTTTCGGAACCGGCCGAAACAGGAGCAGGACCCAGCGCCGTATCTTGGGCCGGCAAGGGTCGATTTCGACGTCGTTTGGCGTGATGCCGGCGATATTCCGCCAAAATCACAATCAAATTGCAGAAAATACAAAGCGATAGATGAACCCGAACACTTACAAAAAGGTCGATTGATGCTATATATTCCAGAGTACGCACAGTGCTCATGCGTACCGGATTGCTTTGCGGCTTTGTCAAAGTGGAACTGAGACCATGGCCATCAACAACTCCGTCAACACCAATGTCGGCGCATTTGCGGCGCTTCGAAACCTGAATTCCGCGCGCTCATCGTTGGATCAGACGCAGAACCGTATCTCAACCGGGCAGCGGGTCTCCAGTGCGCTGGATCAGGCGGCGATCTTTGCCATCGCCCAGAACATACGGGGCGAGCTGGGTGCGAATGCCGCTGTCCAGCAGGGCCTCAACCAAACGGCCGGGGCTGTAAACGTGGCCACCGCCGGTGCGACCGGACTTTCCAATCTGACGCAGGATATTCAGGGCAAGCTCGTGGAGCTGTCCAACCCTGCCCTTACGGCTGAACAGCGCGGCATCGTCCAGAACGACGTGAACGCGCTTCTCGAGCAGGCGCAGGGTTTCGTCGACAACGCGACTTTCAACGGAACCAACCTGCTGCAGTCCGGTGCAGGCGACCTGAACACGCTGCAGAACCCGGACGGCGACACCCTGACGGTTTCCGGTCAGGGCAGCGTGGGGGACAGTCTCGCGGCGCTCGCTGCGGCCGACTTCAGCGATCCGGCCTCCGTCCTGTCGAACGAGTTCGCCGCCTTTCAGACGGCCTTGAACACTTCGCTCGGCGAGCTCGGGGCAAGTTCAAGGCGCATTGTCGCGCAGAACGATCAGCTCCAGGGCATCTCGGACGCAACGGAAGAAGGCCTTGGAAACCTGGTCGATGCAAATCTCGGGCGGGAGGCCGCCCGGCTCGCGGCCGACCAGGCCCGCGGCCAGCTTAGCCAGCTTTCTCTCGGCATTGCCAACCGCAGCCCGGAAGTCGTGCTCGGCCTATTCCGCTCTTAAGCCTCTCACGGCCCCAACCGCAAACAAGTAAGCCCCGCCGGAGCCAAACCGGCGGGGCTTTCCATGTCTGGCGGAACCGGCTCGATCAGCGCACGACCAGCACCGAGCAATTGGCGTGGCGCACGACGCGCGCAGCATTCGGGCCGAGAAGATAATCCTTCAGCTCCGGACGATGCGACGCCATGATGATCAGGTCCGCTGAAATATCTTTCGCCGTCTCCAGCACCATTTCGTAGACCGTGCCCTGCCGCACGATATGCTGAACCTTCTGGTCCTCCGGCACATTCTCCGCAACCAGCTTGTGCAGGCGCTTGTTGGCCTCCGCGACCACCTTCTCGACATGGTCGGTCGGAAAGTACTGACCGACCAGGCTCATCCCGAAATCCGGCAGCACGGTCATCACGGACAGGGCCGCCTCGTGCGTCTTGGCATTGGAAACCGCAAGCGGCAGCGCCTTCTTCCACGAATTTTCATCGTCAAGATCGACTGTCAAAAGGACATGCTCGAACATCTTTCTTTCTCCCTTAGACAGTTTCGTGGCGGCCACGGCGCGCCCGCTGCAGGAAATAGATCAGGACCAGCAATCCGATGGCCGGAAGGAAGAAAACCTCCTTCGGCATACGGTCGGCCGGTGTCATGACCTGGATGATCTCCCAGTCGAAATCGATCCCCGCCTTCTCCGCCGGGCTGTCGAAACCGAGATTGTCGACCAGGGCCTTGCCGTCCTCGAAGCGAAGTTCCAGCCCGGCCGTATTGGTAAGACGGTCGGCCCCCGGTCCGGCATCGCCGAGCGGCAGAAGCACCGCCTTCGAAACAATGTCGCCGTCGACGGTTTCGCCCTCGACCATCAGACGTATCTCGCCGCCGGCAGGAATCCCCTGCGCGACCTCGTTGATCGAGACCGGATCGTGTTGCACGAACGGCGGATCGATCATGTCGAGCCAGAATCCCGGCCGGAACAGGGTGAAGGCTATTAGCAGGAGTGCGACCGTCTCCCAGATCTTGCTCCTCACGATGAAGTAGCTCTGGGTCGCCGAGGCGAACATCAGCATCGCCAGGACGGCCGTGACCACGGTGATCAGGAAATCCAGCACCCCGTCGATCCCGATCATCAGAAGCTTTGTATTGAAGATGAAGAGGAACGGAAGGATCGCGGTCCGGATATCGTATGCGAAACCCTGCAGACCGGTCTTGATCGGGTCGCCACCCGACAGCGCCGCGGCCGCATAGGCCGCGAGTCCCACGGGTGGCGTGTCGTCCGCCAGAATTCCGAAATAGAACACGAACAGATGCACCGCGATCAGCGGCAGGATCACCCCGGCTTCCGCCGAGAGCGTCACGATCACCGGCGCCATCAGCGAGGAAACCACGATGTAGTTCGCCGTGGTCGGCAGGCCGAGGCCGAGCACGAGACAGATGATCGCTGTAAAGAGCAGCATCAGCATCAGGTTGCCCGCGGAAATGAACTCGACGAACTCGGTCATCTTCTGGCCGAGCCCGGTCAGCGTTACGGCACCGACCACGATGCCCGCGACCGCGACCGCGACACCGATCGGAACCATATTGCGGGCACCGGAGACCAGTCCGTCGTAGAGTTCGCTCCTGCCCATGCCGAGAGCCGCAATATCGATACCTTCACCCCGGAAGAACGCCTTGCCGGCACGGTGGGTCACCGCGATGACCAGCATCACGACCGAGGTCCAGAAAGCCGCCAGACCGGGCGAGAAACGCTCGACGATCAGGCACCAGACCAGAACACCGATCGGCAGCAGGAAGTAGAGCCCCGACATGAAGGTCGGCCGCATCTCGGGGCATTCCGTCATGTTTTCCAGGTCTTCCGGCTTGCCGTCCTCGTACTCGGCGCCGAGTTTCAGCAGGAAGGCATAGGCCACCAGAAGAACGACCGCAGCGATGTAGATCGTCGCCTCGCCGAAGACCTGCTTGGTCCAACCGAAGCCGAAATATGTGATGGCCATGAGCACGATGAAGCCGACCATCACGGTCGCGTAACCCAAGAGTTTGGCCAGCAGCGTGCGTGTTTTCGAAGAGCGCGGCAGGCCGGTCATACCCGCCTTAACGGCCTCGAGGTGCACGATGTAGACCAGCGCGATGTAGGAGATGATCGCCGGCAGGAAGGCGTGCTTCATGATCTCGACGAGGTCGATGCCGACCCGCTCGATCATGATGAAGGCCGCGGCGCCCATGACCGGCGGCGTAAGCTGTCCGTTGGTCGAGGAAGCAACCTCGACGGCGCCGGCCTTCTCCGCCGGAAAACCCGTCCGCTTCATGAGCGGGATGGTGAAAGCGCCGGTCGTCACCACGTTGGCGAGCGAGGAACCGGAGATCAGACCGGTCATCGCCGAGGAGACGACCGAAGCCTTGGCCGGGCCTCCACGCATGTGGCCGACCAGAGCGATGGAGAGCTTCGTGAGATAGATCCCGGCTCCGGACTTGTCCATCAGCGCGCCGAACAGCACGAAAAGGAAAATGAAGGAGGTCGAGACACCGACACCGATGCCGAAGACGCCCTCCTGGGTGATCCAGAGATGGGACATCGCCTTCTCGAAAGAGGCGCCCTTCCAGGCGATCACATCAGGACCGTACTGGCCGAAGAAAATATAGACGAGGAACACCATGGCCACTGCCATGAGCGGGATGCCGAGCGAGCGGCGGGTTGCCTCCAGCAGCAGGACCAGCCCGATTCCCGCGGTGACGATGTCCGCCGTCGTCGGAATGCCCATGCGGCCCGCAAGCGCATCCGCCTCGACCACAAGGTAGAGAATGCAGATCGAGGACGCGGCAGCGAACAACCAGTCCGTCAGCGGTACGCTCCGGCGCGGCGAGGTTTTCAAAGCCGGGTAGGACAGAAAAGCAAGGACCACGGCGAAACAGAGATGTATCGGCCGTGTCTGGGTATTGTTCATCAACGGGACGAAGTCGGCCAGCATGTAGGGAAGCGGCGACGCGATCCAGAGCTGAAACAGGGACCAGGAAAGGGCCCCAAGCGCGATGAACTGCCCGATCGGCCCCGGAACGTTGCGCGACCCGGTATCGACTGCGGCGACAAGATCCTCTGCAGCTTGGCGCGCGGATTTGGATTCCGTCTCGTTGCTCATTTTCCCCCCTTCGCATCCGCTGGCCGGATGCGCCCTACCTCAGACAAAAAGCTGCGCGCGGCAGCGCGCCAATTCCATGTTCATGTCCGGCGCCGGCAGTACGCGCCGACCGGATCTTGTTCTTATAGTCGGACAGAAAGCAAAAGGGAGAGGCAAGCCTCTCCCTTCCGCCGGCCGGATTACATCCAGCCCTTTTCCTTGTAGTACTTCGCGGCACCGCCATGGATCGGGGCGGACAGGCCGTCCTTCACCATTTCGGACTCTTTCAGATGTCCGAAGGCCGGGTGCAGTTTCCTGAAGTCGTCGAAATTCTCGAAGACTGCCTTCACGACCTGGTAGACCACATCGTCGGAAACGTTGGACGAGCTGACGAAGGTCGCACCGACGCCAAAGGTGTTCACGTCTTCCGCATTGCTGGAATACATGCCGCCCGGAATCACCGCCTTGCGGTAGTACGGGTTGTCGGCGACCAGCTTGTCGATCGCCGGGCCCGTCGCATTGACGATCACCGCGTCACAGGAGGCGACGGATTCCTTGGTCAGCGCCGACGGATGACCGACGAGCCAGAAATAGGCGTCGATCTTGTTGTCGCAGAGCGCCTGGCCGGTTTCGGCCGATTTCAGCTCGGCTGCCAGCTTGAGATCGCCCCGGCTCCAGCCAAGCGCCTCTTCCATCACTTCCCAGGTACCGCGGGTCCCGGAACCGGCATTGCCGATATTCACCCGCTTGCCCTTCAGATCGGTGACGTTCTTGATGCCCGCGTCACCGCGCGCCAGGATCGTGACCGGTTCCGGGTGCACGGAGAAAACCGCGCGCAGTTCCTTGAACGCGCCGGCATCCTTGAACTTCGAGGTGCCGTTATAGGCATGGTACTGCCAGTCGGACTGAGCAACGCCCATGTCCAGCTCGCCGGCACGGATGGTGTTGATGTTGTAGATGGAGCCGCCGGTGGACTCGACGGAGCAGCGGATGCCGTGCTCCTTGCGTCCCTTGTTGACGAGACGGCAGATCGCGCCGCCGGTCGGATAGTACACGCCGGTCACACCACCGGTGCCAATGGTAATGAACTTCTGCTCGGCAGCGCTGGCGCCCTGCGTTGCTCCGACCAGCGCCGCACCGGCCACTACAGCCGCCGCAATGCCAAACGTGAAAGCCCGTTTCATGAAGCCTCCTCCAAGGTAATTCCATGGTTTGAACTATGTCCGCGTTCAACGACCGCACTTCCGGACTGAATGTCCGATCCAGATTCGCGCGCGCCAGAAGCGCACACAAAATCCAAGTCATTGGGCCGCCGACAAACCCGTGGAACTATGACCCTCAAAAAACGAAAAGGTCAATCCACGCTAGGCAATTGATTTTACTGAAAATCCCCAAGGCATTTGGTATACAAGGCAAAGTTTACGAGATCTCGACAGAATGCAGCACTGCAGTCACCGGATTGCTTCGTCAATTGCCTCTCCGAGTTTCTCGACGATCTCAGAGACATGGCCGTCGTCAATGATGAAGGGCGGCGCCAGGAGCACGTGGTCGCCGGTCCGACCGTCGATCGTGCCGCCCATCGGATAACACATCAGGCCCAGTTCCATGGCTTTCGCCTTCACCCTGGCATGAATTTTCCGCGCCGGATCGAAACTTTCCTTCGTCGGCCGGTCCTCGACCAATTCTAGACCGAGAAACAGCCCGCGGCCCCGGATATCGCCGACATTGTGGTGGTTGCCGAAGCGTTCATCGAGCGCCGTGCGCAGCTTTCCGCCCATGCTCCGCACCCTGGCCAGCAGGCTGTCCTCCTCGATCACCTTCTGAACCGCCAGGGCGCCGGCGCAGGCGGCCGCGTGGCCCATATAGGTATGGCCGTGCTGGAAGAAACCGCTGCCATCGTGAATTGCCTGAAAGACCCTGGAGGAAACCAGGGTGGCGCCGACCGGCTGATATCCCGCCCCAAGGCCCTTTGCGATGGTCAGCAGGTCCGGCGCGACTCCGTCCTCCTCGCAGGCGAAGAGATAGCCCGTGCGCCCCATGCCGCACATGACCTCGTCGAAGATGAGCAGGACGCCGTACCGGTCGCAAATCTCGCGGATCCGTTTCAGGTACCCTGGCACCGCAGGCACCGCGCCGAGGGTCGCGCCGACAACCGGCTCGCAGACGAAGGCCGCGACGGTCTCAGGACCATGCTCCAGGATCGCCGTTTCCAGTTCGTTCGCGACGCGCTGGCCGTAACCCTCTTCGCTCTCGTCGTCACGCCGGTCGCGATACGCGAAGCAGGGAGAGACATGGGAGGTGTCGATGAGCAGCGGTTTGAACTGCTCGCGTCGCCATTCGTTGCCGCCGACGGCAAGCGCACCGAGCGTGTTGCCGTGATAGCTCTGCCGGCGGGCAATGATCTTGTGGCGCTCCGGCTGGCCGATCTCCATGAAATACTGCCGCGCCATCTTCAGCGCCGCCTCGATCGCCTCGGAACCGCCGGAGACGAAATAGACCCGGTCGAGATCCCCCGGTGCCCGCGCGATCAGGTGATCGGCCAGATCCTCCATCGGATCGTTCGAGAAGAAGCCGGTATGCGCGAACGGTATTTCGTCGAGTTGGCGCTTGATCGCCGCCGTTACGCGGGCCTCGCTATGGCCGAGGCAGGACACCGCCGCGCCGCCACTCGCATCGAGATAACGCTTGCCGTCGCGGTCGAGAATATAGACACCCTCGCCTCTCGCGGCGGTCGGATAGGCGGCCCGGGCATTGCGGTGGAAGACGTGATTCATGGCGGGGTCTTTCGATGGGTTCGCGAGCGTAATCGAGCAGACTCAGGACACTGCGCTCCGCCCCCTTCGAGGTCAAGCCGGGCTTCGGTCAGACTGGATGGCGACCGCGCTCTTTAGCGTCCAGCCGACGATCCGCTTCATCACGCTGCCGAGGGCAAGGTCGAAGCTCTTGACGATGCTCTCGATCCGGTTGTCCCGCGCCTCGTGGACAGCCTCGAAAGCTTCCGAGGCCAGGATAATGCGCTGCGGCTTCTTGATGAGCTTGCAATTGATCCGCACCCGGACGGTTGGATGCGACGCACCGTCGGCATACTCGGCCTGGAACTCACGCATCTCCGTACGCAGTTCGAAATCCGTCCGCAGGCTCGCGCCACTGCGGCCGACGCCGACGATCTTGCCGGAATTCTCGAAGGATTCGATCAGGAGGCGATAGACCATCGACGGCGCCGTATCGATCCATTTCGCGCCGGAGTAATAGTCCATGGTCAATTCGCCCCTGACGACGGCGATCCGCGCCGAATTCAACCCCGCCGGCGCGAGCGGCGTCTCGAGGCCAAGCTGCCATCCGACCGCCGGAATATCGTCGCTGAAGGTGCTCTTCGGCGACAAGCGGTAGAGCTGCTCCGGCGGCATCGGTTCCGGCAGCACCCCGCAACCCGCAAATGCGAGCGGCAGAAGCGTTCCGGTGCCGGCAAGAAGGCCGCGGCGGCTGATCTCTGCACTGTTTCGCTTGCTCATTGATCGGTCTCCACACCTCGCTGCCGGTTGCCGAACAGGATCCGGGACGGATCGGACTCGACCTGACGGACCAAATGGCTCATGTCGTTCATCAATTGACGGCCATCGATCAGGAACTCCGTGAGTTCATAGAGGCCTGTCGTGGCGAAATCATTTACCGCATCCCGGTTGTCCCGCAGGATCACGGCGGCGCCGGCCGAAGCCTCGCTGACGTTCCGCAAGGCAAGTTTGAGTTCCCCCGACACCTCGACAATTTCGGAGTCGAGCGCCGTCACCGTGCCCCTCGTCGTCGCCATGGTCTGAGAAATCTCCTCGCTCATCACGCTGAAATCGCTGCCAAGCTGCGCGATGGTCTGCTCCATGGTCTCCATTGTCACATGCAGACTGTCGATGATCGCCTCCATCTCGCCGGACCGACTGGCCAGGGCCGCCGAGAATCGCTCGAGATTCTCCAGGGTGCCCTGCAGCGCCGCCTGATTTTCCGGATTCAGGATCTGGTTCGCCCGGTTCACCAGGACCACGAGCTGCGCCGCGATCTCCGGTGCCGCCGCCGCGACGTCCTGCAGGACCGAGTTTTTCGACGGAAGAACAGGCACTTCGTCGCCCGGCCGCGCGGTCAGCAAGGGTGCGTCATTGGATCCGCCTGCAAGCTGGATATAGCCGAGACCGGTCAGGCCCTGGCTCTCGAGCACGGCAAAGACGTCGCTCTTGATCGGAACCTTGCTGTCGATCTCGATCCGCACGTCGATGATCTCGACATTGTCCGGGTTGATCGCGATGGTCAGCACCTGTCCGACCGGGATGCCGCGGTAACGCACCGGACTGCCAACCGAGAGTCCGGTGACCTGCTGCTCGAACGCGACGTCGTACAGCGCGACCTCCCGGTCCAGCTCCACCTTGCCGAGCCAGATGACAAAGCCCATGGCCGAGGCGAACATCGCAAAGACGAACAGGCCAACGATGACGTAGCTCGCACGTGTCTCCATCTAGGATGCGCCTCCTTCTGCGTGACGATCTCCAAGACCCGGGGTCTCGAACGCGGCCCGTGCCCTGGGCCCGTGAAAATATTCCTGGATCCAGGGATGCGGGTTGGCGACGAGCTCGGACATGGTACCGACCGTGACCTTCCTGTCGATGAGCACGGCGATCCGGTCGCAGATCGCGACCAGACTGTCGAGATCGTGCGTCACCATGACCACCGTAAGGTTCAGGCTGCGCTGCAGGTCGCGGATCAGCAGGTCGAAATTCGAGGCGCCGATCGGATCGAGCCCCGCCGTCGGCTCGTCGAGGAAGACGACCTGCGGATCGAGCGCGAGCGCGCGGGCGAGACTGGCGCGCTTGCGCATGCCGCCGGAAAGCTGCGAGGGAAACTTGTCCGCCGCGTTGGGCGGCAGGCCGACGAGGTTGATCTTCAGCAGCGCGAGCTCGTGCATCAGCTCCTTCGGGATCCCGCCTTTTTCCCGCATCGGCGCCATGATGTTCTGCGCCACGGTGAGCGAGCTGAACAGCGCGCCGTCCTGGAACATCATGCCGAAGCGGCCCTGTAGCTTGCGCGTCGGCATGTCCCCGTGCCCGACTTCGATGCGCTCGCCGAGCAGCTCGATCTCGCCCTCCGCCGGCACCTGCAGGCCGATAATGGTGCGCAGCAGGACCGACTTCCCGCTGCCCGAACCGCCGACGACGCCAAGCACCTCGCCGCGCCGGACATCGAGATCGAGCCCGTCATGCACCACCTGCGTGCCGAACTGGTTGCGCACTCCGCGCAACCGGATCGCCGGTGCAGCGTCACGCGCGATATCCATGCTTTCCCCGGACAGTGTCGCCATCGCTCAGATTCCGACTTCGGCAAAGAAAACGGCGAAAAGCGCATCGAGCACGATCACGATGAAGATCGACTCGACGACCGATTTCGTGGTGCGGAAACCGACGCTCTCGGCGCTACCGGAGACCTGCAGCCCCTGGTGGCAGCCGACCACGGCGATGACATAGGCGAAGACCGGAGCCTTCATCATCCCGGTCCAGAAATCCCAGAGATCCACCGCGCCCTTGAGCTGCGTCAGGAACTGCTGGATCGTCAGGTCGAGCGTCAGGACCGCGATCATCGCGCCGCCCGCAAGTCCCGCGATGTTGCCGATGAAGACCAGCACCGGCAGGGCGATGCAGAGCGCGATCAGGCGCGGGATCACCAGTACGTCGACCGGCGAGAGCCCGAGCGTCTCCAGCGCGTCGACCTCCTGGTTCACCTTCATGGTGCCGATTTGTGCCGTGAAGGCGCTGCCCGAGCGACCGGCGACGATGATCGCGGTGAGCAGCACGCCGATCTCGCGCAGGATCGAGACCCCGACCAGGTTCACCGTCAGGATCGCAGCACCGAAGCGCTCGAGTTGCAACGAGCCCATGTAGGCGAGCACCACGCCGACGAGAAAGCAGAGCAGGAAGACGATGCCGACCGCGTTCAGCCCGACATATTCGAGCTGGCTCACCAAAGCGACGAAACGCAGCCGGGTGCGTCCGGTGAACAGCGACAGGAGCGACACGATCGTCAGACCGAAGAAACCGAACAGCTCGCGGCCGACGCGGGCCATATCGAACATCGCCTCTCCGGCACGCGCCGTGACGCGGATCAGGGGATTCGGCCCGTTCTCGCCGTCGGGGGCCTCCGGTTCCGGTACGAAGGCCTTTTCGACGAGCGCCGCGTAGCGCGCCTGGAGACCGTCGAGACGGACCTCGATGCCGCGTCCGCTGAAAGCGTCCGAGGTGCGGCGCAGGACCCAGGCCCCGGCACTGTCCAGCGCGGTGATCCCGGCAGCGTCGATGACGACCTGGCGCGGCGACGCGGCAAGCGCCTCGCGGAACCGCCGGTCGAGCCGGCCGACCGCTTCCACGGTCAGCGGCCCGGCGATCCCGACGCGCAATTCGCCGCCGGCCTCCGAGATGGATAGCGAGGTTTCCGCTCCAGCCACGTCTTCGTCCCCCAGGACATCGGACCCGGCTCCGGCCGGCTCGCATTTGGATCGCCCACTGGGTCTCGCGATGGACCCGAAAACGCGTGCATTACATAAGATACTGGAATTTATCGCAACTCTCACCTATCAAGGCCGCTGCTCAACCCGAGGCCCGAGGACCCGTGCATGGACCTGAAGCAGCATATCCGCGAAGTGCCGGATTTCCCGAAGCCGGGGATCCTGTTCTACGACATCTCGACGCTGCTGGCGCACCCGGAGGCCTGGAAGGCGACGGTCGAACGCCTGAAGGAATTGGTCTCGGCCTACAGGCCCGACGTCCTCGCCGGCATCGAATCGCGCGGCTTCCTCGTCGCCGCGCCGCTGGCGCTGGAGCTCGGCCTCGGCTTCCACATGGTGCGCAAGCAGGGCAAGCTGCCCGGCAAGACCATTCCCTACACCTACGATCTCGAATACGGCAGCGACACGATCGAGGTACAGGACGGCGCGATCCAGCCCGGCCAGCGGGTGGTCATTCTCGACGACCTGCTGGCGACGGGCGGCACCCTCGCCGCGGCGGTCGAGCTGGTGCGCAAGGTCGGCGGCGAGGTCACCGGCGCCGCCAGCATCATGGAACTGACCTTCCTCAAGGGCCGCGAGCGGCTCGACATCCCCTTCAGCTCGCTGATCGCCTACGACGACTGAGGCCAGGCCTCCCCCCTCTCCAGCAATCGTCATCCCGGCCACCGGGCCGGGACCGGTTCGATGGCGCGCGTCTTTGAGAAATCACGGATCGGGGTCCGGGATGACGCCCGCAGAGGCACCGGTTAATATGCGTCTCTGATGTTTTCCGCTCGGGGCTGCATTCTTTGGGGCACTTTCACAAATCCGGCGCCTGCTCATGGGCGAACTCTCCACCCGAAGGCGCGGCCAGCGCGGAGGCGACGGCGGCGAACCTGCTGCTCGCCGTCGAGGCGGAGACCCAGCAGGAACTGAACAAGGCCCGCAAGCTCGAGAGCGCGGCGCGGCAGGAACGGATCAAGGCGATGGACCGGGTCGGCCGCCTCACCCTCGCGGCCCCGGTCGCGGGCGAGGTGACCGGGCTCGCCGTGCACACGCTCGGCGGCTATGTGCAGCCGGGCACGGCGCTGATGCGCATCGTGCCGGAGGAAGACCGGCTCATGGTCGAGGCGACGGTGACCAACCGGGATATCGGCTTCATCGAGGTGGGCCAGCGCGCGGCGGTGAAGGTCGATGCCTTCAACGACATGCGCTACGGCAGCATCGAGGGGCGGGTCGTCTCCCTCAGCGCCGACGCAGTGGTGCCGCAGGACGCGAGTCATGCGGCCGGGGCCGCCGGCGCCCCGGGCGCGGCCACCAGCGGCCCGCAGGCGGCGCCACAGATGCTGTCCTACACCGCGAAGATCGAACTGGAGCGGGAGCACCTGACGGTGAACGGCAGGGACGTCCGCCTGGTGCCGGGCATGTCGGTGACGGCGGACCTGCTGACGGGGGAGAGGCGGGCGCTGGAATACGTGCTGCAGCCGGTGCTGCGCTATGCGAGCGAAGGGATGCGGGAGCGATGAGGACAATGACCAGTAGTACACGGGGACATGTAGTGAGAATAGTCAGCACGGCCTTGATGTCCGTCAGTTTAATTATTCCTGCAGGTGATACTGACGCTGTAGATGTATTTTATGGCGAAAATAAGTATGAGATAGTTGATCAAGCAAAATACTTTGAGAGTCGGGATATTGCATCACCAATAATTAGTATGATATTTGGGGATTCATCATTAAATCGCTTTTATCATAATATAACTAACGTAATATTAGATAGTGAAGATAATAAGATTAGATTTAAAATTATCGGAAATACAGATAAATATTCTGATCGATATAATACAATAGGCAGCTTTATTAGTGACTTGAATGAGATTGTAAGTGTAGACTTTGTTTTAAATGGTACATCGTCAACGAATATTGAGAATAATCGTGATGCCGATGTTAATTTTTTTACAGTTCACAAGGATATGATTGTTTATTTGATGAATAGATTAGAAAAAAATACATTTTCGAATGTTATCCATGATTGGAACGATGATGGGAAATGTATAACTGTTTTGGTGTTATCAAAAAAAATGAGAGTTATAAGAGCATATAATTTCATTGATAACTCTGTATCGGATGAATATTTTTATTTTTGTGCGAAGAATTCTGTTTTCGAATCGTTGTATTTTCCTGGATTTACAACAATAGATAGGGGTCGTGCAGCAGGTTCGGGCCTTATATGGAATGGTCGGTTAACGTATTTTGATATGGTGGGATTTAATTTTGTTTATTCTCTTGAAGAGAAAATTAGAAAAACTCCGACTCCAGACCGCAAAGTAATTGAGCAAAAAATCAGACAGAGCGTAGAATTCATCATTAATTGCATGGATAGAGATTTCGTGGAGTGCGGTAAATGACTGAATCAATTAATCAAATAGATGTGCTAAGGGGATATTTGAAGAAAAGCTTCGATAGCACAGGTGTAAAAGTTAAAGATTTGACAATTAATAATTTGTTAAACGAACTGACCGGTGTTAGGTCTGACATCCAGATTAAACCGTTCAGAATTAGAGCGAAGTATGATGAGGATGGAAGAGCCGAGAATATCCAAATTCTGATTGCCGGAAGCCAAGAGTTTGTTTCATCAAAGCTTGATCAGGTAACCCATAAAGGTGGCGTCGATGTTGATTTTAAAGTCGACGGAGAGTTCGTTCTTTTAGATCTTACGTCCGGACAGAATAATAATTGGAATATGCAGACCTCAATTTCAGCAGGTCTGTCAACAGACTCTACATTTATTTCACGAAATGTTGTTCAATTTCAAACGGAAGACAGATATAAAGTAACAGCTGTATATAAGGATCTGTCATTAGAGCATAATCTTTTGACTGAAGAACCGAGCGCGATTGTGGGGCGATATGAGTCCAACTATAAATTCAAAGTAGGGGGGCAGCTGGTAGATTCAGACACGTTCGTTGCGGAACATGATTTTTCGAAGCTGTTTGATCTTCAGAATAACTCTGATTTTTATGAAAATTCACTCAATTGAGGGGACACACTACTTAATTGGGACGCTCGTTCAGACTTCTCCGGGCGCTTTCGGCTTCGGCCCCGGTTTCCGCTTTGCGAGTACCCGGCCGAGGCGCCGCTCCAGTTCCTTGAGAAACCCCTCGCCTCCGAGCGGCCGTCCCGTGCGCGTGTGACGCCGGATCGCGTCCACCTCTTCCGCCTCCATGCCGCCGTCGAGAAACCGGCGCCAATCCCGACCGCCGCCGTCAGATCGCCGCCGAGAATGCGATCCGCAGCCGTTCCGCCTTCCGGCGCCGTCACCCGGGCAGTTTCGGGGACATGGCCGTAATCGCCCCATAATTGGCCCATATTTGGCAAGGTCGGCGGCGAGGTCACCGGCGCCGCCAGCATCATGGAACTGACCTTCCTCAAGGGCCGCGAGCGGCTCGACATCCCCTTCAGCTCGCTGATCGCCTACGACGACTGAGGAATGTGAGGAGCGCTCCAGCGCCTCACATCAGCGCCGAACGGTCTCTGCGACCTCCGTTTCGATCACGACCTCCGAATGCAGGGTCCGGTGGACCGGGCACTTGTCCGCGATCTCCCGGAGTTTCTGCCGCTGCTCCGCATCGAGCGGCCCCTCGATGGTGATCTCGCGGCGGATCTTATCGATTTTCCCGACCTGCGTCTCGCAGGCCGTGCAATCCTCGGCGTGGACCTTGCTGTGCCGGAGCCTGGTTTCGAGCCGGTCGATTTGCCAGCCCTTGCGTTCCGCATAGAGCGACAGGGTCATGTTGGTGCAGGCGCCGAGGCCGGCCAGCAGCAAGTCGTAGGGTGACGGCCCGGTATTGTCGCCCCCGACGGTCTTCGGCTCGTCCGCCCGGAGACTGTGACCGGCCGCGAGGATGGCTTGCGGAAATTTGCCCTCGCCGAGATGCGCGACCACGACTTCTCCCTCACGCGCGGCGGGTTGCCGTACGGCCTCTTCCGGAACAAGACGGCTCGCCCAGGCGGCGATGACCAGCGCGACATAGCTGGCGTCGCCAACTCCGGTGAGCAGATGATCCGCCCTGTCGAGAGAGACAAAGCTCTTCGGATGCCTGGCGGCGGCGAAGATCCGGCCCGCATTCTCTATGCCGACGGTCATGTCCAGGGGCGCATGGAAAATCAGCAGATCCCGCTTCAGGTCCGCGATCCGCCTTTCCAGATCATGCGCCTCGAGGTCGTCGATAAAGGACTTCCGGATTCGGAAAGACCGACCCGCGAGCGACACTTCCGCTTCGCCATCCCGCTTGATTGCCTCGAGATCGGCCCCGAAATTATGCACGACATGCCCCGGATCCGCGGGGGCACCAATGGTCGCGACACCCTTGACCTCGGGGATATCGGCGGCCGCGGAAAGAACCGCCGCCCCGCCGAGCGAGTGCCCGATCAAAATCGCCGGCGCCATGCCTTCCGCACGCATCCAGTCCGCCGCCGCAACCAGGTCACGGATATTCGACGCGAAAGTCGTATTGGCGAACTCTCCTTCGCTGTGCCCGAGACCGGTGAAATCGAAGCGCAGAACGGCGAGGCCCTCAGCGGCCAGACCGCCGGCGATCCGGCGCGCCGCCGCAATATCCTTCGAGCAGGTGAAGCAATGGGCGAACAGCGCATAGCCGCGGGGTTTGCCGACCGGAAGGTCAAGCCGCGCCGCCAGCATGTCGCCCTGCGCCCCCGGAAACCCGATTTTTCTGCTCTCGATTCCCATCGCCCGTCTCTCCCTTCCGGTCCGAACCTGCAAGGCCCCAAGGAGACACGACTCGACTCTCGACTCAAGGGATCGATGAATTGCGAAACAAAGCGGGCGCGACACTTGATTCGCCCCGCAACCGCTCCGAGCTCCCAGCTCAAGCCGATTGCAGTTCGCGCGCCTCCTCCAGCAGCCACTCCCGGAAGGCCGCGATCTTCGGAACCTCCACGCGATCCTCTGCGCATAGCAAATAATAGGAAAACGCGAGCGGCGTGCTGAAGCTCGGATCGAAAGGCCGCACGAGGCGGCCGGTGGCGAGATGGTCCGCGACCAGCACGTCTCCGACCAGCGCGACACCGGCGCCGTCGAGGGCGGACTGCACCGCCATGCTCTCCATGCTGAACCAGGGCCCGCTCGCCGGGACGATGTCCTGCAGGCCGGCCGCGGTCAGCCACATGCGCCAGCTCGGCTCCGTATCCGTCCAGTCGATATGCAGCAGAGTGTGGTGACGGAGATCCTCCGGCGTGCGGAGGGGGTGCTCGCCGGTGAGCAGCGCCGGACTGCAGACCGGCGTGTTGATCTGGTGGAAGAGCCAGTCGATCCGTACCCCGTCATATCCGCCCGGGCCGTAGCGGATCGCGATGTCGGCTTCGCCGCGGACAA
Organism: Nisaea sp.; assembly: GCF_965216895.1. GTDB lineage: Bacteria > Pseudomonadota > Alphaproteobacteria > Thalassobaculales > Thalassobaculaceae > Nisaea. The sequence continues at coordinate 1,468,536 of NZ_OZ244205.1, forward strand.
GGTCGGCCAGCCGGTCGGTCCCGTCGATGCGGATCTCGATCTCCGGATGCCGGCAGCGGAAACGCTCCAGCCGGGGCACCAGCCACATGCCGCCAAAGGAGGGACTGACGCTGATGGTCAGAACCCCGCTCTCGGAATGTGCACGCATGGCCTCGACGCCCTGGGCCAGCCTGTCGAAGCCCTGCCCCAGCAGCGGCAAGGCCGCCTGGCCCGCTTCCGTCAGCATCAGCGCCCGGGTCAGACGGCGGAACAGCGGTACGCCGAGCAGGTCCTCCAGCGCCTTCACCTGATGGCTGACCGCCGCCGGTGTAACGTTCAGTTCCGCCGCCGCCCGGGTGAAACTGAGATGCCGGCCGGCGGCCTCGAAGGCGCGGAGGGCATTCAGCGGCGGCAGCGGTCTGACCATTGTCTATCTTCAAATTTTTCTAATCTACAAACCGAGATCTTCTCGTTTGTCCACCCGAACGCATATCGCCATCTTCATTTTAAATCAACGCATACGGAATGCGTCACCCCTCGCCGGGGCCGCCCATCGTTCAAATATAATTGTATTATTTGAACCGAAGCCCCAAGGCGACCAGCCGATGGAGGTCCTCCATGTCGCTTTGTTGCACTCGATCCAAACCGCATGTCGTCCGGTTGCCGTCAACGGCAGCGGCCCGCTTGGTCAAGGCTGCAAAGACGGCGTTTCTTCAGGGCATTGCCGAAATCCGCCACGCGCAACGACGCCGCGCGAACATCCGGACCCTGGACGCGATGAGCGACCGCCAGCTGCTGGATATCGGCATCGACCGCTCCGAAATCCCGGGGGCGGTCGATCGCGCGCTCAAAACCCGGAAACCGCCGATGTGAAGGTGATAACGCACAGGCCGTTCGGCCGCAGAGCCGGGACCTGTTCGAACGCGCGCGACAGCGAGCGGTCCGGGCTCAGTCCCGGGATGCCGGCTCAGGGGGCGGGAGAGGTGAAACCGTCCCGCGCGGCCGCCACCTCGTCCCGCACGACGCAGCCCTCCGCGTGATCGTTGATCAGTCCCATCGCCTGCATGAAGGCGTAGACCGTGGTCGGACCGACGAATTTCCAGCCGCGTTTCTTCAGTTCCTTCGAGATCGCCTTGGAGACGTCGGAAACCGACTGGCTCTGCGGCGCGCCCAATGTCGACGGATCGGGCTCGTAGGACCAGAAGAAGGCGGCGAGCGAGCCGTCCCGCTCGACCATCTCCAAAGCCCGCTGTGCGTTGTTGATCACCGCCTCGATCTTGCCGCGGTGACGGACGATGCCGGCATCCTGCAGCAGGCGCTCCACATCCGCCGCGCCGAAACGCGCAACCTTCGCGAAATCGAACTGCGCGAAGGCCGCACGGAAGTTCTCCCGTTTCCCGAGGATGGTCCGCCAGCTGAGACCCGACTGGAATCCCTCGAGGCAGAGCTTCTCGAAAAGGCGATGATCGTCGTCTACCGGGAACCCCCATTCCGTGTCGTGATAGGCAAGGAATTCCGGCGCCGCCCCACACCAGCGGCAACGCGGCTTTCCGTCCGGCGCGATATAGGGCTCGCTCATGTCGCGCCCTCACGCGCCGAGGAAGGAGAGGCGCGGATCGGTCATCGAGGCGCCGATCTCCGTCACCTCCGTGCGCACGACGTCTTGCGCCACGAAGGGATCCTCCGCCAGCCGGGCCTCGAGCGCAGCGCGGTCTGTATTGTGCGTGAGGATCCCGCCGCCCTCGTCCGGCGCCTTGAGCGTTCCGGCCGCGAGGAACACGCCCTCGTCGAAGCCGCGCTTCAGCCAGGCCTTGTGACCTTCGAGGAAGTCGCCGGCCCGTGCGCGGTTGGCCGAGAGTTTCAGCAGGGCGATGAACATCGGATGTCTCCTACGGTGAACTTGAAACGGCAATAGGGGGTCAGGTCCGTGCCTCCGCGGCGCGCTCATGCAGCCAGTCGGAGATCTCCGAGATCTCGCGTTCGACGAAGTCCGCGTCCTGATAGGCATTCGCCATGGTCGCGACACCCTGGCTCCAGGCCAGCACATGCATCGCGTTGCGATCGGATTCTCCGCCGCAGCCGAGCCGCTCGAACTCGCCCCGCAGCCAGTCGCGAAAGAGCGTGAAAATCCGGCCTGCGGCGTCCTGCGCCCGGTGATTCAGCTTGGCGAGCTCGGAGGTCAGGGTGCCGACGGGACAGCCATAGGCCATGATGTCCTGCCGGTTGTCGCGAAGGATACGGATATAGCCGAGGATCCGCGCCTCCGGATCGTCGGTCTCCGCCTCCCAGCCGGCGATCATCTCCCTGCTCGCGTCGATCCGCGCCTCGATCACGGCGTCCAGAATCTCGTCCTTGGTCCTGAAGTGATAATAGAAATTGCCGCGCGATATCCCGACCTCGGCTGCGATATCGGCGAAGGAGGTTCTCTCGAAGCCCTGACGGTAGAAGAGATCGTCGGCCCGCTCCACAATCTGCTCGCCTGTCGTTCCGTCACGCATATCCACCCCGCCGGTTCATCGAACTCGATTAGGACAATTGACCTACATCCAGAATTAGGACATTCGTCCTATTCGAGCAAGAACAAAAAAAGCCCCGCACATGGCGGGGCTTTCGGCCGGCTGGAAGTTCGACGTCAGAAATTCAGCGCATCGACCCGGGCGACGTTCGGCAAGCTCTTCACATTGGCCAGCAGGTCCTCGCCGACCGCGCTGTCGACCTCGACCAGCGCCACCGCCTCGCCGCCCTCTTCGCGGCGGCCGAGATGGAAGGTCGCGATATTGACCCCGGCATCGCCGAGTGTGGAGCCGAGCGAGCCGATGAAGCCCGGCTTGTCGTAGTTGCGGACATAAAGCATGTGGGCGCCGAACTCGGCCTCGATGGCGATGCCCTGCACGTCGACCAGACGCGGCAGGGTCCCGGCGAAGAGCGTGCCCGCCATGGAGCGCGTGCGCTCGCCGGTCTCGACAGTGACCCGCAGCATGGTCTGGTAGTCGCAGGGCCGGTCATGCTTGATCGTGGTGACCGCGATGCCGCGAGCCTGCGCCTCGACCGGCGCGCTCACCATGTTGACGGAGGCGAGCGTCGGCTTCAGCAGGCCGGCGAGCGCCGCCGCGACCACCGGCGCGGGATTGATCTCCGCCGCTTGACCCTCGAATTCGATCGCCACCGACTTGATGGCACTGCCGATAACCTGTCCCGTGAAGGCGCCGAGATTCTCGGCAAGCTTCATGTAGGGCTTCAGCAGCGGCGCCTCCTCGGCGGTCACCGACGGCATGTTCACCGCGTTGGTGACGGCCCCGGTTAGGAGATAGTCGGACATCTGTTCCGCAACCTGCAGGGCCACCTTCTCCTGCGCTTCCGTGGTCGCGGCGCCGAGATGCGGCGTCGCGACGAAGTTCGGCGCGCCGAACAGCACGTTCTCCGTCGCCGGCTCCTCGACGAAGACATCGAAGGCCGCGCCCGCCACATGGCCGGTTTCGAGCGCCCCGCGCAGCGCCACCTCGTCCACCAAGCCGCCGCGGGCGCAGTTGATGATCCGCACGCCCGCTTTCATCTTCTGGATAGCACCGGCATCGACAATGTTGCGGGTCGCGTCCGTCAGCGGGGTGTGCAGGCTAATGATGTCCGCCTCGGCAAAGAGCTCGTCGAGCTCCAGCTTGGTGACGCCGAGCTGGGCCGCCCGGTCGTCGCTGAGATAGGGATCATAGGCCGCGACCCGCATCTTCAGCCCGCGCGCCCGCTCGGCGACGATGGCGCCGATATTGCCGCAACCGATCAGGCCGAGGCGCTTGCCCGTGAGTTCGGCGCCCATGAACCTCGATTTTTCCCACTTGCCGTCCTGGGTGGAACGGTCCGCGGCGGGAATCTGGCGGGCGAGCGCGAACATCATCGCGATCGCGTGTTCCGCTGTGGTGATGGCGTTGCCGAACGGCGTGTTCATTACCACCACGCCGGCGGAAGTCGCGGCGGCGGTGTCGACATTGTCGACGCCGATGCCGGCCCGGCCGATTACCTTGAGGTTGGTCGCCTTCGCCAGAACCTCTTTCGTCACCTTGGTGGCGGAACGGATGGCCAGGCCGTCATAATCGGCAATGATCTCAAGCAGGTCCTCGGCCGCGAGTCCGGGCTTGAAATCGGTTTCGAGACCGCGCGCGCGGAAGATCTCAACGGCGGCGGGGCTCAGCTTGTCGGATATAAGGACTTTGGGCACGGCTTGCTCCTCGTGCGCTCGAATTTCTGCGATCCCGGGGGATGGACGCTCCCGGCGACGAAGCCGGGAGCGGTTCTGGCGGTCAGGCGGCCTCGGAGAGGGACCGTTTCACCGCGCCATAGGCCCAGTCGAGCCACGGCATCAGGGCTTGCATGTCCGTCGCCTCGACCGTCGCCCCGCCCCAGAGCCTGAGACCGGCGGGGGCATCGCGGTAGCCGTTGATGTCGAATGCCGCACCCTCGGCTTCGAGCAGCGCGTCGATCTGCTTGGTCGCGGCCCGCTGCTCCGCCTCGGGCAGAGCCTGGAACCACGGATCGGAAATCGAGACGCAGATCGAGGTACAGGAGCGCACCGCCGGATCCTTCGCGAGGAAATCCGCCCACTCGCTCTGCGCGACCCACTTCTCGACAGCGGCGAGATTGGCCTCGGAACGGGCGATCAGCCCTTTCAGGCCGCCGACATCCTCCGCCCATTTCAGCGCGTCGAGCACATCCTCGACCGCAAGCATGGAGGGCGTGTTGATGGTTTCGCCTTTGAAGACGCCCTCGATCAGTTTGCCGCCCTTGGTCAGGCGGAAGAGTTTCGGCAGCGGCCAGGCCGGAACATAGGTCTCGAGCCGTTCGACCGCGCGCGGGCTGAGAATGAGCATGCCGTGCGCACCCTCGCCACCCAGCACCTTCTGCCAGGAGAAGGTGGTGACGTCGAGCTTGTCCCACGGAAGCTCCATCGCGAAGACGGCGGAGGTCGCGTCGCAGATGGTCAATCCCTCTCGATCGGCGGATATCCAGTCGCCGTCCGGCACCCGGACGCCGGAGGTGGTACCGTTCCAGGTGAAGACGACGTCCCGCTTCGGATCGACGGCGGAGAGATCGGCGATCTCGCCATAACCCGCTTCGATCACGCGGACGTCTTCGAGCTTGAGCTGCTTGACCGCGTCGGTGACCCAGCCGGAGCCGAAGCTTTCCCAGGCGAGCAGATCAACGCCGCGTGCACCGAGCATCGTCCACATGGCCATCTCGACGGCTCCGGTGTCGGAGCCCGGCACAATACCGATCCGGTAATCGTCCGGCACGCCGAGCACGGCGCGGGTACGATCGATCACCTCTTTGAGTCTTGATTTTCCGATTTTCGAGCGGTGAGACCGCCCGAGGGCGGCGTCAGCGAGAACAGCGGGGCCCCATCCGGGTCGCTTAGCGCAAGGTCCGGATGAGAACTGGGGAGCGCGCGGGAATGCCGTCGGCTTCATCGTATCATCCTTCAATGTAACCACTCGTTGGGGAGTGGCGGCCCGCCGCTGACGCTATGGATTTCCGCGGCGCTGTCAACTGCGGAATCCAAACCGGAATGCTGCGCCGCACCAAATCTTTTGCCGTCCCGATCGCATCTCTGTGCCGCTTCAACCTTTCGCCTCATCGTTGCACTGTCTTGGATTACATCGAAAATTGGCTTAAATCGATTGCAAGAGTTGCAAATTCGACACATTCCTCGATGGAAATCGGTTCATGCGCATTCGAAATCAATTTGCTTCGGGGAATGGGTTGCACCGCGGAAAATTGCGACATATATTGTGCACTGCAATACGGAGTGCCCAGCCGTATTGTTTACTTCTTGGGCGTTTCCTCCCTTAACTCGGGCCGCTGAAAAGCGGCCCTTTTTTTTGCCTACCGGCCGGATCTGACCGGCAAGTTCAGCCCTGTGGAGGCGGCAGAATTCGCCTGCCGATAGGGTTTGGCCCTCATTTTTCTTTTATTTCAATAAGTTAAATCGCCATACGTACTTGGCCCCGGAATTGCTCCGTTGCTTGTGACAACGAACAGCATCCGAGACCTGGAGCATTTAAATGGCTGACATCGATTACCGGACCTGGCCCGCACACTCTTCCGACAACACCCACACGCGACAGGAATGGATGGTCCCCGCCGGCCGCTTCAATCGCGGCGGCAACGCTACCGACCTGGTCAACGGCAATTCCGATGCCGCGAACCAGAATTTCGGTACCCCGGAATTCTCCCTGCTCGATCAACTCCCGGACGTCATCGTCGATGCCGTCGGCGAATGGGCCCTGCATCTCCAGGGTCAGTCCTGGCGCCTGCGCCGGCGCGCCCTGAACCGGTTCGCCGAGGCCTTCGCGGACCAGTTCCTCGCCATTAACCCGTCCCTCTCTGACGAGGAATACGAGAGCCTGACCGATATCGGATATACCTGCCTTCTTGAACTGCTCGACGAAGGCCAGCCGCTGTTCGATCTTGATCAGGCCCATTGCTACAGGCGCAGCGTCCACGACGTCCATCGGGACGCCGCCGAACTCTATCTTGCGATGAACGGCCCGTCTCCCGCGACGGTGCACTGATTTCCCCCGCGCCATCCGGCGCCTCTCCCCCGGACTAGGGCCGCTGACGCGGCCCTATTTTTTCACGCTATCTCTTGGCGGCTTCGGTATGAATCAGGACGCGCGCCCGGACTCCGCAGCTCGATCCGACACGGAATGCGCCGCCCCGCCGATCCAGGACACCGCGGCGGCGTAGCTCATGAAAATCTCACGTTCCCGGACCGGCGTTCCAGGGGACAGATCCAGCATTTCCTTGTAGAGCTTCATCACCATCTCATCGCTTTCATTCGCGACAAGAAAGGCGACCCGCCGCGTTCCGGGGTCTCCCGGCTTCGAGTCTACCGCCGGCACGTGAGCCACGTTGCTCCTGAGCGTGTTCATGTACTCAATATCAAGCGAATGGAGTTGCGCCGACCGCAGATCGAAAAGCAGGTTCATGCCTTCGCGGTAATGTTTGTTCGTGCGCAACTCGCCGATACGGTTTGACGATGACATGACATCAAGCTCACCGGAGATCCGTATTTCGATGAAAGGCCGCTCGAAATCGCGGCGCACCGTATGGTCCATGTTATCCAGCTCGAATTTCGTACCCGGTCGGCATTCTAGAGATGGCCAAAGGGAAACGCTAGGTTACGCGTTCAAGACACACGGCGCAGCCGCCGGTCAGCCTCCCGGCGATCGGCGAAGAGTTTCGTGGTCGGGCGATGGCGCCGGCTCGAAACCGCCTGCCATGGCTTCAGGAGCAAGAAATCCGCCTCTCGTGCGCGGTAAGAACATCGTTCCCCACGCCGCCTGTTCCATGTTTGCGGGCGCCGCATTCCTATCACTGACGGTGAAATCGGAGAAACTCGCGTCCCGGCAATCCCGGAGCGCATCCGGGCCGTCCACAAACTGATCGAGCATGAGCAAGTCCGCGATCGCCTCCATCAGGGCCTTGCCGTCGACTGACCGACGATCGCCGGGCTGGTCGCGGATTTCGGGAACTTACCGCTTTTTCATACCGCGCACGCTGATGTCTCCCGCTTCAATGGCATCGCGCATCGCCTCGAAACCGTGAGTCATTTCCTCGCACATTTCGCGGTAGAAGCGCAGTTCGGCAATTTCCGCTTCCTGCAGGAAGCCGTGGCGGGGAGCGCCGGCATCGAGCAGCTTTGCGAAATACCGCCCGCGGGCCTTGGCGGCCATCTGCGCGACGCCTTCCAGCTCGCCGGCGCCGACTTCCATGACCGTTTCCTGGGTCAGCTGCCGGTTCTGCTCGGTCATGTACCGATCGAGTTCGCGGGCATATTGCTGCGGGTTCACCCGCATGCCGGCATCCTTGCCCTGCAGCCACGGGGCGCTCGCCTGCCGCTTCGAGCGGGCAGCCCTGGGCGCCGCGGCGGGCTGCTCCTCGCTGTTCGCATTGGCCGGGCGCGGCGCTTTCGCGACCGGCGACACCGCAGCCGGGCGGTCGGCGCGCAGTGGCTGGACGGCACCGGTCGCGGAGCCTTCTCTCGCCGCGGTCTTGGCCGGAACCTTGGATGGAACCTTGGAGTCGGCCGGGGTCTTGCCACGCGCTTCTTCGGGATAGGGATCCCAGTCCGCACCGGCGCCGTTTCCGGAAAGATCCTTCAGGCGCGAGCCCAGACCCGCTTTCAAAGCCGACGACAAGGACATGTTCTGCTCCTCCAAGATACGCGCCGGCCCTTCGCCGGCTTGGTCGGAGGTATCAAAGCAAGGACCGTGCCGGTTTCCCGTCAGGCCGCCAGCAAACGGTGACGGTCATGCGGCCCGTCAAAATCCAGCTCGGGCCCCTTCGGCACGATTCCCTTCGGGTTGAGGCTCTCGTGACTGCGGAAATAATGCTCCTTGATATGCCGAACATTCACCGTCTCCGCTATGCCGGGAACCTGGTAGAGCTCGCGCAAATAATTGGAAAGGTTGCGATAATCCGCGACTCGCTTCCGGTTGCACTTGAAATGCGTCAGATAGACGGCATCGAACCGGATCAGGGTGACGAAGAAGCGCCAATCCGCCTCCGTGGGGCGGTCTCCGACGAGAAACCTGTTGCGGGCAAGCCGTTCCTCCATCTCGTCCAGGCGGGCAAAAAGTGCATCGAAGGCGTCCTCGTAGGCCGCCTGCGTCCCGGCAAACCCGGTCTTGTAAACGCCGTTGTTGATGTCGCGGTAGATGCGCTCATTCACCGCGTCGATCTCCTGCCGGAGCGGTTCCGGATAGAGGTCCAGACCGGAATCGACACCTTCGAGGCCGTTGAAGGCGGTGTTGAACATACGAAGAATTTCCGAGGACTCGTTCGAGACGATTGTACCGTCCCGCTTGTCCCAGAGCACCGGCACGGTGACCCTGCCGGTATAGCGGGGATCGGCGGCGGTATAGACTTCGCGCAGGTAGCGGGCCCCGTTGACGGGATCGTCGGTTCCTTCCGGATCCTGACCAAAGGCCCAGCCGTCCTTTCCCATCAGCGGATCGACGACGGACAACCCGATATGGGATTCCAGCCGTTTCAGCTTGCGGGCGATCAGTGTCCTGTGAGCCCAGGGACAGGCATAGGAAACATAGAGGTGATAGCGGCCGGATTCGGGACCGAAGCGTGCGCCCTCGCGATCCTCGACGAAATCGCGGAACACGGTTTCCTTGCGCTCGAATTTGCCGTTACGACCGGCCGAACCGGCCTCATCTGTTTCCCATCTGCCGTCGACCAGGGCACCCATCTTCCAATCTCCTCTTTCCATTGCCGTTCCCCCGGGAGGTGGCGGCAAATCGACCGACATCAAGGCTCGCAATCGGAAACGGTCCTGTTACCATGGCGTCCAATTTCAAGACTTTACGGGGGTACGGGACCATGGTGGCGGTCATTCGCGAGCTGCTGAACAAGGATCAGGTTAAGACGATCGCAGCAAAGTTGTTCTCTGCCCAATTCGTGGACGGAAGCTCCAGCGGCGGTCCGCTCGGCAAGGACATCAAGAAGAACACCCAGGTGCCGCCGAACAGCCCGCACTACCGAGAAATGTCCGAAATGGTGCTTGGCGCGATCAAGACGAACGAGACGGTCGCCATTAAAGGCATGCCGCGCCGTATCCTCTCGCCCATCTTCGCCTCCTATATGACCGGCAACCAGTATGGCGAGCATATCGACGCCGCCCTGATGGGTCCCTATCCGGGCATGCGCACCGATCTTTCGATGACCATTTTCATGAACAAACCCGACGCCTACGAAGGTGGCGACCTGGTGCTCAGCACCGATTTCGGTGAAATGGTCTACAAGGAGAATCCCGGCGACGCCGTGCTGTATCCGACGCATTATCTGCATCGGGTGAACCCGGTCACAAAGGGGCGGCGCCTCGCCATCGTGATCTGGATGGAGAGCATGATCCCCGATCCGATGAAGCGTGAAATCATCGGCGACCTCGCGGAGACCCAGGCGATCCTGACCGGTTCGAACGTCGACAAGAAGGCGATCCTGATGCTGGAGAAAGGCCGCCTCAACCTGATGCGGATGTGGGCCCAGACCTGAACCGGACCGTCAGATAAAATGCTGCGCGAGATCTCCGGGTAGCGCCCCGCGCCGCGCCAGGAGATCCGCCTTCAGGAGCATGGTCTGGGAAAACGCGTCTACGATCTCCCCGCTCATCGCCATCTCGACGACTTCGCGCACCGGAAGGCGCCTGACCTCAAGCCGCTCGCAGGCCTCGGGCGCGGCCGTCCCCTCCTCCAGGTCCCAGGCGAGAAATCCCACCGCCTGCTCGTCCGTGATCGCGTTGGAGAGATCCATGCGCAGCAGTTCACGCCAGCTCCGCGCCGTCAGCCCGGTTTCCTCGAGCAATTCGCGCGCGGCGGAGCCCTGCGGATCGTCGAACGTACCGCCGCCTTCCGGCAACTCCCAACTGTAATAATCGCGCGGGAAGCGCTGCTGGCCGACGAGCCATGTCATTCCCGCGGCATCGACAGGCAGGACCCCGACCGCCAGACTGCGCACCCGCACGACGCCGTAGAGGCCCGGATTGCCATTCGGATCGAGCACGTCATGCTCGGTCACCCCGATCCAGGGATTGTCGTAGACGTTCCGGGTCTCCAACACCTGCCAGACCGCCCGCCCCCGCTGCTGCATCATCACCCGCCCGCCACTGCTTCAGACCAGCGGCACCCTAGTCGAGTGCGTGAGATGGGGAAAGCCGCAGCCGCCTGCGTCAGGCCCGTTCGGGATCGGCCAGCGGCCGGACCTCGGTAAACGGCCGCGTGACGGCCAGCGTATCCGCTGCTGCGGCACCGATCGGCTCGGCGACACGGCGGAGCGTCTCCGGTGTCTCGAATTCTTCAGGAATGGCACAAAGGCCGAGTCGCAGCATTGCCCGGCCGAATGCCGGCAGCGCGGTAAGAGTCGCGACCGGCACGGCCAGCAGGAGTCCGGCGATCACCGGCGCCGCCCATGGCAGGATCTGGGGGGCCGCGATCCAGAGTGTGGCGACGAAACCAGCCCCGAGAAGGGTCTGCGGCCAGAGGCCGCTGAACGCCTCGCCAAGGGTGACGCGGCGGTCGTCGCGTTCCTGCGCATCCCAGCGGATCCGCTTGCCGAACAACAGCCCCCCGATGAAGATCGTCTGCGCGAGCGCGGCGACCGGCGATACCAGCATGGAAAAGACCAGTTCCACCAGCGTCCCGGCAAGGATCCGCGCCATGCCGCCATAGCTGCCGCGGGCGGACCGTCGCAGGGCGACATCCAGGATGCCCAGAATCTTCGGCGCGAAAGTCATGGCCATGACCGTGACGAAGAGCACGAGGCCGAAACCGGGTATTCCGGGAACCGCGTCAAGCGCAGGTGCCGTCACGCTTTCGAACGGTCCGAAGACAAGATCGACAAGGCCCAAGACCATGAAGGCGTACCAGAGCGGCGCGCCGCTATACATCAGGATGGCGAGCAGAAGCTGGAGCCGCCCCATCGGCCGCACGCCGCGGATCAGCGAAGGATGCAGAAAGAGCTTCACATACTGCATGTTGCCTTGGCACCAGCGCAGGTCGCGGGTCAGGAAATCCGGCAGGTTGGTCGGATTTTCCTCATAACTGCCGTCTTCCAGCGGCAGCACCCGGACCTCGTAGCCGCCGCGGCGCATGAACACCGCCTCGACCTGATCGTGGCTCAGGATCTCGCCGCCGAGCGGGCGTGTACCGGGAAGCGCCGGCAAGTGGCAGTGGGCACGAAAGGGCGCGAGGCGGAGGATCGCGTTGTGTCCCCAATACGGCCCGTCCGGTCCCTGCCACCATGCGCTGCCGGTGGTGTAGGAGCGCATGCCGTGGCGCATGCCGAACTGGAACATCCGGGCAAATGCGCTGCTCGCGGGCATGCCGGTGACAAGCGTCTGCAAAATGCCGACTCTCGGGTTCTGCTGCATCAGTCGAACAAGGCGCAGCACGGCCTCGCCGGACATCACACTGTCGGCGTCGAGCACGATCATGTAATCGAAGCCGTCACCCCAGCGCGCGCAAAACTCCTCGATATTGCCGACCTTCTGGCGCGCATTGTCCGCGCGGCGCCGATAGTGCAGCCGGTCGGGCCGCGCATTGTCCTCGCGCCAGACTTCGAACAGGGCCTGTTCCCGCGCCGCGATCTCGGGCTTGTTGGAGTCGCTCAAGAGAAAGAGGTCGAAATTGTCCGCCTGTCCGGTGGCGTCCAGCCCGTCGGTCACCGCCCGCAGATTGCGGACGACCAGAGCCGGGTCCTCGTTGAAGACCGGCATCACGATGGCGACGCGTGCTGTGACCGGCGACTGAACGTCCTCCAGCCCCGCCAGCCCGGTCACATTCCGAAGCCAGTCGCGCCGGAAATGCAGCAGGCCGAAACCGATGATCGCGTTCCAGAATCCGATCACCATCCAGGGCGTATTCAAGGCAAAGACCGCTGTCATCGCGATCTCGATCCAGGTCAGCCCATTGCGGGAGAAAATGAAGACAAGAGCTGCGACAAGGGTGCAGATCGTAGCTGTCACGAGGCCGGCAAATATGATCCGGCGCGCGCGCAATGGAAGGGCCGGGTACGCCGAATCTCGTTCGTCCGAATCCATCAGGTGAGCCGCGTCCATTGTCCCCAGTCCCGAATTCGACGGGCCGGGAATCTACTCACCGGCCCGGGAATATCAAATGATAACGCGCGGAGGGATTTCGATCCCCTCCCCATGCGCCGCGATTTGAAAATTGGACGCAGGCCGGCTGATGTCAGCAAAACAAGCTTCACAAAGACGCGATATCAAATTGACTGGAAACGGGCGCGTTTCCGGCGCTAGTTCGCTCTATATTTAGAAAGTGCGGGTGTGAGGACGGTTCCCGGAACCGGCGGGCGACGACCATGGCAGAACAATCGGACAAGACGCGGCGGCAGCGCGATCCCAGGCTCGACTTCTTCCGGGGGATCGCGATGCTGATCATCTTCATCGCCCACGTCCCGCAGAACCATTGGTCGAACTTCATTCCGGCCCGCTTCGGCTTTTCCGATGCGGCGGAAATGTTTGTTTTCTGCTCCGGATTTGCCGCGGCCATCGCATTTGGCGGCACCTTCATACGGGCCGGTTTCTGGCATGGCACAGGCCGCGTGCTCTACCGGATCTGGCAGCTCTATACCTCGCACATCCTGATATTCTTCCTGATCGTTGGCCTCATGGTGGCGGGCAACGCGCTGTTCGCCGAGCCGGACTATATCAACCGGCTCAACCTCGAGTTCTTCTTCGAAGAGACGCCGAAGGCGCTGCTCGGGCTCCTTACCCTGACCTACGTACCGAACTATTTCGACATCATGCCGATGTATATGGGCGCGCTGCTCATGATTCCGGTCTTCATGGCACTGGCGCGCATACATCCCTGGCTGGCGATGGGCTTCTCGGTCGTGGTCTATGGCGCGAACTGGGCCTTTGACGGCGGCCTTCCGTCGCATCCCAATCACGATCACCTCGAGTGGTTCTTCAACCCATTCGGATGGCAGCTCGTCTTCTTCACCGGCTATTCCATCTCGCGCGGCTGGCTGAAAGTCCCTGCCTTGAACCACTATCTGATGACGGCCTGCATCGTCTTCGTCGTCGCGGCGGCGCCAATCTCGCACTGGTGGTTCTTCGTCGGCTATCAGGAAAGCTTTCCGTTTCTCGCCGAGTGGCGCGAGGTGACTCTGCCGTGGCGGGCAAAGACCGACTATGGGATTCTGCGTTTGATCCATTTTCTCGCGCTGGCCTATATCGTCGTCAATCTGGTGCGCGGACGGGAGAACCTCCTGAGGCACAGGGCCTGCCATCCGATCCGGACGGTGGGTCAGCAGGCCCTGCCCGTGTTTCTTCTCAACATGTGGCTTGCCCAGCTCGGCGGCATGGTCCTCGACCAGATCGGCCGGGACCAGCTGACCTGGGCGCTCGTCAATCTCGCCGGGCTGGCCACCGTCGTGCTGTTCGCCTATCTGGTGACCGCGATCAAGACGGAATGGTGGCGCAAAGCGATCGATGAGCGCGCGAGCGGTACCGCCGAGACAGAAGGGACGGAGCGCTCGCGGCCGGCGGCCGGTTCCGTTCTCTCCCCGGCGGAATGATCCCGATTATCCGCCTTTGCGCCGTCCTCATGGCGGCGGGCACCGCTCTGGCTTACAGCTCCGCCTTACAGGCCGAATTGCGGGAAAGCCTCACCCTTGAGAGCCCGGCCCTCGGCCGGAAAATGAGATATTCCCTTTACCTTCCCGAGACCGCAGCCGCGGCCGGACCTCTGCCGGTCCTGTACCTGCTGCATGGTCTTGGCGGGAATGAAAGGGATTGGCAGACCCTCGGCAAGATCGAGGTCATGGCGGACCGTCTCATAGCCGGGAAAGCCATGCCCCCGATCGCCATCGTCATGCCGGACGCCGGCAACAGCTGGTACGTGAACTCCGCGGCGCACGGTCCATACGAAGACGCGATCCTCGAGGATCTGATTCCGAAAGCCGAGACCAGGCATGGCGTCGGCGGCAGAGCCGCCAACCGGGCGGTCGCAGGGCTTTCCATGGGCGGCTACGGAGCCTTGCGGCTGGCCTTCCGGAATCCTGAGAAGTTCGCAATGACAGGCGCGTTGAGCGCGGCGATCTTTCCGGACCTTGCCCGGCAGGAAGATATCACCGAGCAGCAGACCGGATTTTTCAAGGGAGCGTTCGGCACGCCGTTCGACATTGCGACATTCAACCGGCAGAACTTCTTTTCAGATATCCCGTCGCTCGCAGCGACAAGGTTGCGGCCCGCGATCTTTATCACGGTCGGTGACGATGACGGCTTCGGCCTCTACGAAGGCAATCTCAAGCTCTTCCTGACTCTGAAACGCGCCGGCGTGCCGGTCGAATTCCGGGTGACCGACGGGGACCATGCGTGGCGGCTCTGGCGCGCGCAAATCGAACATATCCTGCGCTATTACGGACGGGTGCTGGGCGCCAGAGCCGGACAGACCGGACTCAATTGACCAGAACCATCTCCAGTTCGAGCACGTCGTCTTCTTCCAGTGACCAGTCACCGCCAAGGAGCTCGATCATCTCGCTGCTGTCGTTGTAGAGGAACGACGCGTCGAACGCCTCGTCCAGGCCGGTTACGCCGTAATCGTCTGCATGTTTCGGAATGTAACGCATTCTACCCTCCTCAAAGAGCTGATCCATTCAGCGTTTCACTCGCTCCCGAACTCACATTCCAGTCACAGCAATTGCCGTGCCAGTTCGGTGCCGGGAACTCATCCGAATGATCATTTGCCGAAGAGAGGCCATGATCGAGGAGGGTTATCTGTCGTCAGCGGGGGTCTTCTTCGCCTGCGATTCGACAGGCGCCGGTTCGGCGGCCTGACTGGCGGCGGCGGCGATCGCGTTCTCCTGCTCCGGCGTCAGAGCCGCTCCCTCGACTTTCCCGGGGATGTTCACGCG
This sequence comes from Nisaea sp., assembly GCF_965216895.1. Lineage (GTDB taxonomy): Bacteria > Pseudomonadota > Alphaproteobacteria > Thalassobaculales > Thalassobaculaceae > Nisaea. The sequence goes on from NZ_OZ244205.1 coordinate 1,483,950, forward strand.
GACCTCTTTGCGGGCGAAATCGATGCCGTTCTCTTTGAAGGCTTTCTGGACCCGTGAATAGACCTCCTTGCGGACCGCGAACTGGTGTCCCGGCTTGGTCATGAACTTGCCGCGGACGATGATGCCGACATCATCCACGTCCGCTGCACCCTGAGATTTGAAGGGCTCGATGATCCCCTCGGCCAGTTCCGGCACCTCCATCATCTCCTGACCGATTTTCTTGAAGATCTTGCGCACCTTGTCGAGGTCGGTCTCGAACGGCACGGTAAAGCGCAGCTTCATGATCACCCAGTCGCGGCTCATGTTGGTGACCTTGGCAATCTCGCCATAGGGAATGATGTGGATCGGCCCGTTGACCGAGCGCAGCAGGATCGAGCGCACGGAAATCTTCTCCACCGCGCCGAGCGTGCCGCCGGCATCGATGAATTCGCCGACCCGGAAAGCATCGTCCAGCAGAAAGAAGATCCCCGAAACCACATCCTTAACCAGGGTTTGTGCACCGAACCCGACGGCGAGGCCGATGACGCCCGCGCCGGCCAGAAGCGGCGTGATGTTGATCCCGAGGGCGTCGAGCGCCAGCAGGATCGTCATGATTCCGATGACCGCGCTCAGGACCATTCGGATGAGCGGCAGGATGGTCGCCATCCTCGACTGACCGGCGCCGCCGCCCTCGCCGCCATGTCCGGGCGCGGAGGGCGCGTCGGTCACGCCTTCCTCGATCAGCCGGCGGTTGATCCAGAGATTGCTGAACTCCCAGACCAGATAACCGCCAGCCAGAATCAGGACCGCGCCGACGAGATTGGCGGCAAGCTCTGCACCGATGCCCGCCGCAGCAAGCCCTTGCAGGCTGAGGCCCCAGACCTTCCCGACCAGAACCACGACCGCCGCCAGCAACAGGGCGCGTCCGATCCGGATATAGCTGAACCGGGTCTGCCGCTCAACGGCCGGTTGCGGCGTGTCGGGCATGTCGGGGGTTTCGGGTACCGGCGCGCCCACTTCGTCACCCGGCTCCGGCCGTGGCGGAGCCGGCTCGCGCGGGACAAGATGCTCCGCAATCCCACGGACCATCGTATCGAGGAACGGTGTGACCAGAATGATCACGATCACCAAGGTTCCGCGCAGGGGCGAAATCACTTCCGCCCCGGCGCTGACCGCAGTCTGGATAAACAACCAGTTGGCCACCAGCAGAGCAACCATGGCGGGCGGCCACCACCGGGCCATGCGGGCCAGTCCAGGGGTCGGCGCTTCCCCTTCGCCGATAAGGATCTTCGTCAGGCCGGACCGCGTGCGCCAGATGGTCAGGCTCAGCCAGAACGTTGCAAGGAAGGCCGTCCAGAACCGCATGCCGTCTTCCGCATCGTGCCCTGCGCGGGTCAGAAAGTCGGAGAGGAACATGAGCAGGCCACCGAGGGCGAATACCGACGCCAGATTCCAGTAGAGTCGCGCCACGACATGATCATCGGCCGCGACAAGCCGGAGATCCGGCCGTTTCGGCGCAAGTACGAACCTGAGAACCGCGGTCGCCGCGCGCGGAAGTGCGATCGCAAATAGAACGAAACTCGAGATGCTTACGACATGACTATCCTTCGACGGGACGGTATGCGCGAGCGCCAACGAGACGAGGATGAAGACAACGACACCGCCAAGTTCGAGCACGGCCCTCAGGGAGAGTTTGGCGACCGTATCGCCAAGAGCCCCGTCACTCGGCACCTTGATGCGTTCACGCCAGGGTTCGGCGGCGCGGACGAAAATCAGTTCAGCCAGTGCGCCGGCAACGAGACTCATCAAGAGAAACCCGAGCAGCACCGGCGCCTCGGTGCTCAATCCGGACAAACCTTTGCCAATGACAGACAGCAGTTCGGGCAGCCCGGCCACCTTTTCCGCGACATAGCTCCGAAAGCCGGTCAGGACCTGCTTCAGCTGTGTGATCGGGTCGACCACGGGCGCATCAGCACGCGCTCCCGCCCGGTTCTCCTCCAGCAACTCGATGAGCTTGACGAGCGTTTCCTTCTGCTCCGGATTCAGTTCATCCACCAGGGTCTGGAGCCGGTCCGGTTCTTCGCCCCCGACGGAGACCGGCATCTGTGCATTCGCAGGGCCTGCCACAGGGGGGACGAAGAGCGAGAACAGAAGCAGGGCGAATAGAGCGCGGCACAATACAAAGGGTCGGCGCATGTCGTTTTCCACGTCGGGGCGATCAAGAGGTCTTCAGGGTTCAACCTATACGTCGAAGCAGTCCCGGCCATTTTGCATCCTTTGGCCACATTGTCACAGCAAACGACAGTTTCTTGAATCCGTTGGAAAACTGCGCTGATATCGATCCCGTCGGCAGATCAACGACCGGTCATCGACGAAAATGGGAGGATGGCTCATGAACCAGGCCGCGATACTGGCGCAGATAGCGCGCGTTCATGGCGACCGGCCGGCGATCTCGTACGGCAAGACGGTCTTCCGGACCTACCGTGAGCTGGGAGAGCGGGTGGGGCGACTCGCGGGCGCGCTGCGCACCGAACTCGACCTGGTCCCGGGCGACCGCGTCGCGCTGGCAATGAAGAACGACCCGCTCTATCTGGAGATCCTCTACGCGATCTGGCATGCCGGCCTCGCGGCGGTGCCGATCAATGCCAAGCTGCATCCGAAGGAATTCGCCTACATTCTCGACAACAGCGGCGCGCGCGCCTGTTTCGCGACACCGGACCTTGCCGGCACCCTGGCCGAAATCAAGACCGAGGTGCCGGATCTCGAGCATCTGATCTCCACAATCGACGCTGATATCGAAGAGCTCTACGAGGCCGACCCGATCGCGCCGGCCAGCGTCGACCCCGATGCGCTCTGCTGGCTCTTCTATACTTCGGGCACAACCGGCCAGCCGAAAGGCGCGATGATCACCCATCGCAGCCTGATGTTCGCCACCACGAACTATCTTGCCGACGTTGACGGGATCGATCCCGGCGACTGCATGATCCACGCCGCCCCGATGAGCCATGGCTCCGGCCTCTACGCCATGCCGCATGTCGCCCGCGGGGCCAACAACATCGTGCCCGAGAGCGGCGGCTATGATGTCGAGGAAGCGCTCGATCTGATCGCACACTGGCCGGGTGCCAGCTTCTTCTTTGCCCCGACCATGGTCAGCCGTCTGATCAACCATCCGGGACTCGGGCAAGCGGATCTCTCAAACCTGAAGACCATCGTCTATGGCGGCGGGCCGATGTACCTGGAGGACGTGCTGAAGGCGCTGGAGACGCTCGGCCCCAAGCTGACACAGATCTACGGCCTCGGCGAGGCCCCGATGACCATCACCGGCCTGCCGAAATCGGCCTATCTCGACAAGGAGCATCCGCGCTATCTCGCCCGCCTCGGCTCTGCCGGATACGCACGCACCGGCGTCGAGGTCCGCGTCGTCGATGCCGAGGGTAATGATGTCGGCTACGGCGAGACCGGCGAGATCATCTGCCGGGGAGACATCGTCATGGGCGGCTATTGGCAGAATCCCGAGGCGACCGCGAAGACGATCCGTCGAGGCTGGCTCTGGACCGGCGATCTCGGCGCGATGGACCTCGACGGTTACGTCACGCTGAAAGACCGCTCCAAGGACATGATCATCTCCGGCGGCACCAACATCTATCCGCGCGAGATCGAGGAAGTTCTCCTTCGTCACCCGGATGTCTACGAATGCGCCGTGGTAGGCCGTCCCCACGCCGACTGGGGCGAGGAGGTCGTCGCCTTCGTGGTGCCGCATCCGGGCAAAGACGTCGACACGGCCGAGCTCGATGCGCTTTGCCTCGAGAATATCGCCCGATTCAAACGGCCGAAGACCTACCGCGTGGTCACGGCGCTGACCAAAAACAATTATGGAAAGATCCTGAAAACCGAGCTGCGCGACTTGCTGGCGAAGGAGGCGGACGGCTAAGCTGCCCGCGCCTTACCTGACCACCGCTCCGGATCATTCAAATGTCCTCTGGCTCGAACGCTTTCGCCGTCGGCTCCGAATACGGCGTCCTGCGTGACGTCTATCTCTGTCCGCCCGACAATTTCCAGTGGTCCGACATCGCCAAGGAGGACACCACCGCCAACGCCGTGGTGCGCGCCACCCTGCGCGACGGCGTCCCGTTCGACCGCACGTCAGCCGAAGCCGGCTACCGGGAATTCGTCGACGCTTACGAGGGTGCCGGCGTCAACTGCCATTTCGTCGAGACCGATCCCGCCCTCAGCTACCAGATCTATACCCGCGACCCCTCTGTCATGACCCCCTGGGGCGTTTTCCTCTGCCAGATGTACCGCCAGCAGCGCCGGGGCGAGATCGCGCCGACCTATCGCTTCTACGAGAAGCTCGGCATCCCGGTCTGGAACTGGGCGACGGCGGGGCCGATCGAGGGCGGCGACATCCACCTGATCAAGCCGGGCGTCGCGATCGTCGGCTATACCGGCCAGCGCACCACCGAGGTGGCGGCGAAGCAGCTCCAGGCCTGGCTCGAGAAGGAAGGCTGGGAATGCCGGCTGCAGCGCTTTGCCGAGCATTTCCTGCATCTCGACCTGCTCTACGCCACGGTGAACGAGCGCCTCGCCCTGATGTGCCTCGACGTGCTGCCGGAAGATTTCGTCGCCTGGGTGAAGGGCCACGGCATCGAGCCGGTTCCTGTCACCTACAAGGAAGCGATGCAGCTCTACTGCAACTGCATGTCGCTCGGAAACGACCGGGTGATTTCCTCGAAGGGTGCGAAACGGGTGAACGAGGCGCTGCGCGCCGAGGGGATCACCGTGCTCGACCCGGACCTCTCCATGTTCACCCGGGCCGGCGGCGGCCCGCGCTGCCTCTCGATGGCGCTGCGGCGGGACGCGGTCTGACGCCGCAGCTCACATCGGATTGTACCGCTGTGACCGCTCTCTGTGCCGGAAGCAGCTAGCATGTGTGTCCCGAGCACCGCGCCGGAGGTGACACATGCAGGCAATAATCCACAACACTCTCAAACCGGGCTTGCTAGGCGTCGTCCTTGTCTTGACCGGGCTCACTGTCCCGCAGGTCCACGCGCAGCAATTTCTCAACCAGGATCCCCCCGGCTTCTGGGCTGCCGCGCGGCCCGAAACTGATTTCGAGAGATCCCTGGTTCCCTTCTCCGAGATCTTTTCCGGCGGTCCGCCCAAGGATGGTATCCCGGCAATCGACACGCCGGACTTCGAGCCGGTCGGGACGACGGGCGCTGCGATTCCGGCGCCGACCGAGCCGGTCATGAGCGTCGCAATTGCGGGCGACGCGCGCGCCTATCCGCTGCGCATCCTGATATGGCACGAGATCGTCAACGACACCGTCGGCGGCGTTCCGGTCGCCGTCACCTTCTGCCCGCTCTGCAACTCGGCCGTCATGTTCGACCGCCGGGTCGAAGGTGCGGAAACAACTTTCGGCACCACGGGGCGGCTGCGCAATTCCGACCTTGTCATGTATGACAGGGCGACGGAAAGCTGGTGGCAGCAATTCGAAGGCCGTGCCATCGTCGGCAGCCGGGCGGGAACGGAACTGACGCGCCTGCCCGCGCGCCTCGAATCCTACGCCGAATTCGCCAAGCGCCACCCGGGCGGGCGGGTCCTTGTCCCGAACGGGCGCTTTGCCAGGGACTACGGCCGCAACCCTTATGTCGGATATGACAGCTCAGCCCAGCCTTTCCTCTATGCCGGCGCCTATTCCGGCCCCGGCCGCCCGCTGATGCGGGTCGTTTCCGTCCCGGGAGTCGACGCGGCCTGGAGCCTGGAGTTACTGCGGGCAAAGGGCGAGATTCGCGTGCCCGGAGCCGCCGCGGGCGATCTCGTGCTGCGCTGGACCGCCGGGCTGAATTCGGCGCTGGACCAGTCGGCGATCTCCGAGGGGCGCGACGTCGGCACCGTCACGGTCCAGAAAACCGGCGCTTCAAGAGAGCCCGAAGACGTTCCCTATGACGTCCCCTTTGCCTTTGCCTTCAGCGCCTTCCATCCGGGTGCGCCGATCCACCATGTGGAGTAGCGCCGCCTAGCGCGGGAAGGTCACCGCCTCGATCTTGTTACCGTCCGGATCGCGGATGAAGGCGCCATAATAGGTGGTCATCGTCGCCTGGCGGTCGCCCGGCACGCCGTCGTCGCGGCCACCGCCCTCGAGAGCTGCGGCGTGGAAGGCATCGACCGCGTCCTTCGAGGAGGCGCGCAGGCAGATATGGACGCCGGTCCGGTCGCCGACCTGATTCATTTCCGGCCGCGCATTGAGCCAGAACTCCGGGTATTTCTTGCCGAAGCCGATTGTGTGCTCCCGCTCCGCCAGGCGTCTGAACCCGAGCGGCGCAAGAACCCGGTCATAGAAGGCGGCGCTGCGCGCGAGGTCGGAAACAGCGATGGAGACATGGTCGATCATCCGCGCTTCAGGCCGCCCTTGACGACACCCGCTCCAGATACCGATCGAGAGCATCGCGGAAAGGCGGCAGGCTCTTGTAGAGTTGCATCCCCTCCGGCATCTGGTCCAGCGATGCGCGCAGGGCCGCGGCCAGATCCGGGCGCGCCTCGAGGCAGGAGAGCGGATCGACGAAAGTGCGGATAGTGAAGAGGATATCGCCGGATTCCGGCAGCCGCCGCAGGGTCTGGCGCTCAACCCGGAGCCAGAGACGGTCGCCGGCGTTCTCAGGCGTGATGCCCGCGTCCTCCGCCGTGCGGAACTTGCCGCCGGTCTGGAACAGGGCCGGGTCGTCGACCAGCGACCAGTTGAGCCGCTGTACCGGCTTGTCGGCCCTCAGATGTTCGAAGAAACGGTCGACCGGACGCCCGAGTCTCTCGGCATAACCGGAGACGCGTTCATGAATCCGCATCATCGGCTGCCCCAGCTTTTCGGCGAGCTTCCAGCGGGCCGGAAAACAGAGCGAGGCGGCATGCAGGACATAGCCCTCCTCGCCGGGCCGCATCAGGCAGAAGTCTTCCTGCACCAGCCGTCCGGCGAGATCGAGGGCGTGGTCGGAGAAATCGGCCAGGCCATAGCTCTTCCCGGTCTCGCGAACGGTGACGGTGCCGTCCTCGACTCCGACGAGGCCGGGATGATGCCGTTCCAGGTTTTCCAGCAGGATCACGAGTACTTCGCGCTGCGCCGCTTCGCTGCCCGGAAGATCGTCGAACACCGCCTTGCGGTTCGCGGCGAGCAGACGCTCCTTCTCCTGCAGTTCCGCCGCCCGGCGGTCATCCGCGTCGATCCAGTCCTTCGGATCGAGCGCGACCAGCCCCATCGCGAGCGCGAACCTGCCGTTGGCATAGGGCGCGTAGCGCGGGCCCCCAGGTTCTCTTGCCGTCACCGGTTCGTCCTACTTCTCGACCGGATTGCCGTCCTTGGTCCAGCCGACAATTCCGGTTTCATGATTGTACACCCGGGTATAGCCGGCCTGGTCGGCCATCGCACGCGCAAGCGCGAGGGAGCGGTTTCCGGTACGGCAGATCAGGACGACCTCCTGGTCGCGGGCAACCAGCTTGTCGACCTCCTCGGGGAAGCTCGCAACGAACTGGCCGCGTCCGTCGAATGCGGTCAGCTTCTCCGCGCCCGGTATCGTACCGGTCCGAGCCCACTCGTCCGGCCGCCGGATATCGATGACGGTAACCCCGCGTTCGATCAGCGCCTTCAGGTCGGCATTCCCGATAGTCTTGAATTTCGGCGCCGCCACCGAGATCAGTTCGATCTCGAATTTGAGCGTCGCATTCGGCGGAATGACGCCCCCGCCGGCGCCTCTCCTGCCATATCCCATGTCGGCGGGAATGATCAGCTGGCGCTTGCCGCCGACCTTCATTCCCTCGACTCCCTTTTCCCAGCCGCTGATCACGCGTCCCGCGCCGAGCGTGAAGGTAAAGGGTGCGTTGCGATCGAGGCTGGAATCGAACTTGGTCCCGTCCATCAGCCAGCCGGTATAATGCACCGTCACCGAGGCATTTTCGGCCGCTACCGCGCCGGACCCGACAGTCAGGTCCGTTAGGGTCAGATGACCTGGCTTGTGATGCGCTTGGCCACTAACGGGAAGCAGCACGATAGCGAGCACGACCAGAGTGGCACGCAATAAGTTCGGCATTTCCCTGATCCTTGCAGTGCGGGGTTCAGCCCAAGGTAATCGGTGGCGCCGGGAAATCCAATGAAAGCGTGGCGCGTGACGATCGGCCCTATTCGGGCAGGGTCATGCGCCAGCGGTCGGCGCGCAGCGCCGCCTCGGCCTGATCCTTGTCATCGAGTGCCGCGCGCACCGTATTCATCGCCTGCCGGACCCCGTCCGCATCGGCTTTCTCCGCCAGAATAAGCCATTTCAGGGCTTCGATCAGGTCGCGCTCGACACCTTCTCCGCGGGCATAAAGAATACCGAGCGGCAGGAAAGCCTGGCGCACGCCCTTGCCGGCCGCGATCTCGTAGAGCCTTGCCGCTTCCTCCGGGTCCCGATCCCCGCCGGTTCCGGTTTCCAGCATGATCGCGTAGTTGAATTCCGCTTCGCGAAGACCGGCGTCAGACGCCGCACCGAACCATTTCCTGGCTTCCGCAAGATCTTTCGGGACACCCTGCCCGATCTGGTAGAGCACCCCGAGCCGGTACTGGGCGAGCGCGAATCCGCCTTCTGCGGCCTTCTTGTAGAGTTCGACCGCCCGCGCCCTGTCGGTTTCGCCCTGATGACCCTGCGCGCCGCGTTCCAGCGCCAGGCCGTAATAGAACTGCGCTTTGGCATCGCCGGCTTCAGCCTGGGCACGGTACCAGTCCATGGCCTCGCCATAGGTCTGCCGCTGCCCGTCCGTGGCGGAGGCGGGAGCGGGACCGGCGAGCATGAGCGTGAACGCTGCGAGGAGGGGCGGGAGTACCCGTTTCAAGGAAATTTTTTCCGTCAAATCAATGAACTGAAAGCCCTTGTCAGGGCGAGAGAGGGCCGGTGCCGGCGTTCGGTCTGGGGGACGGGCCCTCGTAGCCGACAAGCCGGTTGGCTTCCCTGCCGTCGAGAGGCTGCGCGTAGCAACTGACCTTTCCGAGAGTCTTGTAGCAATAGCGCGGCTCTGGCGGCCGAGGCGGCTCTGCGTCGGCCTTCTGCCCCAGCTGCGCAGGCAACTCGGCACAGGCCGTGATCAAGAGAAATGCCAGCAGGATGAGCGTTCGGACCGCCACATATGGCTCCAGTATTTGTCCAAGTCGTTCAGAATGTGACGTTATTGCCCGTACTTGGCAATTGAAAAGCGGACCGGGTGAAGATCTGACGTCCCCAAGTCCGCTTCAATATTCCGCAATGTCCGTGCCCTCTTGCTGCGTCTTCCTGTGGCGGCTGAAACCCTCCGACGGACGGCCAAGACCCGGCTCACCTCCCTTATGCCCCTTGTCCGGCGCAGCTCCGCCAACCGCAGGCACCGGAGCGGCGCGTCATGGCAGCGCCGGGAACAGCATTGCGCCGCCCGGCAGAATGGCCTGCAATGGACTTACGCTCTACAGCCTCCAAACCGCCGGGATCACGTCATGTCAGCGCACGGATACGAAACGGGTCGCCTCAACCTGCCCTTTGTCGGCATCTCCACCTTCGGAAAGTATCCCTACCAGCCGGACTGGGACGCGATCGAGGCCGATGTCGCGTTACTCGGCGCACCGTTCGATTTCGGCACCCAGTTCCGCGCCGGCGCCCGCTTCGGCCCGCGCGGCATCCGGGAGGCCTCCACCCTCTTCTCCTTCGGTCATGGCGGCGCCTACGACCACGAGGAAGACATCACCTACCTGCCGGCGGAGACGACGCGGATCGTCGATCTCGGCGACGCGGACATCGTCCATACCGACACGGCGCGGAGCCACGACAATATCGAGTTCGGGGTGCGCAAGATCCTCAAGGCAGGCGCGATCCCGGTCGTGCTCGGCGGCGATCACTCGGTGAACATTCCCTGCATCAACGCCTTCTCCGACGAGGAGCCGGTGCATCTGGTGCAGATCGACGCCCATCTCGATTTCGTCGACGAGCGCCACGGCGTCCGCACCGGCCACGGCAACCCGATGCGCCGCGCTGCGGAAAAAGACTATGTGACCGGCCTGACGCAGATCGGCATCCGCAACGTCTCCTCGACGGCGCGGGAGGGCTACGAGGCGGCGCGTTCGATGGGCTCCGACATCCTCTCGGTCCGCCAGTTCCGCAAGCTCGGCGTCGAGGCGGTGCTGAAGCGCATCCCGGCGGGCAAGCGCTACTACGTCACCATCGATATCGACGGCTTCGACCCCTCCATCGCCCCCGGCACCGGCACCCCGAGCCATGGCGGCTTCACCTACTACGAAGGGCTGGAACTGCTGGACGGACTGACGAAACGGGGCAGCGTGGTCGGCGTCGATCTCGTGGAAGTTGCACCGGACTACGACCATTCGGGCAGCACGACCACGCTGGCCGCGCAGCTGCTGCTGAACTTCATCGGACGGATATTGCATCACCGCCCATAAAGAAAGGGGCGGGCCCGAAGGTCCGCCCCAGGCTTACGCGGGAGGAAGTCGTCAGATCGACTGCTTGAACAGTTCGGTCAGGTTCTCCACCGTGAGCTCCACCGGATTGCCGCCGCAGCTCGGATCCTCGATCGCCATGGCGGCGAGTTCGCCGATCCTGTCGGTGCCGACGCCGAGGGCCGACATCTTGTCCGGGATCGAGAGCTGCTCGCGGAGTTCCAGGACATAGTCGTAGAAGCCGTCGAAGCCGCCGGAGATGTCGAGATAGGCGCCCGCCCGGGCGAGCCTGTCCTCGATGGCCGGGCGGTTGAACTGCAGCACCGGGGGCATGACCACCGCGTTGGTGGTGCCGTGATGGGTGTTGTAGACCGCGCCGAGCGGGTGCGAGAGCGCGTGGATCGCGCCGAGGCCCTTCTGGAACGCGGTCGCGCCCATCGCGGCGGCACTCATCATGTGGGCGCGGGCCTCGATGTCGCTGCCGTCCGCATAGGCGCGCGGCAGATAGTCCTTCACCAGCCTGAGGCCCTCGAGCGCGATGCCCTGGCTCATCGGGTGGTAGTGCGGGCTGCAGAACGCTTCGAGGCAATGCGCGAAGGCGTCCATGCCGGTGCCCGCCGTGATCGGCTTCGGCATGCCGACGGTCAGTTCCGGATCGCAGATCACCACGCTCGGCAGCACCTTCGGATGGAAGATGATCTTCTTCACGTGGGTCTCGGAATTGGTCAGCACGCTGGCGCGGCCGACCTCGGAGCCGGTGCCCGCCGTGGTCGGCACTGCGATGTTCGGATAAATCGCGTCCGCATCGGCCCGGGTCCACCAGTCGCCGATATCCTCGAAATCCCAGACCGGTCGGGTCTGGCCCGCCATGAAGGCGACCATCTTGCCGAGATCGAGACCGGAGCCGCCGCCGAAGGCGACGACGCCGTCGTGCTTGCCCGCCTTGAAGGCCATGATGCCGGCTTCGAGGTTCTTCTCGTTCGGGTTCGGGTCGACCTCGGAAAAGATGGCGCGGCCGAGCCCGGCCGCCTCCATCAGATCCAGCGTCTGCGCCGTTATCGGCAGGCTGGCGAGGCCCTTGTCGGTGACCAGCAGAGGACGCCTGATGCCGGCGGCGGCGCAGGCCTCGCCGATCTCGGCAATGCGACCGGCACCAAAGCGGATCGCGGTCGGGTAGCTCCAGTTGGCTTTGATAGACATGGCCGTCAGGCTTTCTTCAGATGATAGGATTTAGGGCGGGTCAGGTTCTGGAACCCGATCACGGAAAGGGCGCCGCCGCGGCCTGTCTCCTTGCAGCCGGTCCAGCAGAGCCCGGGATCGAGATAGTCGGCGCGGTTCATGAAGACGGTGCCGGTCTCGATCCTGGCGCCGATGGCGGCGGCCCGTTCGGAGTCCCCGGTCCAGAGCGAGGCGGTCAGGCCGTAATCGCTGTCGTTCATCAGCCGGATGGCCTCCTCGTCGCCGGAGACCTTCATGATGCCGACGACGGGGCCGAAGCTCTCCTCGCGCATCACCGTCATCTCGTGAGTGACGTCGACCAGGATCTGCGGCATCAGGTAGGCTCCGCCGTCATCTTCCGGGAAGAGCGCCGGATCGACCAGCGGCTTCGCGCCCTTCGCGATGGCATCCGCAGTCTGCTCGCGAACGACCGCCGCGAAGCGCTTGTGCGCCATCGGACCGAGCGTCGTCGCCTCCTCCAGCGGATTGCCGAGCTTGTAGCCGGAGACGATCGCCACCGCCTTCTCGACGAAGGCATCGTAAAGGCTCTCGTGCACATAGATCCGCTCGATGCCGCAACAGCACTGGCCGGAATTGAACATGGCGCCGTCGATCAGCGTGTCCGCCGCCGCCTGCACGTCCGCATCCTCCATCACGTAGCCCGGGTCCTTGCCGCCGAGTTCGAGGCCGAGCCCGGTGAAGGTTCCCGCCGCCGCCCGTTCGATCGCCCGACCGCCACCGACAGAGCCGGTGAAGTTGACGAAGTCGAAGCTCTTGGACGAGATCAGCGCCTCGGTCGTGCCGTGATCGAGGAAGAGATTGACGAACAGGCCCTTCGGCAGCCCCGCCTCCTCGAAAGCACGGACCATGCGCTCGCCCACCAGCAGCGTCTGCGTCGCATGTTTCAGCGCCACAGCGTTGCCGGCGATCAGCGCCGGCGCGACCGTGTTGATCGCCGTCATGTAGGGATAGTTCCAGGGCGCGATCACGAAGACGAGGCCGTGCGGCTCTCGCAAGATGCGGCGCTCGAATTTATCCGAGTCCTCGACCACGATCGGCGCCAGCGCGGTCTCGGCGATGTCCGCCATGTAGGAGGCGCGCTCTTCGGTACCGCCGAACTCGCCGCCATAGCGCACCGGGCGGCCCATCATGTGCGCCAGCTCCGGGACCATCTCGGCCTGCATCTCGCCAAGGCGGGCGACGCCGTCACGCACCAGCGCGACCCGCTCCGAGAGCGGCCGCACCACCCAGCTGCGCTGGGCCTCCCGCGCTGCAGCGAGGATTTCCCGCGCCTTGTCGAGACCGAGTACCGGCCGCTCGGCGAAGACCGAGCCGTCGATCGGCGAAATACATTGCAGCATCTTGCTCATTTCAATGTCAGGCCCTTTCAAACCCGCGATTCACTTCCCAGTCGGTCACCCGACGGTCGTATTCGGCCTGCTCCCAGCGGGCCGCATGCACATAATGGTCGATCACGTCGTCGCCGAAGGCGGCGCGCAGCATGGACGACCGGTCGAGAGCGACCGTGGCGTCGCGCAGGGTCGCCGGGATCTCCCGGATCCCGGAGCCGCCATAGGCGTCGCCCTTGAACTCCTCCTCCAGCATCATCTTGTTCTCGATGCCGTCGATCCCGGCGGCGATCAGAGCCGCCATGGCAAGGTATGGGTTGAGGTCCGAGCCGCCGATCCGGCATTCGACCCGCACCGCCTTGGTTCCCTCGCCGACGACGCGGAAGCCGGCCGTGCGGTTGTCCATCGACCAGACCGCCTTGGTCGGGGCGAAAGTGCCGGCAACGAAGCGTTTGTAGGAATTGATATAGGGGGCGAGGAAATAGGTGATCTCCTCGGCATGGGCGAGCAGGCCGGCGAGATAGTGGCGCATCGTCTCGGACATGCCGTATTGCCCGTCGGGATCGGCGAAAACCGGATTGCCGTCTAGCGACCAGAGCGACTGGTGGATGTGCGACGAATTGCCCGCATGGTCGTAGGACCATTTCGCCAGGAAGCTGATCGCATGCCCCTTCGTCCAGGCGATCTCCTTGCAGCCGTTCTTGATCAGCGCATGCCTGTCGGCCATGGTCAGCGCCTCGGCATAGCGCACATTGATCTCTTCCTGGCCCGCATCGGCCTCGCCCTTGGAGTTCTCCACCGGCACGTCCGCGCCATGCAGGCCGTTGCGGATCGCCCGCATCACTCCCTCTTCCTTGGTCGTCTGGAAGATGTGGTAGTCCTCGTTATAGGGGCTGATCACCTCGAGACCGCGGTAGCCCTGCGCATGCGCCTCCTCGAAGCTCTGCCTGAAGAGAAAGAACTCGAGCTCGGAAGCCATGAAGGCCTTCATGCCCATCGCTTCGAGCCGCGCCACCTGCTTCTTGAGAACGGCGCGCGGAGAGTGCGCGACCTCGGCATGAGTGTGATGATCCAGCAGGTCGCAGAACACCAGCGCGGTGCCTTCAAGCCACGGAATGCGGCGCAGCGTCGAGAGATCCGGCTTCATCGTGTAGTCGCCGTAGCCGGCTTCCCAGCTCGTCGACTTATAGCCCTCGACCGTCTGCATCTCCATGTCGGTCGCCTGCAAATAGTTGCAGGAATGGGTTTCCTCGAAGGCGCTCTCGCAGAAAAACTCGGCGTGAAACCGTTTCCCCATCAGCCGGCCCTGCATATCGACCTGGACGGCCAGCACGGTGTCGATTTCGCCGGCCGCGGTTGCGGCGCGCAGCTCTTCAAGGGTCAGTTTGCCTGCCATGACGCTCTTCCATCTGCAATACGGATCGGGCAACGGCCCGAAACAATGTCCGGCCGCCTTACCGGTTGAGGGAAAGGCGGCCGGACCGGTGTCCCCTGATATCCAGGGATCAGGTCTTAGCTATAGCGGTACGGCTTGCCCGCCTTCTTCATATCCGCCGCATACTTCTTGAAAATGTCGATGACCTTCTTGGTCCGCGGCGTCTGGGCGGCGATTTCGTCCCAGAACTTCTCGGCCTCGGCCTCGACCTTCGCCCATTCCGCATCGGGGATGGTGGTCAGTTCCATCTTGGTGCCGTCGACGCGCAGCTTCGCCTCACCGCCCCAGTACCAGTGCTGGCGGTAATAGTGCGAGCTGTCCATGCAGAGCTTGAAGAGTTCCTTCAGATGCTCCGGCAGTTCTTCCCAGCGCTCGGAATTGGCGAAATAGGAACCGCACCAGGCGCCGGAGATGTTGTTGGTGAGGAAGTAGTTGGTCACGTCCGCCCAGCCGACGGTGTAATCCTCGGTGATGCCGGACCAGGCGATGCCGTCGAGCTCACCGGTCTGCACCGCCACCTCGATGTCTTCCCACGGCAGGGTCACCGGAACGACGCCGAAGCGGGAGAGGAACTTGCCCGCGGTCGGGAAGGTGAAGACCCGTTTGCCCTTCAGGTCGTCGAGCGAGCGGATCGGGTCGACGGTGGCGAAATGGCACGGATCCCAGGCGCCGGCGCTGAGCCAGGTCACGCCCTCGACCTCGCCATAGGCCTCTTCCCAGATCTCCTTCAGGCCGTACTGGTTGAACAGAACCGGCACGTCGAGGCTGTAGCGCGTGGCGAACGGGAAATAGCCGCCGAAGACCGAGATATCGACCGGCGCGGCGATGGAATCGTCGTCGCTCTGCACGGCATCGATGGTGCCGCGCTGCATGGCGCGGAACAGCTCGCCGGTCGGGACCAGCTGGTCGGCGAAGTAGAGCTCGATCTCCATCTCGCCGTTCGCGACCTTGTTGAAGGCGTCGATCGACGGCTTGATCACGTGCTCGGCAAGGGCCGGGCCGGCATAGGTCTGCAGGCGCCATTTGATCGGGCTCTGAGCCTTCACGGCCGGCGCGGCAAGCGTGGCGGCTCCGGCAACGCCCGCCGTCGTAGCGGCGGCGGCCGTCTTCAGAAAATCACGTCTGTTCGTCATATTACCTGTCTCCCTGTTCGGTGATGGGTCCGCAGACCCGTTGCCCCAATAATGAAGCGGCCTCCCAGACCACCTCACTCCGTAGTGGCGCTTCGCGCCTCCCCTTCCCCGTTTCGTCTTCTGCTCGGTCCCATCGCGCTCCGGCTACCTTCCATAGAATTGGTTGGGTAGCCACATCGCGATATCGGGGAAGATCATGACCAGAATGAGCGCCAGTGTCATGACCAGCACGAAGGGGCCGATGGACCGATAAATGTCCGACAGCGTGACCTCCGGCGGCGCCATGGCGCGCATCAGGAAGAGATTGTAACCGAAAGGCGGCGTCATATAGGCGATCTGGCAGGTGATCGTGTAGAGCACGCCGTACCAGACCAGATCGAAGCCCAGCATCTTGACCAGCGGTACGTAGAGCGGCGCGACGATGACCAGCATCGCCGTGTCGTCCAGAAACATGCCCATCAGGATGAAAGAGAGCTGCATCAGGATCAGGATCTCCCAAGGACCAAGGCCGAGCCGGTCCACGAAGAAGCTCTCGATCGCCCGAACCGCGCCGAGTCCGTCGAAGACGGCGCCGAAGCAGAGCGCGGCGAGGATGATCCACATGAACATGCAGGAAATGCCGAGGGTCTTGCGCAGCACCTCTTCCATAACCTCGCCGGTCAGTCGGCGCTTTACAATGGCGGCGAGCGTCGCCGCGGTGGCGCCGACGGCGGCACTCTCCACCAGCGAGGTGACCCCCATCAGGAACAGCCCCGTCATGGAGAAAAAGATGAAGAGCGGAAGGATGCCGGCACGCAGCAGGCGCAGCTTTTCCGCCCACGTGATCTCCTCGCGTTCTTCCCGGGAAAGGGACGGCCCGAGGTTGGGCTGCAGCCAGCATCGGATGACGATATAGGCGATGAACATGCCCGCCATCATCAGCCCGGGGATGGCACCCGCGAGCCAGAGCTGGCTCACCGGCTGACGCGCGATCATACCGTAGAGCACGAGCACGACGCTCGGCGGGACGAGAATACCGAGCGAACTGCCGGCCTGTATGACACCGGTCACCATGATCTTGTCGTAACCGCGGCGCAGCAGTTCCGGCAGGGCGATGCTGGCGCCGATCGCCATGCCGGCGACCGAGAGGCCATTCATGGCGGAGACCGCGACCATGAGCAGGATGGTGCCGATCGCAAGGCCGCCGTTCAGCGGTCCCATCCAGACATGGAACATGCGGTAAAGGTCGTCGGCGATCTTCGATTCCGACAGCATGTATCCCATGTAGACGAAGAGCGGCAGGGTCAGCAGCGGATACCATTTCATCAGTTTCATGGCGGCGCTGAAGGCCATTTCCGAGCCGCCGTCGCCCCACATCAGCAGCGCGGCGGCCGAAGCGACGAAACCGATGGCCCCGAAGACCCGCTGACCCGTCATGAGCAGCAGCATCATCGAGGCGAACATCAGCAGCGCGATCAGTTCGTAACTCATCAGAGTTCCTCCCCGCGCGCGGCGGCTATGTCCTTGAAGAGAGTGGCGAACGCCTGCAGCAGCATCAGAAAGACGCCAAAGGTCATGACCACCTTCACCGGCCACATGTAGGGCGCCCAGGCCGAGTAGCTCTTCTCGCCGTACTCGATCGCATAGGAGGTCGAGGAATAGCCGCCATAGAGCAGCAGGCAGAGATAGAAGATCAGGAACAGGACGGTGATCGAGTCGACCAGCGAGCGTGTGCGCGGCTTCCACGTCGTATAGAGCAGATCCATGCGCACGTGATCGCCGAGTTGCATCGAATAGCCGCCGCCCAGCAAATAGTAAGCCACCATCAGGAACTGCGCCGTCTCGAGCGTCCAGAGCGCCGGCAGGAAAGCCACCTTCGAAAAGGACGAATAGAGCAGCACGCCGAGCATCCCGAAGATCAGGTACATCGCAAACCGCCCGATGAAGCGGTTCATCTTCTCGACATAGGCGACATAGAGCCGTATCGCTTTTGGCATCCCCGGCCTCTTATTTCTGACCAACAACGCGGGTCCGGTCCGAGGCCGCGCAGAGCTCCAGCGCCCGTGCGACCACGCCCGACAGCCGCTCCGCCATGGCGCGCTGCTGCGCCGCCGCACGGATGATGTCGTTGCGGATTTCGATCATGACGTTGAGCAGACCGTGCGGCAGCGCATGGACCTTCAGCGTGTGGGTCACACCGTCATCCGGCCCATAGGGCTCGTTCCGGCGCACGTCCAGCCCGGCGAGGGATTCCGGTTGATCCAGCATCGTGTCCGCAAGACGAGTGTCCGCATCGTGGAGAATGCCGAGGTCGAACGGCCGTTCGATTCCCCTGTATGAGGGCGTGAAGGAATGCACGGTCACGATCGCCGGACGCCGTCCGCCTGCGAGACGACCATCGATGACGCTTTTCAGGGCGTCACGGAACGGGAAGTAAATTCGCTCGGCGCGCTCGGCACGCTGCGTCTCCGTCAGACCGGCATTGCCCGGAACGTCGTAAATCTCGCTCACCGCCGGCATCGCGCTCTCCGCCTCGGGCGGTCGGTTGCAGTCATAGACCAGGCGAGAGATCGTTGCCGCCACGAGCGGCGCGTCAAGCATCGAGGCCATGATCGAGGCGACGGGCAATGCCCCCGGATCCCAGGCCACATGGCTCTGCCGGACGGCCTCGTCGCAGCCAAGCCCCCGCAGATCTGCCGGAATGTGATTGGAAGCATGTTCGCAGACGACGATCGCGGCCCCGGAGCCGTCCCCGTTCGTAACGCTCACCGGATTGCCCCACGCGGACGCTCCCGCGATCGGCTGTGCCGACAGTGCCACTCGCCCTCTCCCCTGACGTTGCGACCATCTTTTCAACTTTGATCAGGCAGTCAAGAATATTCCTGAAAAATCCTCTTCTATAAATCCGAGATTGTCGCATTATTTTCAAAACGGCATGGCGCGCGCGGGAGGTTGAATTGTCAGAGACGCTGACCGGAACGGTGGCGGAGCGCATCAGGCGTCGATTCGAGTCGCTGACCCGGGCGGAACGCCAGCTCACCAATGTCATCCTCGAGAATTACCCGGTATCCGGACTCGGCACGATCACGACCCTGGCCGAAACCGCCGAGGTCTCGACGCCGACGGCGGCCCGCATGGCGCGCAAGCTCGGTTTCGGCGGCTTTCCCGAGATGCAGGCCGCGCTCCGGTCGGAACTGGAGGCCACTCTCTCCAATCCGATTTCAAAGCATGACAGCTGGGCCGCCAATGCACCTGACACCCATATCCTCAACCGCTTCGCCGACGCGGTGACGGACAATCTCCGGCAAACCCTGCAGCAGCTCGACCTGGAGGATTTCAACGCGGTCGTGGACCTGCTGAACGATCCGGAGCGCAACATCTATGTTGTCGGCGGCCGTATCAGCCGCTCGATGGCGGATTATTTCTTCACCCACATGCAGGTCATCCGAGATGGGGTGACGCTGATCTCGCCGAATTCGAACACCTGGCCACACTATGTGCTGAACATGAAGGAAGGCGACGTGCTGGTCGCCTTCGACATCCGGCGGTACGAGCACGATACCCAGCGGCTTGCGGAGATGGCGAAGGAACGCGGGGCGCGCCTTGTGCTTTTCACCGACCAGTGGGGCTCACCCGCGGCCAAGCACGCGAGCCACAGCTTCCGTGCCCGGATCGAGGCGCCGTCGGCCTGGGACAGCTCCGCCGTCATCCTGTTCATCATCGAGGCGCTGATCGCGGCGGTGCAGACGGAACGCTGGGAAGAGACGCGTGACCGGATGAGAGCTCTGGAACAGCTCTTCGACCAGACGAAACTCTTCCGCAAGTTCACCTGAAAGGATCGGTAGTCCCCGGTCCTACTTTGCCAATGCCCCGAGAAATTCGAGGTAGTGCCGCACAACGGTATCCTCGCTGAAACGGGCTTCGAATTCGGCGCGCCCGGCATCGGCCAGGGACTTGGCAAGGGCGGCATCGGAAATAACCGCGCTGAGACGGGCTGCGAATCCGTCGGCATCCTCGACCTCGGCCAGCAGCCCCGTTTCCTCGTTACGGATGAGATGTACCGGCCCTTCGCTTTTCGCGGCGACGACCGGCAGACCATGGGCCCAGCCCTCGATCACCACATTGCCAAGCCCTTCGACCCGGCTGGGGCAGACCAGAATATCCGCGCTCGCGAGCAGATTCGCGCTGTCATCCCGCCACCCGAGGAAGCGGACCCGCCGGGCGATTCCCAGGTCGTCGGCAAGCTGCCTGAGCGCGTCCCCCTCAGGTCCTTCGCCCGCGATCCAGAGATAAGCGTCGGGCGCTTTCACAAGAGCCCGGAGCAGAACGTCATAGGCCTTGTTCCGGTGCAAGCGGCCGAGCGCCAGCAGCAGAGGCGCGCCGTCCGGGGTCCCGAAAACCTTACGGTCGAGCGGCGTGCCCGGCGCCGCATCAACGAAATTGGGCAGATAGTGGATGCGCTCCATCGGCCAGCCCTGCGCCGTCATATGGTCAACAAGGCCCGGCGCATTGCAGATCAGGTGATCGAAACCACGATAGTATTTCGCGTCGTAATAACCGCCGATCCGCCCGACCCGGAGATAATCTCCCGGCGGCGTCTTCGAAGCCGCCCGATTCATCCAGGCAAGAACCACTTCCGGCTCGAACGCCCGGATATCGCTCTTGAGCTGCCAAGGAGTCAGAAAATCGAGGGCGCCGCCAAAGCCGAACTCCGCGAAGTCGACACCACCCGCACGGAGCAACCCGGCGCGCCTGCCGTCCCTGCGGACCGCAACGCGCTGCGCGACCTTCTCGTTCCAGGCCGGCTTGGCCATCGCCGTGACCAGACGTTCGAAAAATGCTTCGGCGCCGCCGTGGCGCGCCCCTGCCATGGTCTGGTAAAGACGGATCATCGAGTATTCGGAAAAGCTTGTGACAATGCGGCGCATTGTGGTGTAGCCCGTGCCCGACCGCAAGCGCAGCGCGGAACCGAAGAGACGGGAGCCGAAGAGTGAACGCGACGATTGCCGGAAGCAACCCGTACAAAATCGGCGGCACCCTGGTCATCCAGCCGCTCCCTGGAATTGGCGACGTGATCTGGCACCTGCCGCATCTGAAGAGCATCGCCGCCCAGACCAAGCAGAAAACCGTTACGCTGCTCACCAAGCAGCGCTCGCAGGCGGATGCCCTGTTCGAAGCCTCGGACTACGTCCGCGAGGTCCTCTGGCTGGATGAAAAACGCCATCACGGGCCGCTTGGCGGTCTTGCGCTCGGCAATGCACTGCGCCCGTACGGATTCGATACGGTCTGGATCCTGCACACTTCCGCGCGCTACGGCCTCGCCGCATGGCGCGCCGGGATTGGCGAGCGGATCGGCTTCGGGATCGGCTGGCAAGACGCGTTCCTGACGACACAACATGCGCTGCCGCGCGAGGCGAAGAAGCTAAGCGCGATCGAAAAGGCAAACCGACTGCTGCTCAATCACTCGGTCCCGAAGATCGAGGCGGCGCCGAATCTCACGATCGAAGCAAGTCTGGTCGATGCCGCCCGTGCGCACCTCGATGCGCTGCCCCGTCCCTGGATCTCGCTGGTCCTTGGCGCCAGCGAGAGTTTCAAGCAGTGGGGCGTGGACAATTTCGGGGCGCTGGCCGAACGGCTACACCGGGAGAGCGGCGGAACGATTCTCCTGATTGGCGGGGAGGCCGAGGCGGATATGGTGGCGCGTCTCGCCTCGCGGTTTTCCGATCCCGACTGGATCCGTCCCGTCGTCGCTCGCCCGCTCATGCAGGCAGCGGCCTTCGCCGCGATCTCCGACATCGCCATCGGCAACGATACGGGGATGCTCAACATCGCCGCCGCCGTCGGAACGCCGTCGGTCGGCCTGTTCGGCGGTTCGGTTCCCCTCGCCGAAGATCCGCGCATCGACATTATCATGCCGCCCGGTATCGTGCGCTACGGCAATGACCGCATGGGAGAAATCACGATCAACGCGGTCGCCGATACGGTTCGCTCACGGCTTTCCGGCGAGTAGGGCCTCCGCCCGGGCCTGAAAACCAGGCGCGCGGGGCCGGTGCCGCCACAGGACAGCAGGCGATCGTAATCGGGCCTGCGGATAACGCTTGTGCTGCGCGTCCAGAAGACCGCTCGAAAGCACCGCATCTCCGAGGCGCGTGTAGAAGATCAAGAGGATGCGCGTGGCGCCGCTTTGCCCCGCCCGGACGGGATCGCACGCCCGTCAGACCGTCCCCGTGCGCGCGCTCTCCTGCTCGTGCATCATGCGGACCCAGACCGAGACCACCGCTCCGGCTTCGGCCGAGTTGAAACTGACCCGCGCTCCATGTTCGTCATTGCCGATCAGCTTGCCCTCCAGGTGCAGGCCCGAGGCCGGATGCAGGATCGTCAGGTTGCTGCCGGGTTTCGCCGCCACCGGCGGCTCGAGACGCAGCCCGCCGACCGAGACATTGTCTACGATGCATCGATGGGCGACACCGTCCACGGTCACCTCGAGCGGCGTGGCAACCGGGTAGCGCTCGAACTGCCGCCTCTCTCCTTTTGGAGACAGGCCGATGGCACGAAGGATCGAGTTAAACATGGCCTTTTGCTCCTCCGGCGGGGAATGCCGAATGTTCAACCAATGATACGAAGTACTATACCTTTTTGAAATGCGGTCTGTGTGAATTCGCTCATTCAGACGATAATTTCACCCGTGAATTAATTTCCTTTTTCGAATCGGATTCATCCTGCTTCCCAGACTCCGAGCAACGGACCGGCGCCTTGGCAAAACTCTCTCTCGAAAACGTGCGGCACAGCTTCTCCGGCGGCACTGCTCTGAAAACGGTTCACGCCGTGGGGCCAATCGGCTTCGTCCTCGAAAAGGGCGAGTTCGTTGCCATCGTCGGTCCGTCCGGCTGCGGCAAATCCACCGTGCTCCGCCTCGCGGCAGGGTTGCTCGACTTGGACGAAGGCACGATCCGGTTCGCCGGCGAGCGAATTGACGGGCCGAGCCCGCGCCGCGGCATGGTGTTCCAGCAGCCCGCACTTTTCCCCTGGCTCGACGTTGCGGGCAATGTCGCGTTCGGCAGCAGGTTCCGCTCTCTTGGCGTCGGGGCAAGACGGGACCTGACCGCAGAGCTGATCGCCGCGGTCGGTCTCGAAGGTTTCGAGGATTTCTATCCGAACGCGCTTTCCGGCGGCATGCAGCAGCGCGCCGCGCTTGCGCGCGCGCTCGCCGGAGGCCCCGAGTTGCTGCTGCTCGACGAACCGTTCGGCGCGCTCGATCAGCAGACCCGCGCCCAGATGCAGGCCTGGCTCGCCGGGATCATCGGCGATCGCGGCATCACCGCGCTCCTGGTGACCCACGACATCGAGGAAGCAGTGTTTCTCGCCGACCGGGTCCTGGTGATGAGCGGGCGGCCCGGCCGGCTGCGCGCCAGTTTCCGCATCGACCTCTCCACCGATCGCCGGGAGCGGGTCCGCACCAGCCCGGAATTCGTCGCACACAAGGCGGAAATCCTTGCCGAACTGGAGCAATAGGAAGGAAGAGGGCACGGTTGCCGCGGCCGGCGCACCGATTCTTGAACAAGCCCAAACAAGTCGTGGCACTGCCACATATTTTTCTGTTATCAAGGATAGAATCGTTCGGTCGGTCGGCTTTGTGACGTGACCGGTGTCTGGTTCATCCCTTACCGTCCCCGCGGGCCCCATGTACATCTACCTGCCTATCGCAGAGATGTCGGTAAACGTCTTCCTCATTCTGGGGATGGGCGGGGCTGTCGGCTTTCTGTCCGGCCTGTTCGGTGTCGGCGGCGGTTTTCTGATGACACCGCTGCTGATCTTCATCGGCGTGCCGGCGCCTGTCGCGGTCAGCACCGGCGCCAATCAGATTGTCGCCAGCTCGATCTCCGGGGTGATCGCGCACTGGCGCCGCGGAAATCTAGATTTCACCATGGGTTTCGTGCTGCTTGCCGGCGGTATTGTCGGCTCCAGTGTGGGCGTATTGATCTTCAAGCTGCTGGAAGCGCTCGGCCAGATCGATCTGGTGATCAAGCTCTGCTACGTCGTGTTCCTCGGCATCATCGGCGGGCTGATGTTGCTGGAGAGCGTGCGCACCATCCTGCAGGTCCGCAAGAGCGGGGCCCGGCGGCGCAAGCTGCACGAGCACAACTGGATGCACGGCCTGCCGCTGAAGATGCGGTTCCGCAAGTCCAAGCTCTATATCAGCGCCCTCCTGCCCCTCGGAATCGGCTGCCTCGTCGGGATTCTGTCGGCGATCATGGGGGTCGGCGGCGGCTTCATCATGGTTCCGGCAATGATCTACATGCTCGGCATGCGCACATCTATGGTGGTCGGGACCTCGCTGTTGCAGATTATTTTCGTCACCGCCAACGTGACCTTCCTGCAGGCGATCTCGACACAGACCGTCGACGTCGTTCTGGCCATCCTGCTGCTGATCGGGGCGGTCGTCGGCGCCCAGTTCGGCAGCCAGCTCGCGGTCAGGCTGAAGGGAGAGCAGTTGCGCGGACTGCTGGCATTGCTCGTCGTATCGGTTTGCCTGAAACTCGCCTTCGACCTGGTTGCCACTCCGGACGACGTCTATTCGATCGTCCTCGCGAGCGGAGGCTGACCGGATGCCGCTCACGGACCAAGCCCGCCTCGCCGCTTTCGCCATCGCCGCGCTCGTATTGATCTGGTCCGGCAGCGCGCGGGCTCAGGACCTGATCGCCGACCTCTCAAGCCATCGGGTCGACATCACCACCGGGTTCACTGGCGCCGATTTGTTGCTGTTCGGGTCGGTCGACGATACCGGCGATATCGTCGTTACCGTGACGGGACCGAAGGAAACCGTAACGGTCCGCCGCAAGGACCGGGTCGCCGGGATCTGGATGAATACCCGAAGCATGCAATTCACCGGCGCGCCGAATTTCTATGCGGTTGCGTCAAACCGCCCGCTCGAGGAAATCGCACCGCCGGAAGTCCTCGCACGACAGGAGATCGGGGCGGACAATCTGCGTCTGAAGACCGTCGAGGGGGAAACCGGCGCCCGCGAGGAAGTTGCCGAATTCCGCAACGCCCTGATCCGCCGCAAGCGAGCCCAGGGCCTCTACGCACAGACCCCCGGCGACATCACCGTGATCGCATCGAAGCTCTTCCGTACCCAGGTGCATTTCCCGGCCACTCTCGCCACCGGCATCTATACTGCGGTGGTCTACCTGATCCGCGACGGCCGCGTCGTTCATGCCCAGACGACGCCGCTCGTGGTCGAAAAAGTCGGGATCGGGGCGGAGGTCTACACCTTCGCCCATACGCGTTCGGCAATATACGGTCTGGCGGCGATCGTCATCGCCGTCGTCGCGGGCTGGCTTGCCGCGGCGGTTTTCCGTAAAGTTTGATCCCAGTCGCGGCAGATCGGACAGGACACGCATGAGCCAGTTGACGGATGGATCGAAGCCAAGGGTCTTCCTCGTTGTTGTCGATGACAGCGACGAGATGATGATCGCCCTCCGCTTCGCCTGCCGCCGGGCCCGCCACAGCGGCGGTCACGTGGCTCTCTTTCGGTCAATCGAACCGCAGGAGTTCCAGCACTGGATGGGCGTCGGCGAGATCATGCGCGAGGAAGCCCGCGAAGACGCGGAGGCCCTGCTCGGCGATCTCTCGGAGAAGGTCGTCGAGATTTCCGGCCAGATTCCGATTATCTATGTCCGCGAAGGCTCGACGCGGGACGAACTGCTCAAACTCATCGACGAGGAGCCGAGCATTTCCGTTCTCGTGCTCGGTGCAAACACCCAGGGCGAAAGCCCGGGACCGCTGGTCTCCTACATGGCCGGCAAGGGAGCGGCGCGGATGCGGGTGCCGATCACGATCGTGCCCGGAAACCTCACCGACGAGCAGATCGACGCAGTCACCTGACGCGTTTCCGAAGATGAATCGTCCACGCATTCCGGATCGAAGAAAAAAGCTTGTTTCGATCCTGACTTTCCCGAACCGGTCCTGCTAAGCTTCCGCCTAACGAAAAGAATCCGAATGGCCGATCGCGCCTTCCCGCTCCGGAGAGATAATGAGCATCAACCCGTTTGAAACGGTTGTTGAGACTGTCGAGACGTCGCCCCCGGTCTCGGACGAGACGAAGTTCACGACCTGCTACATGTGCGCCTGCCGCTGCGGCATCAAGGTGCATCTGCGCGACGGCACCGTTCGATATATCGAGGGCAACCGGAACCACCCGGTGAACAAGGGCGTGCTCTGCGCCAAGGGCTCCGCCGGGATCATGCAGCACTATTCGCCCGCCCGGCTGACCAAGCCGCTGATGCGGGTCGGGGAGCGCGGCAGCGGCGAGTTCCGAGAGATCGAATGGGACGAGGCGCTTGCGACCGCCGCAGGCTGGCTCGGCGACATCCGCAAGAGCGATCCCCGCAAGCTCGCCTTCTTCACCGGGCGCGACCAGTCGCAATCCCTCACCGGCTGGTGGGCGAGCCAGTTCGGCACCCCGAACCACGCCGCGCATGGCGGGTTCTGTTCGGTGAACATGGCGGCCGCCGGGCTCTATTCCATTGGCGGCTCTTTCTGGGAATTCGGCGAGCCGGATTGGGAGCACACGAAGTATTTCATGATGTTCGGTGTCGCCGAGGATCACGATTCCAACCCGATCAAGATCGGCCTCGGCCACCTGAAGACCCGGGGCGCCAAGTTTGTCTCGGTTAACCCGGTGAAGACCGGATATTCCGCGATCGCGGACGAATGGGTCGGGATCCGGCCCGGAACAGACGGCCTGCTGATCCTCTCGCTGATCCACGAGCTGCTGCGCGCCGGCAAGGTCGATCTCGACTATCTCATCCGCTACACGAACGCGCCGTGGCTGGTGGTCCAGGATCCGGAGGGTGCGGAGCACGGTCTCTTCGCCCGCGATGCAGAGGGCAATCCCCTCGCCTTCGACAGGAAGAGCGGGACCATCGTCTCCGCGCTCGAAGCCGACATCGCGCCGGATCTCTCGGGCGAGCACATGCTGCCGGACGGGCGCAAGGCGGTGCCGTCCTTCAAGCTTCTGGCCGAACGCTACATTGATCCCGCCTACGCGCCCGACGCCGTGGCGACGGAATGCGGCCTCAAGGCGGAGACCATCAGGCGCCTCGCCGCCGAGTTGGCGCATGCCGCGTTCGAGCAGGAGATCACGCTCGACGTGCCCTGGACCGACTGGGCCGGGCGGCGGCACGAGAAGATGACCGGCCGCCCGGTCGCGATGCATGCGATGCGCGGAATATCCGCCCATTCCAACGGCTTCCACACCTGCCGTGCGCTGCATGTCCTGCAGATGCTTCTTGGGAGCATCGATTGCCCCGGCGGCTTCCGCTACAAGCCGCCCTTCCCGCGCCCCTGCCCGCCGCCGCTGAAGCCCGTCGGCCGGCCAGACGCGGTGAAGCCGAACACGCCGATGGCCGGCCCGCCGCTCGGCTTCCCGATGGGTCCGGAAGACCTGCTGGTCCATGAGGACGGCAGCCCGGCGCGGATAGACAAGGCGTTCTCCTGGGAAGCGCCGATGGCCGTGCACGGCATGATGCACATGGTCATCCACAATGCCTGGGCCGGGGACCCCTACCCGATCGACACCCTCTTCATGTACATGGCCAACATGTCCTGGAACTCGACGATGAATTCCAAGGGCACCATGGAGAAGCTGACGGACAAGGATCCGGCGACCGGCGAATACAGGATCCCCAGGATCATCTATTCCGACGCCTATGCCTCCGAGATGGTCGCCTATGCCGATCTCGTCCTGCCCGACACGACCTATCTCGAGCGCTGGGACTGCATCTCGCTGCTCGACCGGCCGATCTGCGACGCCGACGGTGCGGCGGATTCGATCCGCCAGCCCGTGGTCCGGCCGGACCGGGACGTACGGCCGTTCCAGGAAGTGCTGATCGAGCTCGGTGTCCGCCTCGGCCTGCCGGGGCTGACGAACGAGGACGGGTCGGCGAAATATCCGGGCGGCTATCCCGACTACATCGCCAATCACGAGCGCGCGCCCGGCGTCGGCCCGCTGGCCGGTTGGCGGGGTGCGGACGGAAGCGAAGGCGGCAAAGGCGCACCGAACCCGGACCAGCTCCAGCGCTATATCGAGAACGAGTGTTTCTGGCGCCACGAGTTCACGCCCGAGGAGCGGTACTACAAGCATTCCAACAAGACCTATCTGGAGACCGCGACGAAGCTCGGCTTCATCGGCGCGCCGAACCAGGTCGTCCTCCAGCTCTATGTCGAACCGCTGCAGCGCTTCCGGCTGGCGGCCGAAGGGCATGGGGATCTACAACCACCGGAAAAGGACCGCGAACGGCTGAAGCATACCTTCGATCCGCTGCCGATCTGGTATCAGCCGTTCGAGGAAAGCGAGATCGACACGGCCGGCTTCCCGATGCACGCGATCACCCAGCGGCCGGCGGCGATGTATCATTCCTGGGGCTCGCAGAATGCCTGGCTGCGCCAGCTGCACGGCAAGAACCCGCTCTTCATCAACCGTGAGCGCGCCGAGCAACTCGGTATCGCCGATGGGGACTGGGTGCGGGTCACCTCTCATCACGGCGAGATCAAGGTGCCCGTGAAGCTGATGGAAGGCGTCAATCCGGACACCGTCTGGACCTGGAACGCGATCGGCAAGCGGCGCGGTGCCTGGAATCTCGGCAAGGACGCGCCGGAAGCGACCAAGGGGTTCCTGCTGAACCACGTGATCTCGGAATTGCTGCCGGCGCGCGGCGACGGCTACCGCTACGCCAATGCCGATCCGGTGACCGGACAGGCGGCCTGGTACGACCTGCGCATCCGGATCGAGAAAGTCGAACCCGATCAGCCCGGCGCGGTTTCCGAGCCGCAGTTCCCAGAACTCGGCAACCCCTCCAGCGTCGCACGCCCGAAAGGACCGCTGCAGTTCCGCGGGAGGCGCGACCGATGACCTCGCTCCCGACCGCGACGACGGGCAGGAAACTCGGCCTCGTCATCGATCTCGATATCTGCGTCGGCTGCCATGCCTGCGCGGTGAACTGCAAGGAATGGAACACCGGCGGCCATTCCGCACCGCTGACCGACTGGAATGCCTACAGCGCGGATGAAGAAGAAGACGGCGACGAGGGCGCCTGGGGCGTCTGGTTCAACCGTATCCACACCTTCGAGGCCGGCGAGGGGGAGGAGGCGCGCACCGTCCATTTCCCGCGCTCCTGTCTGCATTGCGAGACGCCGGACTGCGTCACAGTCTGCCCGACCGGGGCCTCCTATAAACGCGCCGAAGACGGCATCGTGCTGGTCAATGCCGATCTCTGCATCGGCTGCAAGCTCTGTTCCTGGGCCTGCCCCTACGGCGCGCGGGAATACGACAAGACAGAAGGCGTGATGAAGAAATGCACGCTCTGCGTCGACAAGATCTATAACGAAAACCTGGAAGAGCAGGACCGCGTCCCGGCCTGCGTCTCGACCTGCCCGGCCGGCGCACGCCATTACGGCGATCTCGGCGATCCGGGTTCGGACGTTTCGAAACTCGTGGCGGAACGCGGCGGCTACGAGCTGATGCCGGAGATGGACTACAAGCCGGTCAACCGCTACCTGCCGCCGCGCCCCCGCCGCACCGAAGCCGCCGATATCGGCGCGCCCGAACGTCTCGCCGACCTGGCGGACAAGGTACCTTCGACTGAATCGACCGCCGGCGCCACGGGCCTGCTCGGCTGGCTCGACCAGATGCTCTCCCGCTGAGGCCCCGCCATGCATCCAGCGCTTTCCGTCATCTTCTTCACCACGGCCTCGGGCGCCGGCTACGGTCTCCTGATCTGGCTAGCGCTCCATGCCGCGCTCACCGGCAACGCCGATCCCGTGATCGGCTGGATCGGCCTGCCGCTCTCCCTCATCCTGGTCACGGCCGGCCTCCTGAGTTCGACTTTCCATCTCGGACACCCGGAACGGGCCTGGCGCGCGCTCAGCCAGTGGCGCAGTTCCTGGCTGTCCCGCGAAGGCGTGATGGCAATCCTCACCTACATCCCGGCAGGCATTTTTGCGATCGGCTGGCTCCTTCTCGGCCGCAACGACGGAGCTTGGGCCATTGCCGGCCTTGTTGCCGCCGTCCTGGCGCTGCTCACGGTCTATTGCACGGCCATGATCTACCGCAGTCTCAAGACAATCCCGCGCTGGCACTCCGGATTTACCGTCCCAGGCTACCTCACAATGGCGCTTGCCACCGGCGGCCTCTGGATGCTTCCGCTCATCGCGCTGTCCGGCGAGGAACTCCGCGCCGCTGCCTTACCCGTCGTCACCGCCGTGCTGCTCTCCGCCGCAATCAAATGGCGCTACTGGGTCTCAACCGATAGCGCAAGCGCGACGGCGACCTCCGGCACCGCGACCGGGCTCGGCGCACTTGGGAAGGTTCGCCTGCTCGAAGGGCCGACCACGTCAGAGACCTATGTCATGCGCGAGATGGGGTATCGGATCGGGCGCAAACACGCTGCCCGCCTCCGCCAGTTCTCGGCGTTGTTCGGTTTCCTGATCCCCGTTGCGGTACTGGCCGTCCTTATGTCCGTTCCCGGCACCGGCGCGATCGCCGGCGGCCTCGCCCTCATCGCCGCCCTCTCGGGCAGCATCGGTGTTGTGATTGAACGCTGGCTCTTCTTCGCCGAGGCAAAGCACGTGGCGACGCTTTATTACGGCGAAGAATTCGCCTGAACCCATTCCTCGGCCTCGCCCTCGACCGCGGACTCGATAACCTCTTCGTAGGAGAAATCCTTCGGCAGGGTCTCGTCCATGACGTTCGGCTCGACCTCCTCGATGAACTCTCCGCGCGGATCGAGTTCGGCTGCCAGCGCCGAGGTGCGCGCGTAGGCAACGTATGGCCCCTGCTCTTCCATCGTCGGCGCCGCACGGCGCATCATGCGGTAAACGGCGAAGATCCCGACCGCTCCGCCGATCAGGGCGCTGAAATGAAACAGACCGCCCGGACCGGCCTGATCCATGAGAAAAGCTCCAGCGACCGGACCGATTGAGGATCCGAGGCTCGCGGCGATCAGGATCCCGGCGGAGGCCGGCACCAGGTCGCTGGCCTCGACATGGTCGTTCACATGGCTGATCGCGAGCGGATAGAGGGCAAAATTGAGCCCGCCATAAACGACCATCAGGCCGAGGAACGTCCACCAGCCCCCATCGAAGGACACCGCAATCGCGAAAGACACGGCGGCGACAGCGAAAAGGGCCACCGTGATCACAGTCCGGCGATCGAAATAGTCGGAGAGCTTGCCAATCGGATACTGCAACAGCAGCCCGCCGAACATGGAAACCGACATCATCGTCGCAATGTCGGAAATCGGCAGGCCGACCTGGTTGCCGAAGATCGGGCCGAGGCCCATGATCGCGGCCCCGAGCGCTCCACTGGCAAATGCGCAGATAATCCCGAGCGGAGAAATCCGGAACAATTCCCTGAGGCTGAGCCGCGACGGGGTCAGTTCTCCCGCCGTGGCCCTGGAAGCAAGCGCAAGCGGCACCAGCGCGAGAGAAAACAGGATCGAGGCAAGACTGTAGAGAACGAAGCTGGTCGGCGGGGAAACGTTCAGGATTTGCTGCCCCGCCGCCATGCCGAAATACATCACGACGATATAGATGGAGAGCATGCGCCCGCGATTGGCGTTCGTCACCGCGCCATTCAGCCAGCTTTCCGCGACCATCAGGGCGCCGGCGATGCAGATTCCGGTCGCGAACCGCAGGCCGCCCCAGAAAAACGGATCGACGAATATCGCATGCGCGACCGCGCAGGCCGAAATCACCGACGCGAACGCGGCGAATGAGCGGACATGACCGACGCTCTCGATGATACGCCCGCAGATCGCCGCCCCCAGGAGCTGTCCGACAAAGTAGGACGACGCGACCAAGCCCGCGACGGTGGTATCGAAGCCCTCCTGGCTCATACGCAGGCCAATCAGGCTGTGAAACAGCCCGTTCGCGCTCCACAGAAACGCGACGGAGATCATAAGTGCGACGATCGGGTGGCCGAGCACAGTCATTGAAGGGAGCTTTCCAAAGGTCGGGGTTCCAATTTGCAGCACGCCTTAGGATGCTCCCACGGTGCCGGTCTCGCTTCTCCGCGACACAGGCGCCGGTTCTAGAATGATTGCCATCTCTTATTCGGTGACTTCATATCATTTTAACGCTCCGGCAATGGTTGACAGTAACACCGGATGCCGCCTATCCGCACCTGTTGCAGATTTCGGGAGACAGCCATGCGTTGGCGCACGGGGCTCGGCGGGTTAATGATTGTTTCAGGTTTGTTCGCGTATATCGCGGCTGCGGTGACGATCGCGAACCGTTTCCTACCCGACCATTGGCTCGCGGAGCTCGTCTTTTACCCGCTTGCCGGCTTCCTGTGGATATTCCCGGCCATCTGGCTCATCGGCTGGACAAAGAAGGACAAGGAGCCGCCGGCGTCGAGCAGATGACATTCCATTTCGAATTTGCCGGACATCCAAATTTCTTTACCGGGAGTTTATTTTCTCAATAATTCTACCTAAAGGCCAAGAAAATCATAACTTTAGGGGTAATTATTTTTTAATATTTGGCCTATAGTTTCTCCCTCCAGACGCCCCGGCGATGCCGTCGCCTGAGGCAATACCGACGAAATAGACGTGTCGAACCGGCCCTTTCCGGACGGGAAGACTCGTCCCGATTCCGCGCCCCGCGCGATCGGAAACCTGCAAGGAAGCTAAAATGGGTTACTCTGGCCCCACTCTCACCCAGTTCCAGTCCGCCGACTTCGACCAGTGCAGATCAGTGGCACCGGCGCTCCTGGTTGTGGCGTCCGACGTCGCAGACCGGGCGATCCTGCTGCGCGAACTGCCGGCCAATGTGCGCGTGCTGCGCGACGGCAACGACGCGACACTGGAACGTATCCGCTGCGCGTTGACGACGATCCGGCTTGAGACAGGGCAGCTCGCCGCCCTCCATCTCGTCGGCCACGGCGCGCCGGGCGAGATCGGCATCGACGATCTGCATCTCGATGCCGAGAGCGTCGACCACATCGCGGCCGCACTGCGCACGGTCCCGCTCTCGCTCGTCGCCCTTCATGGCTGCCACACCGGCGCCGAAGCCGCCGGCGAAAGCATGACCGGACGCCTGCAGGCCGCACTCGGTGTTCCGGTTCACGCCAGCCGCGATTTCGTCGGCCGCGCTCCGGACGGAGAAATCCGCTGGACGCTCGATGGCCTCGATACCGCGCTACTCCCGTTCGCGGCGAACGCCATCGCGGTCTATCCGCATCACCTCGCGACCGTCACGGGCACGGCGAATGCCGAAACCATTACCGGCTCGGCCACGGCCGACACGATTTCCGGACTTGGCGGCAACGACACCATCAGCGCCCTCGACGGAAACGATCTAATCTACGGCAACGACGACAACGACACGCTTTATGCGGGCGGCGGCGAGGATACGCTGTATGGCGGTGCCGGCAACGACTTCGGTTACGGCCAGACCGGCAACGACCTGATCTTCGGCGATGCAGGCAACGACGGCATGTCCGGCGCTGACGGGAACGATACCCTCTACGGCGGCACCGGCAACGACACCGTGGTCGGCAGTTCCGGCACCGATCTGCTGTTCGGCGATGCCGGCAATGACTGGATGTGGGGCGGCAAGGGTAATGATGTCGTCTATGGCGGCGCCGGAACAGACACCATCTCGGGCGGCTCCAACGACGACACGCTGTATGGCGGCGCCGGCAACGACACCATATCCGGCTTCAGCGATTCCGATGTTCTCTACGGCGGGGACGGAAACGACTACATCCGCGGAGGCAATCAGTCCGACACACTGTTCGGCGGCGCCGGCGACGACACTTTTGCCGGTACCGTCTCCAACTTCAACGACGACACGATCAGCGACCTCGAAGCCGGCGACATGATCCAGATCACCAGCACGGACCTGACCGCGCTGAACGGCACCACGCTCGGCAGCACCATCAATCTCGGCTCGGGGACGCTCAATATCGGCGGCAGCCCAGGCGCGCTCACGATCAATGCGACGCTCAATGGTACGACCACCGAGCTGACCTTCAGCTCCGCCAGCAGCGGATCGTCGGGCGGGAACTCTTCAGGCGACTCCGGCAGCGGTCTTTCCATCGTCGACCAGACGGAAAACGATGTCGCGGGAACGGAAACGGGTCGAACGCTGGCCAATACATCCGGCGGGACGGCGACGGGAGCCCTGGTCGCGAATACGGGTAATGGAAATATCGTGACCGTGACATTGCCCTCGGGGGTTTCGCTCACGAACTCCGGAACCGCGGCGGCGCAGAACTCGGCTACCGCCGGAACCACGCTGACCGGCGAGATCGTGGCGAGAGAGCCTGAGGTATCATCCCAAAGCTTCCTGAACGGTCATGGCCAGAGTTTCCTCGCGAAGTCGACCGGCGTGACCCTCGACATCCGGTCCATCACTTTCTCGGCCTCCGACCAATCTGCGCAGACCATCGAGCTGACAGGACAATCGTCCGGCGGCAGCGAGGCGTTTGTGATCGACACGACCTCCCTACCGGCTGGATCGACGTTGATGCTGGACAACATCGAGTTCGCGGCCATCGTCGGCAATGCAACTGTGACCGGCGGCTCCGGTCAGAACTATGTCGTCGGTGACGAGTCCGTGCAGTTCATCTCGCTTGGTACCGAGGACGACACTCTGGCCGGCGGCGGCGGCAACGACACCGTCGGCTCCGGTTGGGGCGAGGACCTCGTCTACGGCAACCAGGGAGAAGATTCCGTCTTCGGCGGCGGCGGGATGGACACGCTGTTCGGCGGCCAGAACAACGACAATGTCAGAGGCGACAACGACAACGATTTCGTCTACGGCAACAAGGGCGACGACACGATTTCCGGCGGCGAGAACGACGACATGGTCTATGGCGGCCAGGACAACGACATTGTCTATGGCAACTCCGGAAACGACAGCCTGTTCGGCAATCTCGGCGACGACACGGTCTATGGCGGCCAGGGGAACGATGTGCTCTCCGGAAATGCCGGGAACGACTTGCTGGCCGGTAACAAGGGCGATGACACGCTGGTCGGCGGAGACGGCGCGGACATCTTCGTCTTCGAATTCGACGGCGGCAACGAAACCGTCGCCGACTTCGCCGCCGGCACCGATACGCTGGCTCTCGAAGCCGGCCTCGCCGTCAGCTCGGCGACGGAGAACAGCGGCAGCACCACCGTCACCTTCGCCGACGGCGGCAGCGTCACTATCATCGGCGTCTCGAAAACGGATGTCGCCGCCGCCACCGGTTGGGAACTCGGCTAGCCGCACCGTCCGCTTGCAACTATCGTCATCCCGGCGCAAGCCGGGATGACGACGGTGAGACCATCGGCGGTGCAGGTCTAACGGGAACGGAAATCCTTCGGCGAAAGTCCGAATTTCGCCAGGTGATCATAGAAGGTATTGCGCGGCAAACCGAGCATCCGGGCCGCCGCAGCCGCCTTGCCGCCGGTCTTTTTCAGCGTTTCGGTCAAGACCATCTTCTCGAAAGCATCGATCTGCTCTGCGAGCGTCCTCTGACCGGCGCCGTCATTCTGCACCCGTGAACCGAGCGCATAGGTCATGGCGAATTCCCGCAGTTCCGGCAGGTTGCCGGGCCATGTCCTGGTCATCAGATCTGAAAGCACCGAAGTCGGGATATCCGGCATGTCCGTGTCGAGGCCGCGGATTGCCAGACGCAGGAGGTTCTCGAAAATCTCCGGCAAGTCGTCCCGCCGCTCCTCCAGCGTCGGGAAACGGATCTCGACCACCGTGCTTCCGTCATCCCCGAGCCCAAGCCGATCCAGCTGCGACAAGGGCAAGACCGACGAAGACACCAGACGCAGCGACGGGTCAGAACCCAGCAAAGACTGGAGATCCTCGATCTGGCGCGGAGACGCGTGTTCCACATTCTTCAGCGACAGATCCCAGCCCGCGCCACCTGTTCCGTCGAGGCGCCCGACGGCATCCTCCGACGCCGTGACCAGGTTCAGCGTCCGGAAGATGCGCGGCTCCGGAGAGAGGGCATTGATGGCGAAGGCCGCCTCCTTGCGTCCGGTTCCTTTGGGCCCGTAGAGATGCACGTGGGAACTTGCCGCCGCGACACGGCGCAAGGCTGTCCGGAGCGCGCTGGAAACCGGCCCGGAGCCCGGAAAGCTCCGGGCCGCTGCATCGCTTTGCTCCAACGCGCGTTCGATACGCCTCGACTTGAGGACGAGTTGCCGATGCGCGACGGCGCGGCCGACGACGTCGACCAGACGTTCGGTTCCGACCGGTTTCTCGAGATATTCGTAGGCCCCTTCCTTCATCGCGCGCATCGCCGTGGGGACGTCGCTGTGGCCGGTCAGAAGAATGACCGGCAGGTCCGGATCCGCATTCTGCGCGGCGGTCAGAACATCGAACCCGTCCTGATGCGGCATCCGTATGTCGGAGAGGATCACGCCGGGAAAATTCGCCCGGATGCTGCGCTTTGCCTGCACATACCCGATGGTGGAGATGACGCTCATGTCCGCCAGTTCCAGCGTCTGCGCAAGCGAGGCGCGCAGCGCATCGTCATCCTCGATCAGAAGAACCTGTCCGCTCATTGCATCGTCCTGTCCGTCAGGGGAAGACGGATGGTGAAGACCGCACCACCCTCGTCGCGATTCTCACAGGACAGTTCACCACCGAAATTGCCGACCAGCCCGTAGGAGATCGAAAGACCGAGACCAAGCCCCTTGGAAGCTCCAAGCTCCTTCGTCGTGTAAAAAGGCTCGAACACGCGGGAGGGGTCGGGAATGCCGGGACCGGTATCGGAAATCCTGAGAACGGCGTCGTTGCCGACGGTCTCCATCTCGACGGCTATGCATTTTCGCTCCGCTTCGGAGAGCGCGTCCTGCGCATTCGAGAGGATATTGACCATGACCTGCTGCAATCGGATCTCGCCGCCAAGGACCCAAACGGGAGACGCCGGCGCCGTCCAAGAAATCGCGATCCCGCTTTTCTCCAGCGACGGACGGGTCAGGTCAAGCGCATGCTCGACGGCTGCCGTCAGATCCACCGGCTCCACGATCTCCGCTTCATTGCGCGCAAAGCTCCGCAGATTGCGGATGATACGGTCCATCCGCTCCACCTGCCGCGCAATCTCGCCAAGATTCTCCGCCGCCTCCTCGGGACGGTCGCGCTTCAGAAATTTCAGGCCGTTTTCGGCGAAATTCATGATCGTCGCCAGCGGCTGGTTGAGCTCGTGGCTGATTCCGGCCGACATTTCCCCGAGGGCGGAGAGTTTCGACGCCTGAACCAGCTGGTCCTGCGCGACCCGGAGTTCGGATGTGCGTTGTTCCACCCGCTCCTCCAGCCTTGCATTTGCCGCCGCCTCGATCGCCAGCCGGTCCGCCATGCGGCGGCGCCAGAGTGCCGTGATGAGCCCGGCGAGACCGATGACCCCGAGCACGGCAGCCGTGAGCAGGCCACGGAGCAATGCCGACATGTGGGCCGGGGCGGTATCCAGGAATCCGCGAGCCGTCAAGTCGAGTTGCGGAACGGCACGCGAGACCACGAGCGCCCGCTCAGGCAACTCCGTGGCACCGGCAAACGTCCAGATCTCGAATCCGCCCTCCCGGCGCAGCCCGTGCTCCGGGAACGTCCGCAGGTCGGATTCCGCGACATCATGTCCACGGTCCTGCCGCATCAGCAGGGATTGCCGTGTCGAGGCGAACACCGTCTGCGTTCGGTCGAAGAAGCAGATCGCTTCCGGATCGACCTCCCACTCGAATTCGAGCGAGGCCACGTCGATGGTGACGAAGACCGCGCCGATCGCCGGCGCCCTGTCGTCAATCACGCCACGGCTCAGGCGGAAAAGGCGGCGCTGTCCATCGATGACGCTTTCGAGGCCGAGCCGCCCGTTAAGCGCCGCCCGCAAGAGCCTTGGACTGACCGGCGACGGCTCTCTGTCCGGCGCGAAGGCCGCCAATACATGCCCCTCGGCATCGGACACGACAATCCCGTCCGCACCGTAAGTCAGCACCGATTGTTCAAGCAGTTCGCCGGTTTCTGGCAGATCGCCGCCGCCGAGCACTCCGTCCACCACTGCGGGATGATCCGCGAGCAGATTGATCAGGTAGGTATAACTCGCGAGCTGCCCCATCAGACGGTCACTCGCCTGCTGGAGCCGGATGCGCCCGGTTTCCTCGAGCTGCTCCAGATTCCCGAGATAGGAATAGCGATAGACCGACCAGCCGGCCGAAGCGGCGGCAAGCGCGTAGATCACGAGAATGAAAGCGGCAGTCGCCTTGCTGCGGGACATGTTTTCCGATCATGGCAAAGACATGCGCCTACCTACGTAGAAGCATGCCGGTTCCACAAGCAAATTTGCCCGAATTTTCGGACAAACGCGCAATCGCACCACCTTCCCGCAATTTAGTTTCTTGATTTTACGGGAAAAAAATATTTTCCGACTTCGCGATTGCCGAGTTTTCTCTGGAAAACTCTGCTAGTGCCATCGCGGATCTAACCGCATGTGTCTTTGGGAGGAAATTATGAAGAAGTTCGTCGCCGCCGCCCTGGCGGCCGCCGCCCTCATTGCGCCCGGCGCTGCCTACGCCAATTGCGATGACGGCGAAGTGGTCATCAAGTTCAGCCACGTCACCAACACCGACAAGCACCCGAAGGGGATCGCCGCCTCCCTGCTTGCCGAGCGGGTCAACAGCGAGATGAACGGCAAGGCCTGCATGGAGGTCTTCCCGAATTCCACGCTCTACAATGACAACAAGGTCCTGGAAGCGATGCTCCAGGGCGATGTCCAGCTCGCGGCGCCGTCCCTTTCCAAGTTCGAGAAGTTCACCAAGCAGTTCCGCATCTTCGACCTGCCGTTCATGTTCAACGACATCAATGCGGTCGAGGCTTACCAGGCCTCCGAAGCCGGCCAGAAGATGCTCGACAGCATGCAGCGCCGCGGTCTGCAGGGTCTCGCCTACTGGCATAACGGGATGAAGCAGATGTCGGCCAACAAGCCGCTTCTCCTCCCGTCGGACGCCGAGGGCCTGAAGTTCCGCGTCCAGTCCTCCGAAGTTCTCGTTGCGCAGATGGAAGCCATCGGTGGCACCCCGCAGAAGATGGCATTCTCCGAAGTGTACGGCGCGCTGCAACAGGGCGTCGTCGACGGTCAGGAAAACACCTGGTCCAACATCTTCGGCAAGAAGTTCTTCGAGGTGCAGGACGGCATCACCGAGACCAATCACGGCATCATCGATTACCTGCTCGTCACTTCCGTCGACTGGCTCGACAGTCTGAAGCCGGAGGTGCGGGAGCAGTTCCTGCAGATCGTCGCCGAGGTGACCGCCACCCGGAACCAGGAATCCACGACCGTCAACGAAGCTGCCAAGCAGTCCGTGATCAAGGCCGGCGGCACCGTCCGCACCCTGACGGCGGATCAGCGCGCCGCCTGGGTTGAAGTGATGAAGCCGGTCTGGGCCAAGTTCGAGAAGGACGTCGGCGCCGACAACATCGCCGCCGCCCAGGCCGCGAACAGCCTGACCAACTAAGGCACCGGTTCCCTAAACGAGGCCATACGCCTTGTCGCGCGGTGCGGTTACCCCCGCACCGCGCGTTTTTCGGAGCTGTCCGGTTATGCTCAAGAAACCACTCTCTGACCGCATCGAGGAATTCGCGACCGCGGCGATCCTCGGCGTCATGACCCTGGTTACCTTCGCCAACGTGATTGCACGCTATGTCTTCGACAGCGGCATTCTCTGGGCGCTCGAGGTCACGGTTTTCCTCTTTGGCTGGCTCGTCCTGCTCGGCGCCGCCTATGCCGTAAAGACCCGCTCACATCTCGGTGTGGACGTGCTGACGAACGCCTTGGCGCCCGCCCCGCGCCGCATCGTCGCGCTGATCGCCGTCACATTCTGTGTTTTCTACGCCTTCCTGCTGTTCAAGGGGGCCTGGGACTACTGGGCCAACTTCGCGAACCTTCCGGCTACCGACGGCCGCTGGTTTCCCCTCGGATTCGAAGAGAAATTCCGCGAAAAGGGCTGGTACGAAACCGAGGACACGCCAATGCCTGAACTCTTCGGCATCCGCCCGCTGGACTGGATGCAGGACGTGTTCAACGAAGGCGAGCGCTACGAGAAGATCCCCCGCCTCATTCCCTATTTCATTCTCCCCCTCGCGACCGGTCTTCTGCTGATCCGCTTCGTCACGGCCGGGGTCGCCATCTGGCGCGACCGGATGAACGGGCTGATCGCCAGCCACGAGGTCGAGGACGCGGTCGAAGAGGCCGCCGAAAAGCTGAAGGATCGCTGACCGATGGAAGTCGCCCTGCTTTTCCTCGCCATTATCGCCCTGTTGCTTATCGGAGTCCCGATCGCGGTCGCGCTCGGCCTGTCTTCGATCCTGTTTTTGCTGGCCTTTTCAGATTCCTCGCTGGCCTCAATCGCGCAGACCCTGTTCAGCGCTTTCGAAGGCCACTACACGCTGCTCGCGATTCCGTTCTTCATCCTCGCCTCCTCCTTCATGTCGACCGGCGGAGTGGCACGACGGATCATTCGTTTCTCGATCGCCTGCGTCGGGCATTTTCCCGGCGGCCTCGCCATTGCCGGCGTCTTCGCCTGCATGATGTTCGCGGCCCTCTCGGGCTCCTCGCCAGCTACCGTGGTCGCCATCGGCACCATCGTGATCGCGGGCATGCGCCAGGTCGGTTACACGAAGGAATTCGCGGCCGGCGTGATCTGCAATGCCGGTACGCTCGGCATCCTGATTCCGCCCTCCATCGTCATGGTGGTCTATGCCGCCGCTGTCGAGGTGTCGGTCGGACGCATGTTCCTCGCGGGGGTGCTTCCGGGTCTGCTGGCTGGGCTCTCGCTGATGGCAGCGATCTATATCATGGCCAGATGGAAGAACCTGCCGAAGGGCGAATGGGCTGGCTGGCGCGAGATCTACGAGAGCGCGAAGGAAGCGTCTTGGGGCCTGCTGCTCATCGTCATCATCATGGGCGGTATCTATGGCGGCATCTTCACACCGACAGAGGCTGCCGCCGTGGCCGCGGTCTATGCCTGGATCATCGCCACTTTCGTCTATCGCGACATGGGGCCGCTGACGACCGATGGAGATGCGGCGAATGTCCCGCTCTATCGCCGTCCGAGCGCGCTGCTGACCGCGTTCTATCACCCAGATACGCGCAAGACCCTGTTCGAGGCCGGCAAGCTGACGGTCACGCTGCTCTTCGTGATCGCCAACGCGCTGATCCTGAAGCACGTTCTGACCGACGAACAGATCCCGCAGAAAATCACCGAGGCGATGCTCGCCTTCGGGTTCGGGCCGGTCATGTTCCTGGTCGCGGTGAACGTCATCCTGTTGATCGGTGGCCAGTTCATGGAGCCGTCGGGTCTGCTGGTCATCGTCGCGCCGCTGGTCTTCCCGATCGCCATGGAATTGGGCATCGACCCGATACATCTCGGTATCATCATGGTGGTGAATATGGAAATCGGCATGATCACGCCACCGGTCGGCCTGAACCTGTTCGTGACCTCGGGCGTCGCGGGCATGCCGATGATGTCGGTGGTGAAGGCGGCCCTGCCATTTCTGGCGGTGCTGTTCGCCTTTCTGATCGTGATCACCTACGTGCCCTGGATCTCCACGGTGCTGCCGAATGCGGTCATGGGCCCCGAGTTGGTCACCAAGTAAGCGGGTTCAAAGAAAGCCGAGCGGTCAGAGGGTTTCCATCATCTTCGTGAGACCCTCGCCGCTCAGCCACGCTGTGTTGGTATCGCTCGCATAGCGGAAATCCGGCATGACCAACCTCGCGCCGGCGTCGAGATAGTCTTTCATCGCCTCTTCGCTGTTCGCCGGCAGGATGACGTAACGGTCTTCGAGTTCCACCGTGGTCCGGGAATCGTCCTCCGAGATCATCACCTCGTGAAGCTTCTCCCCCGGACGGATGCCGACATTGCGAAGCGGCAGATCCGGCGCCATGGTCTTCGCCACATCGACGATCTTCATGCTCGGGATCTTCGGCACGAAGATTTCCCGGCCCCTCATCATCTGCATGCTGGAAAGCACGAAATCCACTCCCTGCTGCAACGTGATCCAGAACCGGGTCATGCGCTCGTCGGTAATCGGCAGATCCGCCGCCCCATCGTTGAGCAACTTGCGGAAGAACGGGATGACGCTCCCCCTCGAGCCGATCACATTGCCATAGCGGACCACGGAAAAGCGGCAACCGTCGTGGCCGGCGATATTGTTTGCGGCTACGAAGATCTTG
The DNA here is from genome assembly GCF_965216895.1 of Nisaea sp. Taxonomy (GTDB): domain Bacteria; phylum Pseudomonadota; class Alphaproteobacteria; order Thalassobaculales; family Thalassobaculaceae; genus Nisaea. The sequence continues at coordinate 1,525,708 of NZ_OZ244205.1, forward strand.
TCCGACGCGAGTTTGGTCGCACCATAGAGATTGATCGGATTGGCGGCCTTGTCGGTCGAGAGCGCAATGACCTTCTTCACGCCCGTTCGCAGCGCTGCCTTCACGATGTTCTCGGCACCGTGGATATTGGTCTGCACGCATTCGAAAGGGTTGTACTCGGCCGCCGGCACATGCTTCATCGCCGCCGCGTGGACCACGTAGTCGACACCGCGCATGGCCAATTCGAGCCGATCCACGTCGCGCACATCGCCGATGAAATAGCGGATAGGCCGGCCAGGAAGCGGCGGGAACTCCTGTGCCATGTCGTAATGCTTCTGCTCGTCCCGGGAAAAGACGATGCAGCGGCGCATCTCGGCATTGGCGAGTGCGGTGCGAATGAACTCTTTGCCGAAGGATCCGGTGCCGCCGGTCACGAGGACCGTCTTGCCGTCGAGGTCGATCTGGTTCTGGTCGAAATTGAACGCCGTGTAGCTCATGCGAAACTGGGCCTCACCCTGGATATTCGAATCACGTTACTTAGCCCTGATTGCCACGAACGGGAAACCGCGTTCACAACTTCAGCACCAGGGCGAGTTCCTCCACCACGCGGTCAACGTCGCTTTCCTCCATCGCCGGGAACAGGGGCAGACTGAGGCAGCGGGCGTAGTAGGCATCCGCCCCGGGCAGGTTCAACGGACCGTAGCGCCGGGCGTAGTAGGGCTGACGGTGTACCGGGATATAGTGCACCTGACTACCGATACCGCGCGCGCGCAGCGTGTTCATGACTTCCGTGCGCGTAGTTCCGAGGGCGGCGAAATCGATCAGGGTGACCGCAAGATGCCACGCCGGGTTGCAGCCGGCGGCAACGGGCTGCATTTTCACGTGCGGGCCCAGGCTGGCGACGCGTTCGGCATAACGGTCGCGCAGCGCGCGCCGCTTGGCGACAAAGGCATCGAGCTTCTTCAACTGACTGAGGCCCAGCGCGGCGTTCACGTCCGACAAACGATAATTGTAACCCGGCAGATGCATCTCGTAATACCAGGGGGCGGCCTTACCCTCTTCGAACCCCATGGCGCGGTTCTGGAAGCGCTCCGGCTCCCGCACCATGCCGTGATTCCGCGCCCAACCGAGGCGGTTGGCGAGGACGTCGTTGTTCGTCGTCAGCACACCGCCTTCGCCGGTCGCAATGGTCTTCACAGGATGGGTCGAGAACATGGTGATGCCACCGAGCGGACAGGAGCCGACCGGCACCATTCCCTGACCGACATCGTACTCGCCGCCGAGCGCGTGACAGGCGTCCTCGACCATCGCCAGATGCGGGAAGGCCTGGCGAAGCCCGGCGATATCGACGGCATGCCCCGTGAGGTGTACCGGAAAAAGCGCCTTCACCGTCCCTTCGCTCAGCCCCGCAATGGCGCGCGCCACATGCTCCGCGCTCATCAGCCCGGTCTCCGGATCGACATCCGCGAAGAGCACATCGGCGTTCACGTATCGGACGGCGTTGGCGGTCGCGAGAAAGGTCACGCTGGGCACCACGACGACATCGCCGAAATCGAGGCCGAGCGCAATGGCCGCCATGTGCAGTCCTGCCGTACCGCTGGAGCAGGCAATCGCATGTTTCGCACCGACACGCGCGGCAAACGCCTCCTCATAGGATTCGACAGCCGGCCCTGTTGTCAGCCAGTCCCCGCGCAGGACGTCGAGAACGGCCTGCTCGTCTTCGGCATCGATCTGCTGACGGCCATAAGGCAGAAAACTCTTCGGCGGGGCCGTGTCACTCATGGCGTCAATCTTCCCTTAATCCGAGCTCGAAACTGCGAACCAGCGGCGCGAGCAGATATTCGAGCAGGGTCTGATCCCCTGTCGAGATAATTACGGTGGCCGGCATACCTTGCACAAGTTCCAGCTCGGGCTGCTTCGCGAGGCTCTCCCGGTCGAGTTCGACGCGCGCCTCGTAATAGGGCGCGCCGCGTTCCGGCTGCACAATGTCGGCCGAGACAGTGAGCAGCTTGCCGTCGATCGGCTGCGTGGTGCGCTGACTGAACGAGGTCAGGCGTACGCTTGCCGCCGCTCCCACTTCGACGACGTCGATATCCGCCGGATCGATCTGCGCCTTCACCACAAGAGTGTCGCCCTGGGGAACGATCCCCATGATCGGTTCACCCGGACCGATCACCCCGCCGACGGTAAAAAAGCGCAGACCGTAGACGCGCCCGCTCTGCGGCGCCCGGATCCGGGTCCGGTCGAGCGCGTCGCGGGCCGCCTTGAGACGATCCTTAAGATCGATCAGTTGGTCCTGGACCTCCCGCAGGCTGGTCTCAACCTCGGTCTTGAACCGCTCCCGGGTGTTCAGAAGCTGAAACTCGGTTTCGGCGATGGTCTGCTCCGCCCGGGCGATCAACGCCTTGCGGTTGCCGATACTGCCCTCTAGCTGGACCGCGGTCCGTTCCAGAGACAGCAGCCGCGGCTTGCGCTCAAGTCCCTTCTCGTAGAGCACCCGGACATCCGCGATCTCTTCCTGGATCAGCTCGTATTGCCGCGCATCCGCGCGCTGTTGAGCCTGAAGCGCGGTGATCTCTTCCCGGGTCTTCTGGATACGCCGCTTCAGCAACCCGAATTGACTGTCCCGGGCGCTGATCCGGTTGGCGAAGAGCCTTTGCTGTCCGGCGATCACTTCCTGGACATCGGCATCGGATGCCGCAGCGAGCAGTTCCTGCGGAAAGTTGACCTCGGCCAGATCGTCCCGCTCCGCTTCCAGCCGCGCCTTGGCACCGAGATTCGCCAGATACTGTTTTCGAAGCAATTGGAACTCGACCGAAACGCGGGTGTCATCGAGCTGGATCAGAATATCTCCTTCGCGAACGACGTCTCCGTCCTTCACGTTGATCGCTTCGATGATGCCGCCTTCCAGATGCTGCACCGTCTTCTGGTTTGTCGAGACCTGAAGCTGACCCTGGGCGATCGCCCCGCTGCCGAGCGGGGCCAGCGCCGCCCAAAGTCCGAAACCGCCGAAGAACATCAGCATGACGATGAATCCGGTCCAGACGACAGGACGCCATGCCTTCGGATTCTCGGCTTCCGAAAGCGCGAAGGCATCGTTCAAATCGTTTGTCGTATTCGACATCATTGGTTCCCGGGAGCGGTCGGCCTACCTGTCGCCCGCCCGTTCATTGCTTCGCGCGAGGTTGCGCGGAGATGGATTGAATATCCTCGATATTGAGCGAAGCGGCCGGACGGATATCGGACGGAGGAGCGACGGATACCGGGGGCCGAGTCGACTTGGTCTTGTCCTCCGCAGGCTGCGGCTCCGGCGACGAGCTGTTTGCAGGTTTCTGCGCGGGCCGGACGGAGGCAGTCGGCGACGGCGGATGCATGCGCACTGTCTCTACCAGTTTCGGCGGCCGCACCATCGGGCTCGAATCTTTTTCATCAGGCGCAGAGGCCGCGCCGGAAGCCGGACCGCGGCGAGCCAGTATTTCCATCGCCTGGGCCGACCCCTGCCCCAGTTTGGGGCGCACGCCGTGGCCGGTTCCGGGCTGCAGCGTCGGCGGCAGGCCGTCGTTCGATCGCGTCCGGCGCGCGGATGGCATCCCGGACGGCATGCTCGGCGGCGGCGGTAGATTCGCGGCCGGGACCCCCGGCACGCCCCTGGGAGCCGGGCCCGGACCCACCTTCTGCTCAGCTGCTTTGGGCGGTGTGGGCGGCGGCATGCGGCGGCGCTCGACTTCGGGCCGGCCGCCCTGAGCAGCGGCCTCTGCCGGTTTCGATGTCGGGGCGGTCTGGGGCGGCGGCATCGTCGTCGGCCCCATGCCCGCATTTGCCAGCACCTCGTCGCGCGAGCCGTATTTGTTGATCATGCCTTCCTGCAGCACGAGCAGCTTGTCCATGTTCGCAAGCGCCTGCACCCGGTGCGTGATCATGATAATGGTCGCCCCGCGCTCCTTCAGCTCGTTCAGCGCCTTCACCAGCGCTTCGTCGCCCTTGGAGTCGAGGTTCGAGTTCGGCTCGTCCAGAACAACCAGCGACGGTTCGCCGTACAGCGCCCTGGCCAGTGCCACCCTCTGGCGCTGGCCGCCGGACAGCAATGCCCCGGAATTTCCGATATCGGTGTCGTACCCATTCGGCAGTTGCAGAATGAGATCGTGCAGCCCGGCCAGTTTCGCTGCCTTGATCACCTGTTCGGGATCCGGGTCCGCATCCAGCCGGGCGATGTTTTCGGCGACGGAACCGCCGAAAAGCTCGATGTCCTGCGGCATGTAGCCGACATGCCTACCGAGGCTCTCGGTGCTCCAGTTGTAGATATCGGCGCCGTCGAGCCGGACATGCCCGACATGCGGCTTCTCCACCCCCACGATCAGGCGCGCCAGGGTCGACTTGCCGGCGGCCGACGGCCCGACCACTCCGAGCGCCTCTCCCGGTTTCACTTCGAGACTGATCCGCTGCAGGATCGGGCGCGGCGCCCCGCGCGGCTGATAACCGACGCCCTCGAGCACCAGATGCCCCTTCGGTGCCGGCAGTTCCATGCGACGCATCCCGGACTGCGCATTGACCAGGGCCGTCTCGATGGACTTGTAGGCGCCAAGCGCCTCGACAAGATGCCGGGCCTGGCCAATCGCCATCTCGACAGGCTGCAGCGCCCGGCCAAGGATCAGGGAGCAGGCGATCATCATGCCCGGAGTCATGTCGACTTCCGGATCGATGATCTGCAGTACCGCCACCGTCATGATCACCATCTGCAGCAGCATGCGGGCCGATTTCGACACCGCGCTGAGGACCGCTGCCCGGTCGCTCGCCCGCCCCTGCAGGCTGAGGACCTGTTCGTTCTCGCGGTGCCAACGCCCCATGATGTTGCGCCGCATGCCCATGCTTTCCACCACGGCGGCGTTGCGCACCGCGGATTCGGCGGCGGAATAGGCTTTGGAGGAAAACTCCTGTGCCGCGTTGAGGGCGGGCCGGGTCACCCGGTCGTTGATCACGCCGAGCATGAACATGACGAGCGCGCCGATCGCCGCGGCGAGTCCCATTGCCGGATTGATCCAGAGGATCAGCGCGAGAAAGACCGGGACCCAGGGAACATCCAGCATGGTCAGCATGCCGGGTCCGGTCAGGAACATGCGCAACGTGCTGAGGGACCGTAGCGGATTGCTGTTCGGCTGGCTCCCCCTGTCGAGCGCGTCGGTGATGATGGAGGAGAGAAGGATCGGGCCGATGCGCCGGTCGATCCAGCCGCTGATGCGCACGAAGGCATAGGCGCGGATGGTGTCGAGCGTGGCCTGGATCGCGAGCGCGAAGCCCGCGATGCCGAGCAGCAGGAACAGCGTCGCCTCACTCCGGCTCGCCAGCACCCGGTCGAAGACCTGAAACATGAAGACCGGCAAGGTCAGCATCAGCAGGTTGACGGCAAAGCTGAACACACCGGCCGAAAACAGCGCGGTATAGCAGGCTCGCATCAACCGGTTGACGGTTACAGGCTGATCCGCCCCTGCCATGCAATCACCTCGGTACGATCATCCAGACGTTGCCGCGCGAGTTTTCACGCGGCTTTTGGCTCAAAGACAATCAATACCATACATGATTCGCCGATGCGAAACATGAAGTCTCTGGTCTTGTTTATTGATTTTTCGTCGAAAAGACCGGGTGGCCGGACCTCAATCCTCGGTAAATTTGGCCAGGTCGATATCGCCGTGACGGAAGGGCACCCAGTATTTCGTCTCCGGATTGAACTGCAGCCCGTAGATATTGGTGCAGAAGACCTTCGTCGGAGGGGTCTGCCCCTCACCCTCGGTGCGCGCAACATCGACCAGATCGGCCGGCTTGAAATAGGTTTCCCAGGCCGCCGAGACGTCGGAGCGCTCTTGCTCGGAGAGATCGTTCACCTGCATGGCCAGATCCCAAGTCTGCTCAAGATCATTCCAAAGGTCGTCGAGATACTTGCCCATTTATCCAAAATCCACAGAGTCATGTGCGGTTTGTCTTAATGGCCTTATATCGGATCGGTTTCCGCAGGTGAAGGCGTAAATTACAGCTTGGCGGAGCGCTGGAGCTTGGAATATCAAAGCGCTTCTTCAGATAGCGCACCGTACAGGGTGCAGGAGTTGGTGTGCTCTTCAAGCTGCTCGCGAGACTGATTTCCCGACCGGACACGACCAGTCCCCTCCTCATCGGAGCCACAGGCGGTTCCGGGACCCGGGCCCTGCACGGCGCCTTGAAAGAGGCCGGCTTTTTCGTCGGGGAACGTTTGAACCATGCCGGCGATGCTATGGATTTCGAGCCGTTTCTCGATGCCAACATCAATCCGGTTCTGCGCGATACACGCTCCCTCGATTACGGGCTTGACGGCCTGAGCGACCGTGTCCGAGATGCCGCCGTTACCGATTTCCGTGCGGCCCTGAAGCGCTACACGCGCGAATTGCCGAGAAACACGCCGCATTGGGGCTGGAAGAATCCCCGCAGTATGTACGTTCTGCCGATCGTCGCCGCCGAATGCCCCGGCCTGCGTTTCCTGCATCTGGTTCGCGACGGACGCGACATGGCACTGAGCGACAATCAGAACCAGCCGAACAAGCATTTCGATGCTCTGTTCGGAGAAACCTACAGCGGCGAGAGCCCCGAAAACGCGATCCGTCTCTGGGCCGCCGCGAACATGCAGGTTGCGGATTGGGGCGAGCGGGAACTCGGCGACCGGTATATGCGTATCCGTTTCGAAGACCTGTGCGAGTCGCCGCGTACAATTCTGGCGCAAGCGCTCGCCGCCGGCGGTTTCGCGCCTGGCCTCGCCGAACGGGTCGGGAGGGCCGCCGAAGCCGTGATCCGGATGCCGGGCTCTGTCGGCCGCTGGAACCAGCTCGCCGATCCGGAAAAGCGCCGTCTGACCGAAATCGGCGCCGGTGCGCTCGCGCGCTTCGGCTACGAGGCATGAAAGCGGCCGACCGCCCCGATCCCCCGGGCAATATCGCGGAACCGCACGCTTTGTGATATCCAAGCGACCGATTACGCGAACCGCCGACATAGAACACGCAGCGAGTCCCCAATTCATGGCAGCGAAGACCCCGTCCAAGGAAAAGAAGACATCGACCGCGGTCGTCATTCTAGGCATGCACCGGAGCGGCACTTCCGCGCTGACCCGGGTCTGCAACATTCTCGGCGTCGAGCTTAGCGACAACCTCCTGCCGCCGGCCGAAGGCAACAACGAGACTGGTTTCTGGGAACATCTCGACGCGGTCGTCACGGACGAGGAACTGCTGACCGATTTCGGCATGTTCTGGGACGACCCGCGCGCCCTGCCTAACGGCTGGACCGGGATGGAGGCTGCAGAGAAAGCCCGCAAGGCGATCCGGGACATCCTCGAGACGGATTTCGCCGGCGCAAAGCTCTGGGGCATCAAGGATCCCCGCATGTGCCGTCTGATGCCACTCTGGGAACCGGTGCTGGAAGAGTTTGGTGCGGAACCGGTCTACGTCATCATGCAGCGCAATCCGCTGGAGGTGGCGCGCTCCCTGCACCAGCGCGACGGGTTCTCCACCGGCAGAGGCCTCGTGCTCTGGCTGCGGCATGTGATCGAGTCGGAGCGGGCGACCCGCGGCAAGCGCCGCGCCTTCCTCAGCTATGACGGGCTCATGGCGGACTGGCAGGGCACAATCGAGGGCATGGCGAAGCGCCTCGACCTCCCGCTCGACAAGGTCACGGACGAGTCGCGCGCCGAGATTGAAAGCTTCATCCGCCCGGGCCTCCGGCATTTCGCTTTGCATGACAGGGAACTCTATGGATCGGCCATGCTGTCACGCTGGGCGGGACGGGTCTTTGCCGCCTGCCGCGCGCTCGAGCACGATCCGGAGGACGCGGCAGCGATCGCATCCATAGATCTTGTCGCCGCGGAACTGGATCTGGCCGGCGCCTATTTTGACGAAATCGTCGGCGAAGCCGCTCCGCGGGAGCGGAAACAGCGCGAGGAAATCGTCGACCTGAACCGCAAGGTCGCAGAGCGCGAGAACTGGGCGACCGAGCAGATCAGCCGGGTGGAAGAGCGCAACGAATGGATCAAGGAGCGCGACGCGCGGATCGTGCAGCGCGACGCGCAGATCTCCAGCCTGTCGGAAGAGCTTGCAAACGTCTCCGAAGGCTTCAAGGAGACGAACAACCAGCTCCGGATCGAGAATGCCCGTCTGCATCGCGAGATCCAGTTCATCGCCCGCACATGGTCCTGGCGCCTGACCCGGCCGTTCCGCGGAGTTTCGCGTCTGCTCCTGCGCGGCCTCGGCGCCGTGCGGGTCATGACCCACGACATGACGATCCAGTCCGCCATGAATGCGGAACCACTCGGCAACAACAGCTTCAAGGCCCTCAAACCGAACCCGCAGCTTGTCCTCGCTTCTCCGTGGCGTTTCTTTCCGCGCGGCTGGGTCGAAATCACCTACGAAATCGACGCCAACCGGATCGCGGCGCCCTTTCTCTTCGCGGATACGGGAGAGGGTTTCGAAGAAGCCAACCGTTTCCGGCTTCCGCCGACCCGCAACGGCTTCGGCAGGGCGATCGTGCGCCTGCCGAACCATGTCTTCGCCCTGCGCTTCGATCCGGTCCATTTCGTCGGCAAGTTCAAGATCAAGTCGATCCGGATCCGGGAAGTCAGCCGGGTCGGGCTCGGCCTGACCGTCCTTGCCCGCCGACTGCATCAGGTAGCCCGGGACCGCGACACCCGCAAACGCGTTTTCGAGCGTCTGCGCGAGGTCGTACGCAAGCGCGACGGTACGGCGATCTGGCAAGGTCTCGCCCGCGAGGCGACCAACCCGCTTGCGAGCTACACACACTGGTACGAGACCTATGCCCAGCTCGGGCCGGACGACCTCTCGGCAATCCGGCGCCATATCAAGGCGCTTTCGAACCAGCCGCTGATCTCCATCGTCATGCCGACCTACAATACACCCACCGCCTTGCTGGAAGCGGCGGTGAAGTCGGTCCGGGAGCAGATCTACGAGAACTGGGAACTCTGCATCGCGGACGACGCATCGACCTCGGAGGAGACCAGGGAGGCGCTGAAGAGGCTCGCGGCCGGGGACGAACGGATCAAAGTCACCTTCCGCCAGGAAAACGGACATATCTCCGCCGCCTCGAACAGCGCCCTCGAGCTGGCGACCGGTGAGTATGTCGCCCTGCTCGACCACGACGACGAGTTGACCGTTCACGCGCTCTACATGGTCGCGGTCGAGATCAACGAATATCCGGACGCAGACATCCTCTATTCGGACGAAGACAAGATCGATGAGGACGGGACGCTGTTCGCGCCCTACTTCAAGACTGACTGGGCACCCGACATGTTCCTCGGGCAGAATCTGATCAATCACCTCGGGGTCTATCGCCGGGCGCTGGTCGAACGGGTCGGCGGCTTCCGCCTCGGCTACGAGGGCAGCCAGGACTACGATCTCGCACTCCGCGTCATCGAGCAGACAGAGCCGGAGAATATCCGGCACATTCCCCACGTGCTCTACCATTGGCGCGCGGCAACAGGCTCCACGGCGCTTTCCGAGGACCAGAAGACCTATACCGGCGATGCGGCGCTTCGTGCCATTCAGGACCATCTCGACCGCTGCGCCATCAGGGGCAAGGTCGTTCAGGGCCGGGACGTCTACAGCCAACGGGTGATCTACGACCTGCCCGAGACATTGCCGAAAGTCAGCCTGATCATCCCGACCCGCAACCGGGTCGAACTGCTGCGCGATGCGATTGAAGGCGTCCGCTCGAAGAACGATTATCCCAACTGGGAGATCATCGTCGTCGACAATGGCAGCGACGAAGAGGAAACCCTCGACTATTTCCGGGAGATCGAGAAAGACGAACGGATCCGGGTCCACCGGGACGACGGCGCGTTCAACTATTCACGTCTCAACAACGACGGAGCCCGGCTGGCAACAGGCGAGATCATCGGCCTGCTCAACAACGATATCGAGCCGATCAACGAGGACTGGCTGAGCGAGATGGTCCGCCAGGTGACGCAGCCCGGTGTCGGCGCGGTCGGTGCCAAGCTCTACTATGACAACGACACCCTGCAGCACGGCGGCGTGATTGTCGGTCTCGGCGGCGTTGCCGGGCATTTCGACAAGCGCCTCGACCGGGAAAGCCGCGGCTATTTCGGCCGCGCCATGCTGGTGCAGAACTTCTCTGCCGTGACAGCGGCCTGCCTGCTGGTTCCGCGCAGGGTCTTCGAGGAAGTCGGCGGGCTCGACGAAGAAAAACTCGCCGTGGCGTTCAACGATGTGGATTTCTGCCTGAAGATCCGCCATGCCGGGTACAGGATCGTCTGGACTCCCTATGCGGAGCTCTACCATTACGAATCCGTCAGCCGCGGCGACGACGAGGCTCCGGAGAAGAAGGCCCGGTTCAATCGCGAAGCCGAGGTGATGCGCGAACGCTGGGCGACGGATTGCGAGCACGATCCGTTCTACAACCCGAACCTGACGCTCGATTTCGAGCGTCCGGTCCTGGCGGACCCACCGCGCACAACCCGCCCCTGGAATGCCTTCTACGACCCGGACGATCTGGAGAATGAAGTTAGCAGTGGCGTTGCCTAGCGGCCTTCGCGCAGCTGCTTGACGAAATCGGTGAGACCGAGCTGACGGTCGCGCTTCAGGCGTTCGGCGGTCAGGATCGCGCGGACCTTTTCCACGCTCTCCTCGAGATCGTGGTTCACGATGATGTAGTCGTATTCGCGGTAGTGGCTGATCTCTTCGGCGGCCTTGGACATGCGCTGGGCGACGACCTCGGCCGAATCCTGGTTCCGGCCCAGCAAGCGGCGCTCCAGTTCGCGGATCGAAGGCGGAAGGATGAAGACGCTGACCAAGTCGTCACGCGCCGCGTCGGCGATCTGTTGCGTGCCCTGCCAGTCGATGTCGAAAAGCACGTCCCCGCCGCCGCCGAGCACCTTCTCGACCCGATCACGGGGCGTACCATAATAGTAGTTGTTGCCCAGGACCTTGGCATATTCGAGGAATTCGCCCCGGTTGATGCGGAGCTGGAATTCGGTCTGGTCGATGAAGAAATAATCGGTGCCGTCGACTTCCCCCGGCCGGCGCGGTCGGGTGGTGGCCGAGACGGACATCGCCAGATCGTCCTCCCGCTTCAGAAGCTCGCGGCAGATCGACGACTTGCCGGCGCCGGACGGAGAGGACAGCACCAGCATCAGGCCGCGGCGGTGCAGTTCGGTATCGTTTTCGGACGCGGAGCTCATTCGACGTTCTGCACCTGCTCGCGGAACTGCTCGACGGTGGATTTCAGTTCCAGTCCGATATTGGTCAATGCCAGCGACGCCGCCTTGGAGCAGATCGTGTTGCTTTCCCGGTTCAGCTCCTGGCAGATGAAATCAAGCTTGCGGCCGATCACCCCGCCGGCGTCGATCAGATCGCGGCAGGCGTCGATATGGGCATCGAGCCGGTCGACCTCCTCACGGATGTCGGCCTTGGTGGCGAGCAGCGCCAGCTCCTGACCGAGACGCTCTTCGGAGATCGGCGGCGATTGTTCGAGCAGTTCGGCAATCTGCTGCTTCATCCGTTCGCGCTGCTGCGCCGGCTGCAGGTCGGCAGTGTCCTTGGCCGAAGCCGAGAGCCCGGAAAGCGTTTCGAGATGCGTCGAGAGCATGTCCGCGAGCCGTCCGCCTTCCTCCGCACGCATCGTCGAGAGGGCCGCGAGAGCGTCCTCAAGCCCTTTCAGAAGAGCGGCGAGCAGCGCATCCTTCTGTTCCGCATCCTGCGCCGGATCCTCGTCGGTCTCGAGAATGCCGCGCACCGAGAGCAGGCTGTCGAGACGCGGCGGCGAGGGATAGATCTTGCCTTCGGCTTCCAGCGCCGCTTGCAGTTCGAGGATCTGTTCGATCAGTTCACGATTGATATTGAGCGCTTTGACCGCGCTCCGGCGCGCGACCGACAGGGTCACCGAGAGAGATCCCCGCGCGAGCTTCGAGCCGATCAGCTTGCGGGCGGGAACTTCCAGCGCCTCGTACCCGCCCGGCATGCGGAACCGGACATCGAGCCCCTTGCCGTTGACCGACTTGACCTCCCAGCCCCACTGCCATTCTCCGGCGCCGTCGCCAGCGTCATGGGTTCCCTCGACACGGGCGTAACCCGTCATGCTGTTGATCGCCACCGACACCACCAGATCTTTGCTATAGAAATTGCGGGCGCACTATATCCGTGCCCGCTTACGGCAACAAGACGCGGAGGCAGAGATGCATGCGCCGAAATCGATCCTGATCACCGGCGCCTCCAGCGGCATCGGCGCCGCGCTCGCCGCCGCCTATGCGGCGCCGGGCCTCACCCTTTTCCTCGGCGGCCGCGATGAGACGCGCCTTGCAGACGTGGCGGGCACCATCGACGCAAGAGGCGCCACCGTTCGCACGCGCCAAATCGACGTCACCGACCGCGGCGGAATGGAAAGCTGGATCGCGGAGGCCGATGCGGAGGCACCGCTCGACCTCGTCATTGCCAATGCCGGGATCTCGCTCGGCACAGGGGACGGCGGCCCGGAACCGGCCGAGCAGGTCCGGCGGCTCTACAGTGTCAATATCGACGGAGTCATGAACACCGTCCTTCCTGCGCTCGCACGAATGCGGACCCGTGGAACGGGACAGATCGCCCTCATGAGTTCCATTGCCGGCTTTCGCGGTTTCCCGGGTGCTCCCGCATATTGCAGTTCCAAGGCTGCCGTGCGCGTGTTCGGCGAGGGCCTGCGCCCGACGGCGGCACGCGAAGGCATCGGCGTCAGTGTGATCTGTCCCGGATATGTCCGCTCCCCGATGACCGCGGTGAACGATTTCCCGATGCCGTTTCTGCAGGAGGTCGACAAGGCGGCGGAGATCATTCGGCGCGGCCTTGCGCGCAACAAGGCCCGGATCGCGTTTCCCTGGCCGCTCTATGCAACCGTACTGCTGCTGCAGATGCTGCCGCCCGCCTGGATCGACGGCCTCATGGCGCGGCTGCCGACGAAAAGCGCGACCGCAGACTGACACACCGCCGGGGATTCCGGACGTCCCGGCCGAAAGCGACACGACGGGAGATCAGTTTGCGGGCGGAAGCGCCGTCAATTGGAATCCCTGATCTTGCGCCATTTGCGGACATTGCGGTTATGTTCCGGCAAAGTCCGCGCAAACGCGTGTCCGCCCGTCCCGTCCGCGACGAAATAGAGGTAATCCGTTTTCACCGGATTCATCACTGCCCGAATCGCCTCGACCCCGGGATTGGCGATCGGGGTCGGCGGCAAGCCGCGGATTACATAGGTGTTGTACGGCGTTTCCTGTTTGAGGTCGGCTCTGGTGAGCGGGCGGTCGAGGCCCGCGGGAGAAAGCCCGTAGGCGACCGTCGGATCGGATTGCAGGCGCATGCCCTTGCGCAGCCGGTTGACGAAAACCCCCGCGACCAGGCCGCGTTCCCGCGCGATCCCGGTTTCCCGTTCGACGATCGAGGCCAGGACCAGTGCTTCTTCCGGAGAATCCAGCGGAAGGTCCGGCGCCCGCATTTCCCAAAGCTGCGCAAGCGCGTCCTGCATCGATTTCCGCATCCGGGCCAGCAGATCGGCGCGCTGATCTCCGTAGGAGAAATGATAGGTCTCGGGCAGCAACGATCCCTCTTCTGGCACCGTGACCTCACCGAACAGCCCCTCGGCACGCTGCAGGCGATCCACGACCTCCGCTGCGGTCAGCCCTTCCGGAATTGTCAGCCTGCGCACCACCGTCTTGCCGGAGGCCAGAATATCCATGACCTCGCGCGGACTGGCCTTTGCCGGGATATGGTACTCACCCGCCTTGAGAGAACGCGCCTTCTCGAAGGCCCTCGCGCCGATCGAGAAGATATAGTCGTGGCGCACGATTCCAGCCCCCCGCAACGCCGCGGCGATGCCGTCCAGCCCGGTTCCTGCTGGAATGACGACGTTCCGGGCCACCTGAAGCGGACCGGGTCCGGTGAACTGGGCATACCCCCAGGCAAGGACGACCGCCGCCGCGACCGCCAGGACGGTGCCCCCCGAGATCAGCCGGAGCACTGTCCGCCCCACGGCGTATTACTCCGGTGCGGAGAAGATCAAGGACGCGTTGGTGCCGCCGAATCCGAAGGAGTTCGACAGGGCGTGCTTCACCTTGCGCTCCTTCGCTCTCAACGGAACGAGGTCGGCCGGGCCGACTTTCTCCGACGGGGTATGGAGATTCAGGGTCGGCGGGATAACACCGCGCTGGATCGCGAGAATCGAATAGATCGCCTCGACCGCTCCGGCCGCGCCCAGCAGGTGACCGATCGCGGATTTGGTCGAGGACATCGACGCACCGCCGAGATCGTCCCCCATCAGCCGCTTCACGGCGCCAAGCTCGATCATGTCGCCGAGCGGCGTCGAGGTGCCATGGGCATTGATATAATCGACCTGATCCGGGGAAAGAGCGGCACGCTTGAGCGCCGCCTTCATCGCCCGGAACCCGCCATTTCCGTCATCGGCCGGTGCGGTAATGTGGTGCGCATCGCCGGACATGCCGTAGCCGGTCACCTCCGCATAGATTTTCGCACCGCGTTTCTTGGCGTGTTCGTATTCTTCGAGGACGACGCAGCCGCCGCCTTCGCCCATGACGAAACCGTCGCGGCCCTCATCCCACGGGCGCGAGGCCTCTTCGGGGTTGTCGTTGAAACCGGTCGAAAGCGCCCGGGCGGCGGCGAAACCGGCCACGCCGAGACGGCATACCGCAGCTTCCGCCCCGCCGGCGACCATCACGTCCGCATCGTCCAGCATGATCAGCCGCGCCGCGTCGCCGATAGCGTGGGCGCCGGTCGCGCAAGCGGTGACCACCGCATGATTCGGACCGCGGAACTTATACCGAATGGAGACATGGCCGGAGATCAGGTTGATCAGCGCGGCCGGAATGAAGAAGGGGCTGATCCGACGCGGGCCCCGGTCGAGCAGCAATCGCTCGGTGCTGGCGATACTGGTCAGGCCGCCGATGCCGGAGCCAATCAGCACGCCGGTGCGGTCCTGGCCTTCTTCGTCTTCCGGCAACCAGCCGGAATCCTTCACCGCCTGGTCGGCGGCGGCCAGGCCGAGGAGAATGAAGCGGTCGACCTTGCGCTGTTCTTTCGCCTCGAGATAGGCATCCGGGTTGAAAGTCCCGTCCCCGCCCTCTCCGGCCGGAACGATCCCCGCAATCTTGGCAGGCAGATCGGAAACATCGAACTCGTCGATCCCCGTGATCCCGGAATCGCCGTTTACCAGGCGGGACCAATTATGCTCGACCCCGTCCCCGAGGGGCGTGACCATTCCAAGTCCGGTAACAACAACGCGTCTCATCACCAAGGCATTTCCAGAAATGTCATGGAACCCCGGGCGGCATTAACCGCCCGAGGAAAATCGGTAGCCGGTTAGTTGGACGACTGCTCGATAAAGGTGATCGCGTCCTTGACCGTCAGGATCTTTTCGGCGGCATCGTCCGGAATCTCGACGCCGAACTCTTCTTCGAACGCCATGACAAGTTCAACCGTGTCGAGGCTGTCCGCCCCGAGGTCGTCGATGAAGCTCGCGGAATCAACCACCTTGGCCTCGTCAACGCCGAGATGCTCGACCACGATCTTCTTCACGCTAGCGGCGACGTCACTCATTTTTGTTTTCCTCGAATCTTAAGCTCTACGGTTTCACCGGCAGAACGTCTGCGTTTACCGGCCTCAATATACCCCAAGAAACACGCATTCCGTCATGGAGTAAGAAACACTTTGGCAGTACGCCTATGCGGGGCGGCGGGATACCACACTTTTTTTTAATTGCCTAGCATCAGAAATCCCGGCGCCGCATCCCTAAAAACAGCCGGAAGAGCGCGCGACTCGGACGCTCCCCCGCTCCCGTCGGTCAGAGCATTGCCATCCCGCCATTGACGTGGATGGTCGCCCCGGTCACATAGGCCGCCTCCTCTGAGGCGAGGTAGGCCACCGATGCGGCGATGTCCTCGGGCGCGCCGAGCCTGCCGGCAGGCACCCCCGCAAGCAGCTTCTCCTGCTGTGCCTCGTCGAGCGCATCGGTCATCGCCGTCTTGATGAAACCCGGCGCCACGATGTTCGCCGTGATGCCGCGATTGGCGACTTCCTGAGCAAGCGATTTGGTGAATCCAACCATGCCGGCCTTGGAGGCGGCATAATTCGCCTGGCCCGGATTGCCGGTCGCGCCGACGATGGAGGAGATCCCGATGATCCGGCCCCAGCGGCGCTTCATCATGCCGCGCAGCAAGGCTCTGGAAAGCCGAAAGCCTGAGGTCAGGTTCACGTTCAGCACGCTCTCCCAATCCTCGTCCTTCATGCGCAACATCAGCCCGTCGCGTGTGACGCCGGCATTGTTGATCAGAATGTCGATTCCGTCGGTCGCGACCTCTTCTGCCGTTTTCGCCAGGGCAGCGACGGATTCGGCGTCGCCGAGATTGGCGGTCACCACATGGGCACGGTTGCCGAGTTCGTCGGCCAGTGCCTGCAGCGCCGACTCACGCGTTCCCGACAGCACCACTTCCGCGCCCTGGGCGTGCAGAGCCTTGGCGATCGCATTGCCGATACCGCCGCTCGCGCCCGTCACCAGGGCCGATTTACCGTCCAGACGAAACATATGTCTTCTCCCTCGCCCGTTCCCGGGTCAACCAGACCTTAAAGGGTTTCGAGAAACGCCGCGATCTCTTCCGGCGTACCCACGGCACGGCCGGCGAGCGAACGGTCGATCCGCTTCGCAAGTCCGGTCAGCACCTTGCCGGAACCGAGCTCGACGATTTCGGTCACGCCCTGTCCCGCAAGCCAGAGTACCGACTCGCGCCAGCGCACCATGCCCGTCACCTGTTCGACCAGACGGGTGCGGATCTCGCTCGGCTCGTCGATCTTGTCCGCCAACACGTTCGCCACCAGAGGCACCATCGGCTGCCGCAGGTCCGTCGTCGCCAGCGCCTCGGCCATGGCGTCGGCCGCCGGTGCCATCAGGCCACAATGGAACGGTGCGCTGACCGGCAATAGCACGCTCTTGCGGGCGCCTTTTTCCCCGGCGGCGGCCACGGCCTTCTCGACCGCGGCCTTGGAGCCGCTGATCACGACCTGTCCGTCGGCATTGTCGTTCGCGATATCGCAGACGCCCCCGCTCTCCGCTCCGGCGGCTGCAATTTCGCGAGCGGTCTCAAGCGAAACGCCGAGCAAAGCGGCCATGGCGCCTTCGCCGACCGGGACCGCGGTTTGCATGGCCTCGCCGCGAAGGCGCAACAATTTCGCCGCGTCCGCGACGTCCAGCGAGCGCGCCGCAGCGAGCGCGGAATACTCGCCGAGAGAGTGCCCCGCGACATAGTCCGCCATGTCGGTGATCGTCTTACCGCTCTCCGCCTCGAGAACACGCAGGACGGCGAGGCTGACCGCCATCAGCGCCGGCTGCGCGTTGCGGGTCAGGACGAGTTCCTCTTCCGGCCCTTCGAACATCAGCCGCGACAGGGGCTCGCCCAGCGCGTCGTCAACCTGTTCGAAAACGTCGCGGGCCGCGCCATAGGCGTCGGCGAGCGCTTTGCCCATTCCGACCGCCTGCGAGCCTTGGCCGGGAAACGTAAATGCGCGAACCGTCGTCATCCTTGAAATCCTTGTATTTTAAGCAAGGCCCTGTTCAATGCCTCGGCACCGGCATCGCGCCCGCGCGGAGGCGGCGTTTGAATTACCGCCGTCTTTTCAGCGGCGCCAAAGAGAACGAGCCGGAAAAGCGCTGTCAAGCGGAACCGTGCTCTTCGGTTGCACGGCTTGCGCTTTTGTGTATATTCCGCCGGTCCCGCGCTAAGGCACTCCGGTGCCGGGGCGGGGTTTTACATAACTCCTTGCCGGCCGAGCCGGCTTAGCAGCGTCCCTCGAGGGGACGTTCTGATTATCCGTAAGGAGATACGATGCCTCTCTATGAGTGCGTGTTCATTGCACGCCAGGACATTTCGTCCGCCCAAGCCGAGCAGCTCACCAGCGATTTCTCCGAGATCATCACCAACATGGGTGGTGAGATCAAGAACACCGAATCCTGGGGCCTCCGCTCCCTCGCTTACAAGATCAAGAAGAACCGCAAGGGCCACTATGTGCTGCTGCACATCGAAGCCCCGTCCGATGCCATTCTGGAGATGGAACGCCAGATGCGTCTCAACGAAGACGTGCTGCGCTACATGAGCCTGCGTCTTGAGGAACTGCCGGAAGGCCAGTCCGCGATTCTTCTCGCCAAGTCCGAACGCAGCGACCGCGGTGGCCGTGGCGGCCGTCCGGGTGGCCGGTTCGACCGTGGCGACCGTCCCGATCGCGGAGACCGTGGTGATCGCCCGGAGCGCGGCGATCGCGAGCAGTCCGCCAAAAGCGAAGCCCAGGGAGACTGATCCATGAGCACTCTTACGATTTCCCGCGCTGCCGTTCGCAAGCCGTTCATGCGCCGCCGCAAGTCCTGCCCGTTCTCCGGCCCGAATGCGCCGCAGATCGACTACAAGGACATCAAGCTGCTGCAGCGCTTCCTGTCCGAACGCGGCAAGATCGTTCCGAGCCGCATCACGGCCGTCTCGGCCAAGAAGCAGCGTGAGCTGGCGAAAGCCATCAAGCGCGCCCGCTTCATGGCCCTGCTGCCGTACGTGCTCAGCTAAGGGAACAGCCGACACCCGCTTTGTGGGTTCGACGAGGCAAGATGTGGTCAAGGTGGTATCCGGTCGGAGCGGCGGCACTCGCGAGCGCGCTCATGTATCTCTCCACGATCCTCGGATCGTTCGGAGCGATTCTGCTCGCCTTTCTGTCGCCGCTTCCGTTGTTTGCCCTCTCGCTCGCGCGGGGGTGGATGGCGGGGCTGACCGCCACTCTGGTTGCGGGGGCGATCGTTCTGGTCGCCGCCAATTCGATGGCCGCCCTGTTCTTCGTGATCATCTCCGGTCTGCCGGCCGTGCTGCTGACGCGCAAAGCGTTACTGGCGCGGCCGCTGAACGACGATCCGGAGAGCACGGATCTCGAATGGTATCCGGCCGGCATGCTTGTCATGTGGCTGACGGCTCTGCCCGCCGCAGGGTTGCTGACGGCCGTCCTGGTCGCGGGCCTGCAGGGGCCCGGGCTCGAAACCATGGTCCGGACCGAGGTCGAGGGAATGTTCGATGCGATGGGGACGGCAAGCGAAGGGATCTTCGCCTTGCCGCCGGAGCAGCTGAACGCCGCCAAGAACCTGACCGTTGCGATCTTCCCCGGTATTGCCGGACTGCAATGGTCCATGCTGATCCTCGTCAACGGCCTGTTGGCCCAGGGCGTGCTCTCGCGCTTTGGCGCCAATCTACGTCCGTCACCCAGAATGCGGGACATCCGGTTGCCGGTCTGGGCGCCCTTCCCGCTCGCCATTGCCGCCCTGACGGCGATGTTTGCGGACGGTGCCCTCGGCTATCTCGGCTGGAACGCCGCGCCGATCCTGTGCCTGCCGTTCTTTCTCTCCGGCCTTGGGCTCGTTCATGCCCTCGCCGGGGCGCCGAACGGAAAGCGCTGGCTTCTGCATGCGACCTACACGCTGATGGTCCTGTCCTTTCTGCTGCCTGCCCTGCAATTCATCTGGGTCCTGCTCGTCTTCGCGGGATTGCTGGATCACTGGGCGGACCTGAAAGGGCGGATCGCACGGAATTCGAATCAAACGTGATCCCGGTCGGAACCGGCCCGCGCCGCAGCTTCGCGGCAGAGGCCCCGGCCACAAAGGAGTAAGAGAAATGGAAGTCATTCTTCTGGAGCGTATCGAACGTCTCGGCCAGATGGGCGACGTCGTTAACGTGAAGCCGGGCTTCGCCCGCAACTTCCTGCTGCCCCAGGGCAAAGCCCTGCGCGCCAGCAAGGACAATCTCTCCCACTTCGAGGGCCAGCGCGCGCAGCTCGAGGCGGAAAACCTCGAGCGCAAGGGCGAGGCCGAAAAGGTCGCCACCAAGCTCGAGGGCCTGGTGGTTCCGGTGATCCGGGCGGCCGGCGACAGCGGACAGCTCTACGGCTCCGTCACCTCCCGCGACATCGCCGAGGCGGTGACCGCCGCAGGCGTCACCGTCAGCAAGCGCCAGGTCGTGCTCGACCGCGCGCTCAAGATGCTTGGCCTCGAAGAGATCCGCATCGTGCTGCACCCGGAAGTTGCGGTGAGCATCACCGTGAACATCGCCCGCAGCGCCGACGAAGCCGAACAGCAGAAACTCCTCGGCCGCGCCGTCGGCACCGAGGAAGCCGAGGAAGAGGAAGAAGAAGAGGTCGAGCTGACGGCTGAAGCCGCCTCGGAGCTGCTTGAGGAAGGCGTCGCCGAAGCCGCCGCCGAAGAAGCCGAGGAAGACACGAAGAACGCGGAGGCCTGAGCCTCTTCACGCCCTTCTTGTTCTGTTCCGGAAACGGCCGCCTTTCGAGGCGGCCGTTTTCTTTTTCACAGGGGCAAGCCTTTGGATTTCGGGCAGCAAATTCGAACTATCCCCGTTATCCAACCTTATACACAGCCGTAAGCCTTTGAAAAATCACGGCTTGGGGATAAGATTGCTGGAGACGTCCACAGCCCTTCTTGGTATGTGTAACGGATGTCCAATTCAGAGCCCTTCTCGACCATCACGTCGCTCACGCGCGCGGAACCGCAGACCAGCGACTACCGCGAGCCCCCGCACAACCTGGAAGCAGAACAGGGACTGCTCGGCGCGATCCTCGTCAACAACCGCGCCTTCGAAAGGGTCAGCGAATACCTGTCGCCGGAGCATTTCGCCGATCCGGTCCATGGCCGCATCTTCGCCGCCTGCGGCCGGCTTATCGAGAAAGGTCAGATCGCCAATCCGGTGACCCTGAAACCGCTCTTCGATCAGGACGATTCCCTGCAGGAGGCGGGCGGGGCGCAGTATCTGGTCCGGCTCGCCGCCTCCGTCGTCACCGTGATCAATGCCGACGATTACGGCCAGGCGATCTATGACAGCTTCCTGCGCCGCGAGTTGATCGACCTCGGCGGCGAGATAGTGAACGTGGCCTACAAGCACGATCTCGATCTGCCGGCGGCCGATCAGATCGAAGCCGCGGAGTCGAAACTGTTCGGCCTCGCCGAACGCGGTTCCAGCCAGGGCGGTTTCCAGGATTTCGGCGAGGCCCTGACCACCGCGGTGCGGATGGCCGAGGAAGCCTTCAAGCGCGACGGCGGTCTTGCGGGAATTTCTACCGGCCTGACCGATCTCGACGCCAAGCTCGGCGGCCTGCATCCCTCGGACCTGCTGATCCTCGCCGGACGGCCGGCCATGGGGAAAACCGCGCTGGCGACGAATATCGCTTTCCATGTCGCGACCGCAGCGCTCAAGGATCCGGAGCTCGAACGTCAGGTCGTCGCCTTTTTCTCGCTCGAAATGTCGGCCGAACAGCTCGCCACCCGTATCCTTGCCGAGCAAACGGAGATTTCTTCGGAACATATCCGCCGCGGCGAGCTGACCACCGAAGACTTCCAGAAACTGGTCGCCTCCAGCCAGGACCTGGAACGGGCGCCGCTCTATGTCGACGACACGCCCGCGATCACCATCGCCACGATGCGGGCCCGCGCCCGGCGCCTCAAGCGTCAGCAGGGGCTCTCGCTGATTGTGGTCGACTACCTGCAGCTGATGCGTCCGTCCGCCGGTCAACGTGCCGACAACCGGGTGCAGGAGATCTCCATGATCACCCAGGGCCTGAAGGCGATCGCCAAGGAACTGGATGTGCCGGTAATCGCCCTCTCCCAGCTTTCGCGCGCCGTCGAGCAGCGCGAGGACAAGCGCCCGGTGCTGGCCGACCTTCGCGAATCCGGCTCCATCGAGCAGGACGCGGACGTCGTCATGTTCGTGTTCCGCGAGCAGTATTACCTTGAGAAAGGCGAGCCGGCGCAGCGCATCGACGAGTCGGACGAGAAGTTCCACGACCGCCACGACCAGTGGAAGGACCGCTGCGAGAAGTCCTACGGCAAGGCCGAGGTCATCATCGGCAAGCAACGCCACGGACCTACCGGCACTGTTACGCTGCACTTCGAAGGCTCGACGACCAAGTTCTCCAATTTCGTCGCGGACGATCACATCCCGGACAATTTCTGATGCTCGACATTTCTCCGGAAGCAGAAGGCTCCGGTGCCGCGTCGGAACTCGTGATAGACCTCGGCGCGGTCAGGCGGAACTACCTCTCCCTGCAGCAGCGGCTCGGAAAGACGGAATGTGCCGCGGCCGTGAAGGCGGACGCTTACGGAACGGGGGCCGACAGGGTCGCTCCCACGCTCTTCGAAGCCGGTTGCCGGACCTTTTTCGTCGCAACCGCCGAGGAAGGCATCGCCCTCAGAAAAACCCTGCCACGCGCCCGGATCGCGGTGCTCAACGGCTTGCTCCCGGGCACTGAAGCGGTCTTTCCGGAGCACGAACTGATCCCGGTCGTGAACGATCTGGAACAGGTCGAGCGGTTGCGCCAGATGTGCACCGGGGCCGATCGGGCCCTGCCGGCAATGCTGCACATCGACACGGGCATGAACCGCCTCGGCCTGTCGCCGTCGGACATGGACCGGGTCGCCAAGGACCCGGACGTGCTGACCGGCCCCGACTGGCTCTATGCAATCTCGCATCTTGCCAGCGGCGACGAGCCGGACAACCCGGAGAATGCGGCACAACTCACCCGTTTCGCCGAACAGCGCCGTCGTCTGAAACGCCCCCTGCGGGCAAGCCTTGCCAATTCGGCCGGCATCTTTCTCGGTCCGGCCTATCACCTGGACCTCGCACGCCCCGGCTTTGCGCTTTACGGCGGGCGCGTGGAAGACGGCAAGCCGAGTCCGATGGAGCCGGTTGTCCGGCTGCGCGCCCGTATCCTGCAGGTCCGGACCGTCCGTGCCGGCGACCGGGTCGGTTACGGCGGCACGTACAAGGTGAGTGCGGACTCGCGGATCGCCACGGTGGCGGTCGGCTATGCCGACGGCTATCTGCGTTCCCTGTCCGGCAAGGGGTCCGCTTATATCGGCGGCCAGCGCCTTCCCCTGGCCGGGCGCGTCTCGATGGACATGCTTGCCGTCGATGTCAGTGCAGTAGACCGTACCGAGGAGGTCTATCCCGGCGGCTATATCGATCTGCTCGGACCGCATTACACGGTCAACGACGCGGCCGACGACGCCGGAACCATCGGTTATGAAATATTGACAGGTCTCGGCCATCGCTATACCCGACGCTACATCGAAGCGGCGAGCGGAGAGACCTGACATGCGTATCCCGATGCCCGGATCCTGCAACGGACACGCCAGCGCATGAACTTCCTCGCAGCCGTCGGACGAACCTTCCTCGGGTTCCTCGCCGCCACCGGGCGGCTCACGATCTTCACCGGCACGACGCTGGGTCATTGCCTGCGTCCGCCGCTCTACTGGCGCCTGCTCATGCGCCAAATCGTCGATATCGGCTATTACTCGCTACCGGTGGTCGGCCTGACCACACTGTTCTCGGGCATGGTGCTGGCGCTGCAAAGCTATACGGGCTTCGCGCGCTTCAATGCGGAAAGCGCGGTCGCGACCGTTGTCGTGCTCTCCCTGACCCGGGAACTCGGTCCGGTTCTGGCCGGCCTCATGGTCGCGGGACGGATCGGCGCCTCGATGGCGGCCGAGATCGGCACCATGCGGGTCACCGAACAGGTCGACGCACTGACGACACTCTCGACCAACCCGTTCAAATATCTCGTCGTGCCCCGGGTCCTTGCCGCCATGATCAGCCTGCCCTTCCTGGTGCTGGTCGGCGATATCATCGGGGTCTTCGGCGGCTATCTGGTTGGCGTGCACAAACTCGGCTTCAATGCCGGTACATATCTCAAGAGCACCTTCGAATTTCTCGAGACACAGGACGTTGTCTCCGGCCTCGTGAAGGCAGCCGTCTTCGGTTTCCTGATCGCAGTCATGGGCTGCTATCATGGCTATTATTCCGGCCGCGGCGCCCAGGGTGTCGGCCGGGCGACGACCAATGCGGTGGTCTCCGCCTCGATCCTGATCCTGATTTCGAACTACCTGATCACCGAACTCTTCTTCGCCCGCTAGGCGGCTGGAAAGCGCGATGGCCGATACCAAGGCGGCAATTCCCAAGATCCGGATCCGAGGCCTGCGAAAGTCCTTCGGCTCCAACCATGTGCTGCGCGGGCTCGATCTCGACATCGCAGAGGCGGAATCCGTCGTCGTGATCGGCGGTTCCGGAACGGGAAAATCGGTTCTGATCAAGACCATCACCGGCCTGATGGACGCCGACAGCGGGACTGTCGAAATAGACGGGGTCGACGTGCTCAGGCTGTCTCCCGCCGAACAGCACGGCATGATGAACCGGTTCGGCCTGCTGTTTCAGGCCGGTGCTCTCTTCGACTCGCTGACCGTGCTCGAAAATGTCGCCTTTGGCCTGGTCGAGGCGCAGCGCATGCCACGCAACAAGGCCAACAAGCTCGCCCTCGACTTCATGGGGCAGGTCGGTCTGGAACCGAGCGTGGGAGCGATGTATCCGGGAGAGATTTCCACCGGCATGCGCAAGCGCGCGTCCCTCGCCCGCACCATCGCGACCCACCCCGACGTGGTGTTCTTCGATGAGCCGACAACGGGCCTCGACCCGATCATGGGCGACATCATCGACGAGTTGATCGTCAAATGCGTGAAGGACCTGAAGATCACCGCGGTCACCATCACCCACGACATGGACAGCGCGCGCCGGGTCGGCGACCGGATCGCGATGCTCTACGACGGCAGGATCATCTGGCAGGGTCCTACCTCGGACGTCGACAATTCCGGCAATCCCTACGTGCACCAGTTCATCAACGGCCTTGAGGAAGGCCCGATCGAACTGGTGACCCGCCGGGCCTAGGAGCGCGGGAGCGATGGCAAAGAACCAATCCCGATATGTCTGCCAGGAATGCGGCGGCGTGCAACCCAAATGGGCGGGCAAGTGCGACGCCTGCGGCGCCTGGAACACGTTGGTCGAGGAAGTCGTCGAGAAGAGCGCGCCGAAAGGCCTCGGCGGCGCCAAGGGCCGCAGGATCGAGTTCGTCGATCTCGCAGGAAGCTCCGAGAAGCGTCCGCGCCGCGTGACCAAGATCGCCGAGTTCGACCGGGTCGCCGGCGGCGGGCTGGTGCCGGGCTCCGTCATCCTGATCGGCGGCGATCCGGGCATCGGCAAATCGACGCTGCTGCTGCAGGTGACGGCGAAACTCTCGGAAAACTGTCGCTGCGCCTATGTCTCGGGCGAAGAAGCGCTGGACCAGGTCCGCATGCGCGCCCAGCGGCTCGGCGTCGCCAAGGCGCCGGTCCGGCTCGCCGCCGCCACCAGCGTGCGCGATATCGTCACCACGCTCGACAGCGACGATCCGCCGGACGTGCTGGTGATCGACTCGATCCAGACCATGTATGTGGATGCCATCGACAGCGCCCCGGGCACCGTCTCCCAGGTCCGTGCCTCGGCACAGGAACTGATCCGGGTCGCCAAGCGCCGCGGCATCGTCCTGCTGCTGGTCGGGCATGTGACGAAGGAAGGCACGATTGCCGGCCCGCGCGTGCTGGAACACATGGTCGACACGGTCCTCTATTTCGAGGGCGAGCGCGGGCACCAGTTCCGTATCCTGCGCGGCGTGAAGAACCGTTTCGGGCCGACCGACGAGATCGGCGTCTTCGAGATGACAGAAGGCGGTCTCGCGGAAGTGACCAATCCCTCCGCCCTTTTCCTCGGCGACCGCCAGGAGAGCGTCTCGGGCGCCTGCGTCTTCGCCGGCATGGAAGGCACCCGCCCACTGCTCGTCGAGATCCAGGCGCTGGTCGCCCCCTCACCCTACGGCACGCCGCGCCGAGCCGTGATCGGCTGGGACTCCGGCCGCCTCGCCATGGTGACGGCAGTGCTCGAAGCGCGTTGCGGCGTGGTGCTGGCGGGCAGCGACGTCTTCCTCAATGTCGCGGGTGGCCTGAAAGTCAGCGAACCGGCGGCGGACCTCGCAGTCGCCGCGGCCCTGCTTTCCTCGCTCACCGGCAAGCCGGTTCCCTCCGATGCCGTCGTCTTCGGCGAGATCGGGCTCTCGGCCGAGATCCGCGCCGTCGCCCATGCAGAGGCGCGCCTGAAGGAAGCGGCAAAGCTCGGTTTCGGCCGCGCGATCCTGCCGGAGCTGCGCCGCAAGAAAGGCGAGAAGGCAGCACGCAACGACGGCCTCTCTCTTGCCACGATCCGGCAATTACATGATCTGGTGGCGATGTTTCAGGACGAGACATCTATCGGACGCAAAGCGGGAGAGGCCTGAGCATTGGAAGACCTGCCCGTGAACGTGACCGATCTCGCGATCATCGCCGCCGTCCTGATCTCCGGCATTCTCGCCTTCACCCGTGGTTTCTTCCGCGAGGTACTCTCGATCGGCTCATGGGTCGCCGCCTTCTTCGCCGCGCTCTATCTCTACCCCGTCGTAACCCCGTACATCCGTCAGTTGCTCGGCTGGGGGGACATCGCGGATCTCGCAGCTGGGATCGCCGTTTTCGTCGTCTCCGTGATTGTAATGTCGCTGTTCACCCACTATGTTGCAGCCGCGTTACAGGGCAGCGGCCTGAGTGCGATCGACCGGTCTCTCGGCTTCCTTTTCGGGATCGCCCGGGGCGCGGTTCTGGTCTGCCTGCTCTATCTCGGACTGAACTGGCTGATCGAGGATGATGGCTATCCGAAATGGGTAACCGAAGCCCGCACATTGCCCCTCGTGCAGCAGGGAGCGGAAACGCTTGTCAGCCTGGTTCCGCCGCACCTGCGGCCGCGGATCAGGGACGCAGCAGGAACCGCCGAAACCAAAGCCCGCGAAGAAACCCAGAAATTGCTCTACGAGCGCCTCATGAGCCCTCCGGCGAAATCCGATGCACCGCAAGGCGGCGACGGGTATACTGCCGAGCAACGTCGGGATCTCGAGCGGGTCATCGAGAAGGCGCAATAGCGTGTCTGTTCACGATGCCAAGATTGGCCACTGACGGGAGGGTGCCATTATGACGGAAAAGGACAAACCGTTGGACCATTCCCTTCAGCATGACGACGATCACATGCACGAGGAATGCGGCGTTTTCGGAATCTTCGGAGCCCCCGAATCCGCCGCGCTCACTGCGCTCGGCCTTCACTCTCTGCAGCATCGCGGTCAGGAATCCTGCGGCATCGTCTCCTGGGACGGCGCGCAGTTCCACGCCCACCGCGCGCTCGGCCATGTCGGCGAGAATTTCGGTGACGAGTCGGCGAAGATCGTCAGCCAGCTCAAGGGCCACGCGGCGATCGGCCACAATCGCTACGCCACAACCGGCGCGACGAACCTGCGCAACGTGCAGCCGCTCTTCGCCGATTTCGAGTTCGGCGGCATGGCGCTCTGTCACAACGGCAACCTGACCAACGCGATCGACCTGCGCGACTCGCTCGTTCGTCAGGGCTGCCTCTTCCAATCGACCTCAGACACCGAGACCATCATTCATCTCGTCGCCCGCAGCCCGCAGCAGACGGTGCTGGACAGGGTGATCGACGCGATGCAGAAAATCGTCGGCGCCTATTCGCTCGTCTGTCTTACGCGCGACGCGATGATCGGCATACGCGATCCGCACGGCGTACGCCCGCTGGTACTCGGCAAGGTCGGCGACGCGCATATCCTGACCTCGGAGACCTGTGCGCTCGACATCATCGGCGCGGAGTTCGTGCGCGATATCGAGCCGGGCGAAGTGGTGATGGTCACGAGCGAAGGCATCCAGTCGATGAAGCCGTTCGCCGCGAAACCGAGTCGGTTCTGCATCTTCGAGTATATCTATTTCGCCCGCCCCGACAGCGTGATGGAAGGCAAGAGCGTCTACAACGCGCGCAAGGAAATCGGAGCGGTGCTGGCGAAGGAGAGCAATATCGAGGCCGACGTCGTCGTCCCGGTGCCGGATAGCGGCGTGCCGGCGGCGATCGGCTATGCGGCCGCGGCCGGCCTGCCCTTCGATCTTGGCATCATCCGCAATCACTATGTGGGCCGGACCTTCATCGAGCCGACGGACCATGTCCGCCATCTCGGCGTGAAGCTGAAGCACAATGCGAACACGGCGCAGCTGAAGGGCAAGCGTGTGATCCTCGTCGATGATTCCATCGTCCGCGGCACGACCTCGACCAAGATCGTCGAGATGGTGCGGCAGGCCGGCGCCAAGGAAGTTCATATGCGGATCGCCAGTCCGCCGACGACCCATTCCTGTTTCTACGGCGTCGACACGCCGGAGCGGGAAAAGCTTCTGGCGGCCCGCATGTCGGTCGAGGAAATGGCCGAATTGATCGGTGTCGACAGCCTGGCCTTCATTTCCCACGACGGCCTCTATCAGGCTGTGGGCGAAGCGGCCAGGAACAACGAACATCCGCAATATTGCGATGCGTGTCTTACCGGCGACTACCCGATCGCGCTGATCGACCAGAACGAAGGCTCCAATGTCCGGCAGCTGTCGCTGCTGGCCGAGGCCTCCTGACCAGATCCAGTTAGCTGAGAATCTCATGACCGGAAAACTCGAGGGCCGCATCGCGGTCATTACCGGCGCCTCCCGCGGCATCGGCGCCGCCGTAGCGAAGGCGTTCGCCCGCGAGGGCGCGCATGTGG
Organism: Nisaea sp.; assembly: GCF_965216895.1. Classification (GTDB taxonomy): domain Bacteria; phylum Pseudomonadota; class Alphaproteobacteria; order Thalassobaculales; family Thalassobaculaceae; genus Nisaea. Next base: position 1,554,249 of record NZ_OZ244205.1, read on the forward strand.
TGCTCGTCGCGCGCACCGTCGGCGCGCTGGAGGAGGTGGACGACGAGATCCGGGCCTCCGGAGGGAGTGCCAGTCTGGTGCCGATGGACCTGAAGGACTCGGCGGCCATCGACCGTCTTGGCGCCGCCCTGCACGAGCGCTACGGCAGGATCGACATTCTGGTCGCGAACGGCGGGATGCTGGGCACCCTGACGCCGATGCACCACTACGATCCGCAGCTCTGGGACGATGTCATCGCCGTCAACCTGACCGCCAACCAGCGTCTGGTCCGCAGCCTCGACCCGCTGCTCCGCCAGTCGGATGCCGGACGGGCGATATTCGTCACCTGCGATGCCGCCCATGGCGAGCGCCCGTTCTGGGGCGCCTATGCCGTCAGCAAGGCGGCGCTGGAAGCCATGGTCCGAAGCTACGCGGCCGAAAATGCGCGCGGTCCGGTCCGCGCCAACCTGCTGAATCCGGGAGCCACCCGCACCAAGATCCGCGCCACCGCCTATCCGGGCGAAGACCAGGAGACGGTGCAGGCGCCGGAAGCACTGGTCCCGCTGTTCCTTGAGCTCGCATCGCAGGATTGTCTGCGCAACGGGGATCTCGTCGATGCCTGATCTCAGGCTCCGTGCGCTTCTCGGGCTCGTCGCATTCGCGGCCTGCGTCACCACACCGGCGCTCGCCGTCGAAATCCAGGGCCATCGCGGTGCGCGCGGGCTGCTGCCGGAAAACACCCTGCCCGCTTTCGCCAAAGCGCTCGATCTCGGCGTCGATGTTCTCGAGCTGGACACCGTGGTCACCGCGGACAGTGTTCCCGTGATCCATCATGATCGTGCGCTCTCCTCGGATCTGGCCCGCCGGGACGGCGCCTGGATCGAGAACGAAATCCCTCTGCGCTCGCTGCGCGCTGACGAACTGGCCGCCTACGATGTCGGCAGGATCCGTCCCGAAAGCCGCTATTCCCGGCGGTTCGCGGATCAGGAACCGATGGACGGTACGCCGATTCCGAGGCTGGCGGATCTCTTTCGGCTGGTGTCGGATCGCGGCAACTATTCGGTCCGTTTCAACATCGAGACCAAACGCTCGCCCCTGCATCCCTCCGAAACGCCCGATCCGGAAACCTTCGCACGTACTGTCATCGATACCGCCCGGGCGGCCGGCATGGCGCACCGCATCACGCTGCAGAGTTTCGACTGGTCAACGCTGATCGCCGCCAAGCGCATCGATCCGGCCATCCCGACGGTGTGTCTCACCGCCGAGGCTCGCTGGCTGGACAACCTGGAGGTCGGTCAGGACGGCGCCTCGCCGTGGCTCGGCGGGCTCGATATCGATGCCTATGGCGGCTCTGTGCAGAAGACCGTTAAAGCGGCCGGGTGTTCCGTCTGGTCGCCCTATTATGGCAATGTCACGAAGGAGGCCGTCGCGACCGCCCATGCCGAGGGGCTGACGGTGGTGGTCTGGACGGTGAACAAGACGGCCGACATGCAGCGGATGATCGATCTCGGCGTTGACGGCATCATAACAGACTACCCGGACCGCGCGGCAAAGCTCCGGCAGTAACGTCCCGGGATTGCCGGATCGCGCCTTCAACCTATACTGCTCGCGGGGAAATTCCTGGACGGGATTGTGACGAGAGATGAACACGGCCGAAGGCAATAACGGGCTGATTGCCGGCATCGGGTTGCCTAAGACCGGTCCCTGTGAAGATCTAAGCTGGTCAGACCTCGAAGCCGGCCGGCCGAAGAACTATCGCCTTACCTGGCTTCATCTGGACCAGAAACAGGACGCCGCACGCGCCTGGATCCGGGACCGTGCAGGGATCCCCGATGTGGCAGCCGAGGCGCTGGTGGCAGAGGAAACACGTCCCCGCGTGCAGCGCTTCGACGACGCGACGCTGCTCGTGCTCCGCGGAGTCAATCTCAATCCCGGCGCCGATCCGGAAGATATGGTCAGTCTCAGGATCTGGGTCGAACCCGGCTTCATGATCACGGTCCGGATGCGCCGGCTGCTAGCGGTCCAGGACACTCTCGACTCGATACGCGCGGGGTATGCGCCGCAAGGTGCGGACGAGCTTCTGACGAAGATTGCCGATCGACTGTTCAGGCGGATGGAACCGGTGATCGACGATCTGGAAGAGCGCATCGACACGGTCGACGAGGAACAGACGCTCGCCGATCTGCGTCAGCCGACGCGCGAGCTTCAGTTGCTCCGGCTCAGGACGATCATTCTCCGGCGCTACGTCCTGCCACAGCGGGACGCGCTCCGGCAGCTGACCAACGATCCGCCGGCCTGGTTCGGCCGGCGAACCATCAGCGGCCTGACCGAGGCCGCCGACAGGGTGATACGCTATGTCGAGAGTCTCGACGAGATTCGCGAGCGGGCGATGGTCATCCAGGACACCATCCAGAACCGCAACAGCGAGGAACTGAACCGGCGCCTATACCTGCTGTCGGTGATTTCAGCCATCTGTCTGCCGCTCGGTCTGCTGACCGGCCTGCTCGGCATCAATGTCGCCGGGATGCCAGGCGCGGAGACCGCCTGGGCCTTCTGGGCGGTTTCACTTCTCATGATTGTCATTGTCGGCCTCGAACTCTGGGCGCTCAAATCGCTCAAATGGTTCAGGTAGTCCGAAGGGCCCGACGTGGGGAACATATGCTGAAACCTCTCACTCTCATCCTTGCGGCTCTGGCGATCACCATGCTCTTCGCCTCCGCGTTTCCCCGCGATGCATCGGCTCAAACGCCTTTGATTGAGTCGGCCCAGCAATCACAGGGCGAGCCGCAGAAGAAACTCGATCCGGAACAGATCAAGAGCCTCGTCTCGACCCTGAAGGACGAACAGGAACGCAACGCGCTGATCTCCAAGCTCGAGGCATTGATCGCGGTCTCGGAAGACAAATCGGTCGAGGAGAAGATCGATACGGGGATCGCGACGGCGATGTCGGACATGGTCACAGGAATCAGCGACTTCCTTCAGGAAGCGGTGACCCGGCTGTCGACCACTGCGCTCGCCCTGACAAACGTTAAGAGCCTGCTTCCGGTCATCAACGACCTCATGACCGACCCCAGCGGCCTGATCATCCTTGCGGAATGGACCGGTATTATCGGCGGGATCGTCGTTCTTGGGCTGATCACGGTGCACATTGTCGGACGCATTATCCGCCGGCCCCTCGATCGTCTCGAATCCTGGGCGGCGGACGGTACGCTGCTGCACAGTGTCGCCGTTCTCGTGCCGTTGCTGCTTCTCCGGGCATTGAGGCCGGCGGTTTTCTTCGCCGTAACGCAACTCGTCCTGACGACCGTCAGCTCAACCAATGTCCAGTTCGCCGGACGGGCCTTCGTTTTTGCGGTGGCGTCACACCTCGTGTGCCTCGCGGTCATCAAGACACTTCTGAAACCGGCAGGACTGGTCAGCCGGTCGCTGGAAATCGCTCCGGCGACCAGCGCCTATCTCGGAGTCTGGGTGAACCGCGTCGTCGCCACCGGTATCTATGGCCTTCTGGGGCTTCAGAGCGCCTTGATCCTGGGCCTCCCCTACACGACCTTCCTGTTCCTGGAGCAAGTGGTGTTCGGCGTGCTCTGGGCCCTCACGATCGCTTTCATTCTGCAGAACAGAAGCAGCTTCGCCCGCACGATCGCGCAACGCTCAGACGGTACAGCACGGAATCCGTTCTGGTCCCTGCTCGCCGCGATCTGGCACCTGATCGCCATCGCCTACGTGACCGCCGGGCTGCTCATGCTCATGTCGATGGGCGACAAGGGTTTCATCAGGCTCGGCGAGATTGCCGCCTTTATGGTCGCGATCATGGTCGTCTGGCGCATCGCCTGGCTCGCCATCGATACGTTTGGTCTTCGGCTGTTCTCGATCTCGCGGGAACTGACGGACCGGTTCCCGTCCCTCGAACAGCGCGCGAACCGCTATGTGCCGCATGTACTCGGCGGAGCGCGCGTCCTGATCTCGATCGCCGCCATCGGCGCGCTCCTGGAAGTCTGGGGGCTTCAGCTTTCGGCATTTCTGGCCTCGGACAACGGGCAGATCCTGATCCGCATGCTGTCGACGATCGCGCTGGTCGGCGGCGGCGCCCTTGTCGTCTCCGAACTGGTCGGCCTGTTCGTCGAGCGCCGTCTCAAGGTGTCGGAGGAAAAAGGAACACTCAGCGGCCGCGAGCGGACCCTTCTGCCGTTGCTGCGGCGCGCCGTCGCCATCATCCTCGGCGTCCTGGCGGTCTTCGTCATCCTCTCCGAAATCGGCGTCGACATCACCCCGCTGCTCGCCGGCGCCGGCGTCGTCGGCCTTGCGGTCGGCTTCGGCTCGCAATCGCTGGTGAAGGACGTCATCTCCGGCGTCTTCCTGCTGATCGAAGATACCCTCAATGTCGGCGACTATATCGATGTCGGCGGAAAGACCGGCACGGTCGAGGCGCTCAGCATCCGCACGCTCCGTCTGCGCGACGTCGCCGGCGACCTGCACACCATCCCCTTCGGCAGCGTCGACGTGATCACCAACATGACAAAGGATTTCGCCTTCGCGCTCGTCGATGTCGGCATCGCTTATCGCGAAGATGCAGATCAGGTCATGAAACTGCTGGACGAGATCGGCAACGAGTTGATCGAGGACGAGAAGATCAAGGACTCGATCGTCGGCCCGTTCGAGGTCGTCGGTGTCCAGGATCTGGCGGATTCGAGCGTCAATATCCGAACCCGCGTAAGGACGAAACCCGGATCCCAATGGAATGTGCGGCGCGAGTTCCTGCGCCGGGTGAAGCGCCGCTTCGACGCCGAGGATGTCGAGATTCCGTTCCCGCACCAGACGCTCTTTTTCGGTGCGGACAAGGACGGCGGCGCGCCGCCCGCCTTCGTCAAGGTTTCCCAGCAGACCCGGGAGCACAAGGCCGGAAAGGAGGATTCGGAGACCGGTCAAGGCGCCAACGGTTATTTCGAGACCGCCAACCCCGAGATGGCCGATGCGGAAGCCGCCCGCAACGCGGACAAGCAGGCGCAGGAAGAGGAACGCCGCAAGAGAGAAGAAGAACGCGCAAAAGCGGCCGAGGACATAAAGGATGTCGAGGAAGACCTCGCCCACGAGGATCCTGCGAAAATGGATGGCGACGGCGGTCAGTCAGCAGACAAGAAAAAGCCCGAATAGGACGCGGCCGGCAACAGGATGCGACAAAAACTCGATTGCCTGATCGTCGGCGCGGGCGCGGCCGGCATGATGTGTGCCATCGAGGCGGCCCGGCGCGGCCGCTCGGTGCTGCTGGTCGACCACGCGCAGGCGCCGGGGGAAAAGATCCGGATATCCGGCGGCGGGCGCTGCAACTTCACCAATCTGCGCACCGCGCCGGAGAACTTCCTCTCCGCCAATCCCCGCTTTTGCATCTCGGCGCTTCGGCGCTATACGCAGCGCGACTTCATCGCCCTCGTTGAGCGGCATGGCATCGCCTATCACGAGAAGACCCTGGGACAGTTGTTCTGTGACGATTCTTCGAAGCAGATTGTCGAGATGCTGACCACGGAACTGCGCGAGGCGGGCGCGCGGCTCGAACTCTCTACATCGGTAGAAAGCGTCGTGCGGCTCGGGAGCGGTTTTCGCGTCGGGCTGTCGTCCGGCACGGTCGAGGCGGCGTCGCTGGTGATCGCCAGCGGCGGCAAGTCGATCCCGAAGATGGGCGCGACCGGCTTCGCCTATGACATCGCGGAGCGGTTCGGCATCAAGGTGATCCCGACGCGCCCGGGCCTCGTTCCGCTCACCTTCGATCCCGACACGCTCGAGCGTCTGAAACCGCTCTCGGGCATCTCCGTCGAGGCCGAGGTCGCGTGCGGCAAGACCCGCTTTGCCGAAGGCCTGCTCTTCACCCATCGCGGACTCAGCGGCCCCTCGATCCTGCAGATATCCTCCTACTGGCGCGACGGCGAGGAGATCCGGGTCGATCTCGCCCGCGGTGGCGACGCCGCGGAGATGCTGTTGAAAGCCAAATCCGATAGCCCCAGACAAGCCGTCCATACCGCCCTCTCTGGAATCCTGCCGAAACGTCTCGCCGCCGCGATCGCGGAAGAGACCGGAACCCTCCGCCCGCTCGGCGACACCGGCGACAAGGCGCTCCGTGTGCTCGGCGAACGGGTCAACCGCTGGCGTGTCAAACCGGCCGGATCGGAAGGCTACCGGACCGCCGAAGTGACTCTCGGCGGGATCGACACGGGCGCGCTCGACCAGAAGACGATGGAAGCGAAAGCCGTTCCCGGACTCTATTTCATCGGCGAGGCCGTCGACGTCACCGGCTGGCTCGGCGGCTACAATTTCCAGTGGGCCTGGTCCAGCGGCTGGAGCGCCGGGCAGGCGGTCTAGGAAGTGGCCGGAGCGGGCGCTCTGCGAATTCCGAAAATCAGCCCGCAAAGCAGCAGCGTACATATCCCCGTCAGCACCCAGAGACTGACCGTGAAGCCGCCCGTCATGTCGTGAATCACCCCGATCGCGACCGGGCCCGAGACCCCGCCGATCTCGGCGGCGGAGAAGAAAAGGCCGCCTGCCGAGCCCGCATTCTTGGAGCCGACGCCCCGCGCCTCGACGAGGAACAGCAGCGCGATCGTCATCATCGTGCCGCGCGCGAGGCCCTGGCAGACCAGGGCGAGGAACAGGCCCGGGCCCTCGCCGAGCTGCAGCAGCAGGGTACAGGCCCCCGCCAGCACGAACAGACCCCCGAGGATCGCGCCGCGCCGCTCCGGGGTCGCGAGGCGCGGGATGGTGAGCGAGCCGAACACCCCGACCACGGTCGGCAGCGCCGCCCAGTAGCCGGCCTCGACGGCGCTCATCCCGGTCGATCTCAGGATTTCCGGCAGCCAGTTGTTTGTACCGTGGTTGAAGAAGAAGATGCCGACGCTCATGGCGAGAATGATCCGCACCACCGGGTTCGCCATCAGATCCCTGAAGACCTCGATCTGCGAGCGGCGCGGTGCGGCCTTCTCCGCCGCCTCGCGGGCGCGGGCCTCGGCATGCTGCGCGATCAGCAGCCAGATCAGACCGGATGCACCGGTGATCAGGGCGTAGTCCGTCACCACCATGCGCCAGTCGCCGCCATGGAACGGCAGCACCACCGCGTTGGTCAGGCTGAGCGAGAGGATGCCGCCCATGGCCGGGCCGGTGATGTAGATCCCCATGGCGAAGCCGCGCTCCTTGCCCTCGAACCATTCGGCGATGATCTTCGGCGCGCCGATGGAGATCAGCGGGCCGCCGAAGCCGAAGATGCCGACGGCGAGAAACAGCGTCAGGTGATCAACGGCGACGGCCCGGGCAAGGCCGGAGAGCGCCATGATGACCGCCGCGAGCAGCAGCGCCTTCCGCGCCCCGATCCGGTCGAGCAGGATGCCGCAGGGCACCGCCGCGCCGATATAGACGAAGGGCCAGGCCCCGAGCACCGTTCCCATGGCGCCGTGGCTGAGACCGAGATCGGCGGTGATCGGCCCGACCATCGGGGCGAGCGCGCTGATCGTCAGGCCGAAGGCGAAATAGATCAGCCAGACGCCGAACAGCATCGCCCAGCGATAGGGATGCGGGACCGGGACCGTTTCGGCGGATCTTTGGATCTCTGACACGGGATCAGGCTCAAGCGACTGTGACTGCGATCCGTCGAGAGTAAGGCGCGCCTTCGAAGGCGCACAAGTGCCCGAAATGCTTCAGGTCCTGTCGAGAATCTTCTTCATTCCCTGCGCCGCGAGCCGGAGATTGCGGGCCATCTGCTCCAACTCGTTGCGCTGGCGCTGGGTCAGGTCGTCGAAACGGAGCGCGAACTCGATGCCGTCCGCCCGGTCCTCGAGCCGCTTCAGGCGCACGTCGTCCTGCACCACATCGCGCTGGCGCTTCTGGTTCAGCACCGGCGTCTCCACCTTCCAGCGGCGGTAGTAGCGCCTCTTCTGCTGTTCCGTAAGGGTGTCGTACAGTGCCGCAATATCATCGACAGACAAATGATGGCGGGAGATGCGGCGGCGGCTCATGGCGTAATTATGATGCGGAAATCATGCCGCAAACAAGTCCATCCGCACGGATTCAGACGCGCCCGTGAACGCGTACCGCATCTTCACGGTAGCGTGCTGCAGGACGCTCACCCTTCAAGGGTATAACGCCGAGCTTCCCCGAACCCGTCGAAATCAAAGAGATTGATTTTCGATCTGTCGTCGCTCCAGACAAAATCGAACACCTGCGCCGAGAGTATGTGATGCACGGTTCGGTCATCGTTCGAGAAGGGTACCATCAGCCGCTGCGTGGAACGCTTGGTGTGCTGTTTCCACTGGTAGGTGCTTTCGGTAAACAAGGGCACCTTCTCTTGCACCAGTTGCTCGTAGATGCCCGCAAGATAATCCCGATATCCCCCTCTTTCGGGCAGCTCGTGCAGGTACGATCCGGTAAAATCCAAACCGGCCACGTCGACATGGGCGGTGCCGTACAGCCTGTACAGGAATTTCGTTTCCTCGTGCACTTCGACCATAATCAGGTTTGGCAGGATTCTGGAGGGAACAACCGTGGGGTCGAAATCCTTACGAGACGGCATGCTCCGGTCGCCGCGGAGCGATCGCCAATATTCCAAGACCCAATCAAGATAATCGATCCCGATCGATTGCTTCGGCTGCATCTTGTGCGCAAGTTCCCAGTTGAATTCCAGCGTATGGGTCTCGCATGAATTCGTTAAATTAGTCTTTTTCAGACTGGTTTATCTTTCGATGCTGACTCGGTCCCGCCAAGCGCATCCGGCTGGCAGCGCTGCTCTCTTCCGGAGGTCCCGATCCTCAGCGCAGCCCCTTGCGGCGCCAGAGTTCGTGGATCTGGATTCCGTTCGCCCGCTCGAGGGCTTCCGCCGCATCGAGCGTCAGATCCTCGCGGAAACGGCGGCCGATGATCTGCACCGAGAGTGGCAGCTCCTCGTGATACCCGGCCGGCGCGATGGAGGCCGGAAGGCCAAGGAAATTGATCAGCCAGCTATAGAGGGCGGAGTCGAAGATATCGCGGGTTCCGGCGGAGCTGTCCGCATCCTCGTTCCAGGTGAATCCCGGCCGCATCATGAACGGCGTCAGGACCAGCGGATATTCCTCCAGGAAGAGATTCCAGGCCCGGAGATAGCGCGTGCGGCGGGACATTGCCTTCAGCAGGCCGACAGCGTCGGTCGGCGGATAATTCTCGAAATAATAGCCGAAGACCTTCTGGATATCGGCACTGCCGTACTTCTTGATCGCTTCGCCCAGGAAGATTTCGCAATCGGCATAGAGCGCCGGCAAAGCCTCAGACGCCGCCTCGCGGATCATCGGCGGCGCCGCCTCCTCGACGACGTAGCCGGCCTTTTCCAGTTCCCCCGCCGCGCTCTCGAGCGCCGACACGATCACCGGATGAATATCGTAGCCGTTGGTCTCGCGGCAGAAGGCGACCTTGATCGGCTGCTCTACCGGCGCTCCGTCGAACGGAACCGGAACCTGCAGCGGATCGTGCGGATCCGGCTGCATCAGGACGCGGGTCGCAAGCCGGACGTCCCGCACCTCGCGGGCGATGATGCCCTGCACGGACATGAGTTGCGCCAGCAGCGAGCGTTCTTCCTTGCCCGACGGATTGTAGGCCGGCACCCGTCCCTGGCCCGGCTTCACCGTCACGGTGCCGGTCTGGTAGGCGGGGAAGCGGAGCGAGCCGCCGATGTCGTTGCCATGCGCAATCGGGCAGAAACCGGCCGCGACGGCCGCAGAGGCGCCGCCCGAGGAACCGCCCGGCGAGTGGTTGTCGTCCCACGGGTTGTAGGTCCGGCCATGCAGCTCGTTCACGGTCGTCGCGCGAAAGGAGAATTCCGGCGTGTTGCTGCGCCCGACGATGATCGCGCCCGCTTTTCTCAGATTGCTTACCACCGGCGCGTCGGCCGGCGCGATCAGGTCCTTGAAGGCGGTCACGCCGTTGCTGTTCGCGGTACCTTCCTCGTCGACATTGATCTTGATCGCGACCGGGACGCCGTGCAGCGGGCCGATCGGTCCGTCCTTCTTCAGGATATCGTCATAAGCGGCGGCCTGTTCCAGCGCCGCGTCGGTCTGATCCACCACGATGGCATTGATGTGTCCGTTCTCCGCCCTGATGCGGCCGACGGCGGAAGCGACGGCGTCGGCGGCGCTGACACGACCGTCACGGATGGCGCCGGACAGCTCGACGGCGCTCCATTGCCAAAGCGGAGCGGCGGTGCGGTTTTCGCTGGTCATTGCGGATCCTCAATCGGAAAGACGGTCTCGGGACGGAGGGTCAATGATGTCCCCTCACGACCCGCTTGCCAAGGGGGGCAGGTGAATCTGGGCGATAGATGCCGCCCGATCACACCGATCACATCCTCCCGTTCCGGGAGGATCCGACGAAAGCCGTCCCCCAAGAAGCCCCTGTCGATCCGACTATGCCGATGGACAGCTTCCAGGCGGTCGTGGGCCGTAGCGCGGCCTATTGGTCCTTCACGTAGGGGTTCTTGCTGCCGCGCAGGTAGAAGCGGATCGGCACCGCCGTCAGCTTGAACATGTCGCGCAGCCCGTTCACCAGGTAGCGGATATAGGCTTCCGGCAGCTCGGTCGGCTGGCTGACGAAGGCAGCAAAGGTCGGCGGACGGGTCTTGATCTGGGTCATGTAGCGCAGCTTGATCCGCCGGCCCTTGGCGAGCGGCGGCGGATGCTGCTCCGTCATGTCCTGCAGCCAGCGGTTCAGGCGCGACGTGGAGACCCGGCGGTTCCAGGTGTCGTAGGTCTCGACCACCGCCTTCAGCAGCTTGTCGAGATTGCGCCCGCGCTCGGCGGAGATGGTGATGTAGGGAATGCCCTTCACCTGCGGCAGCGAGGTCTGCAGCCGGTCGCGCAGATGACCCAGCGCCTTTTCCCTGTTCTCGACGATGTCCCATTTGTTGGCGGCGATGACGAGCGCCCGGCCCTCCTCGATCACCATGCGGGCGATCGTCAGGTCCTGCTTCTCCAGCATCGTCGTCGCATCGAGCATCAGTACCACGACATGGGCAAACTGGATCGCCCGGCGCGTATCCTCGCCGGACAGATATTCCAGCCGCTGCGTCACCCTGGAGCGCCGGCGCAGGCCCGCCGTGTCGAACAGCTTGAAAGGCTGACCCTCGAATTCCCAGTCGCTCTCGATCGCGTCCCGGGTAATTCCCGCTTCCGGGCCGGTCAGCATCCTGTCCTCGCCGAGCAACGCGTTCACGAAGGTGGACTTGCCGACATTCGGACGGCCGACGATGGCGAGCCGGATCGTGTCCGGCGCCTTGGCGTCGCGCCAGGTCGCGGCCCCGTCCGGCGCCTCATCGATGATGTCGTCGGTCTCTTCCTGTTCGGCATCGAGCGCGTCGTAGTCGTCATGCGCCTCTTCCGGCGCGAATTCATTGAGGGCGTCATAGAGCTCGCCCAGGCCCTCGCCGTGCTCGGCCGAGAGCGGCACCGGGTCGCCGAGGCCGAGCCCGAAGGCCTCGTAGAGGCCGGGCGCGCCCGCCTTGCCCTCGCATTTGTTGGCGACGAGGATGACCTTGCCTTTGACTCGTCGGAGCCAGCGGGCGAAGTGATTGTCGAGAGGGGTCACGCCGGCGCGGGCGTCGATGACGAACAGCACCGCGTCCGCCTCGCCGACAGCCGCCTCGGTCTGCAGCCGCATGCGGCCCTCGAGGCTCTCGTTCTCAGAATCCTCGAGACCGGCCGTGTCGAAGAGACGGAAGGTCAGATCGCCGACCCGGCCCTCACCTTCGCGGCGGTCGCGCGTGACCCCAGGCTGATCGTCGACGATGGCGATGCGCTTGCCGACGAGCCGGTTGAACAGGGTCGATTTGCCGACATTTGGACGGCCGATGATGGCGACAGTAAAACTCATGGCAGTTCCGTAGTCCCGGCATGCCCTTCAGATCAAGCAATCTTGCGACATGGCCGCCATGCAGCAGTGCGGCCCGAGGACTAGCGGAAGGCCTCGAGGTCGCCGTCGTCGGTCAGGAAAAACACCGTTCCACCCGCCACGACCGGCGGAATGAAGACCGCGGACCCGATATCGATCTTGCCGAGAATTTTCCCGGTATAGGGTGAAATCGCGTAGACATCGCCCGTCGAGGATCCGACCAGCAGCCGGTCGCTGACCAGCACCGGTCCGGAATAGGTGATCAGACCTTCCTTGTCTTCGGGATTCTCGAACACCGGGAGCTGCTGGATCCAGCGGATCCGCCCCCGGGACTTGGTCAGGGCCAGCACCTCGCCAAGGTTGGAGACAACGAACAAGTAGTCTCCGGCGACCCAGGGTGTCTGGTCCCCGCCGATGCGGGCTTCCCAGATCCGGCGGCCGGAATTCAGATCGGTGGCGATGAGTCGCCCCGACTGGCTGATGGCGATGACCAGGTCGTCATCGACGACCGGATTGCCGCGAATGTCTGCGAGCCTTGAGACCGTGTTGATACCGCGGACCGAACTCAGATTGTCGCTCCACAACAACCGGCCGTTCTCGATCCGCAGGACGAACAGCTCGCCTGAGGAATAGGGTACGATCGCGGAGCCTTCGCTGACCGCGATGCTGGCGATCCCGAGCAGGGCGGATTCCTCCGCGATCCCGGTATGAGACCAGATCCGCGAACCGTCGTTCAGATCGAGCGCGAAGGACTGGTTGCCGAGGATGGTGACGAAGACTCGGCCGTCGGAAACGGTCGGCGCGCCCCGGGCCGGGCCGGGCAGCCGGCTGCGCCAGTGTTCTTCGCCGCTCTTCAGATCGAACGCGATCACCTCACCGTATCCGGTCGCGGCAACCAGCTTGCCGCCGCCGGCCGCGAGCGCACCCGGATAGATCGTCTCGTCCTCGTCGTCCGGCTGTGTCTCCGCAGACCAGACCCGGTCACCGTTCGAGGTCTTGAGCGCGGAAACCTGGCCTTCGGCATCCATCGCGTAAATCAGGCCGTCGACGACGATCGGGCTCCCGATCAGCTGGGTGTCGTCATCCGATCCGCTGCCGATATCCACGGTCCAGACCCGACGCAGCTCGTCACCCGCGGCGAGATGGTGCATCGCGTGCACGGCATTGCCGCCGGGTTGGGGCCAGTCGGGATTCTCAACCGGACGCGGCAGGATGACCCGCTGCTCGGCAAGATTCGGATCCGGCACAAGGCTCTTCTCCAGAGCCAGAATCGGCAAACGCTCGCCAGGCAGGGGCGGCCCTTCCTTCTCTTCACCGAAGAACAGCCCGTCACTGCAGCCCTGGATCAGGAGGAAACCGGCGAAGAGCGCGAAACGCGGGAGTCGCCCGAAATGCAGACCGGTCATCGAGCGCTCCCGGTCACTCGCGGCCGATGGCACTGAGCAGCTCGGTCGCCCGGGCCCGCAGCTGGCCGGGCGTCTCGGCGTCCGCCGTCAGGGCCTCGAGGATCTCCCGCGCCTTTGCCTTGTCGCCGGCCTTCAGCGCGATCAGCGCCTCGGCCTCGCGGGCGAGCGGGCGCCAAGGTCCGGTCGTGTTCGCAAGGGCTGCGATTTCACGCGAAAGCTCGGCCGGATCGCCACTGTCGATCCGGTGCGTCACCGCGAGAAGACGGGCAAGATCTCGGAAAAGGACAGGTGTGCCCTGGTCGTCGGCCAACTTCTTGTAGGTGATGACGGCCGCCTCGACATCGCCGGCTTCGACCAGCGCAGCGGCCTGACGGAGAGCGGCAAGCGCCGCATATCCCTTGTTGCCGTCCTGAGCAAGCGCTCCGAATGCTTCGGCGGCCGCCGCCGGATCATCGGCGAGGGTTTGCGCCGCCGCCTCATATCGGGCTGACTCGGCCGCTTTCTGCGTTGCATCATAGGAGAGCCAGAACCGGTAGCCCCCGACCCCGAGGACGATCAGCACGGCGAGCGCGATGACATAGGGCCCGTACCGCTTCCACAGCCGGGCGGCCTTCTCCTGCTGGAGTTCCTCGTCGATCTCGCGAAAAATATCTGCCACGCCTGTCTCCGTTGCGAAGCGCCGGCCCGGCAGTCCGGTCCGGCAACATTTCACCCGCCTCAGCGGTCGAGCGCAACCTACATGGCGCGCTCCCTGAAATCAAACCGCTCTCGCAGCCCGGACCGGTTTGAGGAACGCGGACTTTACGCCGATGGATTTTTCGGGAAAACTACGTGTCATGAACTGGCAACAAATCCGTAGGTGAGCGGCCCATGGCGGACCTGATTCGGCTCAAGAAAAGCCGGTCGCCGCAGCGCGGTCTCTTCTTCACCAAGACGGAATTGGGTCAGCTCCTCTCCCTTTACTCCAGCCGGGTCATCTCCGGCGAATGGCGCGATTACGCGATCGACCATAACGATGACGGCGTCGCCTTTTCGATCTTCCGGCACAGCCACGAGATGCCACTCTTCTCGGTCACCAAGAAGCAGCGCAAGGGACAGCGCCAGCCGACCTTCGAACTGACGTCCGGCTACAAGAAACTCGCCTCCTCCGCCTCTTTGGTCGACGTTATCTCGCGTTTCGAAAAACTTCCCCGCCTCGTCACCGGCTAGAGCCATGTCATCGCTTTCTTACTTTCTTTCCGAAATCCGGAAAGCCGCCCGCCTGCCCGAGCGTCCGGCACCGCTCTTCGCCGAACCCGGAGCCCTGGCCTCGGCCTATGCCGTCTCGGATCTCGCCGCCGCCTCCGTCGCAGCCGCCGGAGAAGCGCTCGCGGAACTGATCGCCGCGCGCCACGGCATGGCGGCAGAGGTCGCGGTGGATCGCAGGCTTGCGTCCTTCTGGTTCAGGAGTTCGCTGCGCCCCGACGGCTGGGAACTGCCTCCGGTCTGGGATCCGGTCGCCGGCGACTACGAGACCCGAGATGGCTGGATCCGCCTCCACACCAACGCGCCGCACCACCGCAAGGCCGCACTGTCGGTGCTCGGGGTGCCCGACGATGGCATCGCCGACCGAAACAAGGTCGCCGCCGCGGTCGCCGAATGGGACGCCACGCCTCTCGAGAACGCCATCGTGGCGGCCGGCGGCTGCGCCGGGGAAATGCGTTCCGCCGAAGCCTGGGCCGTCCATCCCCAGGGCAAGGCCGTCGCTGCGGAACCGCTGCTGCGGCACGAGAGTTTTGCCGGCCCGGGAGCGGCGTCCTGGGAGATCGTTCCGTCCCGGCCGCTGGCCGGTATCAGGGTGCTCGACCTGACCCGCGTGCTCGCCGGACCGGCCGCGACGCGGTTTCTTGCCGGCTATGGCGCCGACGTCCTGCGCATCGATCCGCCCGAGGAGCTCTGGAACGAGGCGCTGGAAGAAGAAATGCTGCTTGGCAAACGTTCTGCCGTGCTCGACCTGCGAACGAACGAAGGGCTAGACCGCCTGAAGGAGCTGATCGCGGATGCCGATGTAATGGTGCATGGCTACCGGTCGGATGCGCTCGCCGGCTTCGGCCTCGATTCCGCCCGGCGCCGCGCGCTCAATCCGGCCCTGGTCGATGTCGCCCTTTGCGCCTATGGCTGGACCGGTCCCTGGGCGAAGCGGCGCGGCTTCGACAGCATCGTGCAGATGAGCAGCGGGATCGCCGAGACCGGGATGCGACATTACAAGAAGAACCACCCGACACCTCTGCCGGTACAGGCGCTGGACTACGCAACTGGCTTCATTCTCGCCGCAGCGGCCCTCAGCGGTCTCGCCGAGCGGGTGCGCAGCGGCGCCGGCGCCGGCTTCCGGACCTCCCTCGCCCGCACGGCGGCGCTGCTGGAGGGCCGTTTCGAGGCCTCCGACGCGCCCGCTTTCGCGCCCGAGACCGAGGCCGATCTCGCACCCAGGGTTGAGAACACGCATTGGGGACCGGCCCGCCGGCTCGCCAGCCCGGTCGAACTCTCGACGACCCCGGTTTTCTGGGATTTTCCGGCCGGCCCCGTCGGTACCTCCGACCCTGCCTGGCGTTCCTTTTAAATTCATCCTTTACCGCCGCCGATGACGTAATCCGTTATGGCCGGGGACGCTTGTTCACCCCAAATGTTCCTGTTATGTTCTCATTCAATTGGCGAAACGGGAACGGTGCGGATGGGACGCTTCAAGGACAGGGCATTGCAGCGGGACGAACAGCGCAGCCGTCCGGCCACCCTCGCAGACCTTGCCCGCGCCGGGATCGGCGTCTTCTGCTGGTGCAACCGCTGCGGCCACAATGCCGAGGCGGCGACGGCGATGCTGATGTCCCAGCTCGGCCCCGACTTCCCGGTACCCGAGATCGGCACGCGGATGCGCTGCAGCTCCTGCGCCTCGAAGGATGTCGCCACCCGTCCCGCCTGGCCGACCCGCGACCAGGTAGTGGCCCGTCACAGCTAGAGTGGCGGCGCGCGGCAGAATGGGTCCGGCAGATCTTGCCCAAGCGGCGAAATCGACCCTTCCGATTTCGTCAAAACCCCGAAAATCGGAGCGTTGATAACGGCAAAGGACGGAGTTCACTCGATCGCTCCAAAATGGCACGGGGGTTGCTTACGAAGAGGCACACCCGCGGAGGTGCGCCAGAACGGGGTGCAACCGCCAAGAAAACCCGGAGACAGAACGAGGCCGCCAATGCCGCAATCCACCGACCAGACACTCGCCCCCGTCCAGCCACAAGAAAGCGAGCGCCGCCGCGCGCCGCGCGCCACCGCGCCGATGACGGCGGTCGTTGGATCGACGCCCTACACGATCGACGACTGGAACACGCTCGGCATCAAAATCGTCGGCTATTACGGCAACCTGAAACCGAACGACCGGGCCGAATTGCGCGTCCTCGTGCCGACCGCCGGCCCGGGCGCCCTCTTCGCCGCCAAGACCTCGGTCCGGCGCTACGACGAGGAAACCGCAGCTCTCACCCTGCTGTTCGATCCCGTCGAGCCTGTTGCAACCGTCACCCTGAACCGCTACTTGCATGAGATGGTGGCGCAGGGATGCGCCTGAGATCCGGCAGATGAACAGTTTCACGGGAGCGCGACGCCTGATGACCGATGACCGCACGCCGGCGGTATTCGATCTGCGACGCGACGCCTCGGCCGACGAGCAGAAAGAGCGCGCAGCGGACTCGCCGTTCCCCAGCCTGAAACGCCGCCCCGCCGAGGAGCGGGCGAACGCGATCGTCGAGGACCTCAAGGAGGTAATTCTCAATCCCGGCCGCGGCGAGGGCAAGACCGGCATGTATGTCGGCGACTGGACCAAGCTTGCCCGCAAGGATATCACCCGCGCCATACGCGACGCCGAGACCAGTGCCGCCTTCCGCGAACTGATGTCGGCCAACCGCATCGGCGGGCTCTGCCTCAGGATCGGCTTCCTGCTGCTCGCCTCCGTCGCCTCGTTCGCCGCCTTCTGGTGGGGCATCGTCTTCATCGGCCGCGAATATGGTCCGCTCTGGGGCTTCGGGGCCACGATGTCCGCGCTCGGCCTCTCCCTCGCCTTCGTCATCGCGGGGCTCGTCTATGGTCACGAGGGGCAAGACAAGGCCCTCGAAAACGCGATGAGGAAACACAGCGAGGACGAAGACCGGGAACTCGAAGCCCGAATCAAGCGGGTCCTGGAAAAGAAGCGGGGCTAAGCGCCGACGGTCACCTCCCAGACCTGCGGCCGGGCAGTTTCAACTCTTGCCTGAATCGCCGTTTCTGAGGAGACTTCGCCTCCTTCCTGCTTTGCCCTCATGGGACGTGATGCGAATTCTTTGCCGGCTCTCGATTCTCGTTTTCTGCCTCATGGCGCCCGCGTACCCCAAGGATGCGGTTTCCGCCGGCACGGTCGTGCAGGTTTCGGGCGCGGACAGTACCGTGCGCCTCGTACCGCGCACGGTATTGCTTGATCCCACAGGAACGCTCTCGCCCACCGAGGCCTTGAGAAAACTCGATGGTCCCGAGGCGATAGAGGAAACGGCGGTCTACAGCCACGGCTACATTCCCGACGTGCTCTGGTCGCGGATCGTCCTGGAAGTCGAACCGGACGCGGCCGGAGATTGGTATCTGACCCTCGAGCTGCCGAACTTCGACCGTCTGCAGGTCTTCGACGTCACCGCTTCCGGAGAGCCTGTTCCGCTGACTGAACTCGGCGACCGGGTCCCGGAGACGACCGACATCCAAACCCGGTTCCATATCGCGGCGCTCGATCTCCCGCCCGGACGCAGCCAGTTTCTTGTACGTGGCCGTACCAGCAGCACCATGACGCTTGACCTCAATCTCAGGAAGATCGATCGGCTCCTGGACGAGGAGCAGGACTTTTTCGCGCTGCAGTCCTTCTATCTCGGCATTGCCACCGTGTTCACCTTCGCCGCTCTCGGTCTCTTCGCCTATACCCGCCAGACCATCTATCTCGTCTACATGTTCAACCTGATCGCCCATAGCGGCGTCTGGTTGCTCATCAACGGGACAGGTCCGGGCCATCTCTGGCCGGAGCTCGCGCATTCGTGGCACGTGGACCCGCACATATTTGTCGCCATGACCATCGCAGGAACGGCGGCCTTCGCGGCGATGTTCCTTTCCACCGCGCGCATACCGCGGATCATCAGGATCATCATCTGGAGTATCGCCGCCGCCGGAATCGGGCTCATGGCGCTCTGCGCCGTGGTTCCGCAGGAAAGCATGTACTGGGCGAACAATCTGACAAGCGTGATCGTCCTGCCGGTCGCCGGCCTCCTGCTCGTGGTGACGGCTTTCGGCCTGTTCCGCGGCGAGCCGGCTGCCCGTCCGCTGATGCTGACCTGGGTCGGCCTGATTGGCGCGGTGGTCATTGCCTGGATACGCGATCTTGGGATCGTGCCGAGCAATGCCTTTACCCTTGCCGGCCCGCAGATCGGCTCCGTGTTCGAGATGATTGTCTTCGCCTTCATGCTGCTCCAGCGGCTCGGCCGGATCCAGAGCGAGAAGGAGGAGATCCAGCGGGCCGCCCTGGACGCGGCGCGGCAGCAGGAGGCGGTGCTGGAGCAACGGGTCGCCGACCGGACGGCCGAACTAACCGCCGCCATGGGGCGCGAACGAGAGGCCCGCCGCCTGCAGCAGCAATTCGTCTCCATGGTCAGTCACGAGTTCCGCAATCCGCTCGCCATCATCGATTCCGCCGCTCAAAACTTCTCTCCCGGCCACGCTGCCGACCAGGGACGGCTGGAGAAGATCCGCGCCGCCGTCCGGCGGTTGCGCGGCATGATCGATACCTGCCTGATCGACGAGCGTATCCGGGGCGGGGAAATGCATCTGCAGCGCGAAAGGCTGGAGATCTGCGAACTGATCGAGGACGCTGCCGACATGCTGCGGGCGGCCGGAGACGGCATCCGGTTCGAGATGGAATTGCCGGACGGCCCGGTGATGACCAACGCCGACGCCAGGATGATCGAGATCGCGCTGAGCAATGTGCTCGACAATGCGGTCAAGTACTCTCCGGCCGGTGCGCCGATCCGGGTTTCGGTCGTCGCGACAGCACGGGAGATCGAGATTGGCGTCGCAGATCGCGGCCCCGGCATCCCAGAAGCGGAAAGGGAACGGATCTTCGAGCGCCATTACCGCGCCGGGCAATCGACCCGCAACAGCGACGGTGCCGGTCTGGGTCTGTTCCTCGTCCGCTCGATCCTGGCGGCCCATGGCGGGACCATAGAATGCACCGAGGCACCCGGCGGTGGCGCCCTGTTCTTCCTCCGCCTGCCGGCCGCTCCCGCGACAGCAGGAGC
Source organism: Nisaea sp. (assembly GCF_965216895.1). Lineage (GTDB taxonomy): Bacteria > Pseudomonadota > Alphaproteobacteria > Thalassobaculales > Thalassobaculaceae > Nisaea. The sequence goes on from NZ_OZ244205.1 coordinate 1,573,846, forward strand.
CGGCACATGAGCGTGCTCGAAAGGGAGCCGACCGTATCCGTGCTTGTCGTGGAGGACGAGCGCGAGCTTCTCGAAGAGGTCGTGACCTTCCTCGCCGCACGCGGCATGGAGGTCCGCGGCGCCGCGGACGCCCGGAGCTTCTGGACGCAGTTCGAGGAACGCCGGCCGGATGTCGTCGTGCTGGATGTCGGGCTGCCGGGTGAGGACGGCCGGTCGATCGCCGCCGCGGTCAGGGAGCGCGATCCCTCTCTTGGGATTGTCATGGCGACAGCGCGGGGCACGGTCCGGGACCGCGTGTCGGGCTACGAGACCGGCGCCGACGTCTACCTCGTCAAGCCGGTCGATCTCCGCGAGCTGGCAGCGGCGATCCGCGCCACCCGCCGGCATCGGCCGCAGGCGGATCCAGCCGAAACGCCGCCCGCCTGGGAACTGGACCTCGTCTCCTGGCAACTGGTCAGTCCGGCCGGGAATCCGATTCAACTCACTCGGGCGGAAATCCAAATTCTCCAATGCCTTGCCGAAACTCCGGGAACGCCCATCTCGCGCCTTGATATCGGCCTGCGCATGGGAAAGTCGGACGCCCTCCAGGATCACCGCTACATAGACCAATCCATCCGGCGCCTGCGCAGGAAGATCAAGGCCCAGACAGGAGACGACGCACCGATCGGATCCGCCCACGGCAAGGGATACTATTTCTCGCAGCCTATCTCGAAAGACCACACCGGATAGCGTCGCTCTTCTGGAGTACGGGTCAGTACCTCGTTTCGGCACATCATTCTGAGGGGGATCCCGTTGCCGCCGCATCCCTGAAGCGGCGCGCAATGTCCAAGGCGTGGGCCACGTGCGGTCGCGCACGCTCGAACTCGTGGAAACGCGTCACGGGTCCCGAATTCACCTCGGCGATCCAGGGCCGATGCTGCGAATCGACCAGGATATCGACCCCGATCTCGTCAAGCCTTCCTCCGTATTGGCTGTCGAGCGTCTCGCCGATCTGGATCCCGAGGCGCCTGACCTTTGCCGCCAACGCGGTTCCATCGTCGCCAAGCCCGGCAAGGGCCATGTCGAGCTCCCCAAGATACCCGCCCCAATGCGTTACGGTGGCCAGGACTCCCGCCTCGGACAACCTGCCGTAACTGCGCACCAGTTCCCATCGACCGCCGCCGCCCTTGTGGGCATGGACAAATATGTCGAACGCCCGGCCGTCGCGAACGCGGGAGATGATCATTTTCTGAATGGTCCAGGGCTTGTCCCCGATGAGACTGGCGAGTTCCCGCAGTCCCTTGTCCCGCGGCAAGCGCCAGCGCCGGTCGCGGCGGCGCACGACGATCTCATCACCGTCGCGAGCCACGAAGAAGATCCTGTTTGCCAGATGTTCGTACCCGGGCTTGAGCACGGCGCGCTGGTGTTCTTCGAGAAAGGCGGCAATCACCGCCTCGGCATCGGATCCGACGACATGCCGAAAAGGAACGACGTGGGGTGCCAGCGCCGTTGACTGCAAGACTTCCGAAACAGCCGATTTGTCCGGCAGGGTCCAACTCACGAAGGGAACCAGGCCCCGGAGGCGGGCGGCAACCGGGCATTGCTCGTCGCTTCGCATCGGCTCCCCCTGCAGGACGACGTCCGGCATCGGTCCGCGCCAATTCGTCCATCCGTTCGGGGTCATCCGCATGTAGCGGACCGTCCCGGCTTCAAAATCGATGTCGGTGTTCACGAACAGCCCCAAGACCGCACCTTGCAGCGCCGCCTCCCCGGCGAGCGCCCGGGCGCGCCTGCTCTTCATCGCCAGCAGACGACATGCCTTGCCGTGGAAAACACCAAGGACAGGAGGTGACGTCATACCGAATACACAGGCTGTGCCCTTGACTCCGGCCCATCCTCCCTGTGGCGGCCTTCCCCGTGGCGGCGCGCCAGGTACAGGGCATAGGCGACGTTAAAACGGGCACGATCAAACGCGTGGAAATCCGCCGCCGGACTGGTATTCACCTCTGCGATCCACGGCCAGTGCCGCGGATCGACCAGAATATCGATTTCGATCTCACCGAGACCGCCATCCTGTTGAGCGTCGAGCGCTTCACCGATCTGAAGACCGAGACGCCGAATCCTCGCCACCAACGCCGTGCCGCTGTCGCCGAGACCGGCGAGGACCTTGCTCAGATCCCCCTGGTATCCGCCCCGGCTCAGGTTCGACACCAGCCTTCCGGCCTCGGACAAGCCGACGAAGCTGCGGACCAGAACCCATCGGCCACTGCCGTCCTTGTGGGCGTGAATCCGAACATCGAAGATTCTTCCGTCGCGCACGCGGGAGACGATCATTGCCTGGACAATCCACCGTCCGTCTCCGACCAAACCGACGAGCTCCGCGATTCCCGTCTCCCGGGGTGAACGCCAGCGCCGGTCGCCCTGACGCACGACGATGTCGTCACCGTCGCAGGCAATGAAAGCGGTCCGGTGACGCGAATGGAGGCTGTCTGGTTTCAGGACAATACGCTGATGTTCGTCAAGAAAGGCAGCGATCACCTCCCCCGCATCGGATTCGACCACCTGGCGAAAAGGTATGACGTGGGAGGCGAGTGCGCTCGTTTGAAGACTCTCCAACGCAGGCAACCTGTCCGACAGAGGCCGGTTCGCAAAGGGAACAAAGGCGCCGAGGCGCGCGGCGACGGGATCGTCGGCCGCCTCCCGCAGCGGTTCCTCCTGCAGGATCACGTCCGGCATCGGTCCTTGCCATTCTGTCCATCCGTCCGGGGACAACCGCATGTATCGTATGGTCCGGGACTCGAAATCGACGTCGGTCGCGCCGAACAGTCCGAGGCTCGCTCCCTGGAGGAGCGCTTCCGCGGCCAGAGCCCGGACACGCCCGCTCTCCATCGGCCTGATGCGGCACGTCGATGCATGAAACAAACCGAGGATCACCGAAGACGACGCTGGCTCGCAAAATACATCGCGTTTTTCGGGCAAAATCGTCACCGTCCCATGACTCTCAAGACATACATCAGGTTCGTCCGGCCAGTCCGGACCCGACCCTTCGTCACCGGAGTCACCGATCCTGAAACACGAAATGCGGGCATGTCCCCCTCCACCTTTGCCCCATCCACCGCCGGCGACAATGTGAAACTGGGGAGCAATTCACTACTGCAGCCCGGCCTCTCCGCAACCGCCGAACAGGACATCCAGAATACCGACTCCAGCCGAACATAATCTAAAAAATGTCATACCAATCATAGCGTTGCATCGTCATAACTTGTCACAGTTGTCTTGTTGTCAGCGAATCCAGTGACACTTATGGTTACTGTCTTCTAGGACTGAATACCCGAGCACCCTCACATCAATGGCCTTCATTACCCTCACGCGCTGCATCTCAAATTCCTCTCGGCCGGATCGAACGAACGGTACTGACGCCGACAAAAACTCCAGTCGCTCAGACAAACAGAGGACAAAATCGGCGCTGACCCGTGAGCCCCCGAATCCAGGCGGTTCATGAAGCGCAAGTGAGACCAGAGGATTGAAAGTTGGGCCAAACGAACGAACCTTTGGGAGCTGATTGATGGGGCCTACCGGCAGCGTGGCACAACCGACCGGAACGGTGTCGCAACCCGACAACAACGATCCCTTCACGCTCACTGACGGCGCCGACACGCATTCCGGTACCGACAATGCCGACACGGTCTATGGCGGAGCGGGGGACGACACGCTGTTTGGCGGCCTCAGCGCGGACCATCTCTTCGGTCAAGCGGACAACGACCAGCTGGACGGCGGTGACGGAGACGATTCCCTCTTCGGCGGTTCCGGTAACGACGTGCTTTCCGGTGGAGCGGGTGCCGACACCCTCTCCGGCGAGGACGGGAACGACACGCTCTTTGGAAACGATGCAGTCGACATAATTCTTGGTGGCAGCGGCAATGACATGATCTCCGGCGGTGCCGGTGCCGACAGTCTCGTCGGCGATGCCGGTAGCGACACCTTCGCCGCAACGTCATCCGAAATCACCGGCTTGGCCGAGACCATCAGCGGTGGTGACGGGACCGATGTGCTGCAGTTGAACGGTGGCGGCGCCTTCGACCTATCCACGGTCACTCTCGACAGCGTGGAGCGGATCTCCGGCTCCGAGGCGGCGGATTCCATCACAGGTACGAGCGCGGCCGACAATATTAACGCTGGCAACGGAGCCAACAGGATCATCGGCGGCGACGGCGCGGATCAGATCGTTGCCGGAACCGGCAGCGACACGATCAGCGGCGGAGACGGAGCCGACACGATCTCCGCAACCGCTGGCGACAACCTGATTTTCGGCGGAAACGGTGCAGATTTTGTCATGGTCGGTGCAGGAGACGACACGATCTCCGGCGGCGATGGCAACGACTCGATCAGCGGCGGGGACGGAAACGACGTTCTTCTCGGCAATCTTGGCGACGATCTCATTTATGCCGGCGACGGTGACGATACGCTGACCGACGTGAGCGACGGGAACGACACATTTTACGGCAATAACGGCAACGACGTTGTTTCGGCACAAGGTGGCGACGACCTCCTCTATGGCGGAGACGGAAACGATCAGCTGTACGGTCAGAGCGGCAGTGACATTGTCTACGGGGGTGCTGGCGACGACACGCTGATGGGGTTGGGTCCCAGCACAAGCAATTCGCAAGGTATCGCGGATACACTCTATGGCGGGGACGGCAACGACGAGATCCATACCGGCGGCGGAAGCGGCCTTGCCGAGGGCGGCGCGGGCAACGACCTCCTGATCGGCAACAGCCAGGGCGAAACCCTGAGCGGAGGGGGCGGCGACGACACGCTTTCCGGCCGCGGCGGCGAAGACGTTCTGCATGGAGGCAGCGGAAACGACCTTTTCAAGGGAAGCGTGAGCGATTTCAACAACGACACGATTTCCGGTCTCGAGGCAGGCGACAGTATTCAAATCACCGGAGCCGACCTTGAGTCCCTCGACGGAACCCCGCTCGGCAGCAGCATCGAATTCGATTCCGAGACGCTGTACTTTTCCGGCGCGGCCGAGAACCTGCAGATCGGTGCGGTCGAAGACAATGGGGCTACGACCCTGACCTTCTCGGTCGCCACGCCGTCGAGCGGCGGCGGCTCGTCCGGCGGCGGATCCTCGTCCGGCGGGGCCTCCGGTCCGGTCACGGTGGTGGACGACGACAACGACACCATGACCGGCGGCGCGCGGACGATCACCAACGGCGGCTCGGAAGCAGGCAGTGCGGCGATCGTGCAGAACACCGGCAACAACGGCAATATCGTCACCGCGACCCTGCCGCCGTCGGTCTCCATCACCTCTTCCGGTCCGGCAGCGGCGCAGAGCACGCAAGACGCCCTGACCACCCTGGTCAATTCCATCGACGAGCGGGACTCCACGGGAGAGAGCGGCCTCATCGGCGGCGCCCAGAGTTTCCTCAACAGACTGGCCGGCACGACCACCCTGGACGTGCGCACCATCATTCCCTCGACCACCGAGAACACTCTGGGAGATCCCATCGTCATCACCGGGACCTCCAGCGGGACCCAGTCGGAGGCCTTCGTCATCGACCTGCGCTCGATGCCGTCCGGCTCCACCCTGCAGCTCGACAATATCGAATTCGCCTCGATCATCGGCAACGCCACGGTCAGCGGCGGCGCGGGGCAGAACTACGTCACCGGCGACGATGCCCGGCAGTTCATCTCCCTCGGCGCCGAGGACGATACGCTGTCCGGCGGTGCCGGAGAGGACACGGTGGGCTCGAGCTGGGGCGAGGACATCCTCTACGGCAACCAGGGCACCGATCTGGTGTTCGGGGGCGGCGGCATGGACACGGTCTATGGCGGCCAGGACGCCGACACCGTGCGCGGCGACAACGACAATGACTGGGTCTACGGCAACAAGGGCGACGACACCCTCTCCGGCGGCAACGGCGAGGACCTGCTGTTCGGCGGCCAGAACGACGACATCGTCTACGGCAATGCAGGCGACGACAGCATCTCGGGCAATCTCGGCAGCGACAGCCTCTATGGCGGACAGGGCAACGACCTGATCTCCGGCGGCGGCGGCGCGGACATCCTGGCCGGCAACAAGGGCGACGACACGCTTTCCGGCGGCGAGGGCGCGGACATCTTCGTCTTCGAATTCGATGGCGGCAACGACCAGCTCGCCGACTTCCGGGCGGGAACGGACACGCTCGCTCTGGAGAGCGGCCTCGCCGTGGCGGGCGGGACGGAGAGCGACGGCAACACCACCGTGACGTTCTCCGACGGCGGCACGGTCACTGTCATCGGGGTCGGCAAGACCGATCTTGCCGCTGCGACGGGATGGGATCTGGGCTAGACGGTCCGACGCGTTGTTTGCCGCAGTTAGAGAACAGATCCCGCGCCAATTGCGCTGCTGCCGCACTGCAGCAAGCCCGCTATAGTCCCTCCCGCACAGAAGCCAAATCCGACATTGGGGAGGGTAAGCATGAAGCTCGATCTCACGGGCAAGCGCGCACTGATCACGGCCGGCGCCGGGGGTATCGGCCGGCGCACGGCGGAAATGTTCAGTCAGGCCGGCGCCAAGGTGTTCATCTGCGACATCGACCAGGACCAGCTCGAAGACGCGCGCGACAAGGTGCCAAACCTGGACGGTACGCTGACGGACGTGTCGGACCGTGACGCCCTGAAGCAGATGTTCGACGCCGCCCTCGACTATCTCGGCGGACTCGACATCCTGGTGAACAATGCGGGTACCGCGGGGCCGACCGCACCGGTCGAGGAGGTCAGCCTCGATGACTGGATGGCCTGCATCGACATCAACCTGACCTCGGCTTTTCTGATGACCCAGATGGCGGTCCCGCATCTGCGCAACGCGGGCGGCGGCGCGATCGTCAATCTCTCTTCGGCCGCCGGCAAGTTCGGCTTCCCGATGCGCAGTCCCTACTCCGCCGCGAAATGGGGCATCGTCGGCTTCACACGGACCATCGCCATTGAACTCGGCCCGGACCGGATTCGCTGCAACGCGATCCAGCCTGGAGCCGTCGAAGGCGCCCGCATCGATCGGGTCATCAAGGCCAAGGCGGAGGCCAAGGGCATTTCCGAGAATGCGATGCGCAACGAGCTGGCCTCCATAGCCTCGCTGAAGGAGTTCGTCACCTCGGACGACATCGCCTCGATGATTCTCTTCCTCTGCTCCGGAGCCGGCGCCCATGTCACCGGTCAGGCAATCAGCATCGATGCCGGTCTCGAGGGACTGGTCTAAGTGAAACCCGGCGCGCTCTCGAACAACCTGCAGGGCGCGCTCTGGATCCTCGCCTCGTGCCTCGCGGCAACGGTGATGACAGTCGGGGTCAAGATGGCCTCCGACGGTCTCGCCTCGACGCAGATCGTCTTCGTTCGCTGCGTGCTCTCGCTCGCGATGACCGCCCCTTTCCTCATCGCCTATGGCAGGAAAGTGCTGTTCAGCCGGCGCTGGAAGATGCATCTGCTGCGCGGCGCGATCGGCGCGATCTCGATGAATGCGGGCTTCTACGCCCTTGGCGAGCTGCCGATCACCACCGCGTCCGTGCTGTTCTTCTCGACCCCGCTCTTCATGACCGCGCTCGCCGGGCCGATGCTGGGCGAGAAGGTCGGCATCCATCGCTGGGGCGCGACCCTGGTCGGCTTCGCCGGGATCGTCGTGGTGGTCAATCCGGGCATCGAGACGATCGAGTTCGCGATGCTTTCCGCGTTGGTCAGCGCCGCGCTCTTCGCCGTCATGCTGATCCAGGGCAAGCAGCTCTCCAAGGACGATCCGCCCGGAACCCTGATGGTCTATTTCATGGTCATGAGCACGCTCGCCAGCATGCCGCCGGCGCTGACCCACTGGGAATGGCCGGATACTGACCTCTGGATCGTGCTCGTCGTGCTCAGCATCGGCGCCACGGCGCGGGTCTATTTCGACATCAAGGCCTACGCCGTCGGCGAAGCGAGCGCGATTTCGGTATTCCAGTACCTGCGCCTGATCACCATCGCCTTCGCCGGGTATCTGGTCTTCGCCGAGATCCCGGACGAGCGCACGATCCTCGGCGCCGGGCTCATCGTCGCCAGCACGCTCTACATCGCCCAGCGCGAGGCGGTTCGCCAGCGCCGCGCCCGTGCCGGGGGAAAAGCGGCAGACGCAAGCGATTGACGAAGGTTTCGGGTCAGCCGCCCAGTTCCCGGTCCAGCCAGCGGGCGCAGCGCAGAAGCTTGCCGTCCTCGCCCGGCTTGCCCACCAGTTGAACCCCGAGCGGCAGGCCGTCGACGCTCAGTCTCGGGAGCGTCACGCAGGGCACGCCGAGATAGGTCCAGAGGCCGTTGAAGATCGCCGACCCTGTCGTCGCGAAGCCATGCGGCGCCGGACCGGTCGCCGGCAGGCAGAGCACCGCATCGTAGCGGTCGAGCAGCGACGCCAGGTCGTCATTGATCGGCCCGCGCGCCAGCAGCGCCTCGACATAGTCCCCGGCCGAGACTTTGCGGGCGGCAGCGAGGCGCGCCTTGATCAGATCGCTCGCCTTGTCGGGGCTGGCGTCGATCATGGCACCGTAGTAGGGCACCATCTCGGCCGCCATGACCGTGGCATGATAGTCGAGGATACGCTCGAAAGGCGACGGCAGGCTCTCGTGGACGCAGCGCCCTTCGAGACCCGCGACCACCCGCTCGATCGCCTCCCGCGCGCCGGCCTCGGCTTCCGGCCAGGCCGGGGTCTCCAGAAAGGCGAATCGCGGCGCCGGGAGATCGTCCTCCGGCGACGCGACAAGGTCCGGCCGGCGGCCACCATAGCTGAACGCGTCCGTCGAATCGAAAACCGACAGACTGTTGGCGATCAGCGCCAGATCCTCGACCGAGCGGCCGTAGACCCCGACCGTATCGAGCGTGTGCGACTGCATCAGCACACCTTCGCGCGGGACCAGCCCGAGCGACGGTTTCATGGCATGGATGCCGTTGAAGGAGCCCGGACGGATCACCGAACCGCCGGTCTGGGTACCGAGCGCGAGCGGGACCTGGAAATCCGCGACCGCCGCGCCGGAACCGGCGGACGAACCTCCCGGCGAATGTTCCTGATTGTGCGGATTGCGGGTCTTGCTCGGATTGGTGTTCGCGAGTTCGGTGGTTACCGTCTTGCCCATGATCACCGCGCCGGCATTGCGCAGCCGGGCGACGCAATCCGCGTCGCGGCCGGTGCGCTGCCCACGGAACAGGTCGGAGCCGTTCTCCGTCGGCATGTCGGCGGTCTCGATGATGTCCTTGATGCCGACCGGCAGACCGTGCAGCGGACCGAGCGCGTTCCCCGCCCTGCGGTGCGCGTCCGCCGCGCGCGCATTGGCGAGCGCGAGTTCGGGGTCGAGGAAGGCCCAGGCCCGCACCGTGTCGTCGCGCTTGGCGACCCGGTCGAGGCAGGCGCGCATCAGGTCCTCGGCCGAGGCTTCCCCGGAGGCCAGAACAAGGGCGGCCTCGGAGGCGGTCAGTTCGTTCAGTGCGGTCATCGGGGATCCCTCAACGGCTTGGTGAGCGGCTATCTGGGCACCCCGGCCCTCAAATGTCGAGCGTGGTTTCGCGCTCCCATTCTGTGAGGTGCGCGGTGTAGCTGTTCCACTCGCCGGTTTTCAGCTTCACATAGGCCGACGAGAACTCCTTGCCGAGCGCCGCGGTCAATTCCTTGTCCGCCTCGAAGACCCGGAGCGCGTCCAAGAGGTTCAGCGGCAGTTTCGGCGCATCGGCGGCGAGCGTCGGCTCGGCATACATGTCGTGATCATAGCGCGTACCCGGATCGGCCTCCGCCGCCAGCCCGTCGAGGCCGGCCGCGATCACCGCAGCCTGCAGCAGGTAGGGATTGGCCGCTCCGTCCGGCAGGCGCAGTTCGAACCGCCCCGGCCCCGGCACCCGCACCATATGGGTGCGGTTGTTGCCGGACCATGTGACCGAATTCGGTGCCCAGGTCGCGCCCGAGACCGTGCCGGCGGCGTTGATCCGCTTGTAGGAATTCACCGTCGGATTGGTGATCGCGGTCAGCGCCTGTGCGTGGCTCATGATCCCGCCTAGGAAGTGCATGCCGTCCTTCGAGAGACCGAGTTCGTCCTTCTTGTCGGCAAAGACGTTCTCCTTGCCCTTCTTGTCCCAGACAGAAACATGGCAGTGGCAGCCGTTGCCGGTCAGGTGGCTGAAGGGTTTCGGCATGAAGGTCGCGCGCAGCCCGTGCTTCTCGGCGATCGATTTCACCATGAACTTGAAGAAGGAATGCTTGTCCGCCGTCTTCAGCGCGTCGTCGAATTCCCAGTTCATCTCGAACTGGCCGTTGGCGTCCTCGTGATCGTTCTGGTACGGGGCCCAGCCGAGTTCCAGCATATGGTCGCAGATCTCTGAGATGACGTCGTAGCGCCGCATCACCGCCTGCTGGTCGTAGCAGGGCTTCACGGCGGTATCGCGCGGATCGGAGATCTCGGAGCCGTCGGGCAGGATCAGAAAAAATTCCGCCTCGACGCCGGTCTTCACGCGCAAGCCCTTCTTTGCGGCGGCATCGACCATGCGGAGCAGCGTGTTGCGCGGCGCCTGCTCGACCGACTTTTCCTCCATGAAACAGTCCGCCGCGACCCAGGCGACATCCCTCTTCCAGGGAAGCTGGATCACTGACGAAGGATCCGGGACCGCAAAGAGATCCGGATGGGCCGGAGTCATGTCGAGCCAGGCGGCGAAACCGGCAAAGCCCGCGCCCTCATTCTGCATGTCGGCGATGGCCGCGGCCGGAACCAGCTTGGCACGCTGCGCGCCGAACAGATCGGTGAAGGAGATCATGAAATACTTGACCCCCCTCTCTTTCGCAAAAGCTGCGAGATCCTTAGTCATGAACCCTCCTAAGTCCCCAGTTCTCCCTGTCGGTGCGCGCGGCGTTCGTCGCCGCGTCGTTCCACTCGTTCAGAACCCGGTCTTTCCGGGTATCCAGTCCGTACCGGCAAGCGGCACACCGGCCATGGCCGAGGCCTCGATGGTCAGCGCGCAGAGATCCTCCGGCTCGAGATTGTGCACGTGGCTCTTGCCGCAGGCGCGCGCGATGGTCTGCGCCTCCAGCGTCATCACCTTGAGATAGTTGGCGAGCCGCCGTCCGGCCGCGACCGGGTCGACGCGTTTCATCAGCTCCGGGTCCTGGGTCGAGATACCCGCCGGATCGCGGCCCTCGTGCCAGTCGTCATAGGCGCCGGCCGTGGTACCGAGCTTGCGGTATTCCGCCTCCCATTTCGGATCGTTGTCACCGATCGCCACCAGCGCCGCGGTGCCGATCGAGACGGCGTCCGCACCGAGCGCCAGCGCCTTGGCGACGTCCGCCCCGTTGCGCACCCCGCCGGAGACGACGAGCTGGACCTTGCGGTGCATGCCGAGCTCCTGCAGCGCGGCGACGGCGGGCCGGATGCAGGCGAGTGTCGGCAAACCGACATGTTCGATGAAGACCTCCTGGGTCGCCGCCGTACCGCCCTGCATGCCGTCGAGCACCACAACGTCGGCGCCGGACTTCACCGCAAGCGCCGTGTCATAATACGGCCTGGCCCCGCCGACCTTCACATAGATCGGCTTCTCCCAGTCGGTGATCTCGCGCAGTTCCTGGATCTTGATCTCGAGATCGTCGGGCCCGGTCCAGTCCGGGTGGCGGCAGGCGGACCTCTGGTCGATGCCTTCCGGCAGGGTGCGCATCTCGGCCACGCGTTCGGAGATCTTCTGTCCGAGCAGCATGCCGCCGCCGCCCGGCTTCGCACCCTGGCCGACGACGACCTCGATCGCATCGGCGCGGCGCAGGTCGCGCGGGTTCATGCCGTAGCGCGACGGCAGATACTGGTAGACGAGGATCTCGGAATGGCCCCGCTCCTCCTCCGTCATGCCGCCGTCACCGGTGGTCGTGGAGGTTCCGGCGAGCGTCGCCCCGCGCCCGAGCGCTTCCTTGGCCGGCCCGGAGAGCGAGCCGAAGCTCATGCCCGCGACGGTGATCGGGATCTTCAGCTCGATCGGTTTCTTCGCGAAGCGGCTGCCGAGCACGACGTTGGTACCGCAAGCCTCGCGATAGCCTTCGAGCGGATAGCGCGAGATCGAGGCGCCGAGAAACAGCAGATCGTCGAAATGCGGCACCTTGCGCTTCGCCCCGGCGCCCCGGATATCGTAGATTCCTGCCGCCGCCGCGCGGCGGATTTCCGAGAGCGTGTAATCGTCGAAGGTCGCGGACTGGCGCGGGACGGTCGGGGGATTTGAGTAGCTCATCTGTCCGTCCTCAATAGGCGTCGACATTGTCGATGTTGAAGTTGTAGAGCTGGCGGGCGGAGCCGTAGCGGGTGAATTCGTCCGGCTTCACGTCGGTGATCCCGGCGCGTTCCAGAAGATCGGCCAGAAGCTCCAGATGCTTGGGCTTCATCTTCTTTTTCACGCAGTCGGCCCCAAGGCTCTTCACATTGCCGCGGACGAACAGCTTCGCTTCGTAGAGAGAGTCGCCGAGAGCGTCCCCCGCATCGCCGAGGACGACCAGCGTGCCGGCCTGAGCCATGAAGGCGGACATGTGGCCGATACTGCCTTTCACGACGATATCGATGCCCTTCATCGAGATGCCGCAGCGCGAGGAGGCATTGCCCTCGATCACCAGCAGGCCGCCATGACCCGTCGCGCCCGCATACTGGCTCGCATCGCCCTTCACAACGACGGTGCCGGACATCATGTTCTCGGCGACGCCCGGTCCGACGCTGCCATGCACGGTGACGGTCGCCTCGGCATTCATGCCCGCGCAGTAATAGCCGCAGTTCCCGCGCACATCGACGCTCACCGGCGCATCGATCCCGACGGCGACGGCGTGCGCGCCGCGCGGGTTCAGCACCTCGAAATCCATTTCGTTCGTGCCGGCGGCCACATTGTGCAGCGCCTGGTTCAGCTCGCGCAGCGGCACCTTTGCCAGATCGAAGCTCGGCATGGCTCAATGCTCCCAGAAATAGACGGTAGCCGGTTCCGGCTCCCAGACCCGCGCGTTCTCGATGCCCGGGAGGCCGACCAGCGCGCGGTATTCCGACCCGAAGGCGACATATTCGTCGGTCTCGGCCATCACCGCCAGCTTGCAGGCAATCGGGTCGCGCAGCACACCGAAGCCGGACTTCGTGCCGACGACGAAGGTGTAGAAGCCATCGAGATCTCCGAGGCCGCTTTCCAAGGCATCGCCGAGATTCTTTCCTTCGGCCAGTTTGTGGCTGAGATAGGCCGCCGCGACTTCGGTATCGTTCTCGGTATCGAAACGCAGGCCGGCGTGGATCAGCCCGCGGCGCAGGTTGTTGTGATTGGAGAGCGAGCCGTTATGCACGAGGCACTGGTCCGGGCCGGTCGAGAACGGATGCGCGCCAAAGGTGGTGACGGCGGATTCCGTCGCCATCCGCGTGTGGCCGATGCCATGGGTGCCGCTCATCTTTCCGATACCAAACCGTGCCGCGACATCCTTCGGCAGGCCAACCTCCTTGTAGATCTCGACGCTCTCGCCGCTGCCCATCACGGTGATGCCCGGACGCAGTTCCGCCAGCGCCGCGCGCGCGGCCTTGAGCTTCGCTGCCGCGACCGAAATAACCGCGTGGGTCGCCCGGACCCTCACCGCGGCTTTCGCGTCGATCGTCTTTGAGAGCGCGGCGCCGAGCCCCTTGAAATCCGCTTTCGGGTCGGCGGACTGCACGGTGATCTTGCCCGCGCCTTTCTCGGACGGCCCGTAGATCGCGATCCCGGCGCTGTCAGGACCGCGATCGGTCATGGTGACCAGCATGTCCGAGAGCAGCGCGCCGAGCCTCGGCTCCAACGTCTTGTCCTTAAGGAACAATCCAACGATGCCGCACATGGCCGGCAACCTCCGTCTCTTGATTTCGGACAAACGTTAGCAGGCGGCTCCGAAGAGCACAATTCTGAAGAAACAAATTTTCTTTAGAAGAATATTATATTCACTCGGATCCGGAGCGCTGGGGGTAGGAAATGATCGAGAGGTACCGGATGGGCCGGCGGATCAGTTCCTCCGGCCCGTGCGGCGCGTCGGCATCGAAGAACAGGCTGTCGCCGGGCAGCATCCGGTAGGTCGCGTCCCCGTGCCGGTAGAGCAACTCGCCCTCCAGCATGTAGATCAGTTCGGTGCCCGGATGCTGAAAGGTCGGAAAGACATCCGAGTCCTCGGTCAACGTGATCAGGTAGGGCTCGACCAGAACTCCGCTGGTATTGCCCTCGAGATAGCCGAGCAAATTGTACTGGTGCCCCGCGCGGGTTCCCCGCCGTTCGACCTGCACGCCTTCACCCGCCTTCACGAACACCGCATTGCGCGGCTCTTCGAAACGTCTGAAGAGGTCGGTGATCGGGACACCCAGGGCGCGGGCAACGGATTGCAGGGTGGTGAGCGATGGCGAGATCGCACCGTTCTCGATCTTGGAGAGCATGCCGACGGAAAGCCCTGTCGCGCTTGCGAGATCCGCCACGGTGATGCCCAGGGCCTTGCGGTACTCCCGGACCTCCCGGCCGATCGCCAGCTCCAGGTCGTTCTCCACGGCTTCCTTGACCGCATGGGGATCCTGCGCGAGTGCCGGCCTGCCCTTCGCCGTCTTGTTCGCCTTATCGCTTTGCGGGGCCATGGCGCCTCAGGAATACCGCGCAAGGCGGTCGAGCAGACGGGAGAGGAATTCGGGCGCGTCGATCTCCGTCATGACCGTCGCGTTCGGTTCGCCGTCGCCGGCCGGGTGCACGATGCTGCGCCCGGCCTCCTTGCCCTCGGTGACGATCTCCACCCGGCGCCGCTCGCCGGAGAAGAGCTCCGGCCAGAGCAGGTAGCCCACCGTCAGCACGTCGTGCAGGGCGGGATCGTTGTCGGAATCGTAGAAACTCAGCATGCCCGCCGCGGTGTCGCCGACCCGCGTGCCGAGCGCCCGGAGCGCGGCGATCCAGTCCGCCTTCGCCCTCACCTGACGGGTGACATTCAGCCCATGCATGACGATCGGCGCGCCGCTTTCGAACACGATCCGGGCCGCGTGCGGGTCGACATGGAAATTGAACTCGGCATGGGGCGTGATGTTCCCCGGTCCGGTACTTCCCCCCATCAGCACGATCGAGGAGACTTCCTGTGCCAGTTCGGGCCGGGCGACGAGAGCGTGTGCGACATTTGTCAGGGGTCCGACCGGCAGAAGCTTGACCCCGCCCGGCGCTGCGCCGATCTCCCGCCGCAGCACGTCGGCACCGTGGCCGTCCGCCAGCGTGGAGGCCGGCTCGGGAAGGTCGCTACCATCGAGACCGGTCTTGCCGTGCACGTCGTCCGCCGTCACGAGCGGCTTCAGCAGCGGGCGTGGGCAGCCTGCATGGATCGGGACCTCATGGCAGCCGGCGAGGTCCCGGATCCGGCGGGCATTGGCCGAGGTCCGGTGCAGCGGCACGTTGCCGGCCACGGTGGTGATCGCCTTCAGATCGATGTCTTCCGGGCTGGCGAATGCGAGCAGCAAGGCCATCGCATCGTCAATTCCCGGATCGCAGTCAATGATGATAGAATCGCGCTGGGTCATGCAGCGGAAGATAGGCGCGCCCGGAAAAGACCGGCAAGCGCTTTTGCCCGAACGCCTTGAACCGGGCCGCCGCTTCGGCTATTCCCGACGGCTCAACGAACAAAGGGGTCACCCGTGAACAAAAGCGAAATCGAAAAAGTCCAGCGCTACCTGCGCCGCACCTTCGGCAATCACGGCATCACCATCGACGGCCGTCCGAACAAGGACGATTCGGCAGAAGTCTCGCTCGACGGGGAATTCATCGGTGTCATCTTCAAGGACGATGAAGAGGGCGACGTTTCCTATGATTTTCATATGACTATCCTGGAAATGGACCTCGACTGAGGGGTCCATTCGCCGACCGGCGGAAACTCCATCAAACCGTCATACCGGATGTGTCATGCTGTTCCGGCAACGGAACGGAGGACGCAACATGCGTCTCGATGACATCGTGACGGTGACCTGCACGGATACCGACAAGACCGAAAAGGGCAAAGTCGTGCGCCTCGGACGCGACCGGGCCGACATCATGATCGGCCCGGCGGTGATTCCCTTTCGGATGACCAAGCCCGGCCTGTATGTCGGTAGCCTGCACGGGCTCGAATTCACAATGCGATCGGGTTGAGGCCGCAACGCCTGCAGCAAGCGGCTCTAGAAGAGCGAGAAGTACTCCCGCTCTTCCCAATCCGAAACCGCCTGGGCATAGCGATCCCACTCGGCCTGCTTGATGCGGGCGTAATAGTCGACATAGGCACCGCCGAGGGCCGCACGGAAAAAGGCGCTCTTCCGGAACAGGGCCAGCGCCTGGTCGAGACTGGTCGGCAGGCGCGCGGCATCGCTCTCGTAGGGTCGCTCCACCGGCGCCGGTGCCTCGAGGTTCTGCTCGATGCCGTCGAGGCCGGCGAGGATCTGCGAGGCGATATAGAGATACGGGTTCGCCGCCGGTTCGCCGATCCGGTTCTCGACCCGGCTGGCGCCGTCGCCGGGCCGGGCGAGCGCCCGGATCATCGCGCCCTTGTTGTCCCGTCCCCATTGAACCCGGTCGGGCGCAAGCGTGAAGGGGCGGTAGCGCTTGTAGCCGTTCACCGTCGGGGTCGAGAGCAGGCATCCCTCGGCCGCGTGCTCGAGCAGGCCGGCGACCCAGTTCCGCCCGAGCTTCGAGAGCGCCTCGCCCTCCTCCGGCACCATCAGGTTGCGGCCTGTCTCCAGATCGACCAGCGACTGGTGCAGGTGCCAGCCGCTCGCCATCGCGTCCTTGAATTTCGGCCGGCACATGAAAGTCGCGTGCAGCCCAGCACGGCGGCAGACCTGCTTCACCATGGAGCGGAAGAGCATCATGTTGTCCGCATGCTCCAGCGCCGAGGCCGGGTTGAACGTGACCTCGCACTGGCTCGGCCCGAACTCGGTCTCGAAGGAGCGCACCGGCAGGCCAAGCGCGACGGCGCTGCGGCGTACGAGATCGAACACCTCCTCCAGCCGGTCGTAGCGGTCATCGGTCAGGTACTGGTAGCCATGGGAAAGCAACTCCGTTTCGGGCGGCGACTCCGGCTGGCCGGTATCCTCATGCCCGAGCTTCGGGTCGGTCACCCGCAGCACGTGAAACTCGACCTCCAGCCCGGTGACGAGATCGTAGCCCCGCGCATTCAGCTTCTCGACCGCGCGCCTTAGGATACCGCGAGAGCAGACCTCGAACGGCACGCCATCGGCGTCGGCGAGATCCGCCTGCATCCAGCCTGAATGCGGCGACCAGGGCAGCACCCGGAAGGTCGCGGGATCCGGCCGCATCAGCACGTCGCCGGCACCTGTCAGTCGGCCGACCCCGAAACCGGCATCCTCCTGCCAGACAGGGAAGACCGTCCGGTGCGAGGTATCTTTCAGCAGCAGGGTCGAAGTCATGGCGATGCCGGTTCGAAAGGCGCTCTCCAGCGCGTCCGCCATCACCGTCTTGCCGCGCAGGATGCCGTGCTGGTCGGCGAAGGAGATGCGGACCACTTCCAGCCCCTCTTCCGCGACCCGCTTCAGGACCGCGTCGACGGCGGCCTGCCTCTCAACGGGGACACTCACGAGAGCGCCGCGTCCCAGCTGCAGGCGGCGCGGCGGCCGGCATCCCTCTCGGTCCAAACCGTCTCCCACTCCTCCCTCGGCCCGATGGCGTCGATCGAGATCGGCCCCTTCACCTCCTCGGCGGCTGCCTCGTCGAGCACCAGCGGCAGCGCGCCCTCCCCGTCCTTCACGCTCTTGATCGCCGAGCGGAGCAGACGGCGATAGCGCACGATGGCGGCATCGGAGGAGGCCAGGTGTTCGCGCCGCCGGTCCTGGATCGCGCCCATGGACTCGACCGCCCACTGGTCGTGCACGTTGATGTCGAGCCCCATGCCCGTATAGGTCAGCGTCTTTTGCTCTTCCGGATCGTAGCCATACTGGTTCGACTTGTTGCGAAGCGGCGCGTAATCCGGCAGCCGGTGCTCTTTGATCCGCTGCTCACGCATCTTCTTCTTGTCGACCGGCGCGCCGAAACTGGTGAAGAGCGAGTACCAGTAGCAATGGGTGTCGTCGATCGGCACATGCCACTGGGTGATGGTCATCTCGTTCGACATCGGGATGGTGATGGCGCAGGGGAAAACCTGGTTGGTGACGCGGACATGGCGCTGGCCGTTATCGAGGTCGCGGAGCGCGATGATGCGCAGCCCGTAATCCATCTCCTCCACCTTCAGCTCCGGATTGGCGAACTCGCGCAGCACCTTCGTCATCGGCATGTCGCTCTGCGCCGCCTTGTCGCGGAACTGCTTGCCGTAGCCGTCCGCCGGATCCTCGTCCTTGAGGAAGCGGTGCAGAAAGGAGGCATGCGCCGGGTCGATGCCGATTTCCAGCGCCTGCAGCCAGTTGCATTCCCAGAGTCCCTTGAAGGCGAAGACATGGCTGTCGGGCGCGCGAAAACAGTCGAGCGCGGGGAAGGCCGGCGGCTCGCCCGGACCCATATAGGTCCAGATGACGCCGTTCTTCTCCACCACCGGATAGCTCGAGATCCTGATCCGCTCGTGCATCTTCGAGCCGTCGGGCTCGGCCGGTTGCTCGGTACATTGCCCGGTCTGGTCGAAATGCCAGCCATGGAACGGGCAGCGGATGCCACCATCCTCCAGGCGCCCGTAGCACAGATCGACGCCGCGATGCGGGCAGAACCGGCTCATCAGGCCAAGCGTCCCGTCCTCGCGCCGGAACAGTACCAGATCCTCACCCATGAGGCGGACCGGCACCACGGGACGCGGCCCCTCCTCCAGTTCCTCGGCGAGCGCGGCCGGCATCCAGTAGCGGCGCAACACCTGTCCCGCCGGCCGGTCGGCACCGACAAGCGTGATCTCGTCGTTCTTTTCCTGGCTCATCATGGCTGAGGTCTCCTTCGTCGAAGACGCGGATGAAAGACCGCTAGTACTGGGTGTCGGGAATGGTGACGGTAAGACCGTCCATTTCCGGGGTCAGCTTGATCTGGCAGGAGAGCCGGCTGGTCTCGCGTTGCTCGGCGGCCGCGTCCTCCAGCATCGCACATTCATCCTCCTCCCGGGGCGGTGCGAGCTTCATGCCTGCCTCGTCCAGATAGACGTGGCAGGTGGCACAGACACAGCTTCCGCCACATTCGGCCTCGATACCCTCGACATCGTTGAAGACCGCAGCCTGCATGACGGACTCGCCGGTTTCGGCCTCGACGGTTTCCTGCGTGCCGTCCGGCTTTACAAAGGTTACGGAGATCTTCTCTCCCACGTCAGCTCTCTCCTTGCAGATCCCCGGCAGGACGCCGAGCCCACTGTTCTTTTTGACCGATAATCGAACAATCGGTCTATAATTGATCAATGACAAAATAGACCGCAGCCGCATGGCGCGGTCAAGCCCATGGGAGCACCATGTCTGTTTCAGAGCCAGAGAAAGCCGCTCCGCTCTCCACGGAGATCGCCGACAAGGATATCTCGCTGACCTTTGCGAAAGGCATGGAAGTGCTGGAAGCCTTCGAGAGCGCGGCCACTCCTCTCACCATTCCCGATCTTGCCCGCCTGACCGGCATCAACCGCTCGGTCACGCGGCGGCTGATTCTGACCCTCGTGCGCCTTGGCTACCTGACGGAAGCGCACCGCGCCTATGCACCGACCCCGCGCGTGCTCCGGCTCGCCAGCGGATATCTGAAGGGCCGGCAGTTCGGCCGCACCGTGCAGCCGGTCATGGCTGCCTATTCCAGACAACTCGGCGACGCGATTTCGCTCGCGGTCCGGGACGGATCGGACGCGATTTACGTCGCGTACTCACCCGGCGATCCGGCTTTGATCACATCCGGTTTCGGAATCGGCTCCCGTCTTCCACTGACCGCGACCGCAATTGGCCGCGCCCTGCTCGCCTTCAGCGAAGAAGCGATCATCGATGAGTTACTCGCTGCTCCGCTGCCGTCCTTTACGCCCGCGACCAAGACCGACCCTGCCGCACTCCGCACCGACCTTTGCGAAACACGCTCGCGCGGCTACGCGCGAGTCACAGGAGAATACGAGCCTGGCGTGACATCCGTCGCGGTTCCGGTGCTCGGAACGGACAGGATTGCAAAAGCCGCTCTCGGGATCGTCGGTCCGGAAGCAAGATTCGAAGAAAACAGCGTCTGCACGCAAAAAGCGACAACGCTGAAGGAGTGCGCGGAAACCCTGGCGAGCTTCCTCTAACTGAATTCTGCTTAGATTTGGCGAACCGGGGCTATCGCCCCGGCCCGCCAGTCCCGAGCCGGTCCCATGCGGCCGCGAGAATACAGAAAGAGCTTTCCGGAAAAGAACCGCGGACAGTCTCCTGCCCTTTCAGGCTGATGTCACTTCGGGAAGCTGTGAAAAATTCGGCCAGACCATACACTGGTATTCAATTGCCTTGCAAGAAACTCGCGCCATTCGCGAGGGAACATGATTCTCGAGAATGCGAAGGAATGCGCCACTTCAAGAGCGCTGATACGTGCGCCCCGGCTCAAAACCTTCGGCCGTGCGCTCGATATCCCATCCTCCAGTCCGTCGCGAGGTCGAGCGCGTCACATCGGAGACTCACAAAGATAATCCTGAACTCCGCAACGCCGCTCTCGGACGTCGATCCAGGTCGATTTCCTTGAAACCGCGTGCGAGCGTGCCCGAGAGCAAGGCCGGGGCGCACGACGCGAAATGTCGCAGGCCCGGACCTGTCACTCGGCCCGGAAACTCGGCAGTCCGATACCCGTCGCGTCGAAACCGCCATCGACCGCGAGATACTGGCCGTTGATGTAGCTCGCACGGTCGCTGCAAAGAAAGAAGATCGCTTCGGCAAGTTCCTCTTCCAGCCCATAGCGATTCAGTGGGATCGCGTCATGATAGTCGGCGCGGATATCCGGCGTGTGGACCTTCTTCGCCATGGCGGTGTCCACGGGGCCCGGCGCGACCGCATTGACCCGGATCCCGAGAGTGCCGAGTTCTGCTGCCTGCTGCTTGGTGAGATGAAGTACGGCCGCCTTGCTGGTGCCGTAGGCAACGCGGAGCAGGCTCGCGCGGAGGCCGGAAATCGAGGCGATGTTGACCACCGCGCCGCCGCCGGTCTTCAGCATCACCGGCACCGCTGAGTTGGTGCAGAGAAACGGGCCGTTGAGGTTGGTCGCCATGATCTCGGACCACTCCTCGAAGCTGGTTTCCAGCACGGGCTTGAAACTTGCCACACCCGCATTGTTCACCAGCGCGTCGAGACGCCCGAAGGCGGCTTCGGATTCCTCGACCGCGCGCCGCACCTGCTCCGGATCCGAGACGTCGGCGAAGACCGGCATGGCGCCGTTTCGCTGACCGAGATCCTCGATCGCCCGTTGCAGCGTGTCCGTATCCCGGTCGAGCAGCGCCACGCGCCAGCCCTCGTCCAAAAACTTCTTCGCCGCCGCCAAGCCGATCCCCCGGGCCGCGCCGGTGATCAGGACCACCTTCGAATCTTTCATTTCTTCCCTCGCACAATACGGAATCCGGCCGCGCGGCCACATTGGATTTGAGGGCAGGACGTTAGGGGATCGGCGGGCCGGAGCAAAGCGATGTTGCAGCCTTTATCCCGGCGCCACCTAGTGTGGATGCCGCTGACGGACGCGACGATGAGGACCCAGGGCCAGCACGGAGCCGACCGCCGGGATTACTCCCACTCGATGGTTCCCGGCGGCTTCGAAGTGATGTCGTAGGTCACCCGGTTGATGCCCTTGCACTCGTTGATGATCCGGGTGGAAACCCGGCTCAGGAACTCGTGATCGAAGTGAAAATAGTCCGCCGTCATGCCGTCGGTCGAGGTGACGGCGCGCAGCGCGCAGGCATAATCGTAGGTCCGGTGATCCCCCATCACGCCGACCGTGCGCACCGGCAGCAGCACCGCGAAGGCCTGCCAGATGGCATCGTAGAGACCGGCATTGCGGATCTCTTCGAGGTAGATCGCGTCTGCCTTGCGCAGGATGTCGAGCTTTTCGCGGGTTATGTCGCTGCCCGGAACGCGGATGGCGAGGCCCGGCCCCGGGAACGGATGTCGGCCGACAAGACTCTCCGGCAGGCCGAGCTCGCGGCCGAGCTCGCGAACCTCGTCCTTGAAGAGTTCGCGCAGCGGTTCGACAAGCTTCAGGTTCATGCGCTCCGGCAGGCCGCCAACATTGTGGTGACTCTTGATCGTGACGCTCGGGCCGCCGGTGAAGGAGACGCTTTCGATCACGTCGGGATAGAGCGTGCCCTGGGCGAGGAACCCGGCGCCCTCGATCTTGTTCGCCTCTTCCTGGAAGACGTCGATGAAGAGCCTGCCGATGGTCTTGCGCTTCACCTCGGGGTCGGTCTGGCCCGCGAGTTCGCCGAGGAAGAGGTCGCTCGCATCCTTGTGGATCAGCGGAATGTTGTAATGGTCGCCGAAGAGCCGGACGACCTCTTCCGCCTCGCCCTGGCGCAGCAGGCCGTGATCGACGAAGACGCAGGTCAGCTGGTCACCGATCGCCTCGTGGATCAGGACTGCCGCGACGGAACTGTCGACACCGCCGGAGAGGCCGCAGATCACCTTGCCGTCGCCAACCTGGGCGCGGATCTGGGCGATGGCCTGCTCCTTGAAGGAGGCCATGGTCCAGTCGCCGGCGCAGCCCGCGACCTTGTGCACGAAGTTGGAGAGCAACGCGGCACCGTGCGGCGTGTGCACCACTTCGGGGTGGAACATGGTCGCGTAATAGCGGCGCTCGTCATCGGCGATCACGGCGAAAGGCGCGCCGTCGCTGGAGGCGACGACCCGGAAACCGTCCGGCAGCTCGATCACCCGGTCGCCATGACTCATCCAGACCTGCTCGCTGGCGCCGAGTTCCCAGACCCCGTCGAAGAGGATGCAATTGTCGGTCACGTTTACATAGGCGCGGCCGAACTCGCGGTGATCGGAGGTTTCGACCCGGCCGCCAAGCTGGTGGCAAAGGGTCTGCTGGCCGTAGCAGATGCCGAGGATCGGCAGCCCGCTCTCGAACACCAGTTCCGGTGCCCGCGGCGTCGCTTCGCCGATCACGGAGGCCGGGCCTCCCGAGAGGATATAGGCTTTCGCTCCGAACTCCCGGATCTTCTCGACCGGCGTATTGAAGGGCATGATTTCGCAATAGACACCGGCTTCACGCACGCGGCGCGCGATCAGCTGGGTCACCTGACTGCCGAAATCGAGAATGAGGATGCGATCGGTCATCGGGCACCATATGGCTCGGCGGGAGAGAAGCGCAGGAACCTACCCGAAGCGCTGCACTGCGGCAAGACTCGCGACCAAGCGCCCGACATGCGTATCGCTCCGCCGCCGGAATACACCCGCGAGGGATCGATCCGCCCGTCCGAATCACGCCTAGTCCGGGAACGGCGCCGCGCGAAAAAGTAGTTGTGGGAACATCCGGTTTTCCAGCAAGTAGAAAACGTCATTCGGTCATTCGACCGATGTGAGTCTTGCCCACGCGCTCACTTCCGGTCCACGGGATGAAAATCGGGAAACGACATGCTCAAACAGGTGGCACCTGAATTTACGACCAATTGGTTTGAAATGTCCAAACCGCGCTGGGAAGCGCTGATCCCCCAGGCGCAACCCTCCAGGATTCTCGAGATCGGATCATATGAAGGCGCGAGCGCCTGTTTCGTCATCGAAAAACTCGGCAACCAGAAGCCGATAGAAATTCACTGCATCGATACCTGGGAAGGCAGCATCGAAACGAGAGAGCAGGACATGCCGGCTGTCGAACGGCGCTTCGACACGAACACCGCAATCGTGATCGAAAAGGCCACCCACGAGGTGAAGCTCACCAAGCACAAGGGCAGATCCGATCGGATCCTCGCACGCCTCCTCGCCGAGGGTTACGCCGGATACTTCGATCTGGTCTATGTCGACGGATCCCATCAGGCGCCGGATGTGCTGTGCGACGCCGTTCTCGGCTTTAGGCTGTGCAGACCCCGCGGGATCATGATCTTTGACGACTATCTGTGGACCGATCGGTCGGCTTCGGAACCGGATGTTCTACGCACGCCGAAGCCGGCCATCGACGCCTTCACGAACCTGTACAGCAAGAAATTGAGGTTCTTTCCCGCAATGCTCTATCAGGTCTATCTCGAGAAGCTGTCGGACTGAGCGGGTTCCGGCTCATCCTTCCGCACCGGCGAGCCGATCCTGCAGGGCACGGATGTCCGGCCACCGGTAGACCGTCTCTTCCGTCGTCGCGCCCATGACCGTGCATTCCATCGGCAGGTCGGCCGCTCCGCCAAGCTTGTCGTAAAAGGCGACTCCGGACCGGTTGGCGCTCAGGACAGTCAGCACGAGCGAGCCGAATCCCTCCTCGGCGAGGCTGTCCACGACACGCCCCATCATCGCCGTTCCCACGCCGAGCCCCTGGAAGCTCGGATCGACATAGAGCACATAGATCTCGGCAATCTCACCGGCCTCGTTCCCGGTCGCCTTGATGTCCTGACGTCGTGGTCCGCCCTGGCAGAAACCGACGAGACGATCCTGCCACTCGGCAACCTGAAAGAAGCCCGGCACCCGGTTCTTAGCGATCGCATTGGACCATAGCCCGGCGGAACGGACGGCACGCATTTCGAGGAGGACCCGATCCGGTAGAATGCCGACATAGGCATCCTGCCAGGTCTCGACCTGCACCTTGCCCACGGCCGAGGCATCCTTCGCCTCGGCGGGGCGGAGCTTGATGTCACGTGGATCCGGCATGGCTTTTTCCTTCGGAGCTTCGGACTCCTTCGGGAATCATAATGGAGACGGGCGCCGGTTCAATCCCGAATAAGCGCTCAGACCTCCGCCGCGCGCTCCAGGATCTGCACGAAAAAGCCATCCGTGTCGTGGCGGTGCGGCGTCAGCCGCAGGCGCGTGCCCTCGCCCGGACAGGTGCCGCCGCCGAGGACGCCGATGGTCTCGTCCCAGACCGTCGGAATATCGAGACTGCGGAATTCGTCTCCGCGCTCCTCGAGAAACGCGTCGACGATGGCCTCGTTCTCTTCCGGAAGCAGCGAGCAGGTGACATAGGCGAGCCGCCCGCCCGGCTTCACCAGCCGCGCCCCGCGCTGCAGGATCACCGCCTGCAGCTTGGTCAGCTCCGCCAGGTCTTCTTCCGTGTAGCGCCAGCGCGCATCGGGATTGCGGCGCCAGGTTCCGGTTCCCGAACATGGCGCATCGACCATGACGCGGTCGAACTTTCCGGCCAGACGCTTCACCCGGCGGTCGCTGCCTTCGGCCAGTTCGTGGCGTTCGACATTGTGCAGTCCCGCCCGCCGGGTGCGGACGCCACAGCGCTCCAGCCGGCCCTTGGACGTGTCCAGCGCGAGCACGCGGCCCTTGTTTTCCATCAACCCCGCCATAACCAGGGTCTTGCCCCCCGCCCCGGCGCAATAGTCCGCGATCTGCATTCCCGGCGCGGCGCCGAGCAGGAGAGCGGCGATCTGCGCGCCCTCGTCCTGAACTTCGATCAGCCCGTCCTTGAACAGCTTCAGACCGTCGATCGGCTTGCGGTCCGGCGAACGGAGACCGAATGGAGAATACGGGGTGGGTTCCGTGACCAGTTCCTGCTTCGCCAGGGCCTCGCGGACCGAGTTCCGGTCCGCCTTGTGCAGCGGATTGATCCGCAGATCGAACGGCGCCTCCGTCCCCATCGAGGTCAGTACGTCCGCGAGTTCGTCGCCCAACACCGGTTCAAGACGGCGGTAAACCCAGTCCGGCGTCTCCAGGCGCACGGATGCCGGCATGGCGCCGTCTCCGTCGAGCGTCTTGTCCTTCAAGGCGGAGAACGCCCTGTTCTCGATCTCGCCGAGCACGGCCGGAGAATGCCGCTCGCCGGAGAAGAGTTCCTGTACCGCCCTGCCGGTCAGTTCGTCCGTCAGCACAAGGTCGGCCATGACCCGGAGCCGCGCCGTCGGGCGCTCGACGACGCCGGTCCGCTCAAGATGCCAGTCGATCCGCGCCCGGCGGCGCAGAATGCCGTAGACCCGGTCCCGGATCGCATGACGGTCCTTCGAACCGGCATAGCGGCGCTGACGAAAATAGCCTTCGAGCACCCGGTCGACCGGACGCGGGTCCGCATCGGCTTCTTCGAGAATCTCGATCGCGGCGAGAAGGCGGGCCGCAGGGATCATGGACTGTGCTTTCTAAAGTCCCGGGGGCGCCGGAGGCGCCCCGGAGGTTACATGGTCGGCCGGTAGTTCGGCGCTTCGCGGGTAATGGTCACGTCATGCACATGGCTCTCGCGCAGGCCCGCATTGCTGATCTTCAGGAACTTGCAGTTCGTCTGCATGTCTCCGACGGTCGCATTGCCGGTATATCCCATCGCCGCCCGAAGGCCGCCGATGAGTTGGTGGACGACCGCGGAAACCGGCCCCTTGTAGGGCACCTGCCCTTCAATTCCCTCGGGGACAAGCTTCAGATTGTCGGAGACCTCTTCCTGGAAATAGCGGTCCGCCGAACCGCGCGCCATGGCGCCGAGCGAGCCCATGCCGCGATAGGCCTTGTAGGATCGTCCCTGGTAGAGATAGACCTCTCCCGGACTCTCGTCCGTGCCGGCGAAGAGCGAGCCGATCATGGCGCAATCGGCGCCGGCGGCGATCGCCTTGGCGAGATCGCCGGAATATTTGATCCCACCGTCCGAAATGACGGGAACACCCGCCTTGTGGCAGGCTTCCAGCGCGCCCGTGATGGCAGTCAATTGCGGCACGCCAACGCCGGCGACCATGCGGGTCGTGCAGATCGAGCCCGGGCCGATACCGACCTTGACCGCGTCGGCGCCAGCATCGATCAGCGCCTGCGCACCGTCGCGCGTGGCGACATTGCCGGCGATGATCTGGGTCCGGTTGCTGAGTTTGCGGATCTCGTCGACCGAGCCGAGAACGCCCTGGGAATGGCCGTGCGCGGTATCGACCACGACAATGTCGACCTCGGCGTCGATCAGGGCCTCGGCGCGGGCGATGCCGTCCCTGCCGGTGCCGGTCGCCGCGGCGACGCGGAGGCGCCCCTTCTCGTCCTTGCAGGCATTCGGATGGCTTTGCGCCTTGTCCATGTCCTTAACGGTGATCAGGCCGATGCATTTGTGATCGCCGTCCACCACCAGCAGCTTCTCGATCCGGTGCTTGTGCAGCAGTCCGCGGGCCTCTTCGGCAGTGACGTCCTCGCGCACCGTGATCACCTTCTTGGTCATCAGGTCCTTCACCGGCTGTGTCAGCTCAGTCGCGAAACGCACATCGCGGTGAGTGAGGATGCCGACCAGCTTACCGGTCTTAGCCTTGACCACAGGAATGCCGCTGATCTTGAAGCGGTCCATCAGCGCCATGGCGTCCGCGAGGCTCTGTTCCGGAGCGATCGTGACCGGGTTCACCACCATTCCGGCCTCGAACTTCTTCACCGCGCGCACCTCGTCGGCCTGTCGGGACGCGTCCATGTTCTTGTGAATGACCCCGAGACCGCCGAGCTGCGCCATCGCAATGGCAAGCTGGCTTTCCGTCACCGTATCCATCGCCGCGGAAATCACGGGAATTCCGAGACGGATTGTGCGGGTAAGCTGTGTGGACGTGTCGACCTGGGTCGGGAGAACCGACGAGAGAGCCGGTTCGAGAAGGACGTCGTCGAAGGTCAGAGCTTCGCGGATATCCATGGTGCCTCCGAATGCTGCGGTGGCACGGCCCTATAACACCGCCCCCTCATACTGCCAAGCGCGAAGTGCCGGCGCCTCCGTGAAGATTGTGCAACGCTGCCATGCAGCCACACCCGCCGGAACTACCCGGCGGCGGCAACAAGCCTTGCAGCAAGGGAGTCGAGACCTCTCTGGGCCGTCTCCTCCGCAAGGTTGCCGTCGTCCGTGAATGCGCTGCCTGCCGCAGGCACGGTGACGAAGCCCTGTACGGGGACACAGCCGAGTTCACAGAGGCAGTCGCGCAGACGCGGCACCACCCGGACTCCGCCAAGCCGGCCGGGCGAGGCGGCCATCACCGCGACATGCTTTGATTTCAGGACGTCTTCGGGACCGCCCGTCTCCGACTTGCGCGAAACCCAGCTGAAGGTATTCACGAGAAGCGGCGGTACGAAGCCGTTATATTCCGGCGTCGCGATCATGAGCCCGTCGTGATCGGCGATCATCTGCTTCAGGATGAGGATGTTCTCCGGCAAGCCGTGCGCCGCTTCTTCGTCCCCGTGGTAGAGCGGAGCCGGATAGTTGGCGAGGTCGATCAGCGTCGCCGCGCCGCCGGCGCGCGTCACGGCCGCGGCGCCCGCCGCTGCCAGCTTCTTGTTGAGGGAGCGTTCGCGCGCACTGCCCGCGAAAACCAGGATCTTCGCATCGCTCATTCGTGAGGTTCCTTGCCAGATCGGGAGGATCGAAAACGGGTGGGAGTCTATGAGGTGTGGCGCTCTCGCCTCAAGGCAACTCAGATATCCCGGGAAAGATAGAACCGGCGGTGGCCGCTCGGATAGTCGAGTGTTCCGAAGACTGAGAAACCGAGCGCCTCATAGAAGGCACGGGCCTGGAAATCATAGGTATCGAGCAGGATCTTGCCGGCCTCGAGACGGCGCCCGCGTTCGGCGACCGCCTCGACGAGGCGGCGGCCCCAGCCGGCGCCGCGCAAATCTTCGTCCAGCCAGATCGTCGACACCTCAACGGTTCCGAGATTGACCCGCGCCCCGGCACCGCCGCGCAGCCGGCGGTCCGCATCGCGAAGTTCGACCGTGAAATAACGGCTGTTCCAGGCGGAGCGTTCACGGTTGAATGCGACCAGACGCTGGTCGAGCTCGTAGAGGCCGTCTGTCTGACCGTCAATGACGCTAAATGTCAGCTCCGTCATCGTCGCTCTCCGTATCCCCGTGCGTTGTCCGCTCATTGTCGGGCAGTCCCCTGAATCCCGTGCAGACGACATAGGCTTCCGGCGATTCCGGACGGCTCGCGGCCGGCTTGGCGTGGCGCACGGTGCGGAACGCTAGTCTCATCCGCCG
The DNA here is from genome assembly GCF_965216895.1 of Nisaea sp. GTDB lineage: Bacteria > Pseudomonadota > Alphaproteobacteria > Thalassobaculales > Thalassobaculaceae > Nisaea. The sequence continues at coordinate 1,602,801 of NZ_OZ244205.1, forward strand.
CAGCATTTCCTGTTCGCTGCCGCCCTTGAACACCTTGGCGACAAAGCTCCCGCCCGCGCCCAGCACCTCGATGGCGAATTCGAGCGCCGCTTCGCAGAGCGCGGCGGTCCGCAGATGATCGGTCGGAGCGTGCCCGGTGGTCGACGCCGCCATGTCGCTCAGCACCACATCGACCGGTCCTTCCATCCGTTCGCGCAGCGCGGCGAGCCCCTCGTCGGTCATGAAGTCGCCCTGGAACAGATCCGCGCCGGACACCGGTTCCATCTCCAGCAGATCGATCCCGACAACAGTGCCCTTGTCCTTGTCCGCTCCAACGGCGGCAACCGCAATCTGGGTCCACCCTCCGGGGGCGGCACCAAGATCGACGACCTTCGCGCCCGGTTTCAGGAACCGGAACTTCTCGTCCAGTTGCTGCAGCTTGAACGCCGCGCGGGAGCGGTAGCCCAGCTTCTGCGCCTCGGCCACATATGGGTCATTGAGCTGACGCCGGAGCCAGCGCTGGGAGGAGGGTTTGTGCCGGCGCGCATTCTTGAGCTCGACACTGGTCATCCGGGACCCAGAGCCGCGCCCGCCGCGCCGTCCGCCGCGTTTGTTCGTCATGGAGGTCTAAGTGCGCCGGAACCGTCCGGCTCGTCAAGCGGCCGGACGCTATTCCGCCGCCGCTTCCTGGTCCAGCAGGTCGAAGAGAATGCCCTCGCGCAGGCCCCGGTCCGCCACCCTGAGCCGGCCGACGGGCCAGCGCTCGCAGATGCCCTGCAGGATCGCGCAGCCGGCGACGACGAGGTCCGCACGCTCCGCGCCGATACAGGGCATCGCCGCGCGCTCGCGAAAACCGACCGACGCGAGCCGCGCCGCGATATCCTCCATTTCGTCGAAGTCGAGATAGGTTCCGTCCACCCGGTCCCGGTCGTAGCGCCTCAGATTCATGCTGATGCCGGCAAGCGTGGTCACGGTGCCCGACGTTCCGACCATCTGCACCGCACCGTCGCGGATCGCCGCGCCGATGCCGAAACGGGCCTCGAACGCGTCCAGCGCGGCGCGGGATTCGTCCACCATCCGGCGATAGGTCGCGCGGTCGAAGCGGTCGCCGCCATGACGTTCAGCCAGGGTCACGACCCCGAACGGCAGCGAGATCGCATCGAGCGCCCCGCGCCCGTTGCGTGCGCTCCCGGTTTCCTCACGGCGGTGCCAGACGAGTTCGGTACTGCCGCCGCCGATATCGAAGACCAGGGCATTCGGTATCTTCGGATTGAACAGCGGCACGCAGCCCGCGAGCGCCAGTTCGGCCTCTTCGTGGGTCGAGATGATCTCGATCTCAAGGTCGGTTTCCGCCGCCACGCGATCGAGGAAGGCGTCGCAGTTTCTGGCCCGCCGGCAGGCTTCGGTGGCCACGATCCGGGACCGCGTCACATTCCGTTTCGCCATCTTGCGCGCACAGATCTTCAGCGCCTGCACCGTCCGCTCCATCGCGTCTTCGGATAGATTCTGATGTTTCTGCAGGCCCTGCCCGAGGCGAACGATGCGAGAGAAGGCGTCGATCACCCGGAAACCGGACTCCGCCGGGACGGCAATCAGCAGGCGGCAATTGTTCGTTCCCAAATCCAGAGCGGCCAGAACAGGCTCGCTGCCTGATCCGTTGGCGCGGCGGACGGCGCTGTGCGACGGCTTGGGGGAACCGTTGCGCACCGGTGGACGCGACCGTGCGAAACGCCCTTCTTCCCGATCCTTCTCCGTCGAACGGCCTCCCCGGCGTGTCGTTGGCGAACGGCCGGCGGACATGGTCACTCATCTCAAATGTCGCGCCCCCGATCGTGCCGGAGGCTGTTTCAACACTGAGTGTAGTCGCATTGCCGGGCCTTGCCTACCTTGCGCGCCCCGAAGAATCGCAATTTATGTCACTTGCGTGACAGCGCCTGAACAGGCCGGCTGTGCCCGGCGCTAACCCGCGTCGTTCTCGCCGGCTTCGATCTGTCCGGCGACCCATTCATAGGTCTTTCTCAGCCCGTCTTCGAGAACCTCTTTCGGGGCCCAGTTCAGCTCCCTCAGGATGAGATCATTGTCCGAGTTCCGGCCCCTGACTCCGGTCGGTCCGTCCACGTATTTCCGGCTCAAACGCTTGCCGGCAATGCCGCACACGAGATCGACCAGCGCATTGATGCTGACCATCCTGTCGGAGCCGATATTCACGGGTCCGGCGAAGTCCGAGCGGGTCAGGCGCAGCACCCCGTCCAGACACTCGTCGATATAGAGAAACGACCGGGTCTGCGCGCCATCTCCCCAGATCTCGATCTCGCCGCCATCGGGCGCTTCGGCGACCTTGCGGCAGATCGCGGCCGGCGCCTTCTCCCGCCCGTCGTTCCAGGAACCTTCCGGGCCGAACACATTGTGGAACCGGGCGATGCGGCACTCGAGGCCGTAGTTGCGCGCGAAGGCCATGAACATCCGTTCGCTGAACAGCTTCTCCCAGCCGTACTCGCTGTCCGGATCGGCCGGATAGGCGCTGTCCTCGCGGCAGTTCGGGTTGTCCGGGTCGGCCTGGTTCTGCTGCGGATAGATGCAGGCGGAAGACGAATAGAAGATCCGCCGGATCCCGTTTTTCGCCGCGCATTCCGCGACGTTGAGGTTGATCATCGCGGAATTGTGCATGATGTCGGCATCGTGTCCGCCGGTGAAGACGAAGCCTGCGCCGCCCATATCGGCGGCAAGCTGGTAGACCTCGTCGAAGGGCAGGTCCATCGCGCTCCGGACATTCGCGGGATCGCGGAGATCGGCGACGAGAAACTCGTCGGCCGCGCTTTCGCAATAGCGTGGATGCTTGAGGTCGACGCCGCGGACCCGGCAGCCTTCGGCTTTCAGACGTTTCACCAGGTGGCTGCCGATAAAACCGCCGGCACCCAGCACGAGAACCTGTTTCATTTCAAGTGACCTTCATTGCCGCCCGGCCGGAGCCCCCGGCACAAGTCGGCATTTTGGTTAAAATCGCTTCAAAAGGTGATAACCATCCAAGGTTTACAAAGGGTGAATGCCGGTCCGCGCCAGACCCGCTTCAGATCTCGAAGGCCCAGGCTTCGGGGATAAGGTGGAAGCCGCCTCCATCGGCGGCAACATAGGCGAACCCGGGAAAATGAAGATGCATGCCGGCGACCAGCAACCGGTCGGCGGCGGCCATGTCGAAGGCACGCCTGCGCGCTGCGATCGCGGCGGCCGGGTCGGTATCGAAGGCCATCGTCACAGCGGGATTTTGCGCCTGGATGTCCGGGACATGACAGATATCGCCCCAGATCAGCAGCGCTTCCCCGCCCGACTCGACGAGATAACCGGTATGGCCCGGCGTATGGCCGCCCAGCGGAACCGCGCTGACCTGCGGAAAGACGTCCTTGCCGGTCGATTGGCGCCGGTCCTGATAGGGCGCGATCTGACGCCGCGCCTCGTCGAAATAGCGGACCTGCTTGCTCTCATCGACCTTCGCCCGGGCGCCGTCGTCGAACCAGTGCTTGACGTCGGTCTCGTCCACCACGACCACCGCGTCCGGAAAAAGCCGTTCTCCGTCCGGCCCGGTCAACCCGTTCGAATGATCGGGATGCATGTGAGTGAGCAGGACCGTATCGACATCGCTCGGCATCAGACCGAGATGGCCGAGCAGAGCCGGCATCTTGCCCAGCGTCGGCCCCATCGTGTCGCCCGACCCGGTATCGACGATCGCGGTGCGTCCGCCGGCCTGTACGAGAAAGCAGTTCACGGAAATACGCGGCGGGGCCGGGCGGAAATGCGCCTTCAGCACAGCCTCGGCCTCACGCGGTTCGATCCCGACCAGCGCCGTGAAGGGGGCATCGACGTAGCCGTCGCAGATTGCCGTAACCAGCACCTCGCCGATCCGCCGGCGATAGACCGCCGGGACCTGGTTGCCCATATTGCCATCCACCTTGCTTTCCCTCCCTCGTCCGCTCAGGACTCTAGGTCTGGCGAGCCGTTCCGTCGAGGGCGTGGCGCCGGCAATCCCGGCAGGCGGAACGAAGCGGCCGATCGCCCGAAATTCACACTTGCCATCGCCCCGCAAGCTAGCTAGTTTCCGGCCCCTGCCGCGAGCGCTCGCGAAGCGCCGGTCCCGTTGGGGGATAGTTTAACGGTAGAACAGCGGACTCTGACTCCGTCAGTCCTGGTTCGAATCCAGGTCCCCCAGCCATTCTTCTCCTGACATTTAGGTCTTTTGTGGACGCCAGCAGGTGAGCGGCTAGTTTCACCCACTATTCAAAGCGTTGGCGACCCGGAAGCCACCGCGAGTGCACCCAGAGACACACGTGGAGGCGGAACTTCACCCCCTTTGGCCCGCTGACCTGCGTCCCGGTTTTCCTCCGACTGTTGGTAGAGCCCGGGCATCAGTTGATGGCTTGGTCTATCTCCGGTCCAAACTCGACTTGCGGGCTCTGAGGACCTGCAGGCTGAACGCAGACCGGACCTCAGCCGCGAGACCGTCCGTCGACAGATCGTCCGGATCGGACAGGCTTCTGCAGAACGCCTTCGAGCGAGGCGGCCACGAGCAGTTGGCTGTTGGCGCGATCTCTCAAACCGCCGGGCGCCCATCGGACTCCTGAGACGACCGGCAAATCGGGTCCGGGTCCTCGCGCGAATTCGTCGCCGGCGATGCATGAACGACCGTGTTGCCGGAACGGAGCCGCGGCTCATCCGGCCTTCCCGTTCCTTATTCTGTGCGCAATATCCACAAGCGCGCGCATCGCCGCCGAGGGGTCTTGTTCAGGGCGGGATATCCGGTGAATAGCTATCGGAATGAGAAGCCTCGAACAGAACCGACGGGTCCTTTCGACCGACATGCGGGCCACAAGACAAGATGTGAAATGCCGCGTACGGCAAGCCGTCCGGTCACTGCTCCTTATCGGGTGCACCCTGCCTCTCCTGCTCTCGCCGGAGCGGCTTTCGGCACAAACGCTCGAAGAGGCGTTCGTCGAGGCGTACCGGAACAATCCGAGCCTCAACGCCGCCCGGGCCCTGCTCCGGCAGACAAACGAGCAGGCTCCGCAAGCGCGCGGCGGGTGGCGGCCGACCATCACATTTACCGGCTCCGCGGGATATACGGATGTCAAACAGGCCAGCAATGGCCGGACACTCCTGAATGACAGCTCGCAGCCGCGGAGCGTCGGCCTGCAGGCGAGCCAGCCGGTCTATACTTTCGGCCGGGTCAAGGCGCGCGTCGAAGCCGCCGATGCGACGATCGAGTCCCAGCGCGCGCAGCTGTTCCAGACCGAGCAGGATACCTTCGTCTCGACGGCGACCGCCTATATGGCGGTGATCCGCGAACGCGAAACGCTGAAACTGCGGCGCGACAATCTGCGCAGTCTGCAGGAACAACTGGTCGCCACCCGGGAGCGGTTCACGATCAATGATGTGACCCGCACGGATGTCGCGCAGGCCGAATCCAGCGTCGCGGCGGCGGAGGCGAACGTGACCAGATCCGAGGCATCGCTTGCCCAGGCCGAGGCCAGTTTCGCACGCGTCGTCGGGTTTCCGCCCAGGAATCTGGAGTTTCCGGACATGCCGGCCGGACTCCCGGCGTCGAAATCGATGGCGATCGAGGCCGCGAAAGACGGTAATTTCACTGTTCTCAGCGCGCGCTTTGCAGAAGCGGCGGCCGCGCGCCAGATCGAGGCGGCCCAATCGGACCTGCTGCCGTCGGTCGATCTCGTCTCATCGCTGGACCATTCCGAGAATTCGAGCGGCGGCGACAACGAGAATTTCGCCGCCAGCATATCCCTCCGCCTGACTGTCCCGCTCTATCAGTCCGGCGTCACCTATTCGAAGGCCCGTGAGGCGCGCGAGAACCACAACCGATTGCGGTTGACGACGCTCGACCAGGAGCGAAGCGCGACAGAAGGAACCGAGAGCGCCTACGAGTCGCTGCGGGGAAACCAGTCCCAGTTTGCCTCCCTCGAAGCCCAGATCGAGGCGGCGGCGATCGCGCTCGAGGGCGTGCGCAACGAGGCCTCGGTCGGGGCCCGGACTGTGATCGACGTGCTCGATGCCGAACGGACTCTGCTCAATGCCCGCATCCGTCTCGTGCAGGCCAGTTACGACGTGCATGTGGCGAGCTACCGACTGCTCGCCGCCATGGGTCGGCTGACGGCGCAGGATCTCGAGCTACCGGTCGCCTATTACGACTATGACCGGCACTACCGCGAAGTGCGGAGCCGGTGGTTCGGCACCGGAACCGGCGAGAATGGATTCTACGGAAATTGATCCGGTCGCTCAGGCGATCCCGGACCGGCCTCTCGAGAGTATGCCCGCCGGATCGCCGATCCGCCTGATCTCGGACAGATAGGCGTCGAGATCCGTCATTCCCGAAGAGGTCGATTTCGGCAGCCCGTTGGCGAGCCGGTAGGGTGCCAGCCCGTGCCGTTCGGCTTCCGCAAGAAGCGCGCGATAAGCCTCTTCCGCCATGGCGTCCGACTCTGGTCCCTCGCGTCCGTACGACAGGCTGAAATAGCTCAGGAGACAACGGAAACTCTCTGCCTCGACGCCGATATTGAGATCGATCCCAAAGGGCCGGAGAATGACCTGCGCGCGCTCCGCGAACGCTGCCAGCAGGTTCTCGTCGAACGGAAAGGCAAGGCATAGCCAAAGGAGTCCGCACCGGTCGCGGTCGGGATCCATCTCGGCGAAACCGGGGATGGTTTCGCTCGACCAGTACACGGTTCTGAGATTCCGCGGGCTGGGCTTGCCGATCAGTCCCTCGCAGCCCTCCTGCCAGACACCGCCGACGCGCACGATGGCGCCGTCGGCCCGCGCTCCGGTTTCCAAGAGACCGCGCAGCACCCCGTTTGCGCGCAGCTGCAATATCTCCGGACTCTCGGCGACGAGATAGGCCGAGAGATACCAGACATCCGTCTCGGCCCGGCGGATTTCCTCCTCCTCGTAGGCCGAACGGACATTGTCGCGGGCGAGATATTTCACCCCGTTCCAGAGGGTGACGGAACGGTCCGGGATTGCGCCGCGGCCCTGCATCCGACGCCAGGCGACCAGCGTCCGCTTCAATGTCTCGATACCGTCGATCCGCGCACTGACGATGGCGAGATCATCCGGCATTCTGGCGAGCCGGACACGGGCGCCGACAACAATACCGAGATTGGATTGACTGAACAGGCCGTCGGCGATCGGGCCGACCGCCCCCGCCATGACACCTTTGAGGCGATCCGCGCCGAGGGCGGAAAAACCGGTGGTGACCCTTCGCCCGTCCGCGAGAACCACCTCCAGATCGCTGAGTGTCGCCCACCGGTCCGCCATGACGCCGTCGCCGCGATCAAGCGAGTTCGCCATCACGCTCGCATCCGGCGAACCGCCGATTTCCGAAATGAAATACTCGGAGTCGTGCCCGGCGAGAAATCCCGCCAGGGCCGCAAAGGTCACGCCGGGCTCGATCCGGACGATGCCAAGGTCGGCGTCGTAATCCGAAATCCCGTCAAGCCGGGACAGATCGAGCACGACCGCCCCGTCCTCGAAGGGCGCCCGCGAGCCCATGCCCCAGTTCGCGCCGCGGCTGACCGGGTGAACCGGAATGCCGAACTCACTCGCCGCCGCCATGACGGAGGCGACCTCTTTCGCCGAACCGGGCCGGACGACCGCAGCGACGTGCCTGTCCTCTCCGAAGGTGCGGCGGCCCCAAGCGGCGCAGCGGTCCGGGTCGCCGTCGACATACGCTCTTCCGACAATGAGCTCCCAGATCGGGCGGCGATTGGACCGTTCCGCCATCACCATTGCTTGATGAATCCGTCGAGCGCGGTATTTCCGGAGCGGCCGAGGCTCTTTGCAAGGGCCTGCTCCGCGGCCCGGCGAACCTGCAGCGGATCGAACCCCATACCGACCAGCACACCGCCGGCAACCGCGTCCAGATCGTCGTCGTCAAGATCGCCTTCGAGGAGTTCCGCATCGGCGATCAGATGACGTTGCAGCTCCGCCGCGTCTATCGCGCTGATCGGAAAGCCGTTTTCATTGCCATATGCGACGACCGCCTCGATTGCCGCCTCGCCCTGCCGCCCGCCGACGGCCTCGACCAGCCCTACGGCGAAGGTCTCGTCCGCGACCAGCCTTTCAAGCAATCGCGTCACCGCCTGCGCGTTCATGCCCGCTCCGAAAATCAGATTGATGAACCGGGTGGCGGGCGCCGGGGCGCCCGGCCATTCCCTTACCATTTCGAGAAGAAGTTCCCGACATCGTCGACCGTCTTGTTGATGCCGCGACCGATGATCGCGCTCCCGATCTTGCCGCCGACCTTGATCGCCAGCCCCGCTCCCTTGATCAGGCCGTTGATCAGCGCCGGGGACACGCCACCTGAGACATGCTCCAGATCGTCATCGCTAAGGTCCCCGTCTTCCCTCTCGGAATCCTTGATCGCCTTGACGAACCGCGCCCGGGTCTCCTCCACGTCCACGGCGGTGACTTCGAAACCGTTGTCGTTGGCCAGTTCCACGACCTTCGGCGGAATCGCCGCGGCCTCGTTCTCATCCAGAATCGCGACCAGCCGGGCAGCGACCGCCTCGTCGGCTTCCGCTTTCTCCAGGAACGCATTCATCGCTTGCATGCTCATCTTGCATCTCCGTGTGCATATGTGTCGGTGTCGGCTTCGTCTCCGTCGGCCGGGAAGCGAAACTCGATTTGTCCGCTTCCCGGCTCCGGGATCACCAGCGGCTGAAGAATTTGCCGATATCGTCTACGGTGTTGTTGACGCCACGGCCGATCACTGCTGCGGTAATGCCGCCACCGGCGGTGACAGCCGCGGCGCCGAGGCCGATCAGGGCCGCCGTGGTGGCGACGGCGAGACCGCCGGAGACATTCTCGAGATCGTCGTCACTCAGATCCCCGTCGGCATTCTCGATCGCGGTCGCGGCCTGGGCGCATTCTTCCTGAACCTGTTTCACGTCTTCCTCGGTGACGGTGAAACCGTACTCGCCGGCAAGGCCCACGACCTTCGGATAGATATCCTTCTGCTCGTTGTCGCCGATGATGGAGACCAGTTTCTCGCTCAGTTGCTCGTCGTTCTGGGCCTTTTCCAGAAAGGCCACCATTGCCTGATTGCTCATTGATTACCTCCGTTTGCGAGCGCTCAATTCGATAGACGGCATGACCGGAAGCAGGCGCCGGAGCACCCACCCCCCCCCGCGTCACCAATTCTTCAAGAGGTTAGTGGTCTTCGTCACAAGGCCATTGGAATACTGGTCTATACCGATGGCCCCAATCTGGCCGGCCTTGATGAGCCCGTTCATCGCTTGGTTCATGCCGTGTTGGATGGCCCCAAAACCTAGACCGCCGGAGACATTATCGAGATCGTCGTCGCCGAGGTCGCCCTCGCCGGCTTCGGCGCCGTCGATCGCCTTGGCGAACTGTGCTTGGGTTTCCTTCACGTCAGACTCTGTGACCGTGAAGCCGTTGTCGTTGGCCAGCGAGACCACCTTGGAATAGATCACGTCGCTCTCGTTATGGTCGAGAATCGCGAATAGTTGTTTTGCAACCGTTTCGTCAGCCTGTGCCTTTTCCAGAAAGGCGCTCATTTCCTGCATGCTCATGTCTTCCTCCTCGGTTTGCACTCGTCCGAGCGCGGTTGTCGCCCGCCGTTCGGGAGATCTGTCCGGCACCGGGACGATCCGGTATCTTGGTCGGACAGCTCGAGCGGGGGCGGGCCGTTCCAAACCCGCTCGAGAGGTGAAACGTCGCAGCCGCCAACGGCATCGCGGTCTCCGGCCGCGCTACCATTGCTTCAGAAAATCCTCGAGCCGCCCGGCATCGCCGGACACATGCCGGATGGCGGTACGCAAAGCCTTCGCCGCGTCCAGGCGCGCGGCCCGATGGGCCTCGCTCGCCTCGCGGAACGTGATCTCGTAACCGTTCCTCGCGGCGAAATTCATCATTGCGAGGATCGCCTCGTCGCCGAGTTTTCCGCTGATCTCCGCACGGCAGGCGGCGAAGAAATCCGGGTCGACGCCGAAGCGCTCGAGAATGTTCTCCAGGTCCGACTTGGAAGTCGGCATCCATATTGCTCCCTGGTCTGCTCATGGACCTCATCCGCTCACGCGATCTGGCGCCGGGCCAGGTCGCGGAACGGTCCTTCGATTTCCATCAGTTCCTCATAGGTGCCCGACTGGACGATGCGGCCGCCCACGACGACGAAGATGCGGTCGGCATTCACCACCGTGCTGAGGCGGTGGGCGATCACCACGCGGGTCGCATTCAGGTGCGCCAGGCTCTCGGAGACGATCGCCTGCGTTCGGTTGTCCAGAGCGCTGGTCGCCTCGTCCATCAGCAGGATCCGAGGCCGCCGCACCACCGCGCGGGCGATCATCAGGCGCTGCCGCTGACCGCCGGACAGGGTGCCGCCCCCCTCCGTCAGGAAGGTATGCATCCCCATCGGCATGTGTTCGATATCCTCGTCGAACCCGGCCATGCGGGCGGCTTCCCAGGCCTCGTCCTGGGTCAGCGGCGCGGAACCGACGATGTTCTCGAAAATGGACCCGGGCAGGATGGCGCCGCGCTGCAGCACAACGCCGATCTGGCGGCGCACGGTCTTGAGGTCGAGCCGGGAGAGATCGAGCCCGTCATACCCGACCGTGCCCTGCTCCGGCGTCTCGAACCCCAGCAGCAGGCGGAAGATGGTCGACTTGCCGGAGCCGGACGGTCCGACGAAGGCGGCGAATTGCCCGGCGCCGATATCGAGGTCGACATCGTTCAGGATCAGCGGCCCGTCGGCATCGTAGCGGAACGAGACGTTGGAAAGGTGGATGCTGCCGTCAAGCACCGGAGCCGGTTTGCGTTCGGGATCGAGTTCCGGCTGGGCGTCCATGATCGGCTTCATATTCTCGTAGATCGGCACCGCCGAGAGCGAGTTGGAGACCGCCTGCACCAACCCCAGAAGGGCGCCGTGGAATCCGCCGAAAGCAGCGTTGAATGCAACAAAACTGCCGACCGAGAGCCGGCTTTCGTCGCTGCCGACCATGTAGAAGAACATGATGCTGGCCAGCACCGGCAGGACGGCGTTGAGGGTCTGGATCGCATTGCCGATCCGCGCCGCCCGCACCGTGTGCTGGCGCTGGTCGGCGAACTTGTGAATCCAGCGCGAGATTGCCCGGTCTTCCGCACCCATCAGCCGGATCTTCTGGATCCCGATCAGAATCTGCAGGATGAAGCTGGACACCGCCGCATCCGCCTTGAGCTGGACCCGCTCGAAGCGGAGCTGCAAGCGGCTGAGGCCGAGCAAAATCAGGCTCGTCACCAGCGTGAAGACGAAGGCAGCACCGGCGAGCTTGGAATCGTAGCTCATCATCAGCACGAAATTCACGATTGAGAAGATCGCCGACAGCACCGAGCTCAACGCCGTGTCGGAAACCGCCTGACGAAGCTGCGTCGGCCCCATCGCCTTGATCAGCAGATCGCCGACCTCGTACTTGCGGAAGAAGGTTAGCGGCAGGCGCAGCAGCCGGTCCCAGACCGCCGCCTGCAGCCCGCCGTCGGCAAAGGCCTCGACCCGGAGCAATGCGATCGAGCGCACCACCTGGAACATCGCGCTGCCGATCGCGAGGAAAGCGAGACCGAGCGCAAGATGCACCAGACTCTCGGTTTCCGCGAAGGGCACCACCTCGTTCAGCAGCTTGCCGGTCAGCATCGGCGGAACAAGGCCGAGCAGCGCGGTCAGGATTGCCATCACCGCGGCCCAGCGCATGTCGAAACGGGCCCTGCCGGACAGCACGTGCCGGACCAGGTCCATCGCCTTCAGAGGCCGGAACGGCAGAGGCTTGAAGACCGTGAAGGCTTCCTCGTCCAGCCGCCCTGCCTCGGACGCCGAGATCCGGACACGCCGCCCGCCGTCGGCGGATACCCTCTCGAAGCGACCGGGACCGGTCCGAAGGATGGCGCAGGGCTCGCCGGTCTCGGCATCGAAACCGACCGCATCCGCACCTTCCCTGGTCCACCATTTGTCTGTCAGGACAATCTTGCGGAAGCGCAGGTTCGCACGTCGCAGCACGTCCTGGAGCACGACGTGCGGATCGCCGGACTCAATGAGGTCCGCCGTGGGCCGGAAATCGATCTTCTGCGCCGCGCAGACGAATTGCAGTGCTGCGATCACGGGGGGCTGGCCGCTGCCGGCGATGCGGGCGGCGGAATCCTCGCGCTCCGCATTGACGATCGCCGGCAGGCGGCGGAGCGCCGTCCCGAGTTGAGCCTCATCGTCCTCGATGCGCCGCGCGACCCGCTTCTCACGTTCCCGCGCCGCCTCGAAGAGCGTCTGCGCAACCTCCACGACCGCCGCGGTGATCCACCGGTCGACCGGCGACCAACCGTGGCGCAGCACCGTTTCCCCAGCCCCCAGTGCGGCGAAGGGAATCCCAGCAGGCACCTGCAGAGCGCGTCCGTGGCCGACGAGGGCGATCGCTTGAGTGGTTTCGCTCTCTTCACCTTCCCCGGCATCCGCGGCCGGAGCGGCTTCGTGCGCCACCCACACGGCACGTGCGGAGGAGACAAGGCCGCCGCCCGAGAGTTCCGAGGTTTCGCCGGGGGCGATGGAATAGGCTGAATGGGCATCGCGGTTCGCCGGGGCCGTATGGATCAGGAATTCACCGAGCCCGAGTTCAAATCCGTGCGTCATCGATTCCGTTCGGTCGAGCAGCGCATCGCGATCTTCGGCCGAGTAGAGCCGGAGCGTAGCGGCGCCGACGCCCACCAGGACCAGGCGCATTCCGGTGAAACCGGTGTCCGGCAAAGGCATCATCGCGCCGGTCTCGAGCGCCGCGACCATTCGCCGTGCGCCGAGCGGTTCGCCCGCTTCGGAGACGAGCTGGACGAACAGGTTGGCCGTCCCCTCCTCGATCTCGACCACCCGATGGTCGGGCGCGATGATCAGCCGGTCGCGCCCGCTGATCCGAAGAGTCTCGCCGGTTTCACCGTGTTGCTGCACGCTGCTCATGCCGTCACCCCTGCGCAATCAGCTGCGCATACGGACCGCCCGCAGCCACCAGCTCATCGTGATTTCCGCGTTCGACGACCTCGCCGAAATTCAGCACCACGATTTCGTCGGCGTCGCGGATGGTTGAAAGACGGTGAGCGACGATCACGCAGGTGCAGCCGCGGCGCCTGATGGCGACGTCGATCTCGCCTTCCGTGGTCGCGTCGAGCGCGCTGGTCGCCTCGTCGAGGATGAGGATCGACGGATCTCCGGACAGCGCCCTTGCGATCTCGATGCGTTGCGCCTGCCCGCCGCTGAAATTCGCCCCACCCTCGTCGACCTCGGCGTCGAGCGCGCCGCCGCGCCCGGAGATCACGTCGAGGATCCGCGCATCGCGCAGCGCGGCGAGCATGTCCTCATCCGGCATATGTTCGTCCCAGGCACTCAGATTGTCCCGGACGGTGCCGCCAAAGAGAATGATCTCCTGGCTGACCGAGGCGACGGACTGGGTCAGGGTCGAGACCGGGTGTTCGTCCAGCGGCACGCCGTCATAGAGAATTTCGCCGGACCAGGGCCGGTAGAGCCCAGTCATCAGCTTGGCGATGGTCGACTTGCCGCTGCCCGACCCGCCGACGAGGGCGACGCGGGCGCCGGACTCGATGGTCAGGTTGAAGTTCTCGATCAGCGGCGCCTCGAGCCTGCTGTAACCGAAAGTGACGTCACGCAGCTCGATCCGTCCGCTGAGCCGGGTGGCCGGCGCCGCCGGTCTCTCGCGGTAGCGCTGATCCTGAGCCTGCTTGGCGACATCGTCGGTCCGGACCAGGTCCGCATTCAGTTCCTGGATCGCCCCGGCCGTCGCGACCAGAGCGTTGATCGGGCCGGAGAAGTTCTGGATCAGGGCCTGGAAAGCGACCAGCGTGCCGATCGTCATCTCGCCCTGCATGATCCTGTAGCCGCCGAGGCCGAGGACGATTGCCAGAGTGAGCCCGTCGAGCAGCGGCGGAAAGGCGTTGGCGACGATGCCATAGAGCCCGAGCCGGCGCTGGTTGTTGAGATGCTTGGCCTGGAACCCGGACCAGCGCTCGAAATAGTCGTCGTCCGTGCCGGTCGCCTTCAGGGTCTCGATCGCCTGGATGCCGGTGACCGAGGAGGATTGGAACTGGCCGTATTCCTGCTGCACCCGCAGGCTTGCATCGGCACGCCGCCGCATCAGCATCTGGAAGACCAGGATGTTGGTCAGCGAGAGCGACATGGCCGCGAGGGCAAGAACCCAGTCGAAGAACAACATGACAGCGCCGTAGAATCCGACCCGGATCACGCTGACGATGCTCTCCCCGAGATCGCCCGCGATTGAGGCCGCGATGCGATCGTTAGCGTCGATCCGGTTGGAGATGTCGCCCGGGTGGCGCTGGTTGAAGAAGTCCACCGGCAATCTGAGAAGATGCCAGACGAAGCGCGCCGAAGCGGCAAGCGCGAGCTTGGATTCGGTCCGCAGCAGCACCGCCTGCTGAAGCCAGGTCAGCAGCGCCGTGACGACGGCCGTCCCCGCCATGAAGAAGAGCAGCGGGACCAGCCAGTCGTCCTTGCTGTTGATCAGCACCTCGTCGACGAAGACCTTGGAGAATCCGGGCACCGCGAGGCCGGGAATCACAAGTGTCAGACTGATCAGGACCGAGAGCATGATCGCGGTTCTGATCGGCCGGGTCCGGGGGAGAAGCCGCGAGAGGACTCCCGGCGGCTTCGGGTCTTTGGTGAAGCCCTCGTCCTTCTCGAAGACCAGGATCACGCCGGTAAAGGCATTGTCGAAATCCTCCAGCGACACGGTCCGCGGCCCGGTCGCCGGATCGTTCAGATAGACCGTCCCGTTGCGGTAGCCCTCGACGACGAGGAAATGGTTGAAGTTCCAGAAGGCGATGAAGGGAAAGGGCGTGTTCAGCGCGGTCTCGACCTGCGCCTTCCGTCCCTTCGCCTTGAGTCCGTAGCGCCGCGCGCCGAACAGGATGTTTTTCGCCTTCGAGCCGTCGCGGGAGACACCGCATTCTGTCCGGAGCTCCTCCAGAGGCCGCCACTTCCCGTGATGCGCGAGGATGATGCCGAGGGCCGCAGCGCCGCATTCGACGGCCTCCATCTGCAGCAGGGTCGGCGTCTTGACCCGGCGATTGGCGATTTTCATGCGTTCCGCCATCGACTCAGAGACCGACGAAGGATTTGAGGAAAGGCAGGATCAGGGCGACGGGACGTTGCCTGCGCACGGTGATCGTGGCAGCGATCAGGGTACCCTGTTCGATCTCGAATTCCGGGCCCCGACCGCCGGTCCAGACAAACCGATCACGGTCACCGCCCTTTTCGATCAGATCGGCGCGGACCGCTACGGGCGATCCCGCCTTGGTGAAGCGCTGCACCAGCTTCTCGTTATGCAGCATCGCCTGGATCGCGGAGGCCGACAGCGGCAGATCGGAGACCTTGCGCACATTGGCAAGGATGGTGCCGAATTCTTCCTTCTTCGCGACCGTCGGCTCGACATTCGCCGTCATGCCCCGCTTGATCAGTTTCCCATCCGCCGGCGGCACGAAAAGCAGCGCGTCCATTTCTGTCGCGTCGGAAACGATCCGGACCACGGGCGTCCCCGCCGCAACCACGTCTCCGAGGCTCTTGGCGATCTCCGTTACCGTTCCCGCGATCGGCGCGTCGACGGTGCGGATGCGGCGGAGCTGCGCCCGGATGTTCTCGACCTCACCCTCGAGCGCCTCGATCTCCTTGTCCGTCGCCTGCAGGCGGTCCTTCCAGTATTCCGCCCGCTCGCGGTCCTGCACCTCCAGCTTGACCAGGGAGTTGTTCAGGTCCGCCACGGCCTCGCGTACCTGGATCAGTTCGTTTTCCCGGGCAAGCAGACGCGAGCGTTCGACGTAGCCCTGCTCCAGAAGCCGTTCCATGTCGGCCACCAGCGCCTCCAGGTTGACCTGACGGGCGCGGGCATTGCGGATTTTCTCGTTGAGAGAGGCACGTTCCTTCGCCGCGAGCGCGGCACGCAGCGCAGTGTCCTCTTCCTGGGCCTGAAGGTCGATCTCGCGCCGCACCCTGGCGTTCGCGAGTTTCTGCAGTGTGACTTCGAGCCTCTGGACATCGACATCCTGGTCGAGCAAGGCGACCGCCTGGCCGGCCTGCACGTGATCGCCAAGCGCCACACTGATCTCAATCAGCTTGCCGCTGCCCTCTGCGGAAGCGGAGAAGACCTCGCTGTCCCGGTGCAGGAGGATGCCGGAGGCGTTCACACGTGTCGGCACGCTGCCCAGGAACCCCCATGCCACCGCCCCGCCGACCAGCGCTGCAGCCGAGAGATAGGCAATCCAGTGAAACGGCGAGGCCGCGACCAGCGCCTCGTCGAGGTTCTCCGGCGAGGACAGCCGCTTGAGCGCCTTCTCTCGAAATATGGACATGCTTCCTCCACCCTTCGAAGCCGGCCGGCGGCACTCCCACGCCGCCGTCCCGGCTCCCTATACCGGTGAATTATGGCGTGCCCGTCCGGCGCGACTTGTCCGTACGTTCCGGTTTTCTTGCCGTTCCGCGCGGAGGATTTGCTGAATATTCCGAATGTTTTGCCGAACGGCGCAGCCGCGATCGGGGCCGTCGGACGGCGATCGAGGAAACAAAAAGGCCCGCTGCGGATCGCAGCGGGCGGAAGCCTCCAAGACAGTCTTTCGATGCGGCCGGATCAGACCGACAGGTGATGCAGCCAGCGTTCGTAGCGACGATCCACGCCTTCGCCGGCGCCCGGATCACCGAGCGCGTTCAACTGCGCCCTGTTGTTGCGGACGTCCCGCGGCGCAATACCGTATTTAGCCCGGAATGCGCGGCTGAAGGCGGCATCACTGGTATAGCCGGAGGCAAGTGCGATGTCGTAGATGGGCCGGTAATGGGCTGTCTCGTCGGTCAGTGCCAGGAGCGCGCGGCGGAGGCGCCGATCGCGGATATAGGCGCCGACGCCGCCAAAGGCATCGAACAGCTTGTAGAGTTTCGACCGCGATGCACCGACGCGCTTGGCAATCCATTCCGCCGAAAGATCCGGTTCCGAGAGGTTCGACTCGATGAAGCGGCGGATCATCGTCAGCTGCGCCATGGCCACGCCCGAACTCTGGTTCGGGTTCTCCTGATCCACTGCCGCATTCAGGCAGGCCGCCGCGAGCCCCGCCGTCGCGGGGGCGATCTCGATCGCCTGACTGAGGTTCATGCGATGCGACAGCGCCTTCAGCGACATCATGTGGTCGCGCAGCAGGTTGACCATGGGCTCGTCCTTGGTCAGGACACGCATGTGCTGATCGCATTGCGGCTTCAGAACCCCGTCCATCATGTCGCGCGGAATGATGAGGGAAAGATTGCGGAAATCGTTGGTACGGGAGTTCATTTCCTGGGCGAGGTCAAAGACGATCAACCCGTCTTCCGGGAGTTCGCGCAATCCTGTGCCGTCCTCCCATTGCATCTGACCGTGCTCGAAGAGCTGGATCATGTAGTGATCCATGCCGTCCCGCGCCATTACGGAAGCCGAACGTCGCCAGTCCTGCTGAAGCGTCTGGGTCCGGGCCAGCATGATCGGGCCGAACATAGTGGCATCGATTTCCGCCTTGAAGGCTTCGCTTCTGCGTGACTCCCGGTCACCATCGACCTCGAAGATGCAGGAGATGCTTTCCCTCCAGAGATCGTAGCGTTCCTTACCCAGCACAGAGTCGACGCTGAAAACCGCATTCGGTACGGGCTGGACCGCAGCCGCGTCTCCCCCCAAAGTCACTGCATCGGACATTCCTGAACCCTACCCCAAGCTACGATCCGCCTAAACCCCTCAAATCAAGCGAAAAAACTGACAAACCTGATTGATCCAACAACTTTCCCTGTAATTTTTAATAAATTCCTTCTCCGGTTCACAACCCCTCCGGACAATAAAGAAGACATGCTGCACGGCGCCAGATACGTACTGCACAATCCGGCCGGCAAAATGGAGTCGCGGCGGAAGAATCAATCCAGAGATGACGCCAGGGAGTACGGTAATGGACCCGCGTCACATCACCTGAGGCTCGAAGACCGAACCGTCCCGGAACTTCAGCCCGCCGAATGCCTGCAGCAGGTCTGAAGGCAAGGCCGGCGCGCCGGCCGTTCCGCCGACGACGGCATCAAGGGCGTCGTCAGCGAGGTCACTGTCGTTCGCAGGGTCAGGCTTCGGAATCAGATAGCTGAGCGCCACATGGAGATCTTCCTCCGAGAAAACGTATCCGAGACCCTGAGCGAAGGTCGTGATGTCGCGTGCGAAGCGGGACCGCTGCAACACGATCATCAGCTCCTGTTTGACCTCCGTATCGATCGAGACACGGTTCAGGAAATTCACCAGCGGGCGCGCCATGCGTTTGCTGTACATCTCTGCTGCTCCCCGATCGTTTCCCATCGAGCCCACCCGGTCGCCCGCCGAGAGGATCACGCCAATCACCAGCGTAGCGCCGGAGGGGTCCATGGATTGTGCAGCACGTCCATCAGGCCGCGCTGAAGATGCAATTCTTCAACGAACCGGAGAAAGTGTGCTCATCGCGCTGGCTGCCCGGATGGCGTTCTGGACCCGTTCGGAAATACAGGTCCGGCGCCGCGCGCCATGTCAGGTCTCGTGTCTCGGTCACGTCTTCGGACTGTCGATCAACGCATTCGGCTTCGCAAGGTTTCGAAGGCCGGGCAGATCGTTCAGGCGGATGGTCGCGCCGTCCACCTCTACGCCGTAGGGCTTCAGAGTATTGAACGCCCGCGACAGGTTCTCCGGCGTCATACCGAGCTGCGATGCCAGGATCCTCTTGTCGTCGGGCAATTGCAGGCTTCCGTTGCCCCCTTGGTCCTCGTGAAACCTCAGGAGACGGTTCGCCAATCGCTCAACGGCGGTCCGGAGCTTCAGATCCTTGTGCTCTTTGACCACACCCCTGTAGGCACCCGCCAGTTCGCTTACGATGGCACGGGCGAAACCTTCATCTTCGCGAAAGATCGTGCGGACGTTCTCCGACGGGATCAGCAGGATTTTGGATTTTTCACGGGTCCGCGCGGACATGAGATAAACCGCGTCTTTCAGGACCGCCGCCAGAATGAATGCGCCGATCGGTCGGACAATGCTCATTGTCGCTTCGCGCCCGTTCGACTTGGCAAAGAGTTCGACCGCGCCCTCGGTCACGACATAGAGGAAGTCCGCAGGATCGCCCTCGGCGATCAGTTCCAGCTGCGCAGGAAAGGTCTGCAGGTAAGCCGCACGCATCAACGACTCGAAATTCTCGGCGCTCATGCTCTTGAACAGGTCGAGTTCCCGCACCTGCGGCAGATCAGATGGCCGCATACATCCCCCGACCATTGGACTTGATAATCATCAACCGACTTTCCGACATATTTGTCATCCGAGTGCGGCATATCCGAGACAACGGTTTGACCCGAGGCTCGGACGATCTTGAACGCTGTTAGAACGCTACTTGTTTCTGATCCAATACCTCAGGCCTTTGATCCAGATCAATCCGGCGAACTTTAATATGGCGTGATCCTCTCCCCGTTTCGTTGTGACCGGCGGCTCTGAGCCGCTCTAGTAAGGGGTGGGATCAATGCATTCCATGGAAGGGGTTACTCCCGGAAAGCAGAACCAGATCCTCGGCATGAGCACGGTGGCGTTCACCGTCTGCTTTGCCGTCTGGACGATATTCTCGATTCTCGGTGTTCAGATCAAACAGGAGCTCGGGCTTTCCGATACCCAGTTCGGCCTGCTCGCGGGCACGCCGATCCTTACGGGTGCGTTGAGCCGCATCTTCCTCGGCATATGGACCGACCAGTATGGCGGACGCATTGTCTATTTTCTGACAATGATCTTCGCCGCTGCGGCGACCTTCCTCCTGTCCTTCGCCACGACCTACGAGATGATGCTGCTCGCGGCCCTCGGCCTCGGCCTCGCCGGCGGTTCCTTCGCTGTCGGAATCGCCTATGTGTCGAAATGGTATCCGAAAGAGAGGCAGGGAACCGCGCTCGGGATCTTCGGCGCGGGTAACGTAGGCGCGGCAGTCACCAAGTTCACCGCGCCGTTCGTCCTCGTGGCGTTCGGCTGGCAAATGGTGGCCCAGGTCTGGGCCATCGCGCTTGTCGTGACGGCGGTGATCTTCTGGTTCACGACCGAGGACGACCCCGAACTGAAAGCGCGCAAGGCCAAGGGCATCAAGGCGCCCGGCCTGAAAGAGCAGCTGGAGCCGCTGAAGAACCAGCAGGTCTGGCGTTTCTCGCTCTACTATTTCTTCGTCTTCGGCGCCTTCGTCGCACTGGCCCTCTGGCTGCCGCGCTACCTGATCGGCGTCTACGGCCTCGACATCAAGACCGCCGGGATGCTCGCCGCATTCTACTCGGTGCCGGCGAGCCTGTTCCGGGCCTATGGCGGCCACCTTTCCGACCGCTATGGCGCCCGCAGCGTGATGTACTGGACCTTCGGCGTCTCGCTCATCTGCCTCTTCATGCTGTCTTACCCGAACACGGACTACGTGATCCACGGCATCAAGGGCAATATCGCCTTCTCGACCCAGATGGGCCTGGTACCGTTCGTCGTGCTGGTCTTCGTGCTGGGCTTCATGATGTCGCTCGGCAAGGCAGCGGTCTACAAGCACATCCCGGTCTACTACCCGCAGAATGTCGGCTCCGTCGGCGGTCTTGTCGGGCTGATCGGCGGTCTCGGCGGCTTCATCCTGCCGATCACCTTCGGCGTGATGAACGACCTCGTCGGTGTCTGGACCAGCTGCTTCATGCTGCTCTTCGCGATCGTCGTCGTCTCGCTCCTCTGGATGCACTTCTCGATCCGCGCGATGGAACGCGAGGCCATGGCCGAACAGATCTCCGGCCTGCCGGAATTCCCCGAAATGCAGCATGTCCACTCGGCTGAAAAACACGGCCGGGGGACAGGTGCGCTGATCACCGACTGGCGTCCGGAGGACCCGGAATTCTGGAAGACGACCGGCAACAGGATCGCCCAGCGCAATCTCTGGATTTCGATCCCCTGTCTCCTGCTGGCCTTCTCCGTCTGGCTTGTCTGGAGCGTGGTCGTGGCGAAACTGCCGGCCATCGGCTTCACCTACAGCACCGACCAGCTGTTCTGGCTGGCCGCCCTGCCCGGCCTCTCCGGCGCCACGCTTCGGATCTTCTATTCCTTCATGGTGCCGATTTTCGGCGGCCGTCTCTGGACGACCCTGACGACGGCCTCGCTGCTGATCCCGGCCTTCGGCATCGGCTACGCGGTTCAGGATCCGAACACGCCGTACCTGATCTTCCTGGTTCTGGCCCTGCTCTGCGGCTTCGGCGGCGGCAACTTCGCTTCCTCGATGGCCAATATCAGCTTCTTCTTCCCGAAGGCGCAGAAAGGCAACGCGCTCGCCCTGAATGCCGGTCTCGGCAATGCCGGCGTGAGTGTCATGCAGTTCGTGGTCCCTCTGGTGGTCACCGCTGGCGTGTTCGGCGCGATCGGCGGCGAGCCGCAACGGATTTCGGGGGGCGCGCAACTCTGGCTGCAGAATGCCGGCTTCGTCTGGGTTCCGTTCCTGCTCGTCACCACGGCCCTTGCCTGGTTCGGCATGAACGACATCGCCACGGCCAAGGCCTCCTTCAAGGACCAGGCCGTGATCTTCCAGCGCAAGCACAACTGGATCATGTGCTGGCTCTACACGGGGACCTTCGGCTCGTTCATCGGCTACTCTGCCGGTTTCCCGCTGCTGGCGAAGACCCAGTTCCCGGAAATCGACTCGCTGCAATACGTCTTCCTCGGTCCCCTCGTCGGCGCCCTCAGCCGGGCCGCGACCGGATGGATCTCGGACAGGTTCGGCGGCGGCCGGGTGACCCTCTATACCTTCGTGCTGATGATCGCGGCGGTCGCCGGCGTGCTCTACTTCCTCGGCATCAAGAACCAGCCGGGTGCATTCTGGGGCTTCTTCGCGATGTTCATGGTGCTGTTCTTCGCCACCGGCATCGGCAATGCCTCTACCTTCCAGATGATCCCGATCATCATGCGCAGCGAACTGGAGCACCTGATGCCGAGCCTCAATCCGGCGGACCGGCTGCGCCAGGCGGAGAAGGAATCCGCCGCCATCATCGGCTTCACCTCGGCGATCGCGGCCTATGGCGCCTTCTTCATCCCGAAAGCCTACGGCTCCTCGATCTCCCTTACCGGCGGCCCGGAAATGGCGCTCTGGGGCTTCCTGATCTTCTACGTCAGCTGCGTGCTGCTCACCTGGTTCGTCTACACCCGTCCAGGCGGCCTGCTGCATGACATCGAACGCGGGATCACGCCCCGTTCTCCCACCGCAACGCCCGCCCAATAGGAGGAAAACATGAGCCAGTTTCTCGACCGGATGAACTTCCTCTCTTCGAAGAACGTCGGCACCTTTTCCGAAGGCCACGGCGTCACCACGAACGAAGGCCGTGAGTGGGAAGAGGGTTACCGCCGGCGCTGGCAGCACGACAAGGTCGTGCGCTCCACGCACGGCGCCAACTGCACCGGCTCCTGCTCCTGGAAGATCTATGTAAAGGGCGGGATCGTCACCTGGGAAACCCAGCAGACGGATTACCCGCGGACCCGCCCCGATCTTCCGAACCACGAGCCCCGCGGCTGCTCGCGCGGCGCCAGCTACAGCTGGTACATGTATTCGGCCAACCGGGTGAAGCATCCGCTGATCCGCTCGCGGCTGATAAGGCTGTGGCGCGCCGAACGGGCGACCAAGACTCCGGTTGCCGCCTGGGCCGCGATTCAGGAAGACGAGGCGAAACGCCGCGACTACATCAAGGTGCGGGGCCATGGCGGCTTTGTCCGCGCCAAATGGGCGGAGGTAAACGAGATCATCGCCGCCGCCAACGCCTACACGGCGAGGAAGTGGGGCCCCGATCGCGTGATCGGCTTCTCCCCGATCCCCGCCATGTCGATGGTCTCCTACGCGGCCGGTTCGCGCTATCTGTCTCTGCTCGGCGGCGTCTGCATGTCGTTCTATGACTGGTACTGCGATCTGCCGCCGGCCTCGCCGATGACCTGGGGCGAGCAGACGGACGTTCCGGAATCCGCCGACTGGTACAATTCCGGCTATCTGATGCTCTGGGGTTCGAACGTGCCGCAGACGCGGACGCCGGACGCCCATTTCTACACCGAGGTGCGCTACAAGGGCACCAAGTCTGTTGTCGTCTCGCCGGACTATTCCGAGGCGGCCAAGTTCTCCGACCGCTGGCTGCATCCGAAGCAGGGCACCGACGCGGCGCTCGCCATGGCGATGGGGCACGTTATCCTGCGCGAGTTCCATCTCGACCGGCAGGCCGAGTATTTCGAGAATTACTGCCGACAATATACCGACATGCCACTACTGGTCCGCCTGGTCGAGAAGAACGGCCATTACGTGCCGGAACGGCTCCTGCGCGCGTCCGATTTCACGGACGGGCTCGGCGAGAAGAACAATCCGGACTGGAAAACCGTCTCGGTCGACCGCAAGAGCGGCAAGATCGTCGTCCCGCAGGGCTCGATCGGCTTCCGCTGGGGTGAACAGGGCAAGTGGAACCTCGAAGAGAAGGACGCCAGCGGTAACGAGACCGACCTCAAGCTGAGCCTGGTCCTGGACCAGGATCACGACGAGGTGGTCGAAGTCGCCTTCCCCTATTTCGGCAACCGCGAACACGATCATTTCGAGGGCACCGACCATGCCAGCGTCCTGCCGCGCGCGGTGCCGGCGAAGAAGGCCGAACTCGCCGACGGCGAAGCGCTGGTCGCGACGGTGTTCGACCTGTTCGCTGCCAATTACGGTCTCGACCGCGGGCTCGGCGGCGCCAACGTCGCCAAGAGCTTCGACGAGAACGAACCCTACACGCCGGCCTGGGCAGAGAAGATTACCGGCGTGCCGCGCGACCAGATCATCGCGGTCGCCCGCGAGTTCGCCGGCAATGCCGAGAAGACCAAGGGCCGCTCCATGGTGATCCTCGGCGCCGGCCTGAACCACTGGTACCACATGGACATGAACTACCGGGGGATCATCAATCTCCTGGTTATGTGCGGATGTATCGGTCAGTCCGGCGGGGGCTGGAGCCACTATGTGGGACAGGAAAAGCTGCGCCCGCAGACCGGCTGGTTGCCGCTCGCGTTCGGCCTCGACTGGGGCCGCCCGCCGCGGCACATGAACTCGACCTCCTTCTTCTATGCCCATACCGACCAGTGGCGCTACGAGACCCTGAAGGTCGACGAGATCCTGTCGCCGACGGCACCGGACGGGCCGTGGGACGCGACTCTCATCGACTACAATATCCGGGCCGAGCGCATGGGCTGGCTGCCTTCCGCGCCCCAGCTAAAGACCAATCCGCTGACTGTCGCCAAGGCGGCCGTCGAAAGCGGCAAGGAAGCCCCGGAATACATCGCCGAACAGCTCAAATCCGGCGGCCTCGAGATGTCCTGCGAGGACCCTGACGATCCGGCCAACTGGCCGCGCAACATGTTCGTCTGGCGCTCCAACCTGCTGGGCTCCTCCGGCAAGGGGCACGAGTACTTCCTGAAGCACCTGCTCGGCACCTCGCACGGGGTGATGGGCAAGGACCTCGGCGAGGAAGGCCGGCAGCGCGCCAGGGAAGCCGTCTGGCACGACGACGCGCCGGAAGGAAAGCTCGACCTGCTCGTCACCCTCGACTTCCGCATGTCCACCACCTGCGTCTATTCCGACATCGTTCTGCCGACCGCGACCTGGTACGAAAAGAACGATCTGAACACTTCGGACATGCATCCCTTCATTCACCCGCTGACCGGCGCCGCAGACCCGGCCTGGGACGCAAAGTCGGACTGGGAAATCTTCAAGGGGATCGCCGAGAGTTTCTCCGAGGTCGCCCCGGAAGTGCTCGGCGTCGAGAAGGACGTGGTCATGGTACCGATCCTGCACGACACGGCGGGTGAACTTGCCCAGCCGCTGGACGTGAAGGACTGGAAGGCCGGCGAGACCGAACCGATGCCGGGCAAGACCATGCCGAACGTGGCGGTGGTCGAGCGGGACTATCCCAACCTCTACAAACGCTTCACCGCCCTCGGTCCGCTCATGGACAAGCTCGGCAACGGCGGCAAGGGCATGTCCTGGAACACCCAGCACGAGGTCGAGCTGCTGAAACGGCTGAACGGCGAGGTCAGCGAGGAAGGTCCAACGAAAGGCCGACCGAGGATCGAGTCGGATATCGACGCGACAGAGGTGATCCTCACCCTTGCGCCGGAAACCAACGGCGAGGTCGCGGTCAAGGCCTGGGAGTCGCTCTCAAAGACCACAGGGCGCGACCATGCCCATCTGGCCTTGCCGAAGGAGGACGAGAAGATCCGCTTCCGCGACGTGGTCGCGCAGCCGCGCAAGATCATTT
The DNA here is from genome assembly GCF_965216895.1 of Nisaea sp. Lineage (GTDB taxonomy): Bacteria > Pseudomonadota > Alphaproteobacteria > Thalassobaculales > Thalassobaculaceae > Nisaea. Next base: position 1,628,128 of record NZ_OZ244205.1, read on the forward strand.
CCTCGCCGATCTGGTCCGGCCTCGAGTCCGAAAAGGTCTGCTACAACGCGGGCTACACCAACGTCCATGAACTGATCCCCTGGCGCACCCTCTCCGGCCGCCAGCAGCTCTACCAGGATCACCTCTGGATGCGGGCCTTCGGCGAGGGCTTCTGCCTCTATCGTCCGCCGATCGACACCAAGTCGGTCAATCCGATGATCGAGAGCCGCAAGGACGGCAAGCCGCATGTGGTCCTGAACTTCATCACGCCGCACCAGAAATGGGGCATCCACTCCACCTATACCGACAACCTGATGATGCTGACGCTGAACCGGGGCGGCCCTGTTGTCTGGCTTTCCGAGGACGATGCGGCGTCTGCGGGCATCGCCGACAATGACTGGGTCGAGGTCTACAATCTCAACGGCGCAATCGTCGCGCGGGCCGTCGTCTCCCAGCGCATGAAGAACGGCACGATCTTCATGTACCACGCGCAGGAGAAGATCGTGAACACGCCGGGCTCGCCCCTGACGGGCCAGCGCGGCGGAATTCACAACTCGGTCACGCGGGCGATCACCAAGCCGACGCACATGATCGGCGGCTACGCCCAGCAATCCTACGGTTTCAACTATTACGGCACGGTCGGCGCCAACCGCGACGAGTTCGTCATCGTCCACAAGCTGGACAATGTGGACTGGATGGAAGGCCCGTATGTCGAAGGCCAGCCGTCTCATCCCAAGGAGGCCGCAGAATGAAGATCCGCGCTCAAATCGGCATGGTGCTGAACCTGGATAAGTGCATCGGGTGTCACACCTGCTCCGTCACCTGCAAGAATGTCTGGACCAATCGCGAAGGTGTCGAATACGCGTGGTTCAACAATGTCGAGACCAAGCCGGGCATCGGCTATCCCAAGGAGTGGGAGAACCAGAAGAAATGGAACGGCGGCTGGGTGCGCAAGGCCAACGGCCGGATCCAGCCGAAGATGGGCCCCAAATGGCGCATCCTCGCGAAGCTCTTCGCCAATCCGGACCTGCCGGAGATCGACGACTACTACGAGCCGTTCGATTTCGACTACGACCATCTGCAGACGGCCCACGAAAGCCAGACCATGCCGACTGCCCGTCCGCGGTCACAGATCACCGGCGAGCGGATGCAGAAGATCGAATGGGGTCCGAACTGGGAGGAAATCCTCGGCGGCGAATTCTCCAAGCGCTCGAAGGACTACAATTTCGAGGGTGTAGAGAAGGAGATCTACGGCCAGTTCGAGAACACCTTCATGATGTATCTGCCGCGGCTGTGCGAGCACTGCCTCAACCCGACCTGCGTCGCGGCCTGTCCCTCGGGTGCGATCTACAAGCGCGAGGATGACGGTATCGTCCTGATCGATCAGGAAAAGTGCCGCGGCTGGCGGATGTGCGTCTCCGGATGCCCGTACAAGAAGATCTATTACAACTGGTCCTCGGGCAAATCGGAGAAATGCATCTTCTGCTATCCCCGCATCGAGGCCGGGCAGCCGACGGTCTGCTCCGAGACCTGCGTCGGGCGGATCCGCTATCTCGGCGTCGTGCTCTACGACGCGGACCGGATCGAGGAAGCGGCGTCCACCGGCAACGAGCAGGATCTCTACGCCGAGCAACTGAAGGTCTTCCTCGATCCGCACGACCCGGAGGTGATCGAGCAGGCCCGCAAGGACGGTGTGCCGGAGGCCTGGCTCGAGTCCGCGAGGAAATCTCCGGTCTACAAGATGGCGATGGACTGGAAGGTCGCTTTCCCGCTGCATCCGGAATACCGGACACTGCCGATGGTCTGGTACATCCCGCCGCTCTCCCCGGTTCAGTCCGCTGCGGAAGCCGGCAAGCTCGGAACCGAAGGCGACATGCCGGACGTCCGCTCGCTGAGGATCCCGGTCCGCTATCTCGCGAACCTGCTGACCGCGGGCAAGGAGGAACCGGTGATCTCGGCCCTGGAACGCATGCTCGCCATGCGCTCCTACATGCGGGCCAAGACCGTCGACGGGGTCGAGGACGAGGCAATCGCGAAGCGGGTCGGCCTCACCAAGGCGATGATCGAAGACATGTACCACATCATGGCCATCGCCAATTACGAGGACCGCTTCGTCATCCCGACCAGCCATCGCGAGGTCTCCGAAGACGCCTACGACGTACGGGGCGGCTGCGGCTTCTCGTTCGGCAACGGCTGTTCCGGCGGGGCGTCCGACCTCGACCTGTTCGGCGCCAAGCGGAAGAAGCGGGTGGAAACGCCGACGGACGTATTCTGAGGAGGATGAGATGTACAAATCCCTGAAAGCGATCTCCGCCCTGCTCTCCTATCCCAGCGCGGAGCTTCAGAAGGCGGTCCCCGAACTGAAGATCGCCATCGCCACCGACCCGCTGCTCGACAGCCGGGGCCGGATGGCACTCGCGGCGGTAGCCGACGATATCGCGCGTCGCGATCTCTATGATGCGCAGGAGCGGTATGTCCATCTCTTCGACCGCACCCGCGCGCTTTCCCTGCATCTCTTCGAGCATGTTCATGGCGAGAGCCGCGACCGCGGACAGGCGATGGTCGACCTGAAGGCGATGTACGAAGCGAAAGGCTGGGATATCTCGGCACGCGAATTGCCGGATTACCTGCCCCTTTTCCTTGAGTATCTCGCGCTCTGCGATCGCGAGGAAGTCAGCGAGATGCTCGGACAGACCCTGCACATCCTTACCGCCCTGAGAGAGCGCCTGGCAAAGCGGAACGCGATCTACGCCAGGCTCTTCGCGGTGCTGGAAACGATCGCCGGCGGCAAGCCGGACCGGGCCCTGCTCGACCAGCTCCTGAGCGAGCCGGAGGACGACCCGGACGACCTCGAGGCGCTCGACAAGATCTGGGAAGAGGAAGCGGTGACCTTCGGCGGCAACGCCGGCGAAGGCGCATGCGGGCCGGACCGGCTGCGACGGCAAATCAGGGCGGCGGACCGCCGCCCGGCCGATCCCGCGGCACCTGCCGGACAATTGGGAGGCTAAGGCAATGAGCGAATACATCAACACACTGCTGTTCGGCATCTATCCCTATATCGCCCTCGCGGTCCTCGCGCTCGGCAGCATCATCCGGTACGACCGCGAGCCTTATACCTGGCGCTCCGGCTCGAGCCAGCTGCTGCGACGGCGCCAGCTCATGGTCGGTTCCGTACTGTTCCATGTCGGCGTCCTGGTGATCTTCTTCGGACACCTGGGCGGCCTGCTGACACCGATCTGGGTATTCGACGCCCTCGGCATCAGTCACGGCGCCAAGCAGCTCCTGGCGGTGATCGCCGGCGGCATCGCCGGGATCATGGCGATCGTCGGCGCAACGCTCCTCGTGCACCGCCGGCTGTTCGATGCCCGCGTGCGCGCAGCCTCGAACACGGGCGACACGATGATCATCGTCCTTCTCTGGCTGCAGCTCGCCCTCGGCCTCGCGACCATCCCGATCTCGCTCGGCCATCTCGACGGGCACGAAATGGTCCGCTTCATGTCCTGGGCCCAGGGGATCTTCACCTTCGATCCGGCGGCATCGAGCTACATCGCCGGCACGCATCCGATCTTCCAGCTTCATCTCTTCCTCGGGCTGACGATCCTGCTGCTGTTTCCCTTCACCCGGCTTGTGCACATGCTGAGCGCACCGGTCCGCTATCTCTGGCGTCCGGGCTATCAGGTCGTGCGCAGCAAAGGTGCGGGCCCGACGGGCCGCGCCCATCCGGCGGAGTGAAAGCGATGTCCGCCTGCACATGCTCGCAAGCCGATAGCAACGCCGCCGATGCGGCGCTGCCCGGTGCCATCACGATCGGCGACACCGTCATTTCCGCCGACGAGATCATGCGCGAAGCGCAAAACCATCCGGCAGAGAAACTCGCCGACGCAGCCTGGGACGCCGCGCGGGCGCTGGCGGTTCGAGAACTGCTGCTGCAGGAGGCCTACCGGCAGGATCTGGACGGCCTCCACGGCGAAGCCTCCGATGGTACGATCGACGCGCGGATCCAGGCGCTGATCGAGCGGGAGGTCGAAGCGCCGCAAGCCGGCGAAGCCGAGTGCCGGCGCTTCTACGAGACCAACGCAGGACGCTTTCACTCGGAAGCGATCTATCTCGCAAAACACATTCTGCTGCCGGTCGAGGAGGATGGCGGCGACGCGCGGGTCCGCGCCGTTGCGGACGGTATCATCGCACACCTGACGAACCACCCCGGGGATTTCGCGGCAATGGCGACCGAATACTCCGCATGCCCGTCTTCCGGTCAGGGCGGCTCGCTCGGCCAGATCACCCGCAGCTCGGTGGTTCCGGAATTCGAGCAACCTCTGCAGACCGCGGCCGAGAACGCCCTGCTGCCGGAGCCCGTGCGGACCCGCTATGGCTACCACGTGATCTTTCTCGAGAAGCGAATCCCGGGCGCACAGCTGCCATTCGAGGCGGTGCGCGAGCGCATTGCCGCCTGGCTCGAGGCCTCGAGCTGGTCGCGGGCCGTCGCCCAGTATATCGGCATCCTGGCAGGCCGCGCCGAGATCGAAGGCATCGATCTGGAGGGCGCGGACACGCCCCTGGTGCAGTAGGAGGCGGCGCCATGCTCACCGATCTGCTTGAACACAATGTCCGCTGGGCCACGGACAAGCGCGAGGAAGATCCGAACTACTTCCGCCGCCTCTCCTCTCTGCAGCGCCCGGAATATCTCTGGATCGGCTGTTCCGACAGCCGGGTCCCGGCGAACGTGATCACCGGACTTCAGCCGGGCGAGGTCTTTGTGCACCGGAACATCGCCAACCTCGTCCACCGCGGAGATATGAACCTGCTCTCGGTGGTGGAATTCGCGGTCGAGACCCTCGAGGTCAAACACATCATCGTCTGCGGCCATTACGGTTGCGGCGGCGTGCGGTCGGCGCTCGACGGCCATCGCCACGGCATCATCGATCACTGGCTGCAGCCGATCCGGGACATCGCCGAAACGAACGAGCAGGAACTCACCATCATCGATGGTCACGATCCGCGCCTCGACCGGATTTGCGAGCTCAGCGTCAGCGCACAGGTCGCCAGTCTCGCACGGACACCGATCATCCGGTCCGCCTGGGAGCGGGGTAAACAACTCTCGATCCACGGCTGGATCTACGGTCTCAGCGACGGATTGCTTCGCGATCTGGACTGTACGGTGCGCGGAACGAGTCGGACGGAGACGCCGGAAGGACAGGGCGATGATTAACGACAGCGCTGCGAGTAATTGCGGATGCAACCGTCTCGACGATTGCCCGCGCATGATGCCGGTCGAAGACGCCGAAGCGCTCTCCCGCTCGCTCGGAGAACGGGTGCAAGAAACCGAACTGGTTCCACTGAGGGAAGCGGCCGGGCGAACTCTGGCCCGGGATCTCTCGGCACCGCGCGGCATGCCGTTCTTCGACGGAGCAGCCATGGACGGCTATGCCGTGCGACTCGGCGATTTCGAAGGCGAAGGGCCGTGGCAGCTACCGATCACCGCAGAGGTCGCCGCCGGAAGCGCTGGCGAAGTCTGCGGCTTGCCCGGCGCAGCCCGCATCTTCACCGGCGCGCCCGTTCCCGGTGGATATGACGCCGTCGTGATGCAGGAAGACTGTGCCCTGAAGAATGGGTTTGTCGAATTCTACAGACCGCCTGCGCCCGGCGAGAACATTCGCCGCGCAGGCAGCGATCTCAAACGCGGGACAGTGCTCGTTTCCGCGGGCACCCGGATCGAGGCAAGGCACACTGGCCTGCTCGCGGCCAGCGGCTATTCCGCGGTCAACGTCTACCGGCGCCCGCGTGTCGCCCTGCTCTCGACCGGCGACGAACTCGCCGAGGCAGGGCAGAAGCTCGCCGGCGGAGCGGTCTATGACGCGAACCGACCGATGCTTCAGGCCATGCTGGAAGAAGCCGGCGCGGCAGTCACCGATGCCGGAGTCCTGCCGGACGAACCGCAGCAGACAACCGCCAGATTCGCGGAGCTCGCCGGAAAATACGACGCTGTCATCTCGACCGGCGGTGCCTCGGTCGGCGACCACGATCACATAAAATCGTCCTTTGAACGGGCCGGCGGCGCGCTGCTGCAGTGGCGCGTCGCCATGAAACCCGGCAAGCCCGCAACCTTCGGCCGACTTGGCGGAATGGCCTTCGTCGGCCTGCCAGGCAACCCATATGCCGCCTATATCGGCTGCAGCCTGTTCGCGGTCCCCCTCGTCCGAACCATGTCCGGGCTTGCACCGCGCGCCTTCGCCCCGGGGCGGGCCGTTGCAGGATTCAGCATGCGGAAGAAGGCCGGACGTGCAGAGTTCGTTGCCGTCCGTCTGGCCGGATACGACAATTCGGGGCTTCAGGTTGTCGAAGCGCAGCGCAACACCAGTTCGGCCACGCTGTTCCCGCTTGCGTCGGCCGACGGGATTGCCGTGATCCCTGCCGAGACCACGAAGGTCGCGCCCGGCGACCGGCTCGCTCTGCGTCATTTCTGCTGAGCGGGGCAGTCAGCGAAATGAACGCACAGACCGATCGCGCCCACGCTTCTCAGGAACCAGCGGTTTTCCGTCAGGGCTTTCGCCCGTTCTTTCTCGGGGCCGCGGCCTGGGCGGCCGTTTCCATGCTGATCTGGATCGGCTTCCTGACGGGCGGCTTGCCCGCTCCCGGGATTTCCGGGGCGCTGGACTGGCATGTCCACGCTTTGCTCTTCGGCTATACCGGGGCCGTCATCGGCGGCTTCCTCCTGACGGCCATACCGAACTGGACCGGGAGGCTTCCGCTTTCCGGCTGGCCACTCGCGATACTCTTCACAACCTGGTCTGCCGGCCGGGTAATTTCCCTCCTTCCGGAACCGGTTCCCGCAGCGTTGTTCGCGGCGGTCGACCTCTGCTTTCCCGTTCTTCTGATTGCCGCCGCCGCCCGCGAACTCATCGCCGGCAAGAACTGGCGAAATCTCAGGGTTCTGGTTCTGGTGTCGCTGTTTGCGGCGGCGAACGCCTTGTTCCATTGGGAAATCTGGCGGAACGGCGCGGCGAACCTTTCGATCCGGTTGGGCCTTTCAGCAGTCCTGCTTCTCATCATGCTGGTCGGCGGACGCATCATTCCGAGCTTCACCCGGAACTGGCTCGCCAATCGCGGCGCCGCCAGGCTCCCGGTACCGTTCGGCCGCTTCGACATCGCCGCGATCGCCGTCTCCGCGACCGCCCTGCTCGCCTGGATCGTGACACCCCACGCATTCTGGGTCGGCGCGGCGCTTGCCCTCGCCGGGCTCCTGAATTGTGTCCGCATCGGACGATGGACAGGCGGCAGAACCCTCTCCGAACCACTGCTGGCGATCCTGCATTTCGGCTTCGCCTTTGTCCCTCTCGGGTTCCTTGCGATGGGGATGTCTACGATGGCGCCGGACTCCCTTCCCGCAAGCGCTGCCATCCACACCTGGACCGCCGGTGCGATCGGTCTGACCACGATCGCCATCATGACACGGGCCTCGCTCGGCCATACCGGCAGGCCATTGACCGCAGACGGGACGATCACCGTGATCTACCTTCTGCTGTTCGCGAGCCTCGCGTTCCGGATCCTGTCATCCTATGCAGATGACGGTGCGCCGCTTCTTCACGGCGCGGCCGGATGCTGGATCGGCGGATTCGGGCTTTTCATCGCAAGGTTCGCAAGGTCGTTTTTCTCATGAGAATCATGGTGCCACCTTGGCGCCCTTATGATGATGTCGCCCGGTTCATGAGCGCACTCTGTTTTCATCATCAAAGCCGGCGCCTTAATGTGCATTCCCGGCGGCCCGGTTCCCGATCAGGCCGGGACCGGCAAAGCTGACGATGAAGGTCACGGCGCTCCTTTCAGAGACATAAGCCCGAGAAGGCGATAGTCGCCGCCGCACCGGTCTAGAAGCCGCGGATTGCGAGACGCCGCACGCCGAACATTTCCTGCAACAACTGATGCGCGCGCTGCGGGAAAGCGCACGGGAGGCCTTTCGCGTCAGGTCGTGCGCACGGCCTCCACAGTCCGCTCGGCCAGGCTGATTCCCGCCTGGTTCATGGTCAGATGGGTATAGTCCGCACCGGCGTCGCGGATCTGTTCCTGATGCGATTCGTGCAACGCATGCGACACGATCGGGCCGGTAAAGCCACGGTTCCGCAAGGAACGGGCAGCGATCAGCTTGGCCTCGAGATCGTCCATGGCAAGGATCGCCGCCTTGATCCGGCGCAGGTCGCAGTTGTGCCAGAAGTTGCTGTCCTCGGCATCGGCGAACAGGACATTGCGCCCTGCCTCGCGGTGGGCCTTGGCCTTGTAGGGATCGGCATCGAGGCCAAGCGGGTTCATCCCTTCCGCCTCGATATGCCTGTAGGCGGCGCTGCCGGTGCGGCCCATGCCGAACACAAGCACATCGGCGCCACCCATCTGGTGAGGTTGCTCATCCGGGTGAACGGTATCGCGCTCCAACCGGCGCAGCCTGCCCTCGTAACGCTCGTATAGCGGATGGGCAAAGCGGTTGAGCGGGGCCGAGATTACAAAGGAGATCGACACCGCGAGCGCCAACGGCACAAGGTATTCCGGCAAAATGCCGGCCGCCACGATGAGGCCGAACTCGGAATAGGCGGTCAGGCTGAGCGCGCTGAGGAAAGCGCTGCGCGCACGCAACCTGAACGCCACCAGAAGTGCGAAGAAAAGCGCCCCCTTGAGCGCCAGTGCGATGCCCGCAGCCACGGCAAAGACCATCGCTCCCCAGTCCGGCAGCCCGGTGAGACCGATCTGGAGAAAAAAGCCGACAAGGAAAATCTCCTTGAGCGACCAGAGCGACTGGCCCAGTTCCTTGGCGCGCGCGTGGTTGGACAGCAGCACCCCCATTACCAGCGCGCCGATCTCCGACGACAGTCCCATCGCCGCGAACCCCATGCCACCGATCACCAGCGACAGCATCATGCCCATCAGCACCAGCAGTTCATCATGCCCCGCGAAGTCCAGAAGCCGATGCAGGACCGGCCGCAGCAGAGGCACGCCAAAGACCAGCAACGCCCAGAGGTTTGGCGTCTGGCCCGACCAGACCGCGAGCACCACCAGCGCGATGATGTCCTGTACGATCAGGATGCCGATCGCGGTGCGTCCGTGGAAAGCACCAAGCTCGCGCTTGGTCTCCAACAGTTTCGCGGCCAGCACGGTCGAGGAGAATGACAGTGCGATCGCCAGCAGCAGCGCAGTGTTCCAGTCAATTCCCATCACCAGCTTGAGGCCAGGCATGAAGACGAAAACCGAGATGGCGAAATGCAACAGTGCTCCGCCGATCACCTGAGACTGCGCGATCTGCTCGAGCTTGAGCTTCAGCCCCACGGTGAAGAGCAGCATCAGCACGCCCAGATGCGCAACATGGTCCAGCGTTTCTCCGGTATATTCCGGCAGACCGAGGGGCGGTCCGAATACATTGATGGCAAATCCCGCCGCCAGGAAACCGACAAGAGGCGGCAAGCCGATCTGCCTGACGGCGAGGCCGAAGAAGAAGGCAAAACTGACGGTAATGACTTCAAACACGCGCGCACTCTCCATTTCGTCGGGTGTCCGCGGCCACTTTCGCCGAAGCTCCTTCTTCGAGACAATGATTGAATGCGCGATGCCGGCGCAAACGGGAAAGGTCGACTTTGGCAGGTCTTGGCTCGAAGCACCTGACGCATCTCAGGATCTGGAGCGGCGAAGTCGATCCATCGATGCCAAAAAGCAAACCTCTTGAAGCCCTGAAAACAAGACCGGCCGGAGCTGCGCTGATGCTTGATCCGTCGCCGCAGTTGCGGTCCGGGACAATCTAGTCCGGGCGGGCCGCGCTCGAACCCTCAAGCCTTCGGATACATCTTGACGATCGAACAGCCGTCCTCATCGGCATGCCCGGCGGCGACATGAAGGCGGAAGAGCGTGAGCGCCTGTCCGGCCATCGGCATGGCGAGCGGCAGGTCCTTCGTCGCGCTGTGCAGCATCTCCAGATCCTTGAGGACCTGCCTTGCGTAGCCGGTCGGCGCGAAGTCCTCCGCGGCGAGCCGCGGCATGAGTGTCTTGAGAAGATTCGAACCGGCATGGCCGGTTTCCAGAGCTTCCGGGATTTTGGCCGCGTCCACCCCGAAGGCCTCCGCGAGGCGGAAGGCCTCCGCAATGACGCAATAGTTGGTCAGAACCAGCGACTGGTTGACGAGTTTGGTCGCCTGCCCGGCGCCCACCCCGCCCATCAGCGTTGCCCTGCCCAGCCCGGAGAGGATCGGCGCCACCCTGGCGAAATCCTCATTCCTGCCGCCGGCCATGATGGCGAGCGTACCGTCCCGCGCCGCCGGCGGTCCGCCGGAAACCGGCGCATCGACGAAGCCGATGCCGGCCCCGGCAAGCGCCTGGTCAATCTCAAGTGTCAGCGGAACGTCCGTCGTTGAATGATCCACGACCACCAGCCCGGCGCGGCAGCGCGCCGACAGAATCCCGTCCTCGCCGCGGACCACGGCGTCGACCGCGGCCGGGGTGGTCACGCAGATCAGCACGTGGTCCGCTGCGGCCGCGACCTCGGCGGCAGAACCGACCGTGCGGGCGCCGAGACGCTCCGCCGCCGCACGCGCCTCCGGCTTCAGGTCGGTGCCGACGACTGTGTAGCCCTGTGCGACCAGCCGTTCTACGAAGCCGAGCCCCATAAGGCCAAGACCGATAAAACCGACGTCAGATATCATGTTTCCTCTCTCGGAGACGGGTGATCCGCAAGGGGATTCTTACCGCCTGAACGGACTCGAGCAAACAAGAGACGGCATCACTTTTCGAGCCCCGGTTGAAACAAGAACCGGCAACCTCACCGACGCGGCCACCCCCACCACTCGCAGAGAGCTGTTCCCATGACGCGTTCCAGATCCTCGCCCCGCAGCCAGGGAAGCTCTTCGGTGAACATGGTCACACAGTCCCGCCAGGAGCACGGCATTTTCGAGATGTCCGTGCCCCAGAAGGTTCGGTCGGGCCCGAATGCGTCGAAGATCTGCCGGAGATAGGTATGCATGGTCGGGAACGGATAGGCTTCGCTCGAATATCCGGGCGCGCCGGTCACCTTGACCGCGACGTTCGGAAGCCGCGCAAGTTTCAGGAGGCCCGGCATGTGGGTCATGGCGGCGGCGTCCTTCAGCGTGGTGTTCCCACCCTTGCCGCCGAGATGATCGATACTGAGGCGCAATCCCGGATGGTGTGCCGCAACCTCTCCCAGCGCCTCGAACGAACCTGTCGCGAGCGTGGTCACGGGAATATCGAACCGTTCAGCGGCCTGCCAGAACCAGTCCATTTCGCCGGCATGCAGGAGCCGGCGATCCTCGCCTTCGAGGAACATGCAGCGCAGGCCGAGCATCCCCGTCTGCGCACGCCAGTGTTCCATCGCCGCACGGCTCTTGTCCGGTCTGGTCAGATCGACGGCGCCGATGATGGCGAAGCGCCCCGGATAGGTCCGGACCGCATTCATCGCGAGCTCGGTCGAGCCCGGATCCCATGAGGGCGGATGGATCACGGCGGCATCGACGCCCGCCTCGTCCATCAGCGCAATGGCTTCTGCCGCGGTGAAGGAGGTGATCTGCCAATGCGCTGCATTGCTCGGCAGCCCGGTTTGCCAGATGTGAATTTGCGCATCGACGATTTCCATGTTTCCTGCCTGCGGCTGCCTTGTTCTTGCGCAGCATATCGCGCCGGATTTCAGGCGATAAGCAAGCCGGACGGAAAGAAATCACATCTGATATGAGGACATTGCGTCCCGCAGGACCGTGACTAGGTCTCACCCCGATGGATGGGATCGACCCATTTGACCGCCTCCGGCTTCTCCACCGGCTCGATCTCCAGATTGACCACGACATTCTCGTTGTCGCTGCGCACCAGAACGCAGTCGAGTGGTTCGTCCGTCGAGGCGTTGATCTCCTGGTGCGGCACATAGGGCGGCACGAAGATGAAATCGCCCGGACCGGCCTCCGCGACGAATTCGAGATTGTTGCCCCAGCGCATCCGGGCACGGCCGCTGACGACGTAAATCACGCTCTCGAGCGCGCCGTGATGGTGCGCTCCGGTTTTTGCGTTCGGATGGATCTTCACGGTTCCGGCCCAGAGTTTCTGGGCGCCGGCCCGCGCGGTGGTGATCGCCGCCGCGCGGTTCATCCCGGGAGTCTGGGCGGTGTTGGCATCCAGACTGTCGCCGGGGATCACCTGAACCCCGTTGTGCTTCCAGTCGATTTCGCCGCCATGCGAGTGATCGTGCCCGTGATCGTGATCGCTCACGCCAAAACTCCCTTTCCTGTCTTACTTGCCGGAGCCGAAAACGGCCGTCAGCGCGTTGTCGATGGCGCCGGTGATCTGGTCGATGTCGGACTTGGTCGCGATCAGCGCCGGCGAGAGGCAGAGCGTGTTGTTGTAGCCCGGGATCGAACGGTTGGTGACGCCGATGATCACGCCCTCGGCGTTGCAGTGACCGACCACGGCCTGCGCCTTGATCTCGTCCACCGGCTCCTTGCTCTCGCGGTCCTTTACCAACTCCGCTCCCCAGAACAGGCCCTTGCCGCGGACGTCGCCGATGACCGGGTGTTTGTCCATGAGCGCGAGGAGGTTCTGTTCGAGACGCGCGCCCATCGCGGTAGTGTTCTCGAGCAGTTTCTCGTCTTCGATGATGCGCATGTTCTCGAGCGCCGCGGCCGGTCCGGAGGCACAGCCACCGAAGGTCGAGATGTCGCGGAAATAGCTCATCGGGTCGGAGGCGTCGTCCTTGAACAGGTCGAAGACCGCTTCGGTGGTCACGGTGCAGGAGATCGCCGCATAGCCGGAGGCAACGCCCTTCGCCATCGTGACCATGTCCGGCTCAATGCCGTAATGCTGGTAGCCGAACCATTCGCCGGTCCGGCCGACGCCGCAGACAACCTCGTCGAGGATCAGCAGAATCTCATACTTCTTGCAGATATCCTGGACACGCTCCCAGTAGCCTTTCGGCGGGGTGATGACGCCGCCGCCGGCGGTAATGGTCTCGAGGCAGAGGCCGCCGACCGTGTCCGGGCCCTCGCGCAGGATGACTTCCTCGATCGCGTCGGCGGCGCGCTCGCCGTAATTCTCCGTCACACCGTACTGGTTGCGGTATTCGAGGCAGTGCGGAACCTCGACGAAGCCCGGGGTGAAGGGACCGTAATGGGCCGCGCGCTGCGGCTGACCTGCCGCCGAGAGGGCGGTGATGGTGGTGCCGTGGTAGTCGCGCTCGCGATAGAGGATCTTGGACTTCTTGCCGCCGTGATGGCGCGCGGAGATCTGACGCACCATCTTGAAGGCCTTCTCGTTCGCCTCCGAACCGGAGTTCGAATAATAGACCCGGGTCATGCCCGGCATCTTGGAGATCAGGCGCTCGGAGAAGCGGGCACCCGGAACAGAGCCGAGGGCGCCGGCGAAATAATTCATCTTCACAAGCTGTTCGCGCACCGCGTCGGCGATGCTATCGCGGCCGTAGCCGACATTCACCGTCCAGACGCCGCCGGAGACCGCATCGAGATGCTCCTTGCCGGTGATGTCCCAGACCTTCATGCCCTTGCCCTCGACGATGATCTTCGGATCAGCCGTCTCGAACATCTTGTGCTGCATGAGATGATGCCAGACATGCGCCTTGTCGGAGGCGACAACGTCGGAAAGATCGTTTTCGAACTGCTTGGTGCTCACGGCGCGTGTCTCCTAAACCTGATCGCGATACAGAAGCCACATCGGGCCGGTCCGTGCCTTTCGGCGGACGGCGGCCCGGTGGAAGACAAGACCCGACTCAAAGCACAGATAAAGCGGCAACGCCACCATGACGTTCGGCAGGTCGGGCGAAGGCCGGCGCGGCCTCAGTCGACCCAGGGCGCCTTGGGCTTCGACTGTCCCTTGCGGTGAGATTTCTTGGCCTTGCCCGCTGTGTGCTTTCCCTCGCCGCGTTTGCCGTCCGCCGACTTCGCGGTTCCAGTCCTGCCCTTGGCGAATTTCCCGCCCGGCTTTCCTGCGCTGTTTTTCGGCTTGCGCGTCTTGTCGAACTTCCGTGGCTTATCGTCGGAGTCAGGCACCTCCTTCACGACCGTATCGGGACGTTCCGCCGCGGTCTCCCGCTCCGAGCGGTCCCGCTTGCGGCCCTTGTCCCACTTCCTGGCCGGCGGCCGGTCTCCGGACTCCGAATCCTGCCTCGAACGCCTCTCCGCTCTGGGTTTCCGTGACGCACGCGGCTCCGCGGACCCTTCCAGCGCTGATGGCATCCCGTCCATCCGGTCGACGGTGATTGACTTCTCGACCTTCCGGCTCGGCCCGACCGCTTCGAGGAGGCTCTCGGCCGCCTTCGGCAGCATCTCCACGAAGGTCTCGTTCTCCTGAATCTTGATCCGACCGACATCGGCCTTGGTAATATTGCCGGTACGGAGCAGCATCGGCAGGATCCATCGCGCCTCCGCCCGATGGTCGCGCCCGACGGAAAGGCGGAGCCAGACCCCGTTTTCGAAATCCTGCCGTGGCGCGCGCGGTCCGTCGCCCACGCCCCGTTCGGTGCGCCTGTCGTCCTGCGGCCCGTCCAGCAGGTCCTCCGGCGCAGCGAGTCCGGCCATGCGCTTGCGCAGGAAAGCGACGGCAACCGCTTCGGCATCATGCTTGGCAAGGAGTTCCGCCGCGAAGGCGCGCTCCTCTTCCGTCGTTTCGCCGCCAAGATCCGGATCTTCAAGAATGCGCTTGCGGTCAAGTGCGAGGATCTCATCCGCCGAGGGGGGTTTGCCCCAGATCGCCTGAACGTTCGCGGAGCCGAGCAGGCGCTCGGTCTTGCGGCGCATCGAATAGGGTACGATCAGGGTGGAGACGCCCTTGCGCCCGGCCCGGCCGGTCCGTCCGCTCCTGTGCAGCAGGGATTCTTCGTTCTTCGGCACGTCCGCGTGGATCACCAGCTCGAGGTTCGGCAGGTCGATACCGCGCGCGGCGACGTCGGTCGCGACGCAGACCTTCGCCCGCCCGTCCCTGAGCGCCTGCAGGGCGTATGTCCGCGCGCTCTGGTTCAACTCACCGGAGAGTGCCACCACCGGAATGCCCCGGTTGGTGAAGCGGCTGGTCAGATGGGCGACGGTCGCTCGGGTGCTGCAGAAGACGATCGCGGACGGCGCATCGGTGTGCCGCAGCACGTTGATGATCGCGTTCTCCCGATCGCTCGGGACACAAAGTAGCGCACGGTACTCGATGTCGCCGTGCTGTCGCTTCTCGCCTGCCGTGGTGATGCGGATCGCGTCGCGCTGGTAGCGCTGGGCGAGTGCGGCAATGGGCTTGGCGACCGTGGCCGAGAACATCAGCGTCCGGCGCTCTTCCGGCGCGGCACCCAGAATGAACTCAAGATCCTCGCGGAAGCCGAGATGCAGCATCTCGTCTGCCTCGTCCAGCACCACAACCTTCATTTGCGAGAGGTCGAGTGCGCCGCGCTCGATATGATCGCGCAGGCGCCCGGGCGTGCCGACGACGATATGCGCGCCGCGTTCCAGCGCCATGCGCTCGCGACGCGGGTCCATGCCGCCGACGCAGGAGGTCACCGCAGCGCCGGTGAACGCGTAGAGCCACTCGAGTTCGCGCTGCACCTGCAAGGCAAGCTCGCGGGTCGGCGCCACGGCCAGCGCCACCGGCGCCTCGAGGCGCCCGAAACGTTCGTTCTCGTCAAGCAGGGTCGGTGCCATTGCGAGGCCGAAGGCCACCGTCTTGCCGGAACCGGTCTGCGCCGAGACCAGTGCGTCCGCGCGCTGCATTTCCTCGCCGAGAACCGCTTGCTGTACAGGGGTCAGGGTCTCGTAGCCACGCTTCGCCAATGCCTTGCCGAGCGCGGGAACAACGCCGTCGAATTCCGTCATGTCTTTTCTTTCGGAATATCCGCGATCGGCCGACCGGTTGACGTCTTTCCCGTGTCGGGGATCAGCGGTGCCGCGCCGTCTGCGCGAAATCAAAATCAGTGCCGCGCAACATAATGACGCGCGTGCGGAAAGTACAGTGTTCCGGGGTAGAGGCAGCTATGCATCGAAACTGGCCTCGGTCGGGCGATACCGTTAGATTGGAGCCACCACTTGTCAGGGAAGCACAGATGCACCGCGTTGGGATCATCCCGTTCGATATCAGAGACGAACTCATCGCCGTTCTCTTTGTCACCTCGCAGACGCGCGGTCGCTGGATCCTGCCGAAGGGCAAGCGAAAGAAAACCGAGTCCCAGACCGAAGCCTGTCTGCGGGAGGGTTTCGAAGAGGCGGGCGTGAAGGGAGTGGTTCTGAGTGACTTCCCGATGACGCAGGTCATCACCAAACTGACAGACACCGGAAAAATCGAAATTCCGGTGACCTACTATCCGTTTCTCGTCACGGAGCAGTTCGACGACTGGCCGGAAAAAGCGTTACGCCAGCGCCACTGGGCGCTCCTCGAGGATGCGCCTCGTGTCGCCTATCGCGAGGACTATCTTCCCGTGCTGCGCCAGTTCGAAGCGCTCAGCAACTGGATCAGAGCGACCGCAGCAGAGCATAAACAGCACCGGCAAGCAGAGCTGACGCCGGCACAGTGATGATCCAGGCGGCGGCAATCGAAAGTACGAAATTGCGCCGCACCAGCCGTCTCACCGAACGGTAGTCCTTGCTGTTGAAGGCGTCCTCGGCGGTCGCGTTCAGCTTGTGCCCGGGCCGGAGCTTGCGGGTGTTCGGGTTCTCGAGGAACTCCCTCAGGAATCCGACACCGAAGACCGCGCCGACGGCGATATGCGTGGAACTGACCGGCAGGCCGAGCGAGGTCGCGATCAGCACCGTGACCGCTGCGGAGAGCGCGACGCAGTAGGAACGCGGCGAATTCAGCCGCGTGATCTTCTCCCCCACAACCGCAATCAGCTTCGGCCCGAACAGGCCGAGCCCGAAAGCAATGCCGAAGGCGCCGATCGCCATGACCCAGAGCGGAATGGTGACATTGCTCGCGATTCCGGCCCCCTCTCCCACCGTGGAGACGATCGCGGCGAGCGGGCCGACAGCGTTCGCGACGTCGTTCGCGCCATGCGCGAAGGAGAGCAGTGCCACACCGGCGATCAGCGGGATGTCGAACAGGCGGTAAACGCCCTGGCGGGTATTCTCGAGGCTCAGAACGCGGCGGGCGATGTACGGCCTGGACAGGAAGTACGAGACCGCGAAAGCAAGCAGCGCGTAAAACACCGTCTCGAACAGCGACGGGTGCCAGATCTTCTTCAGCCCCTTCATCGCCATGTAGGCAGTAAAGGCGAAGGCCATCAGCCCGATCAGAACGGGCACCCAGGTCTTCGCCGCCGTCAGCTTGTCCTCGACAAAAAGAACCTTCTTCTTGATCGCGTAGAGTATCGCAGCGGCGCAGAAAGCTCCGAAGACAGGAGAGATCACCCAGCTGGCGGCGATCGCGCCCATTGTCACCCAGTTGACCAGGCCGAAGCCCGCAGCCGCGATTCCCGCCCCGAGCACGCCGCCGACGATCGAGTGGGTGGTGGAGACCGGTGCGCTCAGCATGGTTGCCAGATTGATCCAGAGCGCCGCCGCGAAAAGCGCGCTCAGCATCAGATCCCGGAACTCGCCGACACTGACGCTCTCGCCGGGCGAGATGATCCCCTTGGACACCGTCTTCACCACGTCGCCGCCCGCGAGCAGAGCGCCCGCACTCTCGCAAACGGCGGCGATCAGGATCGCGGCGGTCACGCTCAGCACCTTGCCGCCGACCGCGGGGCCCATGTTGTTGGCAACGTCGTTGGCACCGATATTCAGCGCCATGTAGCCGCCGACCACCGCGGCGATGGCCACAATCAGCCAGTCCTCGCCGAGATTTTCCTGCGTGCTCGCGACATAGATCCCGACGATCGCGAGAAAGACAACCGAGAGCCCGAGCGGCACGGTCACACTCTTCAGGTTGCCGAACTGGGACTGAAAGAAGTCGAGCCGGCGCAGGTCGTTGACGTACCGGTTTTCGTTCTTGCGTGGATTGGAGGGCACTGAAGCGACTGCCTATAGGTCGTTCGGGACGATAATTTCACACATTGACGGAACCAACGATGCGGATCGCGTGACACCATCGGCCATGCCATGAACCGGATCGTGAGGAGCGGCTTTCACCCTCCGCCACCGAACATCTTGGCCCAACTCGGCGTCTCCTAGCATTGACTCTGGTTCAACGGAAACCTTTTCAGACTTACCAATATGTAAACATAACGACATTTCGTTTATGTGATTTGAGCGCCCTATGAGTTTCGAATGAAAACGTCGATGGTCGCTACATCACCGTTTGCGCACACAGTTGGGGCCGTCACGGTCACACTCGGCATTACGGATGGAGACGACGCCCCCGCCCGGATCGATCATCACGTCCCGGAGAAGGGCGTCTGGTTTTAGACGGACCTGATAGCGCCGCTCCGCCGGCGTTGGCACATGCTCATACCGAGCAACTGACCTTGCGGCCCGCGATCAGAAACTGTCAGCGACCCGCACCCAGGTGTTGCGCAGATGGCGCTGCAGGACCTCCGCCAACGCGCTGCCGTCGCGGCGCTTGAGCGCCTCGATCATTTCCTCGTGTTCGGCAAGAGCGGCCTTCCACTTGTCGGCCCCGCTGTTGCCGATGAAACGCAGGCGCTTCATGCGCGACTGCAACATCCCGTGCATCTCGATCAGCGTCTCGTTGCCCGTCGCGGCCACGATCATCGAATGGATTGCCTGATTGAGCTTGTAATAGCTGAGACGCTCCTTCGAGCGGTAGAATGCAACCATCTGGTCATGTACCGCCGAGATTTCCGCGATCTGTGCGTCGGTCGCCTGTTCGCAGGCAAGGCGCCCGGCCATCGCCTCGAGCTCGGTCAGAACTTCCAGCATGTCGCGCGCATCCTTGGCGCTGAACGCCCGAACGACGGTGCCGCGTCCCGGACGCGGTTCGATCAGTCCTTCGCTGGCAAGCGTCTTGACGGCTTCCCGCAGCGGCGTGCGCGACACACCGAGTTCCTCGCACAAACGGGATTCATTGAGCCGCGTTCCAGGCGTCAGCACGCCCTCGATGATCAGGTCGCGCAACCGGTTCGCAACCAGGTCGTGCAGCGACTGGCGCTCAATTCGGACCGGGGATTGCTCGCTGACCGGCATGGCAAGAGCGACGGCCTGAGCCGCAGAAGTGGACCCTTCATTCATGGCGGCACCATACCCGATTTCGGAAGATTGGAAGACCAAAAGCGCTTGCAGCGCATATTGTATTTTGCATACAGTATGCAAAATCGACGAAAGACACAATGATGCCGACCAGCGAAACGCCCTCTCAAAAACCGACGATCGCCCTCGCCCTCGGAGATGCCGCCGGGATCGGCGGCGAACTCGCGGTGAAGATTCTTTCCGACAAGGAAGTGCTTGAAAGTGCGCGCCTCATCGTGATCGGAGACCGCCGGCAACTCGAGGCTGCGGCCGCAATGCTCGGGACCGAATTCGACCTGCCGGACTGCGAACCTGAGACGGTCGCTCCGGTCGCCCTGCTGGATCTGGGCAATATCGATCCCGCGAGCGTCACCCCGGGAGAAGCTTCCGAGCACACGGGTGCCGCCGCCCTTGAGAATTTCGCCGCCGCGCTCCGGCTCTGTGCCGCGGACGGCGCGGATGCAGTCGCCTTCACGCCGTTCAACAAGTACGCCATGCGCCTCGCCCGACCGGATTATGTCGACGAGATCGGCTTCATCAACGCGGTGACCGGCGCCACGAAGGACGGACGGGAATTCAACGTCCTCGACGAATTCTGGAACGCCCGGGTGACCTCGCACATTCCACTCAGCCAGGTTGCGGAACGGATCACCGAGGAGCGCGTCCTGGCCAGCATCGAGCTGACCGACAACACGATGCGCAATGCCGGGTTCACGCGTCCCAGGATCGCTGTGGCCGCCCTCAACCCGCATGCGGGCGACGGCGGCAATTTCGGTCATGAGGACGACCGGGAAATCGCCCCGGCGGTGACACGGGCGAAGGAAAAGCAGATTTCCGTCGAGGGTCCGTTGCCGTCAGACACTGTCTATCTGCGCGCGCACAAGGGCGAGTTCGACGCGGTGCTGTCGATGTATCACGACCAGGGGCAGATCGCGATGAAGCTGATCGGCTTCGACCGCGGTGTCACCCTGATCGGCGGATACCCTTTCTGGATCGCGACCCCCGCGCACGGCACAGCCTACGACATCGCGGGCCAGGGCATCGCCAATCCGAATGCAACCAAGCGGGCCTTGCTGCTCGCAGCCAGGCTCGCGCGGCAGGGCGAACTCGTGCCCGCCGATGCCACCTCGATGTCATCCGCAATTGCCAAGGCCACCGGGGAGAAACTCACGGTGGTTCCATAAAACCGAAGAGCAAGAATGGGAGGAAATACAATGATCAAAATAAGATCACTCGCTCTGGCCGGCGCCATGATGCTGGCCGCAACATCCTTCGCCGACGCGAAGGAAGAGATCATTTTCGGCATCTCCGCCTCGACCGGCTCGCTGCAGCAGCAGACGGCTGCGGAATTTGTCAGGCGCGCCAACGAGAAGCTTGGCGACAAGGCCGAAGTGAAGCTGTTCGACTCCTCGCAGATCGGCAAGGACAAGGAGCTGATGCAGAAGCTGAAGCTCGGCACCGTCCATATCGCCCTGCCCTCCTCGATCATGTCGTCGATCTCGGACGAGTTCGCGCTGTTCGACATGCCGTTCCTGGTTGCCGACCGAGGGCATCTCGCGCGGATCGAAGAGAAGATCTTCTGGCCGAAGATCGCTCCGACCGTGGAAGACGACGGTTACAGGGTCCTCGCGGTCTGGGAGAACGGTGTCCGCCACATCACGAACAATGCCCGTCCGATAAACACGCCGGCGGACCTGAACGGCCTCAAGATCCGCACGCCGAAATCGACATGGCGGGTGAAGATGTTCAAGGCATGGGGCGCCAACCCGACGCCAATGTCTTTTTCCGAAGTCTTCACCGGCCTGCAGACCGGCGTGATCGACGGCCAGGAAAACCCCTACACGAACATCGCCTCGGCCAAGCTCAACGAGGTGCAGAAATATCTCTCCAAGACCGGCCATGTCTACTCACCCGCCTATCCGACCATGGGCAAGGCGATGTACGACAGGATGGACCCGGCGATCGTCTCGGTGCTTGAAGCGACCGCGCGTGAGCTGGAAGCCTGGGCGCGCAACAAGGGCGAGGAAGCGGACACGGCCCTGAAAGACAAGCTCGTCGCCGCCGGTATGAGCTACAACGAAGCCGACCGAGCCGCCTTCGTCGCTGCATCGAAGCCGATCTACGACGCTTTCGCCGCCGAGGTGAATGACGGGCAGGCACTGATCGACGACGCCATCGCGCTCGCCTCCGGTTCCTGACCGGGCCACATCTCCGGACACCCGCCCGCCGCCGGCGACCAGCCGGTCCGGGCGGGTGCCACCGCTCCACTCGACCCGTTCCGGGACGCGCCCCATGACAGCTTTTTCCAGAGCTCTCGGCAGCACGCTCGCCGCCCTCACGATCGGACTGCTGGTGACCCTGGCCATCGTCGTGGTTTCGGCGACGATCGCACGCTACATCTTCAATTCCTCCTTTGTCTGGTATGACGAAGTGGCCGGCATCCTGCTCGCCTGGATTACCTTCTACGGTTCCGCCTATGCCGCCGTCCGCCGCCGTCATCTCGGCTTCGACGGCCTGTTGATCTCTCTGCCGATGCCGTATCGCGCCTGGCTCTTCGTCCTCGCGGAACTGATCGGCTACGCGGTGTTCGCGATCCTCGCCTATGCCGGATGGTTCATCCTGCAAATTCTCGGAACAGAGACGCTCGTCTCGCTCCGCTGGGTGCCGCTCTGGTTCACCCAGTCGGTGGTGCCGGTGGGAGCCGCGCTCTACATGATCGGCCAGGCGGTCTCGACGCCCGAGGCCTATGCCCGCATCCGCGCCGGGCGGAGCGCGGAGATGGACGAGATCGACGAGGAGATCGCCCATGCGCGGAAAGCGCAGGGCACGGGAGAAGATAGATGACCGCTCTTCTTCTGCTGGTCCTGCTGGCCTTGCTGATCGCCATCAACGTGCCGATCGCAGTAGCGATCGCCGCCGTCGCGCTGCTCGGCACCTGGACCGAGAAAGGTGTGTTCGGCTTCTACGACGCGGCACTGACAATCTTCGACGGGTCGACAAATTTTCCGCTGATCGCGATCCCGCTCTTCATCCTCGCGGGCGCTCTGATGAACACCAGCGGCATCTCGCGCCGACTGATCGACTTCACCGCGGCCCTCATCGGCTTCGTCCGCGGCGGCCTCGCAATGGTGAATGTCGGCGTCTCGCTGTTCTTCGCCGAGATCTCCGGCTCCGCCGTCGCCGACGTCGCCGCCATCGGCTCGGTGCTGATTCCGGCAATGAAGCGCAAGCGCTATGCCGCGACCTTCGCCGCCGCCGTCACCTCCTCGTCGGCCTCGCTCGCGGTCATCATCCCGCCGTCGATCCCGATGATCCTCTATGGCGCGCTGACCGATGCGTCGATCACCCAGCTTTTTGTCGCCGGAATCATCCCGGGACTGCTCGGCGGCTTCCTCATGCTCTGCCTCTGTCACTGGTTTGCGGTGCGCTACGGCCTGCCGCGCGAGGAAGCCTTCTCGCTCGGGCGGCTCTGGAGCACCTTCAAGGCGGCCGGCCCTGCCCTGCTGCTGCCGATCATCATACTCGGCGGCATCTTCGGCGGCGTGGTGACGGCGACCGAGGGCGCCGGCCTCGCAGTCGTCGCCGCGCTCCTGATCGGCGGTTTCGTCTACCGCGAGATCAACCTGAGAGAGTTGCACGGCGCGCTGATCGAGGGGGTGTCGCAGACCGCCATCGTCATGCTGCTCGTCGCGAGTTCCGCGATTCTCGGCCTCTACCTCACCGAGAGCGAGGTGCCGCAGCACTTCGCACGCTGGATCACCGGGGTGTCCGAGAACAAATACGTCGTGCTGATGCTGCTGAATGTCATGCTGTTCATGCTGGGCATGATCCTGCACGGTGCGGCGGCGATCATCCTGATCGTACCGATCGTCATGCCGCTGGTGCAGCAGATCGGCGTCGACCCGATTCAGTTCGGCATCATCCTGACGCTGAACATCGCCATCGGCCAGCAGACCCCGCCGGTGGCGAGCGTGCTGGTAACGGCCTGCTCCATCGCCCGTACCGACATCTGGGCGACGACGCGGACGAACCTGCCGTTCATCGCCGTCCTGGTCGGCCTGCTGCTGATCGTGACCTACGTGCCCATCGTGCCGCTGGCGCTGGTCGAGCACTTCTTCCGCTAGGATAATCGTCCCGCAAGAGCAGGGCGATCGTCCTCTCAGACCCTCTCGCCGCAGCGACGCCGTTCGGCATCGCCCGAGGCGGTCAGCGCCGGTGCGTTCTCCAGTCGCGACATCGCGCGCCGATCGGCCACCGAGAGCCCCGGAAGCGGCCCGCGCGCTTTTCCCGGATACAATGGGTGCCGGCCAGAAGCCGACCGGTCGACCGTCTCACGGATAACACCTTCACGCCCATGTGACGCCAACCGAAAAAGGCGTATGATACGGTCCATCAGGCGGGTCGCGGATACCTCGTGACCGGCGCCGGGTCCGACGCCACGCACGGCCGACCGCGACCCCCGAACCCACCAGTCGTTCGGGAGGAGCAAATTATGGCCGTCACCGACCAGATCAGAAATCCGATTGAATGGGGCTGGGACCAGCTTCGGGATCTTCAGCATGCGCTCGGCGCTACAGGGCACGCCCTTGGCGGCGCCACGGGTACGAGCGCCGAAAAGCTTCCGTCGGTTCGGCGGATCGATGTCGACGATCTGCGCGACGCCCTGCAGCGCGGCATCACCGATTTCGGCGCCAGCCGGACGGACGTCATCTTTCTCTGCCTCGTTTACCCGGTCGCGGGCCTGTTCCTCTCCCATCTGGTATTCGGTTACGATTTCCTGCCGATGCTGTTTCCGCTCGCCTCGGGCTTCGCACTCCTCGGTCCACTTGCCGCCGTCGGCCTCTACGAGATGAGCCGGAGGCGCGAACAGGGCCATCAGGTTTCCTGGGCGGACGCGCTCGGCGTGGTGAAATCACCCGCCGCCGGAGCAATCTTCGTTCTCGGCCTCTACCTTCTCGCGCTCTTCATCGCCTGGATCATCGTCGCCTACGGGATCTACTACATGACTCTCGGCCCGGAACCTCCGTCATCGGTCTCCGGGTTCGTCAGCGATGTCTTCACGACGCCCGCGGGCTGGGCGATGATTGTTGTCGGGATCGGCGTCGGGTTTCTCTTCGCCGCTGCGGCCCTCACCCTCAGCGTGGTCTCCTTCCCGCTGCTGCTCGACCGCGATGTCGGCCTCTACCCCGCGATCGCCACCTCGATCCGGGCGGTGGCCGCCAATCCCTACCCGATGGCCGTCTGGGGAATTGTTGTTGCCGGCGGTCTGGTCCTCGGCACGATCCCGCTCTTCATCGGACTGGCGGTGGTGATGCCGGTGCTCGGCCATGCGACCTGGCACCTCTACCGCAAGCTGGTGCCGCGGTAAGACAAGCGCCTAAATTTGTCTGCCGGGCCGGAGCGCGCCATAGTGCGCCGGTCACGCAGTATCATGGCCCGGCGGAGAGAAATGCCAGAACTGAGGAAACTGACCGGCTATATCGGTGCGGAAATTGTCGGGCTGAGTCTCGGCGAGGAGATCGAAGCGGCCGACGCCGCGTTCCTGCGCGAGAGCCTTGCCAGACATCAGGTGATCGTGCTGCGGGGACAGCATCTCGACCGCTCGAAGCAGAAGAAGCTCAATCGGGTGTTCGGTTCGCCGATGCGGCTGCCCTATGTCGAGCCGCTCGCGGACGATCCGGAGACCATCGCCGTGCTGAAGGAGGCCGACGAGGGCGGTGGCGGTGTCTTCGGAGGTGAGTGGCATTCGGATTTCAGCTTCCTCGCGAACCCGCCCGCCGGCTCGGTGCTGAACGCGGTCGAGATCCCGGAGGTCGGTGGCGACACCGTCTGGGCGAGCCAGACGGCGGCCTATGCATCCCTGCCCGAAGATCTGAAAACGCTCGTCGACGGCCGCACGGCGGTGCATGTCGGGAAACCCTACGGCGTGAAGTTCGCGCCGCCTGAGGAGACCCGTTCCGGTGCCTCGATCCGCATGACGCGCGGCGATCCCGAGGCGGACAGGGAAACCAGTCACCCGGCGGTGATCACCGAACCCGTGACCGGCGCGAAGGCCCTGTTCCTGAACCCGATCTACACGACGCGGTTCGACGGCATGACGGAGGAGGAGAGCGATCCGCTGCTGCAGGCAATCTACCGGCACTGCACACGGCCGGACTTCTCCTGCCGGCATCGCTGGCAGGCGGGCGACATTGTGGTCTGGGACAACCGGACCACGCTGCATTACGCGACCAACGATTATGACGGCCACCGCCGCCTGCTCTACCGCACCACCTTCCAGGGTACGCCGCCGCGCTAGACGAGACGGGCGCCCCGGCTTGCTCTGCCGACCCTAGTCTCCCCGTCCGGCGTCGAAGAAGGGGGCCGGTGCGAGAATCGTGTTGACCTGCCGCATCAGGTTGCCGCTCTCGGCGCTCAATCGCAGGAAGGTCTGCCAGTCCGGGTCCGCGGCCAGCGCCGCGCGTTTGCGGGCCCGATCCGCCGCATCATCATAGACCCAGATATGGACGTAGGAATTCACGTCTCCCGTCTCGACCGCGCCGTAGACGACCGGGTCTCCGAGATGTTTCCGCTGCACGGCCCAGCCATGTTTCTCGTAGAGTTCCATGTGTTTCTTGATCCGGCCGGGATGGCAGGTGTAGGTGCGGTGATCGAAGATCATCGGGTATTCCTTCTTGTTGTGAGCAATCGAAACAGGCGGACCGCCGAATACGCGGCCATGATGGCGCCGGAGACCGGGATCGCCGCGTAGAGCAGGGATGTCGGGATGTCGAGGATCGGCGTCAGGGCACGGGCCTTGAGGGTAAGCGCGAGGCCGTACCGCGTCATGATCACCATGAAGGCCAGCCCGAGGAGCGTGGTCAGGATCCTGAGGATGCGCGCCTGTGCCGGCGGAAGCGCAAAGCGCAGCCAGTCCACCTGGAAATGATCGTCGTCGCGCCAGAGCGCGGCGGCTCCGAGGAAGACGGTCCAGGCGAAGAGCCCCTGCACGACTTCATCGAACCAGACGATACCCGGGATCTGCAGCGTCCTGGTGACGACGTTCGCAAAGACCAGCACGAAGATCGCCGCGAGGCCGGCACACGCAGCCAGTTTCAGTGTCCGCCCGAGGATTGCGTCGACGCACATCATGGGCCGAACACCAGGTTTGGCAGCCATGTCGACACCGACGGTATGGCGGTGACCGCGAGAAGCACCAGCACCAGGCCGACAAGGTAGGGTTTCAGGGCCCGGGCCAATTGTCCGACCGGCATCCCGGCGACAGAGGACACCGCAAAGAGAACCATGCCGACCGGCGGGGTCAGGAGTCCGACCATGGAACACATGATCATGATCACGCCGAACTGCACCGGATCGACACCGATCTCCAGCATGACGGGCATGAAGAGCGGCACGGTCAGCACGATCACCGCGATACCTTCGAGAAACATCCCGAGGATCAATAGGATGAACACAACGATGCCAAGCAGGATGGCCGGATTGTCGGTCAGCGCGAGCATTGACGATATGACCGCGTTCGGAACCCGCTGGTGCACCAGCAACCAGCCGAAAAAGCCGGCGGCGGCAATGACGAACATGACGCGGATCGTGTGCTGAAGCGTGGTCCAGAGAATTCCGACCAGGTCCCGGGGGCGGATCTCGCGATAGATCACCATCGAAAGGATCAGCGCATAGGCACTCGCCGCCACGCCGGCCTCGGTCGGGGTGAACAGGCCACCGAAAATTCCGGCGATGATGATCACCGGGGCGAGCAGCGACAGCGCGGCACCGCGGAAACTGTTCCAGATCTCGCGCCAGTCGATCCGTTCCGCGCGGGGCATCTTGTTGCGTGTTGCGACAATCCAGACTGCCGCCATCAGGGACAAGGCCATCAGCAGTCCGGGCAGGACACCGGCCAGGAACAGCTGCGCCACGGAGACGCCGGTCATGGACGAGAAGAGCACGAACGGGATCGAGGGCGGGAAAACCGGACCGATCGTCGACGACGCGGCGGTGATCGCCGCGCTGAAATCGCGGTCATAGCCCTTGTCCGCCATGGCCTTCAGCTCGACCTGACCGAGACCGGCCGCATCCGCGACAGCAGCTCCGGACATGCCGGAGAAAAACAGCGAGGCCAGGACATTGACCTGGCCGAGCCCGCCGCGCAGGTGGCCCACGCAGGCATCGGCAAAACGGAAGATGCGGGTCGTGATGCCGCCAGAATTCATCAGGTTGCCGGCAAGAATGAAAAACGGAATGGCCAGCAGCGTGAACCCGGTCGTCGCCGAGAACATGCGCTGCGGCAGCATCTCGAGAATTCTGAAATCGCCTTGCAGGACATAGAATCCGGCGGCGGTCAGTCCGAGGGAAACAGCAACCGGCAGCCCAAGGGCGATCAACAGGACAAGCGCGCCCAGGATCAGAAAGGTCGTCATTGAGGTGCTCCGGAGGAGCCGCCCGCATCACCAGGATGCGGGCGGCAAGACCATCACTTCAGGAAGCTGAGGAACATTGTCATGTTGTCAGCGCCGGAATATTCGGCGACACGCTCGCGCGCCGGGCCCATGAGGGCCGCGAACGGCTTGAGGTCGGGGCGCGTGATCTTCATCCCGGCCTGCTCCAGCTTGGCCAGTTCTTCCTCTTCCTGGGCGATCACCGCCGCACGCATCATGTTGCCGGCTTTCTGGCTCTCCTCGCGCAGGATCGTCTGCTGTTCCGCCGTCAGCCCGTCGAACACGTCCTTGTTGATGACGTGAACCATCGAATTGTAGACGTGGCGGGTCAGCGCCAGGTGCTCCTGAAAATCATTCAGCTTGAAGTGATAGATGACGCCGATCGGGTTCTCCTGACCGTCGACCACGCCCTGGTTCAGGGCGTTCGGCAGTTCCGGGAACGCGATCTGGGTGGTCGAGGCGCCAAGTCCTTCAAGCGCCGCGACGATCTGCAGTTCCGGCGGCGTGCGAAGCTTCAGGCCGCTGACGTCGCCCGGCTTGTTGATCGGATGTTTCGAGTTCGTGATGTTGCGAAACCCGTATTCCCAGTTCGAAAGCATCACCAGCCCGTGCTCCTCGAGCTTGGGGGCCGCCCATTCCATGAACGGGCCGTCGAGCACCGCATGTGCATGCTCGTAACTCTCGAATGCGAACGGCGTCATCACCGTCCCGAAGGCCTTGCTGTACTTGTCCAAGCCGCCCTGGGTGGGCAGGTTCATCTCGACCGCCCCAAGCACGGTCTGCTCGAGTTGCTCCGGCGGGCTTCCCAACTGGTTCGCCGGGAAGAGTTCGACGGCAATCTTGCCACCCGTACGCTCCTTGACGGCGTCGGCGAATGCCTTCGCGGCCAGATGGCCCGGATGGGTTTCGGCGGCAAAATGCGCGAGCCGCAAGGTTACGTCCTGCCCCCAGGCCACACCGGAGCTGAGCACCGCCGCGACCGCGGCAGTCATGAGAGTTCTTAGCATCTGGTTCCTCCCCTTGATGCGTGTTGTTGGATGTTTTTCGGTTTTTGCCCCTCACTCGGGGATATCAGGCAGTTTCGCCTGAACGCCTGTCAGGCCTTCGTAGGCCTTGATCACGGCCGTGCACCCTTCTTCGGCATGCCCCATGATGGAAGCGAGCGCGTAGGTCTGGTGGATGGAGTCCGCCATGAAGCCGGGCAGGCCGGCCTGTTCGATCAGTTCGGTGTAATAGCGGACGTCCTTCTGCGCGTTCGCCAGCGACATGTGCGGCGTGAAATCCCGGCGCAGCGTCAACTCGCCGTAGAGATCCATCATTCCGGACTTGCCGCCCGCCGCCGAAATGATCCCGATGACTTTCGTCATATCGAGACCTTCCTTCGCTGCGAGCGCGAATCCCTCACAGAAAGCCGCGACATTCGCGAAGGAGATGAAGTTGTGGATCAGTTTCAGACGGATCGCGTGCCCCGCCGGGCCGACATGGAAAAGGTTTTCCGCGTAGCACTCGAATATCGGCCGCAGACGCTCGAGCAGCGCCGCTTCACCGCCGAACAGGATGTTGACCTCGCCTCGATCGGCATGGGCCGGCGTCCGCGTCATCGGCGCCTCGGCATAGACCACACCCGCCGCTTCGCAGGCGGCGCGCATGGTATCCACGTGATCGGCGGATACGGTCGTGTGATCAACGAGGATACTGCCGGGCGCCATGGCCGCCAGCGCACCGCCCTCCCCGAGGACGATCGCGCGCACCGCCTCCGCCGTAGTGACGCAGACCATCAGCACATCGCTCTGGGCCGCCATCCCGGTCGGCGAACCACCGGCCTTCGCGCCATGTTCGCAGGCTTTCCGAACCTTTTCGGAGTCGAGATCCGCAACCGTCAGGTCAACGCCCTTTCCGGCCATGTTCTTGGCCAGGCCGCTACCCATTCCTCCCAAACCGACTAGAGCTACCCGCATACGTTCCTCCATTTTTCGGAATACAAGCATCAGATCAGTTGTCTGACAACCTGCTTTCTGTTTTATTCGATTTGCGACCTCGCGGCGACCATGTGACCATGGAGGCGCTTCTCAATCAGAGACCTGAAACAAAACGGATTGTTGGCATGGATGACGGACTGACCTTTGATCGCATCGATCGACCGACCCGCCTCCCGGACGAGGTCGCCAGTTCTCTCATCGGAGCGATCGAGAACGGCCAGCTCAAATCCGGAGACCGGTTGCCGACTGAGGCCGAATTGTCCAAACGGTTCGGCGTTGCGCGGACCGTCGTGCGGGAAGCGATCTCGCTCCTCAGGTACGATGGTTTGATCGATTCGCGACGCGGCGTCGGGGCCTTCGTGACCGAGAAAACCAGCCGGTCGTCCTTCCGCATCTCTCCCGCCTGTTTCGAAAAGCGAAAGCAGATCGTGAAACTTCTGGAATTGCGGACAGGCGTCCAGGCAGGCGCATGCGCCCTCGCAGCGACACGCAGGACGCGAGATGAGATGCAAAACATTGAGGCATTGTTCGAGAGGATGTGCGCAGCCGATCAACGCGGCCCGGAGGAAGCGCTGGAGGAGCGAGTCGATACGGAATTGCTCATGTATCGCCACATCACCGAAGCCTCTGCAAATCCCTACTATTGCGAGGTCGTGACGATGATCGAGACCAACATCCAGAACAATCTTCGTTCAGCGTTCCTGAAGAACGCGGCAGCCTCGGAGTTCGGTCCGTCGATCCTGGCGGAACATCGCGCCGTACTGGATGCCCTGCGCGAAGAAGATCCGGAGATCGCCTGGCGCGCTACCCGGACCCGGTTTCAACAAGCCGCCGACCGCCTCTCCGCACGCGAGGATTTCACCTAGCCCGTTCCGAAAGAAGTTCGGGGGGCGTCACCCCCCTCGAACGCGGACCTTGGCAAGGGCTGGCGCTGCCTTGGTCAAATCCGACCCCGGTGTATCGCCAGGGCTCCGTGGGCGCCGCGCCGACGGCGCCATCCGAATAATAGTGCCGGTCAGATCACCGCATAGGTCCTGATCTCGATGCTCTCGCGCGCCGGCGTCTCATCGGTCTGCGAAGGCAGTTGGAAGGCGGTGTGCGGCGCAAACCGGGCGCGACCGTCCTCTAGACTGTCCCAGCCCTTGATCAGCAGGATCTCGTCTCGGGTCATATCGGGCGCGTAATACCAGCGCTGCGCCTCGTCATAGGCGAGGTGATAGATCTCCCCGGTCCGGTTGGGGAAGAGCTGATCGGTTGCGACAAGGTGTTCCGAACGAATGCTGGCAGCATCCGCAAGGGCGAGTGGCGAGCGCTGCACGGGTCCGACGATCGGCCGCCAGACATTGACCTGGACAATCCGCCGGCCGGCGGCCAGCAGGTTTTCGAACGTCTCGTCACCGAACACGTCGCGGGCCCGCTGCGGTCCGCTGGCGGCGGTGTAGTCGACATGGATGCGCGTCGCAGCGCCTCGGTTTCCATCCTTGTTCCGGGCTCCATCTCCGCCGTCGGAACGCCGGGTTGCGTCGAAGATCGCGACCTCGGACGCCCCGAGTTCCGTCTTCAGCAGCGAGCGGACCTCTGCGTAATAGGCGCTCTCGACCTCGGCATCATCATAGAGATCCTCAACCGCCGTCGGCGCCGTGCGAAGCGCGAAACCCTCCCGATCCAGCGTGAAGGAACCGTCCGCGGCACGCATGTCCGCCACCAGCACATGCCTCTCCACAGTCTCGAAACCGAATTCCGGTTCGCCGCCTGTGTAGGCCTGACTATAGAGCACCGGCTTCGTCGCCTGCGGCACGATGAAAGTCATCGGCGCCACGACATCGGCAGCTGTTGCACTGTATTGACTGTAGGGTCTTTCCTGCACGGAACCGGTCATCTCGCTTCTCCTCGGCTACGGGCAGCCTGGATCCGGCTGCGATATCCGGAAGGTGGGACGGCACGTCCCGGGAAACAAAAGAGAAGAACTCAACACGACTTGAATATTTCTCAAGTCATGACGATGGGGCCCTTTCCGTGGGAGAAACACCGGCTTGCTCGAGAAGCCAGCGCCAGACGCGCCGGACCGGAGCGGAAAGCGGATGGCCGGTCGGGCGGCAAAGATAATAGGCCGCGCCGCTCGGGCCCGTCGCGCCGAAAGGCGTGACAAGGGTGCCTCTGGCCAGGCGATCCTCGATATAGGGCGACCGCCCCATCGCGATGCCATGCCCGGCTTCCGCGACCTGAAGCGCCTGTTCGGTAACATCGAGCTCCAGCGCCGATCCGAGGTCCGGCGCCGCCAGCCCCCGGGCGCGCGACCATTCGCGCCATTCGTCAGGAATAGTCCGGATCACGATCAAGCGGTTCCGCTTCAACGCCGCCTCGATGTCCTGCAAGCCGTCCGGAACCAGTCCGGGCGCCGCGACAGGTGTCGCGTTGTCATCGAAGAGAAACGTCTTTTCGACATCCTGCCAGTTCCCACGACCATATCTGATGGCGAGATCTATCTGATCCCGCAACAGATCCACGACCCGTGTCGTCGGCACCAATTGCAGGTCGACATCCGGGTTTGCCGCTTCGAAGGCGCCAAGACGCGGCAGCAGCCAGGTCGCCGCCATCGAGGTCGGCAATGTCACGCGGACAACGGCATGCCCCTCGGAAGGGAGCACGGCCCGGGTTGCCGCCTCCAGTTCCCGAATCGCCGGATCAATGCGGGCGAGAAACCGGGTGCCGGTTTCTGTCAGCACAAGCCGACGGCTGGTGCGGTCGAACAGCCGGGTCCGGAGATGAGTTTCCAATTGTCGGATCTGGTGACTGATCGCGGACTCGGTCACACCCAGCGCCCCCGCCGCATCGACGAGACGGCCATGCGTCGCGGCGGCCCGGAAGGCAAGGAGCGCGCGGAACGGCGGAAGGCGAAAATCATTCTCGACCATTTCTGAAGTTTACCTCAAGTCGATCGCGAGACCGAGAAGTACCGTCCATTGTGCGCCGCCGCACCATCCGGGCCATTGTGCGGTCCGGGCCCAGCGGGCAAACTGCGGCATCAGCGGAAGGGGTGGCAGATGACTTCAAGCGACGGAACACAGGCGGACGGCCTCAAGCTGAACCTCGGCTGCGGCAAGGTGGTCCGCGAGGGCTGGATCAATCACGACATCATGCCCGGGCCGGGCGTCGATATCGTCTACGATCTGGAAACCTGCGGGATCGAGCCGTTCCCTCTCGCCGACGATTCCGTGTCCGAAATTCACGCCGCGCACCTGATCGAGCATATCGACCGCACCCTGCCCTTCATGCAGGAGATGTGGCGCATCGCGAAACCCGGCTGCCGGTTCGAGCTGAAACTGCCGTTCGGGGCGACAGACATGGCTTCGGCCGACCCGACGCACAAACGGCTCTATTTCATCCGCAGCTTCGACTACTTCCAGCAGCCCTTCTACAATTTTGCCGATTACGGCTATCGCGGCGACTGGGGAACCGACGAGGTCATCTTCCGAATTCCGGCCAGCGTTGCCGGCTCCGACAATGCCGAACGCCTGATGCATCGCATCAATACCGAGCGCAACCTGGTCGCGGAGATGGAGGTCCGTCTCGTGGCGATGAAGCCGATGCGGCCGAACGACCGCACCCTGATGACGCTTCCAAACGTCAATCTCCTGATCGTTTGAAAGACTCCGGCACCGGCATCACCCGCATACAGATCAAGCTTCGCCCTCGGCACCCGTCGTCAGTCCGATTTTTAAAGCTATAATTACTTTTTCGGTTTTGTTACGATTTAGGCTGTTTTTCGGGCCTCCGAAAAGAAAGCAGGTCGTATGGGCATGCGCATCCGCGAAGACTATCGCGGCATTACCGGACCGGAAAAAGCGGGTATCCTCCTGATGTCGCTCGGCGAGGATCAGGCTGGAAAGCTCTTTGCCCTTCTCGACGACGAGGAGATCAAGGAAGTCTCCCAGGTCATGGCCGGGCTCGGCACGGTCAGCTCCAACATCGTCGAGCGGCTGTTCGTGGAGTTCGCCGAGCAGGTCTCCTCCACAGGCTCCCTCGTCGGCTCGATGGATTCGACCGAGCGGCTGCTGACCAAGGTGCTCGGCGGCGACCGCGTCAGCGCGATCATGGAGGAAATCCGCGGTCCGGCCGGCCGCACCATGTGGGACAAGCTCGCCAACGTGAACGAGCAGGTTCTCGCGAACTTCCTGAAGAACGAATACCCGCAGACCGTCGCGGTCATCCTCGGCAAGATCGGCCAGGCCCATGCTGGCAAGGTGCTCTCGATCCTGCCCGAAAACTTCGCCATGGAAGTGGTCATGCGGATGCTGCGCATGGAGGCGGTGAACAAGGACATCGAGAAGGACGTGGAGCGCGTGCTGCGCACCGAGTTCATGTCGAACCTCGCCCGCACCAACCGGCGCGACGCGCACGAGATGATGGCGGAGATCTTCAACAACCTGGACCGGGCGACGGAGAGCCGTTTTCTCTCGGCGCTGGAGGAACGCAACAAGGACAGCGCGGAGAAGATCCGCAGCCTGATGTTCACCTTCGAGGACCTGGCGCGGGTCGATCCGGCGGGTGTGCAGACACTGCTCCGTGCGGTGGACAAGGACAAGCTGACGATCGCGCTGAAGGGCGCGTCGGAGGAACTGAAGGACCTGTTCTTCTCGAACATGTCGGAGCGCGCGGCGAAGCTGCTGCGCGAGGACATGCAGTCGCTCGGCCCCATGCGGCTGAAGGACGTCGAGGAGGCTCAGACCGCGATGGTCACGGCGGCAAAGGATCTGGCCGACCGCGGCGAACTCGTGATCGGCGGCTCCGGCGGCGACGACCAGCTCGTCTACTGAACCGGCCTCTTCACCGTTCTGCCTCCCCCAGCACCGGCAGGGACCGCTGCACGGTCTGCCGTCCGGCCTTGAAGGCATATAGCGGCTGCGAAATCTCGGCGACCGTCATGGCCGGATCCGTATTGTCGACTACCACAAGATCAGCCGTGTTCCCGATCCCGATCCCGTAATCCTCGAGATTCATCAGTCTGGCCGAGCGCGTCGTCACCATTTCGAGGCACGCCGCCAGCATGTCCGTGCGACCGACCTGCGCGATGTTGGCGTAAAGGTTGGCCATCCGGATCAATGAGCCGTCGCCGAACGGAGTGAAGGGGTTCAGCACATTGTTGGTCGAGAGCGAGCAGGTTACCCCGTGCTCCAGCATCCGGTGCACCGGCGAAACACCGCGCGGCACCGAGTGATCGTGCTCCCGCCCCATCAGGAAAAGATCGGTTGAGGGCAGTACCGTGACGGCGACGCCGGCTCCGGCGAGCCGCTTCGCATATTTCTCGAGCTGCACCGGCGGCATGGCGGAAAACTTGCTGACATGGCCGATGGCGACGCGACCGCCCCATCCGTAAGCGTCCGTCTTCCGCATCACGTAGTCGGCGTCGACGGAAGAAATGTCGGTCGAGAAATCCAGGTGCATGTCGATATCGACGTCAAAGTCCCGTGCCATCTCGAACACCCGGTCGATCTGGCCGTGCGGATCGGTGTCCGTATAGGGCGCCGCCCCGACACAGCGCGCCCCGTCTTTCAGCGCCGCGACCATCAGCTCGTCTGTCCCCGGATTGTTCAGCAGGCCTTCCTGCGGAAAGACGCAGATTTCGGTATCGACCGCCCAGCGCCAGGCGTCGATCGCCGCCTTGACGCCGTTGAGACCGCGCAGCCCGATCACGGGATCGACCTCGACATGGGTACGGATGCGCGTGGTGCCGTTGACGACGCATTTCCGCAAGGTGCGGCCCGCCCGCTCGGCGACATCCTCCTCGGTGAAATCCGGCTTCACGCGCGAGACCTCCGAGATCGCCTCGGCGACGTCGCCGCGCTCGGATGAACAGCGATGCAGGATACAGGACTTGTCGAGATGGATGTGGGTCTCGACGAGCCCCGGCAGCAGCAGCCGTCCCTCGAGATCCAGTGTTCGGGCACCGTCGGGAATCTCGCCACCGATGGCGGTGATCCGTCCGCCGGTCACCCCGACATCGAGCATCCGGTCCGGCGCCTCCACCAGCCGGGCATTGCGGAACGTCAGATCCACGGAACCGATCTCCAGAAAACGAATGGCCTGACGGCACCTCATGGCGCCGGCCGGAGGAATGAGTCTATCGTTATTGCAGGTGCGAAGGCGAGACCCCATGGAGAAACGCGATGGGAACGAACGGCCGGGCGCGGAAGACCAGGGGCATGGTCGAGCGGTTCGCGAGACTTTCCACGGTTCCGGATCCGGACGCGGGGATCATATCGTCGTCTTCGGCGCGGGCACGCTCTATGGCGAAGGCCCCGACGGGACGCCGTCCGACGGCGATCTCTATGTCGACCGCTTCGAAACCCGCGACGGCAAAATCACCCGCATCGGCGTCCTCGACGACAGCGCCGAGCGCCTCCTGACGCGGCAGACCGGCGAACCGGACAGCTAACCTGCGATCTCTCTGCCGAAATGCCCAGCGCCACCACTTATTCGCGCATCGCTTGACGCGTCGGCCCTGCGCTCCTCAAACTCAAGCGATGGATCGGCCAAAGGTCGAAGCTCATAGTTGAGGACCGGAGAGCAGAATGCGAAGACTTGTCATGAGCCTGGCGGTGCTTGCAATGCTCGCAACAGGCGCCGTCGCGCAGGATACGTCCAGCGCCATCGGCACGGTCAAGGTCACAAGTGGCGAGGCCGGCGTGCAACGCGACGGAAAGACGCTTCCCGCAACGGAGGGGCTCGATGTCGCCCGCAAGGACACGCTCGTGACCGGCTCCGACGGGGCGCTTGGCATCACGCTGAATGACGGCACCCTGATTTCCCTCGGGCCGAACTCGCGCTTCGAACTTGCCGCCTTCGAGTTCTCCCCGCGCCGGGATGCCTTCAATTTCTTCGGCAAGATCCTTGAAGGCACGCTGATTTACCAGTCCGGGCGGATTGGCAAGATCGCACCTGAGAAGACCCGGATCGAGACTCCGCTCTCCGTCGTCGCGGTCAGAGGTACGCGTTTCGCGGTGCGCGTACCCGCGAGCTCGGAGAACTAGGCGATGACGGCAATGACACGATTCCGCTCACTGCGCGCTCTGCTTGCGGCAATGGCCTTGGCCTCAAGCGTTGGCGCATGTGCTTTCGGACCTTACGATACGGACGAACTGAAGCAACTCCCGCCGCCGGACACCCAGTTCCTGCAGACTTTGAGCACGCAATATGCGGCCCTCGGAGATCGCGAGCGGGCGGAATATGACTGGCCCGATACCGCCAGGTTCTACGACCGGGCGATCAGGGCGGCCAAGGGCGAAATGATCGAACCGGAGACTCTCGCATCGCGGGACCTGCCTCCGTCCGCCCTCCAGGAACTCACCGAGGCCCGCTCCAGGCTCCTCCGCCTGTTCTCCGCCGGTGCCCGATCCATAGCCGGCCCGGGCAGCGCCCGCGGACAGGCCGGTTTCGACTGCTGGATGCAGGAACAGGAAGAAGGCCATCAACCCGACGACATCGCGTCCTGCCGCGCAATTTACATTTCCGCGGTGACTGAAATGGAAGCGGCGGTGAAAGGCGCGCTCGTTGTGCTGCTGCCCGATACTGACGGCAAGCTCGGCGCCGTCAGCGTCGGCAATCCGGGCGGCTCCGTCCTGCTGGATAGCGAGCGGGCGAGTGCGGTGGTCACGCAGGCGGACGCGGCGCCGCAAAGCGCAGGTACCTTCGCCGCTGACGATGTCCAGATTGTCTTCGGCGCGGCGATCGCGGCCAGTCCGGTACCGCCGGTGACCTTCGTGCTGTATTTCGAACAAGGCACCGACGCGCTCACACCGGAGTCGCAGGACCTGCTTGCGCGCGTTCTCGAAACCATCCGCCAGCGAAAGCTGCCGCAGGTCGAGATTTCAGGGCATACGGACCGCGCGGGCTCGACCGCCTTCAATGACCGGCTGGCCCTCGACCGCGCCCGTATCGTCCATACGTCCGTGCTCGGTCTCGGCGTTCCCGAACGGGTGGTTACGGTAGAATCCTATGGCGAGCGCGCACCGATCATCCCGACAGCGGACGGCGTTTCCGAACCACGCAACCGACGGGTCGAGATCGTGATCCGTTAGCGTTTCCTGCCCGTCTCGTGCTTGATGCATGCTGGCTCTTTGGCTTCACGCGCCCGTCACATGGCGCTACCGTCACGGGGAGATACCGGCGGCGGGCTCCGCAACGCCAACTCGCAAGAGAACCGCAGCAGGGGCGCCCTCCGGCGTGTCGCTGCCCGACCGAGGCTTGAATGGAAGGCAGACCGCGCAACAGGATCGGTCAGGCATCGCCGACGGATGGCAGCGCGTTCCCGTGGCTGGACGGCCCGGAAGACGGCTCGCTCGGGAAATTCGTTCGCCAGGGCCGCCTGATTGCGGTGCTCGTGCTCCTGCTCCTTGTCCTGTTCCGCGGTCTCGATGTTCCATTAGTCGAGATTCCCCGGCTCTGGGCCTTTGACCAGCAGATCGGTCTGCGAGCGGCCGAGACAGCTCCCTCCCCTGTGCTTGCCGTCGACGTGACGGACGAAAGTCTCGCACAAATGGGGCAGTGGCCATGGCCGAGACGGCACTATGTGGATCTGGTCGAAAAGCTCGCCCAGGCAGGCGCTGCGATGATCGCCTTCGATATCCTTTTCTCGGAACCCGACAGGATGTCCCCGGATCTTCTGGCCGACACGCTCCCCGGTCTGGACGACGACCTTCGTCGCCGTCTCTCGGACCTCGGCAGCTATGACGATCAACTGGGTGCCGCCATCCGCATGCTCCCGACGGTTACCGCGACAGCCGCGGCTCCGGTCGACACCGCAGCGCCGGACGCCGCCGCCCCGCAGGGCCGGTTTGCGATCCGCGGCACGCCGGATCTCCGGAGCCTGCCCGGCATCGGCGGCGTCATCTGGAACATTCCCGCTCTCGACGCGGAGAGTGCCGGGACGGGACTCGTTAACCTGCTTCCCGAGCCCGACGGAAATGCACGCCGCGTCCCGGCGGTTTTCCATGTCGCGAACCGCCTGGAGCCGGGTCTCGCGCTGGAGGCTGCGCGTGTCGCTCTCGGCCGGCCCGGACTGCTGCTGGAAGTTCCTTCCTCTCTCGGATTGAGCGGCATCTCGATCGGCCCGCTCTTCGTCCCAACCGACACGCAGGGCCGGATCTGGATCGATACCGCCCGGCCAGACCGTGTGCCCATACTTGCAGCTCACGACATCCTGCTTGAACAGGTCCCGCCCTCGCAGATTGAAGGCCGCATCGTGATGATCGGGACGTCCGCGTCCGGCGTCGGCGAGCGGGTCCTGGCTGCAGGAAGGGAGAACCTGTCGGCGTTGCAGTTCCAGGCTCTCGCGCTCGATACAATTCTGGCGGAGCGTACGCCCGTTCGCGACCCGGTCTTTGCTCTTCTGGAAGTCGCTGTCACGCTCGTGTTGTGTGGGCTCATGATCTGGCTGCTCCCGTTCCTGGCGCTGGTCTGGAAGCCGCTTGTCGCCATTGCACTGACCGCCGGCGCTGTCGCAGTCGCGACGGCCGCGTACGCCGGATCCGGAGCGCTTATCGATCCGACTTTTCCGGGCATTGCGATCCTTCTGACCGGCGGCACCCTTGCCCTCTCCGATCTTCGCGCGGAAATCTTCCTCCGCCGCCGCAACGAGGCAATGCTGAAACGGCACGATGCCTATATTCGCGAAGTCGTGGACGCCAGTTTCGATGCAATCGTGACGATCGGAGAAGACGCGCGGATACGCACGGCGAACCGGGCGGCTGGCCATTTGTTCGGCCTGCCCGTCCCGCATCTGGTCGGGCATTCCATCGTCGACCGCCTGCGCGGCGAATGGGCGGACGAGCTTTCGGCCGCTACCGCTGAGACCCTGCGTAAGGCCGCGAATGCAGGACGCATCGTCGAAGCACAGGTCCTGGACCCGGATGGGACGACGCGCCATCCGACAGAAATCACCCTGGCCGCATCGGCGGCCGAATCCGAGCGGATCTTCGTGCTCGTCCTGAGGAATGTCAGCGTCCGGAAGACAGCGGAAGCGGCGGCCGCACGCTCGGCACAGCGGCTGCGCGATGCGATCGAGTCGATCTCCGACGGCTTTGCGCTTTTTTCTCCCGAAAAGAGGCTTGTCCTTTGCAACCGCCATTTTCTCGAGATGCTCGGGAGCGCCGGAGAGCTCGCCGAGGCCGGAGCCCCCTATGCCGACTTGCTGGGACGATTTGCCGAGTCCAGCGGGGCGTCGTTGAATGGCGACACGCAAAGCAGCGCCTGGATCGCCGATTGTATTTCGTCCTTCGGGTCCGACAGCGCACCCTACGAACTGTCGACCGCCGACGGCGTTTGGTACCGGGTTGACGAACGCAGGACCGCCGACGGGGGGATGGTCTGCGTCTATGCCGATATCAGCGAGCTCAAGCACCGGGAGATCGAGCTCGGCGCCGCGAAGGAGATGGCAGAAACCGCAAGCCACGCCAAGTCAGAGTTTCTCGCCCATATGAGCCACGAACTCAGAACGCCGTTGAATGCCATTATCGGCTTTGCGGACATGCTGCGCAGCCAGCCCTACGGCCCGGTAGGCAATGACCGCTACCTCGGCTATGCGAATGATATCTCGGACAGTGGCTCCCGCCTGCTGGCGATGATCGAACAGATACTGGATTTTGCCCGGCTGGAGAAATTGCCTCCGAAGGTCACGGACAGTCCGACAGAACCTGCTGCGATCATCCGGAGTGTATTGAGCGACTTGACGCCGACGATCCGCCAGCGCGAGATCGAAGTGGTGACGGAATTGCAGGACGGCCTGCCGCAACTGCTTGCTGACCCGCAGATGCTTTACCAGATCACGCAGAACCTAGTCGGCAACGCGCTCAAATTTTCCCGAGACGGTTCCTCGGTCAGGGTCGCCTGTGGCCTCGACGACAGCAACCGGATCATGCTCTCGGTTCATGACAACGGCATCGGAATACCGCCAGAACTGATCTCCCTCGTTACCCAGCCGTTCTGGCAGCGCCAGGGCGCGATGACGAGCACCCATGAAGGCGTCGGACTCGGCCTTGCGATCGTCAGCGCCCATGCCGAAGCCCAAGACGCGACACTGACGATCGACAGTATACTTGGCGAGGGAACGACAGTGACGGTTGCATTTCCGGCATCGCGAACCCTGATGCCATCCCTGACGACCACTCTGCCCGGTTAGCAGTTGCCTGACCGTTGGAGGAATGCCACCTTTGGCGTCAGGTAATCTCAAAGTTCGCTGTGAAAGGGTGAACCATGCGCGCGACTAGGCTTATGGCTATCTGCACGGTATTGGCGGTCTCGCTGATTGTCGCTTCGGGGCCCGGTTATGCTTTGATCGGCAACACTTTCTTCGGCTCCGACATTCTGACCGCCGAAGATATCCAGATGCAGAGAGCCGCCGGTCTGGAACTGCTCAAGAACGGCAAGGAAGGCGATTCCGCCGAATGGACAAACCCGAGCACCAAGAGTTTCGGGACCATCACGCTCCGTGAAAAGCTGAATCACAATGACTACGAATGCCGCAAGGTCGAACTCGTCAACACGCCGAAAGGCGACGAAATCCAGCGGGTCTGGCTGCAGCACGTGGTCTGCAATGTCCCGGGCCAGGGATGGAAGTATCTCTATTGATCGGCAATCATGGTCGGGCGGCCGGTGCAAGCGGCGCCGGCGTCTTTGACCGGTCGTAGATTTCCATGATCCTGCCGACGATCATATCGAGCGTGATCACCGCGCTGACGATCGCCATTCACTACGAAGTTCTCGTGAATTTGGGACGGCTGCGTCTGCCGATCCCGTCGCGTCTCAGGGTCATCGCCGGCGTATTCGCGATTTTCCTCGCCCATGTCGCGGAGATATGGCTGTTCGCACTCGGACTGTTCCTGACCAGCGAAGTGGTCGGGCTGGGAACGCTGAATGGCGCGTTCGACGGTTCGGCCCGGGACTATCTCTATTTCTCGACCGTGACCTACACTTCGCTTGGATACGGAGACATTACCCCGACGGGCGCGCTTCGGACGATCTGCGCTTTCGAGGCGTTGACCGGGCTTCTGATGATGGCCTGGTCAGCAGCCTTTACCGTCTTCCATATCCAGCGCCGCTGGGCATGACCGCAGCAACCTGTATGCATTGACTCAAGCTCTGCACGTAGAGCCGCCGATCTCAGGCTGAAAATGCGGCCAAATATCGATCCCTGTATACAATCTGGATTTTTGTTCCTAGGATTTTGGCCCAATTCTACAAGAGATTGAGGTGGGGGCTTGAACAGCACGATAAAGGACCGCGCACCGACACAGTCCCAGCGCGCGCTCGATGGCATTCGCGAAATGCTGTTCTCCGGCGTCTTCATACCCGGCGCCCGTCTGTCGGAGCCGGCGATCGCCGAGCGCCTGCAGATTTCCCGAACCCCTGTCCGCGCCGCTCTCGCCCGCCTCGAGCAGGAAGGTGTCGTCGATGCGATCCCCTCGGGCGGTTTCGCGGTCCGCAGCTTCGCGCCGAAGGACATTCTCGACGCGATCGAACTCCGCGGCGTGCTGGAAGGCACCGCGGCGCGACTCGCAGCGGAACGCGGCATCACGCCGGCCCAGTCTCTCGCCATGCACAGGGTCCTGGCCGAGATCGACGAGGTTCTGACGGCAACACATCACGCCCTCGACCACGACCCCTACACAAGGTGCAACGCCGCATTTCACGAGTTGATCAAGACCGCATCGGACAGCCCGGTGATCGAACGCGAGATTTCCCGGCTGGTCTGCCTGCCGTTTTCCGGCCCGAACGCCCTGCTGATGGTGCAGCGCGAGTTGCCGGAATTTCACGGCTCCCTGCTGCTGGCCCAGTCCCAGCACAAGGCGATCCTTGAAGCGATCGAGCTGCGCGAGGGGACCCGGGCGGAGAATCTCGCCCGCGAGCATGCAAGGCTCGCGCGATGGAATCTCGAGGTCGCAATGAACGACGATCGGATCAAGGCGCGCTATCCGGCCCTCACCCTGGTGACCGGCTGACGCGCGGATGACAATGCACCACGGAGCCATCTGAATGAGCGAACGCTACGACAACGGCATGAAAATCCGCCGCTCGGTCCTGGGAGACGCCCATGTCGACCGGGCCGAGGCGACAAAGACGGCTTTCGACGAGCCGTTCCAAAGCTTCATCACGGAGGGCGCCTGGGGCACCGTCTGGGCGAGCGACCACCTGACAAGGCGCGAGCGCTCCATGATCACGCTCGCCTTGCTTGCCGCCCTCGGACAATGGGACGAAGTGGCGATGCATGTCCGTGCGACGGCGAATACCGGCGCCACGCCACAGGATCTGCGCGAGGCGATGATGCATGTCGCCGTCTATGCCGGCGTTCCGGCGGCAAACCATGCCCTCAAGATAATCAAGAAGACCTATGCCGAGATGGGAGTGAAGATATGAGCCGGACCAACCAGAGACCGGCGGCCAGTTTCTTTGCGCGGGACCGGGGCTGGCAGCCGGAGGCGCTGACACCGCAATACAAGACCTCGGTCGCACGTGCGCCGAGCCGGGCGCTGCTCTCCATGCCGCAGACACTGAGCGAGGTCACCGGCCCGGTCTTCGGGCACAACATTCTCGGCCCGCTGGACAACGACCTGACCCTGAATTTCGCCAAACCCGGCGAGAGCGCCATCGGCCCGCGCATCGTCGTCTATGGCCGGGTGCTCGACGAGACCGGGCGCGGCGTCCCGAATGTACTGGTCGAATTCTGGCAGGCCAATGCCGGCGGCCGTTACCGGCACGCCAAGGAAGGCTACATCGCGCCGCTGGACCCCAATTTCGGCGGCTGCGGGCGTTGCATCACGGCAGAGGACGGCAGCTACGAGTTCCGCACCGTGCAGCCCGGACCCTATCCCTGGCCGAACCGGGGCAACGACTGGCGCCCGGCCCATATCCACTTCTCGATCTTCGGCCAGGGCTTCGCTCAGCGGCTGATCACGCAGATGTATTTCGAGGGCGACCCGATGATCTGGAAATGCCCGATCGTCGATGTGGTGCCGCACCGCGAGGGCATCGAGAGCCTGATCGCCCTGCTCGACATGGAGAGCACGGTGCCGATGGATGCCCGCGCTTACAAGTTCGACATGGTCCTCCGGGGCCGCCGTTCGACCCTGTTCGAAAACAAGCTGGAGGGGAACTGATGCAGTCGCTCACCCGTCTGAAGGAAAGCCCGAGCCAGACCGCGGGCCCGTACGTCCATATCGGCTGCGTACCGAATTTCTGCGACATAAAGGGAGTCTATCCAGAGGATCTCGGCAGATCGATGGTGAACGAGAAGACCCGCGGCGAGCGGATCACCATCGCCGGCACCGTCTTTGACGGTACCGGAACGCCGCTGAAGGACGCCATGATCGAGATCTGGCAGGCGGACGCGGAAGGGCTTTATCCGAGCCCGGAAGAACATCGCGGCCAGGCCGATCCGAACTTCACCGGCTGGGGCCGCAAGGCCGGCGACTACAAGACCGGCGAATGGATCTTCGCGACCGTAAAGCCCGGTGCAGTTCCATTCCCGGACGGCCGTATGATGGCGCCGCATATCAGCTTCTGGATCGTCGCCCGCGGCATCAATATCGGCCTGCAGACCCGGATGTATTTCCCTGATGAAGCCGAAGCGAACGCAAAGGACCCGATCCTGACCCGGATCGAACACCAGAACCGCGTGCCGACCCTGATCGCGAAGAAAGAAGGCGACGGCGCCTACCGCTTCGACATCCACCTGCAGGGCGAGAACGAGACCGTGTTCTTCGACGTATGAACTCCTCCCGATAGACCAAGAATACAATGCGGGCCGGTCGAACTGTTGCCCGGCCCGCACCAAACCTGTTGCAACAGTTGGGGTTGTTACGGATCCCTTCCGCCGTGTAGCCTGTCGCTCTTCGCAAATCGAAGTTGTAACGCCCCCTCTTTGCGAACGCGGCGGCGGATCGGATTTGCGGATTGGGGAACGACGCTGGGAAAATCTTTATGACAGAGATCCAATATGTTGCGCCGTCGACTCTCGACGAGGCAATCAGCGCCTATGCCGCGGCAAGCGGTACGGCACGCATTCTGGCCGGCGGCACAGACCTCCTGGTGCAGATGCGCTCCGGCATGGTCAAGCCGGGGCTGATCGTCGACATCAAGAAAATCGACGAGATGAACGCGATCACGGAACTGCCCGACGGCGGGTTTCGCATTGGCGCCGCAGTACCAGGTGCGGTGCTCGAGGAACATCCGAAATTCGGCAAGGTCTGGCCGGGTGTGCTCGAGGGGCTGAACCTGATCGGCTCGACACAGGTCCAGGGCCGCGCGTCAGCCGGCGGAAACCTCTGCAACGGTTCG
This sequence comes from Nisaea sp., assembly GCF_965216895.1. GTDB lineage: Bacteria > Pseudomonadota > Alphaproteobacteria > Thalassobaculales > Thalassobaculaceae > Nisaea. The sequence continues at coordinate 1,672,981 of NZ_OZ244205.1, forward strand.
CCCGCCGCCGACAGCGTTCCGGCGCTCATCGCGGCCGGCGCAATCGCGAACATCAAGGGTCCGAACGGCGCGCGCGAGATGCCTGTCGAAGACGTCCCGGCGGGTCCCGGCAAGACCAACCTCGCCCCCGGCGAGATCCTGGTCAGCTTTACCTTCCCGGCGCGTCCGAAAGGCTCGGGCGATGCCTATCTGCGGATGATCCCGCGCACCGAAATGGATATCGCGGTGGTCGGCTGCGGCGTCAGCCTGACGATGGACGGAGATACCTGCACGGCGGCCCGGATCGGTCTCGGCGCGGTGGCTCCGACGGTTCTCCTGGTCGAGGATGCGGCCAAGGCCCTTGTCGGCACGAAGCTCGACGATGCGGCTCTGGAAAAGGCGGCCGCCGCCTGCAGCGCGGCCTGCAACCCGATCGATGACAAACGTGGCACCATCGCCTACCGGACCAAGGTCGCGGGCGTGCTGCTGAAACGCACCACGGCGATCGCCGCCGACCGCGCCAAGGGAGGCTGACACCAATGGCGAAACTCCATGTGACCACGACGATCAACGGCGAGCCGACGGAGTTCCTCTGCGAGCCGCATCACACCATGCTCGACGTCCTCCGGGACAATCTCGACCTCACCGGGTCCAAGGAAGGCTGCGGTTCCGGCGATTGCGGCGCCTGCAGCATCACGGTGGACGACCGGCTTGTCTGCTCCTGCCTGATGCTCGCCGCAGAGGCCGAAGGACATGAGATCAAGACCATCGAGGGCATGGCGGAGGGTGACAAGTTGCATCCGCTGCAGCAGAAGTTCCTCGAGATGGCCGCCCTGCAATGCGGCATCTGCACGCCCGGCGTGCTCGTCGCCGCCGACGCGTTGCTGAAGAAGAATCCGAACCCGAGTGAAACCGAAGTGCGCTATTGGCTCGCCGGCAACCTCTGCCGGTGCACGGGCTATGACAAGATCGTCCGCGCCGTCCTCGAGACCGCGGCCGAGATGCGGGGGGCAGCAGAATGAACGAGATGACCAACAAATGGATCGGCACCAGCACGGTCCGGCCTGACGGCGTCGACAAGGTGGTCGGCCGGGCCCAGTACGCGGCCGATTCGACCATGCCCGGGATGATCTGGGGCAAGGTTCTGCGCAGCCCGCATCCCCATGCCGTGATTCGCAGCATCGACACCTCGAAAGCCGAGGCGCTTCCCGGCGTGAAGGCCGTGGTGACCTCGAAGGACATCGTCGATTTCTCCGTCCACACGCCGGTGCCGCTCGGCATCCAGGACATGCGCTGGATGTGCCGCAATGTTATGGCGCGCGAGAAAGCGCTGTTCCACGGCCATCCGGTCGCGGCGATCGCCGCCATTTCAGCCGACATTGCGGCCGAGGCCTGCGAACTGATCGAGGTCGATTACGAGGTCCTGCCCTGGGCCATCGAGATCGAGGACGCGATCAAGCCGGACGCACCAATCCTGCACGATTTCATCGAGTTCGAGGGCAAGCCCTCGAACATCGCCGGCACGTTGGAGCACAAGCTCGGCGATATCGACGCCGGTTTCGATGAAGCCGACGTGATCGTCGAACGGAGTTTCGACACCCGCCCCGTCCATCAGGGCTATATCGAGCCCCATGCCTGTCTCGTCAGCGTCGCGGCCGACGGCAAGACCACGATCTGGAGTTCCAGCCAGGGCCAATTCATGGTCCGCGCCATGACCGCGTTCCTGACCGGCATCCCGCAGAGCGATATCCGCGCCATTCCGGCGGAAATCGGCGGCGGCTTCGGTGGCAAGACGATTGTCTACCTGGAACCCGTCGCGGCCATGCTGTCCAAGAAGTCGGGCCGTCCGGTGAAGATGGTGATGAGCCGCGAAGAGGTCATGCGGGCGACCGGGCCGACCTCCGGCGCCAAGAGCACGGTGAAGATCGGCGCCAAGAAAGACGGCACCATCGTCTCCGCGCAGGCGACCCACTACCTGCAGGCGGGCGCCTTCCCCGGCTCTCCGATCCGCGGCGCCTGCGGCTGCTGCTTCGCGCCCTACGACATTCCGAACGTCTACACGCTCGGCTATGACGTGGTCTCCAACCGCTCCAAGGTCGCGGCCTACCGCGCCCCGGGTTCGCCGATCGGCGCCTTCGCCGTCGAGAGCACGCTGGACGAGGTCGCCGAACAGCTCGGCATCGATCCGCTGGAACTGCGTCTGAAGAACGCGGCCAAACAGGGCACCAAGGCGGCGCACGGGCCGGTCTATCCGGTCATGGGCTATGCCGAGACGGTCAAGGCCGCGCTCGCGCACGAGCATTACAAGGCGCCCCTCGGCAAGTTCCAGGGCCGTGGCGTTGCCAGCGGCTACTGGTTCAATGCCGGCGGCGAATCCTCGGCCCAGGTGAACATCACAGAGGACGGAAACGTCGTTGTGACCACCGGTCATCCGGATATCGGCGGCTCCCGCGCCTCCATCGCCAACATCACGGCGGAACTGCTCGGCATCGACTATCGTCGGGTCTCCGTGCTGATCGGCGACACCGCGACCATCGGCTACAGCAACCTGACCGGCGGCAGCCGCGTCCTCTTCGCCTCCGCGATGGTCGTCACCCAGTCGACGGAGAAGGTCATCGAAACCCTCAAGGGTCTGGCGGCCAAGATCTGGGGCATCCCGGCCGACGCGGTCACCTGGTCCGACGGCGCGGCCCGTCCTGCGGGCGACAATGCCGGCAAGTTCGAACCGCTGACGCTTGAACAGCTGGCGGCCCGCGCGAACGAGACCGGAGGTCCGATCGGGGCCGGGGTCCAGCTCAACACCACCGGTGCCGAGGGCGGTTTCGCGACCCATATCTGCGACGTCGAGGTCGATACCGATCTCGGGATCGTCCGCGTCATCCGCTACACCTCGTTCCAGGATGTCGGCAAGGCGGTCCATCCGGCCTATGTCGAGGGCCAGATGCAGGGCGGTGTCGTACAGGGCATCGGCTGGGCGCTGAACGAGGAGTACATCTACGACAAAGACGGCAAGGTCGACAATCCGGGCTTCCTGGATTACCGCATGCCGGTCTGCTCCGACGTGCCGATGCTGGACAACGTGATCATCGAGGTCCCGAACCCGATGCACCCGCAAGGCGTACGGGGTGTCGGCGAGGTCCCGCTGGTGCCGCCGCTCGCGGCCATCCGCAACGCGGTCTACAACGCGCTCGGCATCCGTTTCAACAGCCTGCCGATGTCGCCGCCGAAGATCCTTGAGAAGCTCGACGGCATGCGCGAGGCGGCGGAGTAATCCGCCGCCTTCGGGCTGTAGACAGGCAGACGATGTCGTCTGACAACGGAAAGATCACCTCCGGCGGGGTGATCTTTTCGCGTTTGAGGGACCTCGGCGTCGAGTATGTCTTCTGCAACTCGGGTACCGACTTTCCGCCGATCATCGAGGGCCTCGTCGCCGCCAAGGCGAAAGGCCTGCCGCTGCCCCAAGCCATCACCGTGCCGCACGAGCATGCGGCGATGAGCATGGCGCACGGTTACTATCAGATCTCCGGCAGGTGCGCGGCGGTCATGCTGCACACCAATGTCGGGCTTTCCAACGGTGTCACCGGTGCGATAAACGCCGCCTGCGCCCATGTGCCGGTGCTGATGATGTCCGGCCGCACGCCCGTCACCGAGCATTCCCGCTTAGGCGCCCGCACGGTCCCGATCGGCTGGGGCCAGGAAATGCGCGACCAGGCGGCGATGATACGCGAATGCTGCAAGTGGGAGTTCGAGCTGAAATTCCCCGAGCAGATCGGCGAGCATCTTGACCGCGCCTTCGCAATCTCCAACTCGGCGCCGAAAGGCCCCTCGTACCTCTCGCTGCCGCGCGAGACGCTTTGCGAGGACATCGACCCGGCGACACTCGCCCCGGCGGGCTCCATTGCGCCGGTCCGCATGGCGCCGGACCCGGAGAGCCTGAAGCGCGCCGCCGCGGCCCTCGCCGGCGCGAAGGCGCCGCTGATCGTCGCCCAGCGCGGCGCGGGCGACGAGGCGAGCTTCCGCCTGTTCCAGAAACTGGTCGAGGACTGGGCGATCCCGGTATGCTCCTACTGGGCCGTCGAGCTGTCGATCCCGACCGAACATCCCTGCCATGTCGGCGCCGACCCCTCGCCCTGGGTCGAGGAGGCGGATGTCATCGTCATCCTCGACAGCCTCGCGCCCTGGCAACCGGACGTGCACAAGCCGCGCCCCGACGCGACCATCATCCATCTTGGTCCGGATCCCGTTTTCTCCCGTTTTCCCGTGCGCGGCTTCCGCGCAGACATCACCCTTGCCGGAGAGTCAGCAGACACGATACCGGCATTGGCCGCGGCGCTCTCCGGACTGAATCGTGACGAGACTACGCTTGCCGCCCGCCGCAAGCGTATCGCCGCGGCCTCCGAGGCCACCCGCAGGAAGCAGCGCGAGATCGCCGAACAGGGCAAGGGCGGGCCGATGATGACCAAGCAGTGGGTCAGCCAATGCCTTGGCGAGGCGCTCGCCGCTGTTGAGAAAACGGGCCGCAAGTCGACGGTCTATGCCGAACTCGGCGCGATGCTCGGCTATCTGCGACGCAGCGAGCGCAACAGCTTTTTCCAGGAGCCGCATTCCGGGGGCCTCGGCTGGGGCTTCGGCGCCGCGCTCGGCGCGCAACTCGCCGATCCGGAGCGCATCGTGGTCGCCACCATGGGCGACGGCTCCTACATGTTCTCGAACCCGACCGTCTGCCACCAGATTGCCGAGGGGCTGAGGCTGCCGGTGATCACCCTGATCCTGAACAACCACGAATGGGGCGCGGTCCGGCAGTCGGTCGTCGGGCTCTATCCGGACGGACATGCGGCGAAGGCGAACGAGGTGCCGCTGACGGCGCTGACGCCGAGCCCCGATTTCGTGCAGACCGCGAAGGCCAGCAATGCCCACGCGGAGCGGGTCGAGCGCGGCGAAGAATTGCCAGCCGCGCTGGAGCGCGCGATCCGTATCGCGACGGAGGAACGGCGCCAGGTGCTGCTCGATATCCAGGTGTCCAAAGGCTGAGCGGGCGTCCCGTTCAGCGTTTCGCCGCGTAATAGGAAACCCGCCGTTCGAGATAGGCGAGAAACTCCGAGATCGTGAAAGCGAGCGCGAAGAGCACGATCAAGACGGCCCAGAAATGCGCCATCAGGAAATTGTTGGCATAGAGCTCGAACAAAGCTCCGAAGCCGACGATCGAGATCAGCAGCTGACCGATGATCACCCCCTTCACCGCCCGGATCACTCCGATGCGCACGCCGCCGAGAATTTCCGGCAACGCAGCCCAGAAATAGATCTTGAAGAAGGCGTCCAGCGGCGAGGCGCCGTAACAGCGCGCCATCTCGACCAGCGAGCGATTGATCTGCAGCACGCCGGCCCGCGAGTTGAGGATGATGATCCAGATCGCGAACAGGGTCGTGGTGATGATGATCGCCTTCATGCCGAAGCCGAACAGCACCATGAGAACCGGCACGAGTGCAGTCAGCGGCGCGCTCAGGAACATGTTCACCCAGGGCAGCAGCAGCTCGTCGAGCAGCCGGTTCTTTCCCATCATGATTCCGGTCGGAATGCCGATCGCGACGGCAAAGAAAACGCCGGCGAGGAAGGCATAGGCCGTCTCCTTCAGCGCCTTCAGGAACGCCGGCGTACCGATCACGGCAAACAGCGTGCTCACCACCTCACTCAGCGGCGGCAGGAAGAAGGTTATGTCGAGCTGGCCGACGATCTCCCAGAGCAGGCCCCAGAGGATCAGCGACGACATGCCGGGCAGCGGATATCCGAACAGACGCATCTTTCAGCCCTCACTCCACATAGCTGCGCAGCGAGGCCCAGATGCGGTCGACAATGTCGAGATATTCCGGGTCGCGCCGGATGTTCTCGACGCCCTTGCCGCGGATCCCGGACGGCCGGATGATTTCCGAGACCCGGCTCGGGCGCGGCAGCAGGATCGCGATCTGATCCGAGACGTAGACCGCCTCCTCGATCGAGTGTGTGACGAAGATGAAGGTCTTGTTTTCGTTCGCGACCAGCGCCAGCAGATCCTCCTGGAACTTGCGACGGGTCTGCTCGTCGACCGCCGAGAACGGCTCGTCCATCAGCAGCACCTGGGCGTCGACCGAGAGCGCGCGGGCCAGGCCGACACGCTGGCGCATGCCGCCCGAAAGCTCGTGTGGGTAGGCCTTCTCGAACCCCGCAAGCCCGACATCGCGGATATAGCGCTCGGCGATGGCTTCGCGCTCCGACCTGGCGACGCCGCGCAGCTCGAGCCCGAAAGCGACATTCCGCATCACGTCGGCCCAGGGCAGCAGGGCAAAGTCCTGAAAGACGAAGGCCCGGTCCGGGCCGGGGCCGGTCACCCTTTCCCCATTGACCATGATCTCGCCGGATGAGGGATCCAGAAGACCGGCGATGATCTTCAGCAGCGTCGTCTTCCCGCATCCGGAGGGGCCGAGCAGCGAGGTCAGCTGCCCGCGCGGAAATTCAAGCGTCAGATCACGCAGGGCTTCAACGGGTCCGTAATTCTTCGAGACGTTGCGCGCGACGACGGCGTTCTCCGGTGCCGGGTCCCGAATGGGACGGGGTGCGTCGCTAATCTGAGACATAGCCACGGTGATTTCCTTTGAAGAGAATGAACTCAAGCCGTTCGACCAGGTTCAGGAACAGCACGGCGAACAGAATGATCGAGAAGATGGCCGCATACATGCTCGGGTAGTCGGCGATCGAGCGGCTGTAGGTGATGATGTCCCCGACCCCTGTGGGTGTGATCTTGAGCTCCGCTAGGATGGCGCCGATGAAGCCCGCCGAGATGCCGAGCCTGAGGCCCGAGAAGATCACAGGCGAAGCCGCCGGGATGATCACTTTCAGGATGATCTGGTCCTCGCGCGCAAGGAACGCTTTGCCCATCTCCTTCAGCGAGGAAGGCGTATTGCGCACGGCGGCGCCTGTATTCAGCACGATCACCGGCATCGCCATGATGCAGACCACAAAGACCTTCGAGGTCAGCCCGATGCCGTAGGCCATCACCAGCAGTGGAATGAGGGCCGCGAGCGGCGCTGCCTGCATGACGATGAAGATCGGCGAGAACAGCCAGTCGAAACGCGCGCTCAACCCCACCCAAAGCCCGATACCGATGCCGAACACGGCAGAAATCGAGATTCCGACGGCGAGCGGCTGCAGGGTCTCCGCATAGGCCCGGAGCATGGTACCGTCGAGCGAGAGGGCCACCAGAGCCGACATCGTGTCGAGGAAGGTCGGGAAGGAATAGCTGACCGGAATCCGGCCGGCGATCTCCCAGGCCCCGAACACGAGCACCGCCGAGAGAAGCTTGAGAAAGAGGGAACGGTAAGAGGTCATCAATCGCCTCTATGAGGATTGGGAAGAAGGACGGCCGCCGGGACAGGGATCCGGCGACCGCCATGGGGCTCTAGTTCGGAGCCGCGTCGAGCGGCGCCAGGTACCAGAAATCCTCGATCTTGAGATCCGCCGGATCGCCGGTCAGCTGCCCGGCGGCCGAGTACCATTCCATGTCGGCCTTCGCCGCCTTGCGGCCGCCGCCATTCGGGTCGTAGAGGCCACCGGCCACCGCGTCGGCATAGAACCCGTCGAGATTGTCGAGGACCTCCTTCGGAAGCTGGCCGATCGGGCCGTCAGGATTGGTCTCCTTGCGGACGATAGTCGGATCCTTGTGCATGTCGCGCCAGACGCTCAGCAGGGCGTTCACAAAGATCTGGACATCCTTCTCGTTTGCCTTGATCCAGTCGAGATTGGCGAACAGCGCCTCGTCGCTCGCCTCGACCTCGAACATCGGCAAAACGTTGAACTTGTCACCCTGAAGCTTCACCAGCTTGTTCTTGTTGGAGAGGTCGACGATCGTCGCGTCCGTCTGCCCGGCGATCAGCGCCGCGATCCGGTTCGCGGAGCCCGGCACGTACGACCGCGTCCCGAACTTGATATTGAGCTTGTCCTCGATGACGTTGGCGATCGAGTCCGTCCCGCCGCCACGGGAATGCAGCATGATCGGCTCGCCGTTCAGATCCTCGAGCTTGCTGTATTTTTTCGACGTCACCGGGAAGAACTTCAGCTTCGAGAGCTGGAAGACGATGCGGATCGGCGCCCGCGAGCGCTGCATCGCCGCGTATGGCGTGCCGAAACCGATATCCATCTGGCCGCTAAGGACGGCCTGGATGGCGAGTTCCTCGTCCGAGAAGGCCGTCCACTCGTAATCGAGACCGTTGGCCTTGGCCCGCTCCAGCGCGACGAAGAAGGCCGCGAGTTCGTCCGACGGGGTTTCCGCCAGTGCGATCCTGATCTTCTCCGCCTTGGCCGCCGACACCATCAAGGCGGCGGCAATCGGTACGGCAATACAGAGCGACAGGGCCGCCCTCAGTAATCTCTTCATTTATTCCTCCCTTTTTGTTCGCTTTTGGGGTTTTTGAAATCCCGTGGCCGGGGGTTTTCCCCTCTTTCGCCGCGAAAAGACCTGGCTGGTGTTCAGTCCTCCCCGAAAAGCCGTGCGGAAACCGACGCGATATGCTGTCGCATCGCCGCTTCCGCGCCAGAAGGATCCCGCGCCTCGATGGCGGCCAGGATCCGTTCATGCTCCATGAAACTGGAATGATTTTCGGGCGGCCGATCCGAGCCGCGCACCACATTGCCGAGCGCCACGGCCCGCCGGACCTGGTTCAGCTGGTCGAACATCCCGAGGAGCAGCGGGTTGTCCGTGCACTCGGCGATCGCCCTGTGCATGTGATCGTCTTCCGCCTCGTACTCTTCCCAGGTCAACGCCTCGCGGGCCCGCTCCTTGGCGGCATTGATCCTGAGGATCGCCTCGCGCGAGGCGTTGATCGCGGCTTCGCGGGCGATTGCCGGCTCGATGCAGAGCCGCGCCCGGATCATTTTCACCGGTGTGAGATGACGGCCCAGTTCCAGCAGGTTGCCGGCACCGGCGGGGCCGCCCTGGCTGGAAATGAAGGTTCCCTTGCCGACATGACGCCAGATCATGCCGTCGCGCTCCAGCACGTCGAGCGCCTTGCGTAACGTCGCCCGGCTGATCCCGAGTTCCACGATCAACTCGCGCTCCGCCGGGAGCCGGTCGCCGGGAACGTAGCCGCCCGCGGCGATGAACTCCGTCAGCATCGTGACCGGGTCGTCCCGTTCTCTCGCATCGAGAACCTTAAGCACGCCGGAACCTCATTTTGGTTGACCAATTGGCTGCTATTGGTACGAATATGGCAGATCAATCGGCTCTCCGGAAGCGCAAAAGCTGAAATCCTAAAATTGGTTGCGATTGATTTTTCTACATGCGCCGCCTGACGACGGCGCCCGTCCAACAGCACGATGGAGGTTCGCGTGCCCGACTACGTCATCGATAAACCCCGGCAAATCGCCATTCCGGTCGCCGGCTCAGACGCGTTCTTCCCGGTGCGCCGCGTCTACTGCATCGGCCGCAACTACGCGGCGCATGCGGTCGAAATGGGACACGATCCGGACCGCGAACCGCCTTTCTTCTTCCAGAAGAACCCGGACAATCTCGACGCGTCGGGCGAGTTCCCCTACCCGCCCGAGTCCTCCGACGTGCATCACGAAATGGAGATGCTGGTCGCCCTCAAGTCCGGCGGCACGGACATCGCCCTCGAGAACGCCCTCGATCACGTCTATGGCTACGGCCTCTCGCTCGACATGACGCGGCGCGACCTGCAGGGCGAGCAGAAGAAGATGGGCCGCCCGTGGGAAATCGGCAAAGCCTTCGAGCGCTCCGCCCCCTGCGGCCCGGTGCATCCAGTGGAAAAGGTCGGCCATCTCGATCAGGGCCGTGTCGCGCTCAGCATCAACGGCGACTTGAAACAGGAAGGCGACCTCAACCAGATGATCTGGAAGGTGCCGGAGATGATCTCCTACCTGTCGCGCTTCTTCGAACTCGACGCCGGCGATGTGATCCTTTCGGGAACGCCGTCGGGCGTCGGGCCGGTTTCGCGCGGCGATGTCATGGAGGCCAGCATCGAAGGCCTTGGCAGCATGACGGTCAAGGTCGTCTGAGAACAAGGGAGTTGCGCTCTCGGGCGCGGCTCTTCCCTTTTACTCCTGCACTTGCGCATTCCGGACCAGCGCCGCCATCCGGAAGAAGCCATGCACCATCTTGGTGTAGGGTGCGGTCAGGAAGAAGGCGAGCACCGCACCCAGATGAAGCGGCAGCAGCCAGCCGACAAGCGCCATCCCTGTTGCGGCATAGAGCGCAAGGCCACTCGCGCCGGTGAAGGACAGCAGCAGCACGAAAGCCATCTCCCCGCCCCAGAGCGCGGGGGCGCCTAGGCCCTTTTCCCCCCGCGTTTTCAGCACCGCCATACCGAGTCCACCAAGGGTGAGCAGCAGACCGCCCGGAATCCCGAGCAGTTTCGGCAGCGAGAACAGGCCGTAAGGTGCCGGCATGTCGAAGACATAATGCAGCACCGTCGCAGACGTCGTGGAGGCGAAGCAGAGCAGGAAGCCGTACATCACCGCCTGATGGTGCCAACGCCGGACATTTGTGTAGCGGTCTTCCTTCTCGAAATTGCAGCCGCCGGCCGCGCCGCCGGAGAGATCCTTCAGCTTCGCCGCCTCCGAGAAAGCCCGCTTCAGATGCGCGAGCCTGACCGGTCCGCCGCCGATCTCGCGCCAATAGGCCCGGAGGCCGAGCGCGATGGCGAGCAGAGGCAGCAGGAAGGCCGGGGTGAAGATCGCAACCATGACCGAGTGCGACAGGAAGGCATAGAAACCCGCGCCGCTTTCCGGCCGGAACACCTGCCCTGCCCAGAAAAGCAGAGCAAAGCCGGCCGCCAGTGCCACCGCCACGGCCACTCCGCTGCGCTGGAACAATCCGGCGAACGCGCCCGGCCAGGCGAAACGCTCCCAGCTCTCGGCACGCGCCTCGGCAAGTATCTTCGGCAGATTGATCGCAAATTCATGCGGCTCGGTATACTGGCAGGCGTAGTAGCAGCCGCGGCAATTGTGGCAGAGATTGGCAAGCTGGGTGATGTCCCCGTCGCTGAAACTGCGCTGGAGGGTGATCGCCGGGAAGACCGAGCAATAGCCTTCGCAATAGCGGCAGGCATTGCAGATCTCGATCTGGCGCCGCGCCTCTTCGGTCGTGGACGGCTCCGTCCGGGTCTGGTCAAGCGGCATGGGAATTCTCCCCCAGGACCGCACCTTTCGCGGCTTCCTGCCCGGCGATGCGACCGAAAACGGTTCCGATGGTCATGCCGAAACCGGCGAGATAACCCTCGCCGAGAATGCTACCCGCCATGATCTCTCCCGCGGCCCAGACATTTTCGAGTTTGCGCCCGCCCATGGTGACCCGCGCCGTCCCGTCTACCTTGAGGCCGAGATAAGTAAAGGTGACGCCGGGCCGGAGCGAATAGCCGTAGAACGGGGGCTCGCTGATCGGACGGGCCCAGTTCGTCTTCTGCGGTTCCACCCCTTCCGTCGCGAGGCCGTCGAGTTCTGTCGGATGGAAGGCCCCGTCACGGCAACCAGCGTTGAAGGCGTCGACCGTCTGGCGCAGCTTGTCGGCCGGAAGTCCCATCTTCTCCGCCAGTCCCTCGAGCGAACCCGCCTCAACCGCCGGGAAGACCGACGGCATGAAGAGATTGGCACTCTTGCTGTCGATGATCGAATAGGCCACCTGGTCCGGCTGCGCCGCGACGAGGCGACCCCAGATCGCGTAGCGCTTGGGCCAGACATCCTCGCCCTCGTCGTAGAAGCGCTCGCCGTGCTTGTTCACGACGACGGAGAACGGCACGCAATCGAGCCGGGTTACAATGCCACCGTCGAACTTGGGCGCCCGCCCGTCGATCGCGACTGCATGGCACTGGGTCGGGTCCCCGACGCTGTCCGCGCCCTGGTCCAGCATATCCTTCAGCACCACGCCCCGATTGTAGGGCGTGCCACGAATCAGGAAGTTCCGTGCCGCCGGCCCCCAGGCCCGGGCCAGCCAGTCGATATCACCCTGAAACCCGCCGGAAGCGAGCACCACGGTGCGGCCTTCGATGCGCTGTTTCGCGCCACCGGAGATCTCGACCTCAACCGCGTTGAAACGGCCGTCCTCGATCTCGACATGGGTGACCTGCGACTCGTAGACGACCTCGATGCCGAGATCGGAGGCCGTGTTGTAGTAGGCATTCACCAGTGCCTTGCCTCCGCCGAGGAAGAAGGCATTGGTCCGCCCGAGCGAAAGCGTCCCCGAAAGCGACGGCTGGAAGCGGACACCATGCGCCTCCATCCAGGGCAGGCATTCTTCCGAGGTGCGGATCGCCAGTCGCGCAAGTTCCTCGTCCGTATTGCCCTTGGTCACCCGGATCAGATCGTCGAAATATTCGTCTTCCTCGTAACTGTCCGTCAGCACCGAGAGTGGCTCCCTGTGCATGCAGCGGAAATTCCGCGTGTGGCGCGAATTGCCGCCGCGATAGGCTTTCGGCGCACCCTCCAGAATGACCACGCTGCGGCCTGCTTCCGCAGCCTCGATGGCCGCGCACAAAGCCGCGTTCCCGCCGCCGACCACGACGACGTCCAACACCTTTTCGGCTAAGGCTGACAAGGTATTCTCTCCTCGCAACGGACCGCTTGGCGGTTTCGAATTGCCGCCATTCGCAGCCTTCTTGACTAAATTGTATACAATTGAATACCGTGTCGTCAAACCACGAAAACAAACGGGTTTTGCACCGGCCGGGCGGCTGCCGCACCATACTTCGCAAACCGGTCGGCCCAAGGGAGCGCGCGTCATGTCGGCAAAAAAAACCTTCGAGATCCTGGCAGAAGCCTTTCATCAGGAACAGGTGGAAACCTGCTTCGCGCTGCTCGGCGACGCCAACATGAATTGGGCGACGGCTATGGCCGGGCTCGGCTGCGATTTCGTCTATGTACGCCATGAGCATTGCGCCGTCGCGGCGGCGATGGCTTACGCAAGGGCGAAGAACGCGATCGGCGTCGCCACGGTCACCTGCGGTCCCGGCCTGACCCAGGTGATGACCGCCTTGCCCGCCGCGGTGCGCGCGCATATCCCTCTGGTCCTCTTCGCCGGCGAATCCCCGCTGAAGAACCACTGGTACAACCAGGAACTGGAGCAGGCCCCCTTCGCGAAGGCCTGCGGCGCAGCCTATCATGCGCTGCATCATCCGGACCGCATGTTGCGGCAGGTCCGCGACGCCTTCGTTCAGGCGCAGGAGGAATTGCGGCCTGTCGTGCTCGGGGTCCCGTTCGATCTGCAAAACCTCGACTGGAAGGGGGACAGCAAGCTCCCTGCGCCATCCCGCGCGGTGCTGCCGAAGATGCGGCCGATGCCGCCGCATCCGGAGGACGTGACCGACTTGGCGGCGGTCATCGCGGAAAAGCGCAAGGTCATCGTGATGGCCGGCCTCGGCGCTCTGCGTTCGGAAGGTGCGGCGGAAGCCTGCCGGGCCCTGGCGGAGCGCTGCGGCGGGCTGCTCGCCACCACCTTGCCCGCACGCGGACTGTTCCGCGACGATCCGTTCAATCTCAGCATCGCCGGCGGCTTCTCCAGCGATGTGACGCGCGAATGCTTCCAGGACGCCGACATGGTCATCGCGGTCGGCGCCAGTCTGGCCAATCACAATTCGGACGCCGGCAAGCTCTATCCGAATGCCGAGGTCCTGCGCATCGACACCGCGCCCACCACCCTGACCCAGGGCCGGATCACCGCCCACCGCCATCTGCGCGGCGATGCCGGCATGAGCGTGCGCGCCCTCGTCGCGGCGCTCGGTCCGCGTGACGGGACGGCCCCAAGCTGGCGCAGCGCCGCGCTGGCGAACCGGATCCGGACCTCACCCGCGGACGGCTCCATTCACGCCCGGGAACAGGGGCTGCTCGATCCGCGCGATGTCGCCACGGCCCTCGACGCGGCGCTGCCAAGAGACTGGGAGGCCGTGAACTCCTCCGGCCACTGCTCCTATTTCTTCGCCCAGATGCCGGACCGCCCGGTCGAGAATTTCCTTACCATCCGCGAGTTCGGAGCGATCGGCAACGGCACCTCCTTCGCTCTGGGCGTCGCGGCGGCAAAGCCGGGCAAGCCGGTCGTCATGTTCGACGGTGACGGTAGCCTGCTGATGCATATCCAGGAACTGGAGACCATGAAACGGCACGGCATGAAGGTGCTGATCTGTGTCATGAACGACGGGGCCTACGGCTCGGAAATCCACAAGCTCCGCTCGGAGGGCCTGTCCGACAAAGGCGCGGTCTTCGGCCGGCCCGATTTCGCCGCCATCGCCCGTGGCTTCGGCGTGCAGGGCGAGACAGTGAGCGATCTGAAAATGCTGCCGGAGCTCGTACGCCAATTCGAAGCGTCGGATGGCCCGGCAATCTGGGACTTCCATGTCTCGGATCAGATCCTCTCGCCGCTCATGCAGCGCGCGCACCCGAAATAGCCGAAAGTGATCGAAGAAACGAAGAAGATCGGTACTACAGGCCTCGTCCATCCGCTCCCGCAGAGCGCGCATATAGATTCACGCACTTTCGCCAAGATTGATCGACGCACGCGGGCTGGGTAAACTGCTGCCAGCAGAGTTTGTGCTGCGGATCCAACCGACCCTCAGAAGAGGTGAGTGCCGGCAGTCGAGCTTTCTGCCGGCGTAGAGGTGAGAAAATGAGCACCGACACGTTCTCCGGTTCCGGAATGGCCCTGACCCTGGAGGCCAATGTGAATGAGAACCGCTCCGGACAATACTCGGAGGGACAAGCCGATATTGCGGATGTGAAAGCGCATTCCGAAGCAATACAGGCACTTAGCCACGCATTCGAGGATCTGAAGGAAGACCAGAACAGTCCCTACGCGTTCCAGGAAGAAGCGCGGCCGCATTCGACCGGGACCACCGTCGGCTCCGTATCGCAATCGCTCGACACGATCGAATTCGAGATATTCAAGATCACGGAGATGGCGCGGCGCTGGATCGTCGAGAACGGCCTCTCTCCCTACAAGCTCGCCCTGACCGCAGAAACCTCTCCGAGCCAGGTGCACCGGATCATGGAACCGGGCTGGACGCCGTCGCTCAAGCTGGCACGCCGGATCGCCTCCTCCCTGCCGGAGGACTGGGTCAGCAGTTTCGAGCGCGACTGCAATACCTGCCTTCCGCGGCTTTTCTACCTTCAGCCGTCATCCGTCGTGAAATCGGCTCCGATCAACCAGGTCATACGGGCGATCAATGACAAGACGACCGGCGAAGCACTCGCCGGCCTGGTGGAGGACGAGTTCAATTATTGCCGGTACAGCTTCCGCTCCAAGTCCGAGCTTTCGATCCAGACCGCCCGGCACATCGGATCCGGCCTGAAGACCGACGAACCCTACATGCCGCCTGCCCCCAGGCTGATCTGGGAGGCCGGGCCGGGCAATACGGACTGCCGCAGTTGCTCCTTCTCCATTCACCGCATCCCGCTCAAGTCGAGGGACCATATGGTGCTGTCGACCGTTCACATCGTCGAGTTCGACGGGCAGAACTGGGCGATCCAGCTCTGGAAAATCGAAAACAGCCGACCGCTCACCGACCAGCGGCAGCTCGATATTCTCGCTGCCTACCAGAACGTGTTTTCCTAGAACGGTCCGGGATCGCGGAGGCGGGAGTTCACCGAAGTCGCGCGATCGCGATACCGCACCAGAGCGCCGGGAGCAGGGCGCTGCATGCCGCAAATACCTGAAACAAGGCCTCCGCTCCGAGCCCGAGCGCATAACCGTGGATCGGTGGTCCCACCGCAGCGCCCAAGAGGGCGGTTGCGGCGATCCATCTTCCCGAAACCGCGGCTGCCAGCTTCGACACCGCCCCCTGCAGCCGGGCGGCGACGGAATTGAAACAGATCTCGAAAATCGCGAACATCACGAAGAAGCCTGCCGTGCTGGTGGATACGGTCATTGCGTAGCCCCCGCCTGCCAGGGCGATCCCGAGCGCAAGAAACGGAACCTGTTCATTTCCCGGAAATTTCCGTCGGTTCAGCACAGCCAGGCCGAGTGCCGCTGTAATCTTAACCGCCGCGAATGCCCAGGCCGCGTCCACAAGACCGAGACCTTGGCGAGAGGCGCCGACTAGGACGTAACCAAGCAGTCCGGTCTGACCGACAAAGAACAGCCAGAGCACAGCCAATCCGCCGAAAGCCGCGATCTTAACCGTCTCGCCTTTTGTTTCCGCACCGGCTGAAACCACCGCACGGGGTCTGAACTGGAGCAGGCCCAAGACCGCGATGACGAGCGAAAAACCACCGAAACAACCGAGATAGAACTGGTAGTCGGAACCTGCTTCGATCCACTGGACTATAGCGATGAGCGCGGCCACCAGGACAAGAACCAGGCTGAGGCGCAACGAAAAAGCCGCGACCGGGTCGTCCGAATGGGCCGCCTCGACAGTCCCGAGAAAGTGCAGAACACCGGAGAAAACTCCGACGAAGAACCATCCGGAGATCATTGCGGCGTCCGCGTCACTGCCAGCTAGAACGAGAGAGAGCAGCAGCATTCCAATACTGACGGTCGCAGCCTTGCGGCCGATGGAGCGGACACCGACGATTGGCAACAGCAGCGTGGTCGCCAATTGTCCGCAAAGCAGAGCCGTCGCGATCCACCCCGCTGCCGGGACAGACATGCCCGCCCCCGCGATCGCCGCCGCGATCGTAAGCGGAACGAGGTGCGCGCCGAACGACCCGATCGACGACACAAGACATGCCCCGAGAAAGGCCCGCCTCACGGCGGACGCATTGCCTTTCCCGGAACCTCCCATTGTTCTGGATTCATCCGGTTCGCCACCTGTATCGGCGCTCCCGGTATTAGTCTTCACGCTTGGCCCTGCGCCGGACCTGCGCGCCATATGTTCCGGATCTGGACACGGCATCAGCGGCGTCCGTCCGTCTCAACGTGGAGCGGATGCCGTCCCAATGAGCCGCTGTTATCTGGGAACTCCCCTTGTCTCCGGTGTCGAACTCGATGATCGGATGATCCCGCAACGCCGCGTCCTGATAGCATTCCCGAAGAACGGGAAGCACCTGGAAGAGCGGCTTGTCGCGCGGGATCACGATTTCCCGGTCGGTGGCCGTGAGCTGAATGTTCATGAAGAGCGGACATGGCGCGAAGCTGTCGGTCTCGACCACGCCGTCAAAGCACCGAAAACTCTTGCTTTGCGGAAAATTGGCCGGATCGCGAATGACCAGGCTCCAGCCAGGTGCCGTCTGAACGAAAAATCCTGACCAGATCTGCACCACGCCGGGAATGAGAAGATGGGACAGGAACGGCGGCGCGTACCCTCTCATATCCTCCGGAGCATGCCTGTCCCAGTATTCGACCGACTCCTGGTCCAGATGGATGGCCTTCAGTTCGATCCACTCGTCGTCAGCGGCATAGAAGACGTCATTGCCATCCCAGCGCAGTACGATGTCGGCAGGCGGAAAGACATACCAGCCATATGAAGAGGCAATCCGGACAGCCTCGCAATACTGGAACGCGACCGTCGGCAAGGTGCCAAGAGCCGACGGATCGGCTTTCAGCGGGGCAAGCGCGGCTGGACAGGCGCGAAAAAACTCAACGATTTTCTGCATTCGGGCTCTATCCAGCCGACGCCGGCATTAGGTGATCGGATTAGCGCGAGGCACTAACGTGCTTCAGCATCCGCGGCGCGATCAGGCCCGAGCCGAACTGAACTTTGGGCTGGGAGCGGACATGCTTCAGCATCCGCGGGGCGATCAGGCCCGAGCCGAACTGCACGCGCGGTTTGGCCGAGGTTTCGTCATTGTTTTTGGCAGAATTCGAAAGATAAAATTTAATTTTTTGAGTTTTCATTCTTGATACTCCCTGTTTCATATCGAAGATAAACCACAACTTTACGCTGCATTTCAGCAGCACATTAACCTTAACCGATCGGATTCACACCGAAAACGGAAAACTCGACCTTTCGAGGGAAATTTTTTCTCAAACAATACTTAAGATTTTAGCGACGCCAACGCAGCAGACTTCACCGGCGCGCCCGCCACATAGGTTTCGACAACCGCGCGGTCGTCGCCGAGCGTCTGCAGCAGGAAAAGTTCCTCCTGCAGACGCTCCACCCGTTCCATGCGCAGCGCCATGACGGGCGTCGCCCGGCTGTCCAGCACAGCGATATCCGCGTCCGTGCCCTCCTCAAGCGTGCCGATCCGGTCCTCGAGCGAGAGCGCGTGCGCATTGCCCAGCGTCGCCCAGTAGAAGCTGTGCAGCGGATCCATGCGCTGGCCCCGGAGCGCCAACACCTTGTAGCCCTCGTCCAGCGTGCGGAGCATTGAGTAATTGGTGCCGCCGCCGACGTCGGTCGCGATCGCCCTCCTCACGCCATCGGCGCGCAGTCCCGCCTCGTCATAGAGACCGCTGCCAAGGAACAGATTTGAGGTCGGGCAGAAGACCGCGACGGAATCCGTTTCCGCCATCCGCTTCTGTTCCCGCTCGGTCAGGTGGATGGCATGGCCAAAGAGGCTCTTCCGGCCCAACAGCCCGAAGCTCTCATAGACATCGAAATAATCCCGCGCGCCGGGGTAGAGCTGGCGCGTAAGCTCGATCTCCGCCTTGTTTTCGGAGAGATGGGTCTGCAGGTAGCAGTCCGGATGCTCGCGCACCAGCGTCTCGGCTATCTCGAGTTGCTCCGGCGTCGAGGTGATGGCGAAGCGCGGAGTGATGGCATAGAGCGCCCGCCCCTTGCCGTGCCATTTTGCGATCAGCGCCTTGCTGTCATCGTAGGATCTCTCGGGCGTATCGAGAAGACCGTCCGGTGCGTTCCGGTCCATCATCACCTTGCCGGCGATCATGGCCATGTTCCGCCGCTCCGCCTCGGTGAAAAAGGCTTCCGCGGATTGCGGATGCACGGTGCAGTAGACCGCCGCACTCGTGGTGCCATGCGCCGCGAGCGTATCGAGGAAATGGCCGGCGATATGGGCCGCGTGTTCCGGGTCGGAGAAGCGGGTTTCCTCCGGGAAGGTGTATTTCTCCAGCCAGTCGAGCAGGGTCGCGCCCCAGGAGGCGATGACCTGCATCTGCGGAAAATGAGCGTGGGTGTCGATGAAACCCGGTACGATCAGGTGCGGGCGATGGTCTATGACAGCCGCAACCTCCTCCGCCGCGCGCGGATCGAAGGTTCCGACGGACACGATTCTTCCGTCCGCGATCTGAACTGCGCCGTCCTCGATATAGAGGAAGCTGTCCGTGTCGTCGTAATGCGTCGGCTCGGAGCGGAAGCTGAGGACCCGCCCCCGCAGGATGGTTCCTGTCATCTCACTGCACCGCGCTCTCGTACCAGGCCACGACAAGCTGTCGTTCTGCCGGTTCCATATAGGAGACATTCGCGGGCGGCATCGCGTGGCTCAATCCGGCCTGAAGATAGATCTCGCGCGCATGGGCCGCGATCTGCGCTTCGGTCTCCAGCAACACACCTTTCGGCGCCGTCGCGATACCCTCCCAGGCCGGCTCCGCGGCATGGCACATGGAGCAACGCCCCATCACCGCGTAGGTCACTTCCTCGAAATGCTCCGAGGAGGCGAATTGCACCGCCGCCGGGCTTGTCGCCGCTTCCGCCGCCTCTTCGGGCTGCGGCCTCGGTCCCGCCGTCGAGAGCCAGACAATGGCGAGGAAGAGCGCGACGGTCAGCCCCCAGGTCCACCAGGGCTGCCCCTTGCGGGCATGCATGGAATTGAAGAAATGCCGGATGGTGACGCCCATCAGGAAGACCAGGCTGGCGATGATCCAGTTGTACTCGGTCGCGAAGGCGAGCGGGTAGTGGTTGGAGAGCATCAGGAACAGGACCGGCAGGGTCAGGTAGTTGTTGTGCGTCGAGCGCAGCTTGGCAATGGCGCCGTATTTCGCATCCGGGGTCCGGCCCGCCTTGAGGTCCGCGACGACGATCTTCTGATTCGGGATGATCACCATGAAGACGTTTGCCGACATGATGGTCGCGGTGATCGCACCGAGATGCAGGAAGGCGGCGCGCCCGGTGAAGATCTGCGCAAAGCCCCAAGCGAGCGCCACCAGCGCGACGTAGAGCAACACCATCAGCAACGTCGGGTTCTTTGCCAGCGGTGAGCGGCACGCGAGCGTGTAGACCGTCCATCCGAGCGCGAGCGAGCCGATCGAGGCCGCGATGGCGATCCAGTTCTCGACATCCCAGACCGCGCGGTCGATCAGGTAGAGATCGGCATGGCCGTAATAGAGGATACACATCAGTGCGAAACCGGACATCCAGGTCCAGTAGCTCTCCCACTTGAACCAGGTCAGATGCTCGGGCAGTGCCGCCGGGGCCACCAGGTATTTCTGGATGTGGTAGAAGCCGCCGCCATGCACCTGCCATTCCTCGCCATGGGCGCCTTCCGGCAGGCTCGCCGCCTTGCGCAGGCCAAGGTCGAGAGCGATGAAATAGAACGACGAGCCGATCCAGGCGATGGCCGTGATGACGTGCAGCCAGCGCGCGGCGAACGACGCCCAGTCCCAGATGATGGCCGAATTCGGCAACAGCTCAAGCATTCGCACATCCCCCGCAGCGTGGCACCAGGCCACTCTGGCAAATCCGCGGCGCTTCCAAAAGCGCGATATCTCCGCTTTACTTTATAGGAATTTTTGAAAATCAGAGGCGGCCATGCCCTATCTCGACAGCATCCGGGTCTTCGTGCGTACGGTCGAACTCGGCAGCATTACCGCGGGCGGACGGGACCTTCGCCTGACTCCGGCTGTGGCAAGCAATCGTATACGGGAGCTTGAAAACCGCCTCGGCATCCGGCTCTTCAACCGGACCACGCGGAAGATCGCACCGACCGAGGTCGGGCGGCTGTTCTACGACCACGCCAAAGAGATCATCGAGGCGTTGGACACGGCCGAGGCGGCGGTCGCGGACTACTCGCAACATCCGCGCGGCTCAATCCGGGTGCTCTCCCCGCTCGGCCTCGCCCGCCGGGTGGTGGCGCCGCTGGTGCCGGAATTCAACGACCTCTACCCGGACCTCGCAATCCAGCTCCGGCTCTCCGACCGCAAGGTCGACATCTTCGACGAGCGGGTCGATGTCGCCATCGTGCTCGGCACGCCGGAGGATTCGAGCCTGAAGGCGCGCAAGATCATGGACTGCCCGCGCGTGCTCTGCGCCGCGCCGGTCTATCTCGACCATTTCGGCACGCCGGAGAGGCCGGAGGACCTGGTCGAGAACGGCCACCGCTGCCTGCTGCTGCGCTTCCCGGGCACGCAGGAATACTACTGGACGCTGGACACCGAGAACGGCCCGACCCGCTTCAATGTCCGCGGCCCCTACGACGCCGACGAGGGCGACGTCCTGACCGAATGGGCGCTGGCCGGGCGCGGCATCGTCAACAAGCCGTATTTCGAGGTCGCGAGCCATATCCGCAGCGGCGCGCTAGTGCCGGTCCTGGTGAAGACCCCGCCGCCGCCCGTGGCGCTCGCCTGCCTCTATCCCCACCGCCGCCTGCTCGACCCGAAGATCCGCCTCTTCGTCGACTTCATGATCAAGAAATGCAAGGCACGGGTCGAGGGGATGATGAAGGGAATTGAGGCGCCTGCAGCCTAGGTCCGGATTTGAATGCCGCGTGTTTGAAAGCAACCTCCGAATTCAGGTTTTCGGCGCTACCGCTCACACTCCGTGTATTTCCGAACAAGGCACTCACGTGCAAGCTGTTTAGCGGTCGAAATCTCGGTAGCTGTCATGTGGCCAGCGACAGATTCGCGGGCTTTGTTCGCCTGATCAAACCCTTTTGCCTCAGCGAGTTCCAGCCACATATGTGCGCCTACAAAGTCTTGCGGAACACCTTGGCCGTTATAGTAGAAAAGTCCGACCATAAACTGAGCTTTGGCATCTCCCTGCTCCGCAGCCAACCGCGCCCATTTCATGGCCTCTCCAAAATTCTTCGGCACGCCATTTCCATGAAAATAAGAGACTCCAAGGTCAGCTTGGGCGTCAGCATTGCCTTGCTCGGCCCCTCTGCGAAGCCATTTTGTGGCCTCTTCATAATCCTGCGGAACACCGATACCGCGTGCATACGCTACGCCCAGTTTGGTCTGAGCGTCAGCGTCGCCTCGCTCTGCAGCCAGTTTAAACCATCTAACGGCTTCTCTGGCGTCCTGCCGAACGCCCTTGCCCTCTAGAAGCCTCAGCCCATGAATGAATTGAGCACTTGCAAGCCCTTGCTCAGCGGCCATTAGGTTCCATTTTGCCGCCTCTCCATCATCTTTCGGAACGCCTTTTCCGCCATTGTACAGAGCTGCGAGTTCGAACTGGGCATCTGCATTCCCCTGCTCTGCTGCCATACGTAACCACTTCGCCGCCTCACCAAAATCCTGCTGAATCCCGGCGCCATGATTATATGCGAGACCAAGCGCGTACTGCGCACTCACGTTTCCTTGCTCAGCTGCTTTTTGGAACCACTTTGCCGCCTCTACGTAGTCTTCCGAAACCCCATTGCCGCGCGCGTACAAGTGCCCGAGGCTGACTTGCGCGTCAGAATCTCCCTGTTCTGCCGCCATGCGGAACCACTTCACGGCCTCAGCAAAATCCTGTGAAACACCTGTGCCTTTAATATATAGGCCCCCAAGGCTCAATTGTGCCTTGGCGTTTCCTTGCTCGGCCGACCTGCGGAACCAACGAGCTGCCTCGACATGGTTCTGCTCAACACCTTTGCCTTGATCATACATTGCCCCGACGACCAACTGGGCTCTTAGATCCCCTCGCTCTGCCAGCGGCAGCATTTCCCGTAGAGTTGCTGCAAAGTCCCCGCGTTTGTAAGCCTCGACGCCACGATAAAAGTTCTGCGCTGCAGCGAGTTGCACCGAGGCAAGAACTAAACATGCAGTGATGAGCAATTTACGGATCATGCGAGGATTGTAGCCTCCTCGTGTTGTGGCTTTAAGCCCCAAGAACCGGTTTAGGTGTATCGATATGCATTTTTCAACTCAGGTCGAAGGCTTGAACGGCTTCCCGAGACAGGCCGGCGCCTGCGAGCCGACGGATTTCCGCAGCGAAATCAGCGCCAGCACGACGATGGTCGCGAGATAGGGCATCGCGGCGAGGAATTCCGGCGGGACGAACTCAAAACCCGCCGCCTTGGCATGTAGTTCGAGCGTCATCACCACGCCGAAGAGATAGGCGCCGGCAAGCAGCCGCATCGGCCGCCAGGCGGAGAAGACGACGAGCGCCAGTGCGATCCAGCCGCGCCCGGCGGTCAGCTTCTCGGCCCACATCGGCGTCAGGACCAGCGAATAGTAGCAGCCGCCGATACCGGCCATGGCGCCGCCGAAGGCGACCGCCATGTAGCGCACGGAAATCACCGAATAGCCGATCGAATGGGCCGAGACGTCGTTCTCCCCCACAGCGCGCAGGATCAGTCCGGCGCGGGTGCGGCGGAGGAACCAGGCAACGACGAGGGTCATGGCGAACGAGAAATAGACCACCGGATCATAGCCGAAGAAGGCGCGCAGATGCTCGTGCTCGGCCAGCGCCGGCGGAAAGAGCGGGCCGATCCGCTCCACCGTCTGGCCGACGAAACCTGCGCCCATCAAGGAGGAGAGGCCGATACCGAAGATGGTCAGCGCGAGGCCGGTCGCGACCTGGTTCGCGGTCAAGGTCAGCGTCAGGTAGCCGAAGATCATCGAGGCCGCCGCCCCCGCAATCGCGGCGGCGGCGATGCCGACGAAGGTGACGCCGGTCATGGTGGTGACGGCGAAACCGGTGACGGCGCCGACCAGCATCATGCCCTCGACCCCGAGATTGAGCACGCCGGACTTCTCCACCACCAGCTCGCCGAGACCGGCGAGCAGGATCGGCGTCGCCGCACCGACGACGGTGACGAGGATGGAGATCAGGATCGCTTCGCTCATGCCGCGCCTCCGCTGCGCGCACCGCCGAGGCGGAGGCGGTAGTTCACCAGAATGTCCGTCGCCAGCAGGAAGAACAGCATCATCGCCTGGAAGAGGCCGCTCGCCGCGTTCGGCAGTCCGATGGAGGATTGGGCGATCTCGCCGCCGACATAGGAGATCGCGAGGATCAGCGCGCCCAGCACGATCCCCGCCGGATGCAACCGTCCGAGGAAGGCGACGATGATCGCCGTAAAGCCGTAGCCGGTCGGGAACTGCGGCACCATCTGGCCATAGGGCCCGGCCGCCTCGAGAATGCCGGCGAACCCGGCGAAACCGCCGCCCGCAAGCAGCGCCAGCCAGATCGTCCTTTTCTGGTTGAAACCGCCATAGCGCGCCGCGTTCGGTGCCGCACCGACAACGCGGATCTCGAAACCAAAGACCGTCTTCGAGAGCACGTACCAGGCGATCACCGCAATGATGAACGCGAGCGGCACACCGAGATGCACGAAGGTATTGCCGATCTCGGGCAGGATCTGGCTGTCGTTGAACATCCGGCTCTGGGGGAAATTGAAGCCTTCGGGGTCCTTCCAGGGTCCGCGCATCAGGAAATAGAGCAGCTGGATCGACACATAGGTCAGCATCAGGCTGGTCAGGATCTCGCTGACATTGAGCTTCGTCTTGAGAAAGGCCGGAATCCCGGCATAGAGCGCGCCGCCGATCACGCCGGCAAGACACATCGCGGGCAGGATCCACCAGCCCTCCATCTGCCAGGTTGCGAGCGCGACGCCGGTGCCGGCCAGCCCACCGATCACGTACTGCCCTTCGGCGCCGATATTCCAGACGTTGGCCCGGAAGCCGATCGAGAGACCGGTTGCGATCAGGATCAGCGGAGCCGCCTTGATCCCCAGATCCTGCCAGGCGCCGATATCCAGCACAGGGACGAAGAAGATCGCCCAGACCGCGCCCGGTCCGTCATAGCCGAGCAGCGAGAAGATCGTCGCGCCCGCGATCATGGTCAGCAGCACCGAAATGACCGGCGTCAGATAGAGCATCCGGCGGCTCGGCTGCTTGCGCTTCTCCAGCTCAAGCAACATGGGACACTCCCGCATATTCACGCGTCGCTTCCGGGTCGCCGTGCACCCCGCCCATCAACAGGCCAATCTCGTCAACCGAGGCCTCGCCGACCTCGAGACTGCGCGACAGCACGCCCTCGTTCATCACCGCGAGCGTGTCGGAGATGGCGAGCAACTCGTCGAGATCCTGGCTGATCACGACCACCGCCGAGCCGCGCGCCGCGAGATCTACGATCTCCTGGTGGATCGCCGCCGCAGCGCCGGCATCGACGCCCCATGTCGGCTGCGAAACCACCAGAACTTCCGGCGCCTGCATAATCTCCCGCCCCATGATGAATTTCTGCAGATTACCGCCGGAGAGCGAACCGGCCGGCGCGTTCGCCCCGGTGGTCTTCACCGCAAAGGTATCGATCACCTCGTCCGTGTAGCGCTCCGCGAGCCGGCTGTTGATCACGCCGCAATTCACCATGTTCTTGCGATTGCGCGCGGTCAGAATTGCGTTGTCCGAAAGCGAGAAGCCGGGCACCGCGCCATGGCCGTTGCGTTCCTCCGGCACCGCGCAAAGGCCGTGCCTGCGCCGCGCCTCCGCACCGAGCATGCCGACGGGCGTCCCGTCGATTTTCACCGCGTCGGAAAAAGGCACCGGCCTCTCCCCGCTGAGGGCGAGCAGCAGCTCGTTCTGGCCGTTTCCCGCCACGCCGGCGACGCCGAAGACCTCGCCCGCACGAACGGAAAAGGTGACATTCTTCAGCGTCGTACCGAACTCGTCGTCCGCATCGAGGGAGAGATCCGAGACGGTGAAACGCTCGGCGCCATAGCTCCGGCCCTCGGGCTTCTCGATCTCCTTCAGCGAGCCGCCGATCATCATCTCCGCCATGGAGCGGGAGGATTCGGCCCTCGGGTCGCATTCGGCCACGACCCTGCCGCCGCGCAGGATCGTGGCACGGTCGCAGAGTTCCACGATCTCGTGCAGCTTGTGACTGATATAGAGGATAGAACAGCCGCCGGCAGAGAGCGCCCGGAGCGTGTCGAACAACTGGGCGACTTCCTGCGGCGTCAGCACCGATGTCGGCTCGTCCATGATCAGCAGGCGCGGAGTCAGCAGCAGGGCGCGGACGATCTCGATCCGCTGTCGCTCGCCGACGCTGAGAGTGGCAACCGTGCGGTGCGGGTCGAGATGCAGGTGATACTGGTCGAGCACGGCGCGGATACGGGCCTCGAGTTCGGAATAGGAGACCGCCTCGTCGAGCCCCAGCGCGATATTCTCCAGCACGCTCATCGCCTCGAAGAGCGAGAAGTGCTGGAACACCATGCCGATGCCCATCGCTCGCGCCGCCTTCGGGTTCGCCACCTGCACCGTCTTGCCATCGAATCGGATCGCGCCGGCATCGGGATGCATGATGCCGTAAATCATTTTCACCAGCGTGGACTTGCCGGCCCCGTTCTCCCCGAGCAGCGCGTGGATCGTGCCCGGCGCCACCGCGAAACTCACGTCGTCATTCGCGAGCACGCCCGGAAACGACTTGGTGATCCCCGTCAGTTCCAGTCGGCTCGTCGCCCCCTCACCCATGCAATCCGCCCCCGCCCAATTCTTGTTGCGTCGCAGCATCCCCCGCAGCCCGCGCTTCCGTCAATCGCGCGATCACCTCGGCCGCAACGAAAGCTGCGATCACTTCCGGGCGCTTGTCGCCGCTGCCGCCGCTGCCGATCGGGCAGACCAGCGGTGCCGTATCACCGACCGGCGCACTGCTCTTCTCGCACCAGCGCTCGAAGGAGGCGCGCTTGGTCTTCGAACCGATCATGCCGACATAGGCCGCGTCGCCGCGCATAAGCGCCTCCGCGACGACGATGAAATCGAGCGCGTGGTCATGTGTCAGCACGACGAAGGCGCTGCCCGGCGGCGCGCGCCGCACCTCGGCTTCCGGCAAGGGAGTCAGGCGTTGCTCGACAGGAGCGTGGCAGAGCGCCAGCTGCTCTTCGCGCTCGTCGACCAGCACGGTTGGGACCGGCAGCAGGCTTGTCGCCGCCGCCAGAGCGCGGCCGACGTGGCCGGCGCCGAAGATGTAGATCGCCGGGCGGTCGCGCCGGGCTTCATCGCGACGCACGGCCTCGCGGGCAAGCATTCCGGCGTCGAGCCGAAGCAAGCTGATCACGACATATCCCCCACAACACTGGCCAATTTCCGGACCGAGCGGTATTTCGAGCTGGCTTTCACCGGCACCCGTCGAGAGCATCTCCCGCGCCGCTTCTATGGCGATGAATTCAAGGCGCCCCCCGCCGATGGTGCCTTCGGTCCGGTCGGCGGAGACATACATCACCGTCCCGACCTCGCGCGGAGTCGAGCCGCGCGCAGAAACCAGTTCCAGCCGGACCGCCGGTCCGGCGGTCTCGAAGAACGACCCGGTCATGCCGCTGCTCCGGCTTCCGCCCGCAACCGATCCACGGCAAGCAGGATCCGTTCCGGTGTCGCGGGAGTGTCGAGGCGCGGGCATACCCGGTAGTCCGCGACGCTCGCCACCGCCATCGAGAGTGCTTCCAGCACCGAGATGCCAAGCATCAGCGGCGGCTCGCCCACCGCCTTGGAGCGGCGGATCGTGCGTTCCCTGTTCTCCGACCATTCGGCGAGCGCGACGTTGAAGATCCGCGGAATGTCGGAGGCAAGCGGGATCTTGTAGGTCGAGGGGGCGTGCGTGCGCAGGCGTCCCTCGCCGTCCCACCAGAGCTCTTCGGTGGTCAGCCAGCCGACCCCCTGGATGAAACCGCCTTCGACCTGCCCCTTGTCGATCGCCGGGTTCAGGGATCTCCCGACATCGTGCAGGATGTCCGCGCGCTCGATCCGGTATTCGCCGGTCAGCGTGTCGACCGATACCTCTGAGACCGCCGCGCCATAGGCGAAATAGTAGAAGGGCCGGCCCTTGCCCGCCGCGCGGTCCCAGTGGATCTCCGGCGTCTTGTAGAAACCGGCGGCCGAGAGATGGACCCGCGCCATATAGGCGGCGGCGACGACCTCCTCGAAGCGCATCATCTCGCTGCCGACAACGACCCGCCCGGCCTCGAAGCGCACGTCTTCTTCCGGCACGCCCCATTTCTCCGCCGCGAAGGCCCTTAGCCGCTGCTTGATCTGCTCGGCGGCATCCTCGGCCGCCATGCCGTTCAGATCGGAGCCCGAGGAGGCGGCCGTCGCGGAGGTGTTCGGCACCTTCTCGGTGGCCGTCGCGCTCACCCGGATGCGATCCAGATCGACCTGGAAACAGTCGGCCACGACCTGCGCCACCTTGGTGAAGAGCCCCTGCCCCATCTCGGTGCCGCCATGGTTGAGGTGGATCGAGCCGTCCTTGTAGACATGTACCAGTGCCCCGGCCTGATTGAACCAGGTGGCGGTGAAGGAGATGCCGAACTTGACCGGGGTGAGCGCGATGCCTTTGCGGATCACCCCGCCCTTGGCGTTGAAGGCGAGAACGGCCTTCCGGCGTGCCCGGTAGTCCGCACTCTCCTCCAGCTCCGAAACCAGCCGGTCGAGGATGCTGTCGGTAACCTGCTGATGATAGGGCGTGACATTCCTTCCCGGCCCGGCGCAATAGAAGTTCGCCTTGCGAATCTCCAGCGGGTCCTTGCCGAGCGCATAGGCGATCTCCTCGACGATGCGCTCCGCCCCGACTACGCCCTGCGGGCCGCCGAATCCGCGGAAGGCGGTGTTGGAGACCGTGTTGGTGCGGAGCGGCTGCGAGCGCAGACGGACATTCGGGTAATAGTATGCATTGTCGGCATGGAAGAGCGCGCGGTCGGTGACCGGCCCCGATAGATCCGCGGAGAAGCCGCAGCGCGCCGCGAAACTGCCGTCGACGGCGAGGATCCGTCCCTCTGCGTCGAAGCCGACGTCGTAGCTGATCTTGAAATCGTGCCGCTTGCCGGTCGCGATCATGTCGTCGTCGCGGTCCGGACGGAGCTTCACGGCGCGGTTCAGTTTCTTGGCGGCAAGTGCCGCCACGGCGGCGAAGAGCGCAGGCTGGCTCTCCTTGCCGCCGAAACCGCCGCCCATGCGCCGGACCACGACCGAGACCGCGTTTGCGGGAATGCCGAGGACCTGGGCGACCAGAACCTGACCCTCGCTCGGATGCTGGGTCGAGGAATGGACGGTGACGGTCTCGTCCTCTCCCGGAATGGCGAGCGCGATATGGCCCTCCAGATAGAAATGGTCCTGCCCGCCGATCTCCATTCCCCCCTGAAGGCGATGCGGCGCGCGCTCGAGCGCGCCTTCGACGTCACCGCGTTCCAGCTTCAGCGGCGGAGTGACGATCCCGCCGCCGGCCTCCAGTGCGTCGTCGATCGAAATCAGGGCCGGAAGTTCGCGATACTCAATCTTCGCCAGCGCCGCCGCCCTGCGTGCCTCCTCCCGCGTCTCGGCGATCACGGCGAAGACAGGCTGGCCGCGGAACATGACCTTGTCCGTGGCGAAGACCGGGTCGTCATGGGCGTGCACCGGGCTGACATCATTCTCGCCCGGTATGTCTTCCGCCGTCAGGACCGCCACAACGCCGGGCGCCGTTCGGGCGGCGGAGAGATCCGTCGAAACGATCTCGGCATGGGCCGCTTCGGAATATCCGAGATAGGCATGGAGCGTTCCCGCGGGCTCCACCATGTCGTCGATATAGTCCGCTGCACCGCGCACATGCTTATGGGCGGAGTCATGACGCTCGGCGCTGTGCACACCGCCGCGGATCGTTCCCTTTTCGCTCCCCCCGTCCATCACGCGCTCAACCTTGCAGGTGTTTCCCCGCCGGCTGTCTCGAAGAAGAAGCGCAGCAGCAGGTTCGCCGCGACCTTCGACCGGTAGTCCGCCGAGGCGCGCCAATCCGAGAGCGGCGTGAAGTCTTCCCCCATCGCCGCCATGGCGGCGCGGACGCTCGCCTCGGTCCAGGGCCGGCCGGCCAGCGCCGCTTCCGCCGCTGCCGCGCGTTTCGGCGTTGCCGCCATACCGCCAAAGGCGAGCCTGGCAGTGGCGACGGAACCGCCGTCGAGCGTCAGGGAGAAGGCGGCGCAGACAGCCGATATATCCTCGTCCCGCCGCTTCGAGACCTTGTAGGCCGCGTTCAGAGTACCCGGCGCCTGAAGCGGAATGCGCACGCTCTCGACGAACTCGTCCGTCGCACGATCCTGCTTGCCGTAGTCGATGAAGAAGTCCTCCAGGGCGATGGTCCGCCGCTTGCTGCCGCGCCGGAGCATCAGTTCGGCGCCGAGCGCGATCAGCACCGGCGGGGTATCCCCGATCGGCGAACCGTTGGCGATGTTGCCGCCTATGGTTCCCATGTTGCGGACCTGCCAGCCGCCGATCCGGTCCCAGAATTCCGTCAGGTGGGGAAAATGCGCCGCCATCACCGCCGCGCTCTCGCTGTAAGAGACCCCGGCACCGAGGAAGAGCGCATCGTCGGTCACGCCGATCCGCTTCAGGTCCGTCAGATGTCCGATAAAAACCGCGGGCGAGATATCCTTCATATGCTTGGTGATCCAGAGTCCGACATCGGTCGAGCCGGCCACCATGGTCGCGTTGCCGACTTCGAGCAGCACGCGCGCGAGATCGTCGGCATCGGCCGGCAGGATCGCGGTGCTGCCGCCGCGTGAGACCACGACCCGCGCGCCGTCGTCCATCTCCAACAGCTTCGCAACGACGCTCTCACGTTCCGCCACCAGCGGGTCCTGCGCAACAGTCCCGCGTCCGGCCGCCTCCAGAGCCGCGCGGACGATCGGGGCATAGCCGGTGCAGCGGCAGAGATTGCCCTGCAGCGCGGTCTCCACCGCCCCTACCGAGCCGCAGCCGCCTTCCATCCAGAGCGCGTAGAGCGACATCACGATGCCCGGCGTACAGAAGCCGCACTGGCTGCCGTGATGCTCGACCATCGCCTGCTGGACGGCATGCAGCCCGCCCTCGGGGTCTCGCAGATATTCGACCGTCACGACATGGCAGAGATCGACCGAGGCCAGCAGACGGATGCAGGCATTCACCGTCTCGTATTTCAGCCCGTCCAGGGTCCGCCGGCCGACCAGCACGGTACAGGCGCCGCAATCGCCTTCGGCGCAGCCTTCCTTGGTGCCGCGCAGGCGCTGCTCGAGACGGAGATGGTCGAGCAACGTGTCACCCGCGCCGACGGAGGAGAGCCGCACCTCGCGGTCGTTCAGCAGGAACCGGATCTCGCCGCGCGCCGACATCGCTCAGCTCCCCTTGTAGGTCGCGTAGCCATAGGGAGAGAGCAGCAGCGGCACGTGGAAATGCTGGGAGGCGTCGGCGATGCCGAAGCGGATCGGGATACGATCGAGGAAGAGGATTTCGCCCGAGACGTGGCCGGCACGGCGCAGATAGTCGCCGGCGTCGAAAACAAGCTCGTAGCCGCCTATCGTAAAACTGTCGCCGCTCGCCATCGGTGCGTCGGTGCGGCCGTCATCGTTGGTGACGGTCGAGGAGACCAGCGTGGGCGTCTCTCCATCAAGACGGTAGAGCGCGATCTTCAGCCCCGCCGCGGGTTTCCCGGCGGCCTGATCCAGCACGTGCGTTGTCAGACGTCCCGACGCCATATTCTCTGCCCCTGTTCATCGGCATACCGCACCGGTTTTCCCGGTTGCTCTTTGACCGAATTAGATTCTCAAGGAATTGTATATGAAAGGCGCCATGTCATAAGAGTCTTTCAAAATTTTGTTGAATGTCCGCACGCGGGTTCTCTGGAACCATGGCGCCGGTACCAGCGATGAGGTGGGATGATGGGGGACTATCCGCGCGATCTCGAGGGCTACGGTCCGAACGCGCCCGAGGCGGACTGGCCGGGCGGCGCCCGGGTCGCGGTCCAGTTCGTTCTGAACTACGAGGAAGGCGGGGAGAACAACCTGCTGCACGGGGACGACGCCTCCGAGGCCTTCCTCTCCGAGATCGTCGGCGGCGCCGCCTGGCCGGGCCAGCGCCACTGGAACATGGAATCGATCTACGAATACGGCGCCCGTGCCGGTTTCTGGCGGCTCCACCGGATGTTCACCGGGGCCGGGATCCCGCTCACCGTCTACGGCGTCGCCACGGCACTGGCCCGGAGCCCCTCGCAGGTAAGGGCAATGAAGCAGGCCGGCTGGGAGATCGCCTCGCACGGTCTCAAATGGATCGAGCACAAGGACATGACCGAGGCCGAGGAGCTGGCCCAGATCGTCGAGGCGATCCGGCTCCACAAAGAGGTCACCGGCGCGGCGCCGCGCGGCTGGTACACCGGCCGCTGCTCGATGAACACGGTGAACCTCGTCGCCCAGCGCGGCGACTTCGACTACATCTCGGACAGCTACGCCGACGACCTGCCCTACTGGATGGAGGCGGGGGAGCGCGACCAGCTGATCATCCCCTATACGCTCGACGCCAACGACATGCGTTTCGCCACGCCGCAGGGCTTCAATACCGGCGAGCAGTTCTACCAGTATCTGAAGGATAGCTTCGATGCGCTCTACGAAGAGGGCAAGGCCGGGCGTCCGGCGATGATGTCCGTCGGCCTGCATTGCCGCCTCGCGGGACGTCCCGGCCGGGCCGCCGGACTGAAGCGCTTCCTCGAATACGCCAAAGCCAGGGACAAGGTCTGGTTTGCACGCCGGATCGACATTGCCGAGTACTGGAAGCTGAAGCATCCGCACAAGCGCTTCGAGCGGCCGGGTCTTATGGACAAGGCGACTTTCGTCACCCGTTTCGGCGGCATCTACGAGAACTCGCCCTGGATCGCCGAGGCGGCCTTCGGACTCGAGCGGGGCCCCGCGCATGACACGGCGACCGGGCTGCATTCCGTCCTCACCCGGATATTCCGTTCCGCCAGCCCGGAGCAGAGGCTCGCGGTGCTGAACGCTCACCCGGATCTCGCCGGCAAGCTGGCGCAGGCGAAGCGGCTGACCGCCGAGTCCACCGCCGAGCAGGCGAGCGCCGGGCTAGGCGCGCTGACCGACGCCGAGCGTGCGCGCTTCGAAGACCTGAACCGGCGCTATGTCGAGAAGCACGGCTTCCCCTTCATCATCGCCGTGCGCGACAACACGAAGGCGAGCATCCTCGAGGCTTTCAAAAAGCGGATCGACAACGATCGCGAAACCGAGATGGCCGAGGCCTGCCGCCAGGTCGAGCGCATCACCGAACTCCGACTGAAGGATCTCCTGCCATGAGCAGCGCCGACCGTTCCTACCACGCAATTCCCGGCGGGCTGCCGGGGCAGACCGAGCTGATGACCGGCCGCGCCGTCTTCACCGAAGCCTACGCGGTGATCCCGAAAGGCGTGATGACCGATATCGTCGCAAGCCTCTTTCCATTCTGGGAGAAGACGCGCGGCTGGATCATCGCCCGCCCGCTCTCCGGTTTTGCCGAGACCTTCTCCCACTATGTGATGGAGGTCGCCCCCGGCGGCGGATCCGCCAAGCCGGAACCGGAAGCGGGCGCCGAGGGCGCGCTCTTCGTCGTGGCCGGCGCCGTCACCGTGGCGGTCGGAGGCAAACATCAGGTCCTGGAGGCCGGCGGTTTCGCCTACCTGCCGCCGGCAAGCGGATGGACGCTGAAGAACGAGGGCGCCGATCCGGCGCAGTTCCACTGGATTCGCAAGATATACGAGACGGTGGAGGGCATCGACGTTCCGGAACCCGTCTTTGCCCGCGACCAGGACATCGCGCCGACCGCCATGCCGGACACCGAGGGACGCTGGGCGACCACCCGGTTCGTCGATCCGGCGGATCTCCGGCATGACATGCACGTCACCGTCGTGACTTTCCAGCCCGGCGGGACCATTCCCTTCGAAGAAACTCATGTCATGGAGCACGGGCTCTACGTGCTTGAGGGCAAGGGCGTCTACAAGCTGAACCGTGACTGGGTCGAGGTCGAGGCGGGCGACTATATGTGGCTGCGCGCCTTCTGCCCGCAGGCCTGCTACGCCGCCGGGCCGGGACCGTTCCGCTACCTGCTCTACAAAGACATGCACCGCCACCCGAGGCTAACCGGCATCGGGGCCTTCGGACGATGAGCCGGACGATCACCGCGAAACCGCTGACGGCGGAAGCTTTCGCGCCGTTCGGCGAGGTGCTGGAAGCAGCGGGCGCGCCGGATTTCATGATCAATGCCGGGCTCTGCGGCCGTTACCACGACCGGGCCCGGCCACAGACGGATACAGAGGGCGCGGTCACGCTCAGTATCGGCCGGAGCGATGCCGTCTCCTTGCCGCTCGCGCTGAAAATGATGGAACGCCATCCGGATGGAAGCCAGGCTTTCGTGCCGATGAATGGAACCCGTTTTCTCGTCGTCGTCGCCGAGGACGACGTGGGATCTCCGCGGCGGCCGCAGGCCTTCGTCACGAACGGCGCCCAGGGTATCCAGTACAAACGAAACTGCTGGCACGGCGTGCTCGCACCCCTTTCAGGCCCGGCAGACTTCCTGATCGTCGACCGGATCGGTCCCGGTTCGAACCTTGAGGAGCATCACGTTTCCGAGCCGTATATTGTGGTCGTTGATTGAAACCCGATCCGCTCGGCCGAGCGCCGGTCTCATGCAACATCCAATGCTGTTGAATCCTTGTATCTATGAGTGAGGGGATCGCCAGTTTGATTGAACATTCTTGAACAAAGCATACGATGTTATGATACCGTAATGCGGAGTTCTTGATGATCGTCCCTTGTGTATTTTGAAGCGATGCGGATTACGGCATTTCACCTACGGACAGGCTTCTTCGTTGCGATCTGGCTGGTTGTCGCCGCCATCTTCGCAAAGCTGGATGCGTTCGAAGCGTTTTTCGAGTTTTCCCGTGCCCACGAAGACTGGGAACTCGATGAGATCGTTGCCGTATGTCTCGCCGCGATGATTGCCGGCTCGACCTGGTTGGCAGTGGAAGTCCATTTGAAAGCGGGCTTGGCACGAAAAGCTCTTCAAGCACAGTTGGCGGCCGAGCGTGAACTGCATCTGGCGAAAAGAAATCGGGCCTTGAACATATTGTCGGCAGGTCTGGCCCATTCCGGGAACAACCTGCTCCAGCCGATCCTCACACTGTCCCGGATCAGCTTGAAACAGCTCGACAGCAGACACCCTGCCTATGCAAATCTGGAGAAAATCGGACAAGTCGCGGAACAGGCGACCAAGCTGTTCAAGAGCTTCGACAGCTTCAGCCGAGAACATGTGACGTCATCCAGCCGAGTTGATCTGTCGGATTTCCTGAGGAAAAACGAAACGATCCTGTCTCTCACGGTTCCGCAGAACGCGTCCCTCAAATCGACGGTGAATTGCGAGTACGCGCCGATAAGCCTGGATGCGTCGGAAATCACCGATCTCCTGTTTGTGCTGCTATCCAACGCAGTAGACAGTCTTGAAGGCCAGCCGGGCCAAATCTCGATTGACCTTTCCGTCAAAGACGAAACGATTGCCTTGGTGATTGCAGACACAGGCAAGGGAATCGACGAGGCGGATTTGGAGCACATATTCGATCCGTTCTTCACCACGAAGCAACTCGGCTCCGGAACGGGATTGGGGTTGCACATAGCAAGAACGCTGATGGATCGCGCCAACGGACATATCAGCGTCCGGAGCACTCCCGGCCAAGGCTCCACATTCGCACTCGAATTTCCAATGCAGGAGCAAGCTCAGTGACCCCGTCGAGACAAATAAGAGTGTTGCTCGTGGAGGATGACCAGTTCGTCAGTCATGCCCTCCGGCTCGCAATGGAGCTTTACGGGATGAAGGTTCAGGTCAATTCAACCGGTCGGCTTCCCGCCGGGCAGCGTGGTCTGGAAGACTTCGACATCGTCGTTACCGATATCGTCATGCCCGATGTCGAAGGAATCGAGCTCATCAGAAACATCAGGAGCGCGCCGTCCGGGATACCGATCGTCGCCATTTCCGGCGGAGGGCTCGGGCAAGCACAAGACTATCTGAAGATCGCAACGTCGTTCGGTGCTGATGCGGTCTTTGAAAAGCCGTTCGACGAAGACAGGCTGATCGAAAAAATCGAAGAGCTCGTGGCCTGATACCGATGCCCCCGCCCAGGGGCACCGGTCGTATGTGTTTCGTCCGGTCGGCCCCGACTTGAGATCATGTCTCAGGACCGTCCTCGGGGCCGCCCCCCTGATCAGTTCGATTTCTGCGCCGGCTCGGCCAGTTCCGACATGGTTCGCACAAGATCGATGATTCGCGTCCGCGCATGTTCCGGCAGGTCCCCCCAGAGACGCACCAGTTCATTCGCCTGACGACGCGCCAGCGGAGACTCCATCTCGACATCGTGCGCGCTGGCAACCGGCGGCGCAATATCGTCGGTCCCCAGCAGCCGGGCCGGCGACTGGGAAATCGTCTGCTCGTCCATCTCGTCGAAGAAGTAGGACACCGGTGTGTTCAAGACCGATGCGACATCGAACAGACGCGACGCGCTGATGCGATTGTCGCCGCGCTCGTACTTCATGTATTGCTGCGACGTGACGCCGATCTTCTGCGCGACGATCCGCTGCGTCATACCCATTTCCTTGCGGCGCCGGCGCAGGCGCGCGCCGACAAATACATCGACCGGATTGTTCGCGTTCGACTTGCCACGATCCGCCGAGTCCTTTTCGGACGCCTGGGCGGAGCCGTCCTCTGCCTCTTCAATCAGAAGATTGGCGGCATTATTCATAATCACCCCCCGATCCCTCTAGAGTTCCCTTAACCGAAAATTGCCAAAACCCCGGAATTCAATGAGGTAGAGACAATAACTTTATCTCTGGTTGAGACTTTTTCCCTAAAAGCATTCTGCTACGCCAAAAAAAGCGCGCCGCCGGAATTTGGTGCCGCGCGATCAAGACCTGAGACGGATCTGTAAAATCTTGCGTGGCTGGCGTCTAGGTCATTAACCATACCATGTTGTGCCAGAACGATCAATTTCTACGTGGTCGTTATAGGTGAATTTTTTGCCACCGAAGAAACAAATACTATTGGTTGCGCACCCCGTTCAGAAGCTGACATTTGCACTAAATACGGGCTTAGTGGCGGCCCGCGCCCATCCTCCGGTCATCAACCTTTACGATTTTGAATTGACCATGGGGAGATAACTTGAAGATTGCATTGTCGAACCCGAAGTCTACTATCCGATCGAAAGGATGCGCCATGAAGGTCGATGTCGCCGTAATCGGCAATGGTCCGACAGCAAGGCTCGCAGCCCACGCCCTTCGCGATGCCGGGTTGGATGCCATAATGGTCGGCCCTCCGGCGGACCGCGGGACGGACCCGCGAACAACCGCACTGATGCCGTCCAGCGTGGATTCGCTCGACAGACTGGGCATCGACGTGCGTGTACGGGCGACGCCCTTGCGCGATCTCAGGATCGAATCCACCGGCCCGTTCGGGCTGATCGCGGAAGACTTCACAGCAGAAGATGCCGGAGAAGAGTTTCTCGCGCAAAACCTGTTTATCCATGACCTGATGGCCGTCATTGCGGACGTTCCGACCGTCGCTGCGCACGCGAAAGGCCTGTTCCCGGGTGACGAGGCGGTCCGCATAGAGACCGAGGACGGCACAACGCTGGAGGCCCGCCTGGCGGTCGCTGCGGACGGGCTGCAATCGATCGCGCGGGAAGCGGCAGGGATCACCCTGCGCAAACGGCCGCTCGGTCGCAGCGCTCTCTGTGTCCCGGTGCGGCTGGAACGTCCGCACCGACGGCTCTGCATCGAGCGCTATGACGATACAGGCACACTGACCCTGATCCCGGTCGCTGAGCACGACGCCTCTCTGATCACGATTGCTTCCCCGGAGGATATCGGGGCCCTGACGGCGTGCGACGACGAGATGATCGCGCGCAAGTTGTCACGCCGTCAGCCCGCCTTCGGAAAGATCGCGTTCAGCGGCGCCAAGGCGGTCTTTCCCCTCAGTATCGGCTTTACCCCCATGCCTGCGCGCAACCGGGTGGTGGCCATCGGCGAGAGCGCGCACATCGCTCCGCCGATTGCGGCGCAGGGCTGGAACATGTCGGTGCGTGACATCGTGACGCTGACCGCCCTGCTGAAGGCCGCACGCGAGGAAGACCGGGACATCGGATCGGCGGAAACCCTCGCAAGCTATGCCCCGCGGCGACAACCCGATGTCGCGGGCCGTCTGTCGGCCATCGGAGCGCTTGCCGGAGTCGCGACCCGTCCGTTCGCTCCGCAAAAATTTCTGCGGCAGGCGGGGCTGATGGCGCTTGGCCGCTTCCAGGGGGCCAAACGCGGCCTTATGCGTGCCGGCCTCAGGTGAAAGGACCGCTGCGGAACGCCGCCGTCGCCCATGTCCTTGCAGCTATGGCCGCAGGCACGGGGGGCTTGGGCGCCGATGCGGCGGAGAGCGCTCTTCCACCGCCCCTGACCGGGCTCAGCTTCGTCATGTCCATCGGTGAAGCACGCGACGCCCTGCCGGAAGCCCGGTATCTGGAAGAAGATCTCGATTTCGGACCTTTGAAAAGCCGGCTGGTGGTGCCGGACTTCGCCACCCTGTCCTCATCCTTCAGGATCTATCTGCAGTTCGACGCAACGGAAAGGCTCCGGCAGGTGCTGCTAGAGCGGCGCGATGCCGCCGCGACGCGCAAGAGCGCCCGCATGGTCCAGGACGCACTTTTTGGCAGCTATGGAAAGCCCACGGAAATCTGTGTGCCGGCGCTGGCGACACCGTCCGACGGCCGGATGACATGGCACACGGCCCACTGGTCGCTGCATCTGATCGGGTTCGACGATCTTGGTCCCGGCATGCTGACCGAGGATGCGGACCGCGGCGACGCGCTGGAGAACAGGCCGATCGCACGCAGTCGGGAAGAGCGGTCCCGCGGCCGCCGGCAGCGCAGCCTGCCACGCCGGATCCTGATCAGGATCCACGCGGCCGGAGACACGCTTCTCCGGCCACCGCCCTGCGATGCCAACTAGCGGATCGACCCCGAAGCGCTCGCACTGCCGGATAGAAATCCGTCAGCGGCGGCGCACCCCGAGAAATGCTCCTGCGACGAAAGGAGAACTCAACATTGTTCAGATGCCTGCCGTGCCAAGACATGCCAAAAATAAATCGACGAATCGTGATTTCGTCGACGATCACGAAGTATACGCCAAGTATTATTTATTTTTTATGTTGATCATTGATCAAAACATGTTTCCTCCACTCGATTTTCTTGAATTTTAATTTTCAGAATCGTGACAAGAAAACCACTGTTATGTGACAGCCAGACTATTGCCGGGAACGGGCCGGGAACTTGACAGCATGCAGACCGCAGTGTGGTCTGACCGTCTCCGAAACAATGGGATTCTTGAAGGGATGCCTGTCTACATCTGGGGCCACCTGACGACGGAGGACGTCGCAGCGCTCGATCCGGCACGGGCGATCGCCCTGCTCCCCGTCGGAG
Organism: Nisaea sp.; assembly: GCF_965216895.1. GTDB lineage: Bacteria > Pseudomonadota > Alphaproteobacteria > Thalassobaculales > Thalassobaculaceae > Nisaea. The sequence continues at coordinate 1,712,214 of NZ_OZ244205.1, forward strand.
CCGTCGAGCAACACGGTCCCCACCTCCCGCTGGCGACGGACATCCTGATCACGGAAGCGGTCCTCGCTGCCGCGGCCGAACGGGTGCCCGACGACCTGACGCTCCTGATCCTGCCCTCCCAGGCGGTCGGTCTCAGCCCCGAGCATATGAGTTTTGCCGGCACTCTGACCCAGACGGCGGAAACGCTGATCGCGTCCTGGACCGAAATCGGCTGCGCCGTCGCCGCCGCAGGCGTGCGCAAGCTCATCCTTCTCAACAGCCATGGCGGCCAGCCGCAGGTCGTCGACATCGTCGCCCAGCGCCTGCGCAGCGAAGCGGGTCTCCTGGCAGTCCGTGCGAACACCTTCCGTTTCAGTCATCCGGAAGGGTTGATCGCTACGGACGAACTGCGGCACGGCCTCCACGGCGGCCAGATCGAGACCGCCCTGATGCTCTCGATTGCCCCCGATCTGGTGCGAACGGACAAGATCACGGACTTCCCCAATTCCGCCGGAGCCCGGACCTCCGGCTCGAAACGGCTCGGACTGTCCGGCGCCGGCGGTTTCGCCTGGAACGCGGAGGACCTCAACCCGTCCGGCGCGACCGGCGCGGCAAGCCGTGCAACGGCGGATCAGGGCGCCGCCCTGCTCGCCGCTTACGGACAACAGCTCGCGGACCTGATCGCGGATGTCGCGGACTGGCCGTTGAGCGGCGGCACCCCGTTCGGCGGACAAGAATGAGCGGCATCTGGAGAGAGATCCTTGCCGGGCTCGGGAAAAGCATTCCTGAAGATACCGGAGTGGACGCGGATGACGTCCCCTGGGAACTGTATCGCGACCTCGCCGCGGCCTGCGCCGGACGCCCCGCCGTGATCGCCCAGGTCGGACAAAGCCTCGACGGCCGCATCGCGACAGAGAGCGGTCATTCACACTACGTGAACGGACCGGAGAGTCTGGATCATCTGCACCGGCTCCGGGCCATCGCCGACGCCGTGGTCGTCGGCGCGACAACGGCGTTCCTCGACAATCCGCGCCTGACAACCCGGCGGGTGCCAGGTCCGAACCCGGTCCGCGTGGTGATCGACCCGCATGGCCGGGTGCCGGAGAGCCATGCGCTGCTGACCGAACCCGATGCGGAAACCCTGCTGGTGACCAGTGTATCCCGCGCCGGTCTCCGGGCGCATTGCAGTGTATTGGACACCTCAGGCGGAGACCGCCGCGTGGTTCCGCGTCTCCTGCTCTCGACCCTGCGCGCGCGCGGCCTTCGCACCATACTGATAGAGGGCGGCGGCCAGACGATATCGGGATTTCTGTCGGAAGGACTGATCGACCGACTCCAGGTCTCCGTCGCACCGATGATCATCGGCTCGGGCCGCCCGGGACTTGTCCTGCCGGCAATCGAGAGTCTCGATACGGCGCTCCGCTTCGAGAGCCGAACTTACCCGCTCGGCAAGGATACTCTGTTCGACTGCCGGTTCAGCTGAGCGGAACCGCGAAGAGATCGCGGTGGCCGACATAGATCCGGGTCTCGGGGCGGGCCAGCAATGCCACGCCCCAGGCGGCGATCTCCTCTCGGTCGAGCGGCGCGATTTCTCCGGCAGCGGAAACCCAGCCCTCGACCAGCTCGCGCGCGCCCGGATCTCCCGCCGCGAGGCTCCAGTCGCTCGCACCTTCCTCGACCCGGTAGCCACGCACCCTCAATCCCTCGACCAGGGCCGGATGCGCGCCCGGGCCGAGCGCCGGTCCGAAGCCCTTGTCGCCGTGCTGGTGGTCATTCACCAGTGCCTCGAGATTTTCCGCCTCCTCGCGATCGCCCTCGATATCGATCCGCCCGTCATAGGTCAGCACCGCGAGCAAAGCGGAGCCACGCGCAGTCACGGCGTCGAGAAAGCGGTCGAGCCAATCGGCCGAGACGAGATCGAACAATGCCGAGGCTGCGACCAGATCCACCCCTTCGAGCAGCGGGCCGATATCCGATGCCGCGAGATCGATTTCCCGAACCGAGATCCGGTCGTCGGCCTTCAGCGCTGCATTGCCGACGGCCCCTGCGAGCAGCGCCGCGTCGCTGTCCGCAAGGCACCAGTCACACGGCATTTTCAGCAATGGCGCCAGATGGCGCTGGTTATTGCCGGTGCCGGCACCGAGATCGAGCACCCGGAGCGGCTCCCGCCGGCCCTCCGCCCATTGCACGAGTGCGCCCTCGACCTTCGGACTTCGCGCCGCCCGGTCCCAGACCGCGCGCGCCGCGAGCCATTCGGCGGAGAACCCGCCGCTCATTGCAGCGTCACGCCGTCGACGGCGCGCTGAAACGCGGCCTGGGCCTGCGCCCAGTCCGCGAGCCCGGCCGCCGCGTCCCTGCTTCGTGCGGCAAGTCCGAGGCGTGCGTCATGACGCGCCAAGAGCACGCGGAGCTTCCGGCCGAGCGCCTCGACATCGCCCGCCGGTACCCGTTCGGCCGCCGTCCGCACGGCATCGGCGACGGCGCCCTCTTCGGTCGTCACGACCGGAAGCCCGAACGCGACCGCGTCCGCCAGCGCCATTCCGAACCCTTCATGATGGGTCGCGGAGAGGAAGAGGGCGGCCGCGCGATGCAGTGCCAGCAGGTCTCCGTCACCGAGTTCACCGTGGAACGTGACCCGGTCCGCCAGCCCGAGCGCGCCCGCAAGCTCCTCCAACGCCGCCGCATGAGCCGCATCGCGGGGCGCGCCGACGATGTCGAGGTGCCAGTCGAGATCCGGACAGAGTGCCAGGGCCCTGAGCGCGATGTCGTGTCCCTTGCGCGGCGTCAGGCTCCCCACCGTGAGAACGCGGACCGGAGTCCCCTCGCCTCCCGTCCAGGCTTGACCGCGGGCCCACCCGGCGCTGCCCGGCTCGACCACGCGAACGGAGGACGGGTTCACAGCGAAATCCCGGAGGCGCAAAGCCGTCCGGCCGCTCGAGACGACGACGCGGGCGACGTCGGCCAGCACTGCTTTCTCGGCCTCGAAAAACGCTGCCTTCTCGCGCTCGCTGAGCCCGGTCTCGTCGGCCAGCGGATGGTGGATCATGGCGACCACGTCGAGCCTCGGGGCGTGCTGGGCAACCGCCTGACCGAGTGCGGTCAAAGCCAGCCCGTCGATCACGCAGACGGCGCGGTCCGGCAGTCCGGCCAGCACCGCCGCTCCGGCCGCAATGTCGTAAGGCGCCGCGCGCGGAAAATCGCCGGCAAGCTCATGCACTGCGCCGAGCCGTCCGGCCGCTTCCAGCCCCTCGATCATCAGCCGGTCGTAGATGAATCCGCCGGTGAGCGTCCCGAGCGGCCCCGGGACGATGAAATGGACCGGTGCGCCGGGCTCCTGCAGCCGTGCCGGGGTCACAACGGTCCCTCGTAGGAGGCCCAGGCGATGTGGGACTCGTGCAGCGTGACTTTCATACCGGCGAGCGCCTTCGCGCCTTCGCCGAGAGCGCCGGCGGCGATCGAGGCGGCCATGGCATCGAAGATGTGCCTGGCGAGGAACTCGGTCGTCGTGTTCTCGCCGGCAAACGCTGGCAGATCGTCGAGATTGCGGTAGGCGAGCGGCGCCAGGACCGCCTTGAGCTCTTCCGAAGCGGCGCCGATATCGACCACGAGATTGTCCGCATCCAGCTCCGTCCGGCGGAACTCGACATCGACCACGTAGGTCGCTCCGTGCAGGCGCTGCGCCGGCCCGAAGGTCGGGGAACTGAAGCTGTGCGCGATCATGACATGGTCGCGGACGGTGAGTGCATACATGAAGATCTCCAGTCAGTCAGAATATCGGATGCGGTGGCAGAGAGTCTCGGGCGCGCCGGATGCAAGCGCTGCCATGACCTGCGGCAGGTCCTCGAAAGGGCTTTCTCCGGTGATCAGCACGTCGAGTGCCGGGTCGTCGAGCAGACCGATGGCTTCGGCAAGGCGTTCCCGGTGCCGCGCGCCCTGGCGCCGCGACGGGGCGACCGCGCCGACCTGGGACGCCTGGATCGCCAGGCGCTGGGAATGGAAGGCCCCGCCGAGCGGCAACGAGACCTCGCGATCGCCGTACCAGCTGAGTTCGATGATCGTCGCCTCGAAGGCGGCAAGGTCGAGCGCCCGGCGCAGACCGGCCTCTGTCGCGCTCGCATGGAAGAGCAGGCTGAAGCGCTCCGGATGTCCACCCGCTCCGGCATATCTCAGGCCGAGTTTCTCGCAGATCGCCGCCCGGCTTTCCACCGGATCGAAAACCCAGACCTCCTCGCCCCAGAAGCGCTGCGCGAGGTAGCCGGTGAGCAGCCCGACCATGCCTCCGCCGATGACGCAGAGCTCCGGCGCGCGCGCGGCCTCGGCGTCCCAGACCGCATTGAGCGCGGTTTCCATGTTCGCAGCGAGCACCGCGCGTTCCGAGGAGACCTTTTCCGGCAGCGGGATCACCGCTTCAGCCGGGAGAATGTAGCGGGTCTGGTGCGGATATAGCGCGAAGACCGGTGTGCCCTTCGCGAGCGTGTCCCCACCCGCAACCCGGCCGACGGAGGCATAGCCGTATTTCACCGGCCCCGGGAAACGCCCCTCCTGGAACGGGCAGGCCATCCGGTCCCATTCCGAGCGCGGCACACCACCCCGGAAAACGAGGCTCTCGGTGCCTTTGCTGATCGCGGAATAGAGTGTGTCGACCAGCAACGCGCCGGTCGGCGGCTCGAGGAGCGTCTCCTCGCGGATCTCGCCCTGCCCGTTGCCATGCGACCAGAATGCTCTCGCAACGCGCCTGTTACCGCCCGACTCTGTTTTCATGGTTCCCGTCCGGACGTCCCGCCCGCATGTTCGTCCCTTAAGGCCTAATATGAAACGCCTCTTTCGCGCAGCAATACCTGTCGTGAGCCTGCGCGCCGTTCCGGTGTGACCGGCGGCATGACCGTCACCGGCCGAGGCGGTTCCAGGTTCGAGTAATCCGCGCCTGCCCTCCGTGACATCCGGGCGAAAAGGCTGGAGGAACAGCGATCTCCTCATCCGTCGCCAGTACCGCAAATGCGGCGATGAAGGCCTGGTTTTCTGACCCGGTACGAACAAGGGCCGGCATGGCCGGCCCTTGCGCATTCGATTGAGCTGACGCCTCAGGCGCCCGGTTGCTGCACCAGACGGAGATAGGGGCGCTGCTCGTCCCAGCCGCCCGGGAACAGCTTGCGGGCCTCCTCGTTGGAGAGCGCCGGGACGATGATGCAGTCGTCGCCATCCTTCCAGTTCACCGGTGTCGCGACCTTGTGCTTGTCGGTCAGCTGGAGGGAATCGACCACGCGCAGGATCTCGTCGAAATTCCGCCCGGTGCTGGCCGGGTAGGTCAGAATCAGGCGGACCTTCCTGTTGCTGTCGATGATAAAGACCGAGCGCACCGTCAGCGTGTCGTTCGCGTTCGGGTGGATCATGTCGTAGAGATCCGCGACCGTACGGTCGTGGTCCGCAATCAGCGGAAAATTGAGGCTGTTGCCCTGGGTCTGCTTGATGTCGTCGGCCCATTTCTCATGGTCGCCGAGACCGTCGACGGAGAGCCCCAGCACCTTGACGCCGCGCTTGTCGAACTCCGGCTTCAGTCCGGCCATGTAGCCGAGTTCGGTGGTGCAGACCGGAGTGAAATCCTTCGGATGCGAAAACAGAATCACCCAGTTGTCGCCGGCATAATCGTAGAAATTGATTTTGCCTTCGGTAGAGTCCTGGGTGAAATCGGGTGCCACGTCGCCAAGACGAATGGTCATGGCTGTCTCCTTCGCTCTCTTATGTAGAATTGGCCCTCTCAAAGCCGGCGGCACTATAGGTGGGTCCGGCGGTGATTGAAACCGCCGGACCGGCCTTATTCGGTGCCATTTCCCACAGAGCGGCCGGAGAGCGTCAGGGCAGCTCCATGCCGCGCTGCAGGGCCGGGCGCGCCATCATGGCGTCGTACCAGCGCTTCACGTTCGGGAACTGGGCGAGATCCACTTCCTGCCAGTCGTGCCGGAACACCCAGGGCAGCGTCGCGAAATCGGCGATCGAGACCTCGTCGTTGGCGAGATAGTCCCGGCCTTCCAGACGGCTGTTCAGCACGCCGTAGAGACGCAGGCACTCCTTGCCGTAGCGCTCGATGCCGTAAGGCACCTTCTCCTTGGCGGCGCGCTTGAAATGGTGCACCTGGCCGAAGATCGGACCGATACCGCCCATCTGGAACATCAGCCACTGGATGACCTCGTAGCGCTTCGCCATGTCGGACGGCATGAACTTGCCGGTCTTCTCGGCGAGATACATCAGGATCGCACCGGATTCGATGACCGTGTAGGGCTTTCCGTCCGGGCCGTCCGGATCGATGATCGCCGGAATCTTCGAGTTCGGGTTGATGGCGATATATTCCGGCGTGAACTGGTCGTCCTCGCCGATATTGATCGGATGCAGGTTGTACGGAATCCCGCACTCCTCCAGCATGACCGTGACCTTGCGGCCATTCGACGTCTTCCACGTGTAGCAATCTATCGGTGCCGTCATGGCGTTCCCCCCTCTGAATTCTGGAACCTGCATACAAGAAAGACGGTTGCCACCGCGCAACCGTCTTTTCGGAACGGGTCTTATTCGGCCGCGGCGAGCCGGCCCTCGTTGGCAACCGCCCAGATCTTCTCCTGGGTCGCCGGCATGTCGATATTCACCACGCCGAGCGCATCGCAGACGGCGCTGATCGCCGCCGGCGGGGCGCCGATGGCGCCCGCCTCGCCCGAGCCCTTGATGCCGAGCGGATTGGTCGTGCACCAGACATTGTGCGTGGTGAAGTCGATCAACGGGACCTGGTCGGCACGCGGCAGGTTGTAGTCCATGTAGGAGCCGGTCATGAGCTGGCCACTCTCCTCGTCATAGACCGCATGCTCGTAGAGCGCCTGGCCGATTCCCTGGCCGACGCCGCCATGCACCTGGCCCGCCAGCATGTTCGGATTGATCACCGAACCGAAATCGTCGACCACGGTGTAGCGCTGGATCTCGGCGATGCCGGTATCCGGGTCGATCTCCAGTTCGCAGATATGGCAGCCGTTCGGGAAGGTCGCCGCTTCCGGCACCCGGTGATGCGTGGTGTCGAGGTTCTCCTCGCCCTCCGCCTGCCGCTTCACGTCGAAGAGTGACATGGTCTTGTCGGTCCCCGCGACGGTGAAGGTGCCGTCGGCGAATTCGATATCCTCGATGGCGGCTTCCATGACGCGGGCCGCGACCTTCTTGCCCTTCTCGACGATCTCGCGGCCGCCGAGCAGTACCGCGACGCCGCCTACCGGAAGCGCACGGGAGCCGCCGGTCAGGCCCGGAGGCGTGCGGTCGGTATCGCCCTGGATAATCCTGATCCGCTCGCCGTCGATGCCGAGCACGTCACCCAGCACCTGGGCATAGGCGGTCTCGTGCCCCTGCCCGTTCGACTGGTTGCCGATATAGATCTCGATCTTGTCGTCCTCGGTGAAGCGGATGTCGGCGGTCTCCGGATTTCCGCCGCCGCATTTCTCGATGTAGTAGCCGAGCCCGATGCCGCGCAGCCTGCCGCGCTTCTCCGACTCCGCCTTGCGCGCCGGGAAACCGTCCCAGTCCGCCCGCTTCATGCATTTCTCCATGACGGTCTGGAACTCGCCGGTGTCATAGACATTGCCGAGCGTGGTGCTGTAGGGCATCTGCTCTGGCCTGATGTAATTCCGGCGGCGGATCTCGTCACGCGTGAGCCCGGTTCCGGCCGCGCAATTGTCCATCACCCGCTCGATCAGATAGGCCGCTTCCGGACGCCCGGCGCCGCGATAGGCGTCGGTCGGCGTGGTATTGGTGACGACGCCCTTCACGTTCACATAGATGCTCGGGATGTCATAAACGCCCGAGAGCATGTGGGTGCCGGCCTCGGTCGGGATGAAGGCCCCGAAATTGGAGAGATAGCCGCCGAGATTTGCATAGGTCTCGACTTTCATGGCGATGATCTTGCCGTTGTCGTCGAGAGCCGCCTTCACATAGCTGATATTGTCCCGCCCCTGGGTATCGGACATGAAGGCTTCCGAGCGGTCCGGAGTATATTTCACCGTCCGCTTCAGGCGCCGCGAAGCCCAGGCGATCAGGCACTGTTCGGGATAGAGAAAGATCTTCATCCCGAAGCCGCCGCCGACATCGGTGGTGAGGCAGCGCAGCTTGGACTTGTCGATCTTCAGAACCGTCTCCGCCAGATGCGGATGTATGAAGGACGGGCCCTGGGTCGAGCTGTAGAGCGTGGTCCGGTCACTTTCCGCGTCATAGAGACCGATGGCGCCACGCGGCTCCATGGAATTGACGATGATGCGATTGTTCACCACGCGAGTCTCGACCACCTTCGCGGCGCGCGTGAAGGCGGCGTCGTTGATCTCGAGATCGCCCTTGTGCCAGTCGAAGCAGACATTATCCGGGATATGGTCGTAGAGCTGGGCCGCGCCCGGCTTTGTCGCCGCCTCGGCATCGGTCGCCGCCGCGAGCGGCTCGTAGTCGATCTCGATCAGCTCGGCGGCATCACGGGCGGCTTCCTGCGTCTCCGCGATCACCATGGCGACCGGAGTGCCGACATGACGCACCCTGTCGCCTTCGAGGATCGGTCGCGGGGTATCGGCCCGCGGGCTGCCGTCCTTGTTTGGCGCCGGCGCGAGCGAGGGCAGATCGCCGAGACCGTCTTCCTGCACGTGCTTGTTGGTCAGAACCGCGACCACGCCCGGCATCGCCTCGGCGTCGGCGGTCTCCACCGACCTGATCTTCGCGTGGGCATAGGGCGAGCGGAGAATATAGGCGCGCAGCGCGCCGTCCGGCGCAACGTCGTCCGTATAGTTCCCCTGGCCGGTCAGAAGGCGCTGGTCCTCGACACGTTTGATCGCCTGACCGATACCGAATTTAACCATCAATAGCCTCCATGTCGGATCGCGACCTGATTGCCGCGCCGTTGATCTTTCGGGCGGGATGTTAGGAGGGGAGAAGTCTGGCGCTCAAGCATGAATTGGGTTAGCTAGACTCCTCTTCACCTACCCGTCACAGAGATAAGGGCTCGACGCCCGTGGTCAAACCCGGCTCGCCCGACAACACGGGCATCCCCGCATTCGCAGTCTTTCTGCTCGCCATGCTCGCCCTGCTCTGGGGCCTGAACTGGCCGGTGATGAAGCTGTCTCTCGCGGAATATCCGCCTTTCGTGTTCCGCGCCGTCGCCGGTCTCTCTGCCGCTGTCGGATTGTTCACGCTGGCCCGCGCGCGGGGCTTGCCGCTGCGCGTGCCCCGGTGCGAGTGGAAGGGCCTGCTGATCGTCTCCGTGCTCAACATGTCGATCTGGAACATCGCGGTGCTGTATGGCGTCGACCTGATGGAGTCCGGGCGCGCGGCGATCCTCGCCTATACCATGCCGCTCTGGGCCTCGCTGACAGGCGCCTGGCTGGTGAAAGAGCGTTTGAGCATCCGCTCGATGCTGGCCCTCGGCCTCGGGCTTGTCGGCATGGGGCTGCTGTTCTTTGGCGACGAACGCGCGCTCTCGGGCGGGCCGCTTGGCCCGGCGCTTGTGCTGTTCGCCGCCGTCGCCTGGGGCTCCGGCACCGCGGCAGTGAAGTACTTCGGCTTCTCGATCCCCGTCACCGTACTGACCGGCTGGCAGCAGTTGCTCGGCGCCGTGCCGATCGCGCTTATCGCCGGACTCTGGGACTACCAGCACATGCCGGAGAGCGTCAGCCTCTGGCCCACCATGGGTCTCGTCTACAACATGACGGTGACCGGGATCTTCTGTTACTGGGCCTATTTCAACGTGGTCAGGATGCTGCCGGTCGTGGTCTCGACCGTCGGCACGCTGATGGTGCCGGTGATGGGCGTGGTGTTCGACGCGATGATCTTCGGCACCGTGCCGGGGCTGGTCGATTATGCCGCGCTCGCCGCCGTCGTCTCCGCCGTCTTCCTTGTAATGACCCGGCAGGCGCGCTGACCCCTAGACAAGGGCATAGTGCACGGCGCTCAGCACGGGAACCAGCACGGCCCAGACCACCAGCACGTAGAGCAGATTCGGACCGAAGGCGACATTGAGCGGCCGGACGCCGAACATGGATCCCGCCGTCACTACCGAGAGTGAGGCGATAGAGATCATCGACCCGAGGCCCCAGCCCGCCAGCATTGCCTCGTAGAGCGCGAGCGGCAGGACACCGTGCGGCAGGCTGGTCAGCGCGGCGAGGAAGATGGTGCCGGTGATGATCGGATGAATGCCGACGATCGCCGGAAGAAGCTGGATCCCGATCATCGCCGCCAGCAGGACCGGCGCCGGAAGGCCGCCCTCGAGCAGGGGCGCGACGTGGATGATCAGCGCGTCCGCTTCGCCCGCCACGGTCCCGACCACCATCGCGACGACAATGAGCGCAAGATCATCGCCCATCCGGCTCATTGCGGCCGCCGTCTCCTCGAAGACCGGGCGCAGTTGCTCCGGATGGCGCTGGAACTGGATCGCGCAGAGCACGGGCATGACCACGATGATCGAACCGAGGGTCGAAAGCGGTGTCAGGGCGCCGACAAGGATGACCGTCCCCGCCGCGAAACCCAGCCGCGGTGCGATCGGACCGAGACAGGCCAGCGCATCGCCCACGGCACCGAGACTGAAAGGGCGCGCGAACATGGCAAGTGCGATGGCGATGGAGAGACAGACGCAGAGGAAGCCGAATGGCACGACCTGCCAGAGTTCCACCTCCGGCAGGTAGGTGCCGGCCACCGCGAAGCCGACAAAGAAGGGGGACCATAGCACCGAAATGTTCATGCCGCGCATGGCGGCGCGTGCCGCGGTCAGGCGGCGCTCCTCGGTCGCGTCCTGCTTGATCACCGCGGAAACAAGGGCGAAGGCACCGGTGTTGAGCACCGAGCCGAACACCGTCGTGCCGATGGCGATGCCGACATCGGCGGCCCGCCCCGGCAGCGACGCCAGACGCTCCTGGCTGACACGCACCGACGGCATGCGGAGCGCCACGGCCTTGGTCATCTGCAGGGTCGGCAGCAGACCAGCGAAGATCAGGCTGCGCTCCAGCCCGCGCAAGGCGTCTGCGGGTCCGGCCACGGTGAACAGAAGGGCCAGCGTGATGAGACCACCGCCGAACATCAGGAATTTGGTCTCGCGCCGCGCCCGCGGCAGCGTCAGGAGCACGAAAACCAGCAGCCCGATACCGGTCAGGTGGTCCAGCATCGGCGCGGAAACGAAAAGGCCAGCGACGGACCCGCTCCAGACCGCAGCCAGGAGCAGTACGCGCCAGTCCTTGAAAATGTGCGGTGAAATGTCGGCTCTCCGGCAGAGGAGCGATTGCGAGCTCGGAAAGCCGGAGACTGCCCGCCGCCTTGCGATTTTGCAATCCTCCGGCGACCGACAGATCCGGCTCCGAACCGTCTTCCGCCAAGGGAGCCAACGTGTTATCGGTATTCTATCGAATTTGGCACAAATTTAGGTCGGGCGAGTATCAATGAGCGACACTTCGAACACCAGCGGCGCCGGCAAGGGCGGTCAGCAGCCGAACATCGTGATTGCCCCCGAATGCCAGGACATTTTCGTCGACGGTGTGATCGGCGCCATGGTGCGGGACGGTGTCGTGCGGATCAATCTGGTCAATACGCGCTTCAATATCGACGGCTCGCAGGTCGAACATGCCGTGGTCTCGCGGATGATCATGTCGCGCTCCGGCGTCCGCAACCTGCATGCGGCTCTCGAGCAGCTCATGGGACGTCTCACCCGCTCCGCCGACGGCCGGCGTGAAGAAGACCGGGCGGAAGACGAGGACTGATCCGTTTCGCGATCAGATCGTCGCGTGCTGCAGCACGGTGAGATTCGCCGCGCGGATCATCTGCGCCAGATTGTGCAGCACCAGCACCAGCACGGACGGGTAATCCACGAGCACCTGACGGAACTCGCTCGGCGGCATCGCGGCGACCACGCAATCTTCGATCGCCTGTACCTCGGCGGAGCGTGGCCCGCCGTCCAGCGCGGAGAGCTCCCCGAAATAGGAGCCCCTGGCGAGCGCGTCCAGATGCAAGGCATTCCCTATGATCGTGTGGTTAAGGACTTCCGCCCTGCCGGAGAGCATGAAGTAGACATCATGATCAGCACCGCCGGTTGAAATGATCGCCTCGCCGGCCCGGAAGTTGCGCTTGATACAGAGTGCCGCGATTGCCGCGCGCTCGTTTTCCCCGAGGTCCTGGAAAATCGAGATCCGGCCGATCTCCTCGGCACTCACCGGTTCGCCATCGACATCCCGATTGTTCGCACTCATCTGAATCCCGCCCGTTTGCTTTATCAATGTCCCGCCACTTTGTATGCCCAGCCTGTCCGGTGCAACACTGCTCCGGTTGCGGACCGGGTTCAAAGGCGGCCATCGATGCGCAGCTGACGCAAAGCGGCGGCGATCGCCCGGGAATCGCCGAGCCCCGTATGGGCACCCGCCACCTCTTCCAGGCCGAGCCGGGCAGGCAATCCGGAACTCACGGCTTCCCTGTTCGGCACACCCAGTGCTTGCGCTATGTCGGGACGGATATTCGAGAACAATCCAGCCGCGAACGGCCAGTCCATGCCCACCCATTCTGCGTTCTGCACCAGATCCGACCAGTCCGCCCCGTTGCTGAGCACAGCGCGGGCATCGCCGACAAACGTGGCGAATAACGAAAGGGCTTCGGCAAACCCGACCGCCTCGCGCTCCAGGTCCGCGTTGCCGATACCTGTAAGTGCCGTGAAATACTCAGAAAGGACCGGATTCTTTTCCGGCTGCACCAGGATCTCGAAACTGTCGAGCTCCGCCATCGGCATCGCCGCGTCGAGCTTCACGGCACCGATCTGAACGACCTCCATATACTCCCCAGGCCCGCTCCAGTTGCGGGCGAGCGACCCTTCCCAGGCGGTGATCTCGAGATCGAACACCACAATACGGCCATGCTCGGGAAAGCCCGCGAACGGCGCCGCTGCGATGCTTCCGGTAACACGGTCTGCGCGTCCGCTCATGTGGCCGGTCCTCCGGACTGGTTGCATAGGGGCTGGCTTTCGAGCCGCCGCAGACGCTACAGTTCACTCCCGTTCCTGCCAAGCGAAAGACCCATGACCACAGATCTTGTTCATATCGGCTGCGGCGCCGGTTTCGCAGGGGACCGCAAGGATGCCGGTGGCCCGGTCGTCGACACGCTCGCGAAACGCAACGGCCCGAAGTACCTGATCTTCGAGACACTGGCCGAACGCACCCTGGCGTTGGCGCAGAAGCAGAAACTGAAGGATCCGGAAAAAGGCTACTCGCCCTTTCTCGAAGCTTATGTTCGCCCCGTCCTGGAACGCTGCCTCGCGCACAGGATCCGCATCGTCTCCAATTTCGGCGCCGCGAATCCGATGGCCGGCGCGCGCAAGATCCTGGATATCGCGGAAGAGCTCGGCTGCCGGCCCCCGCGGATCGCGGTCGTCTCCGGCGACGACCTGCTCGCCATCATGAACGAAGGCGAGATCCGCGCGCACAAGACCATCGAGGGCCTGTCGATCAGCGATGGCATTGTCGCCGCCAATACCTATATCGGAGCCCGGCCCATCGCGGAGGCGCTCGCCGGCGGAGCGGATATTGTCGTGGTCGGACGTACCACCGATCCGGCGCTGGTCCTCGGCCCGCTGATTCATGAGTTCGGCTGGGCGGAAGATGACTGGGACCGGCTCGCGGCCGGTACGCTCGCTGGCCATCTGCTCGAATGCGGCGCCCAGATAACCGGTGCCTACTTTGCCGACCCCGGTTTCAAGGACGTGCCCGATCTTGCTCATGTCGGCTTTCCGGTCGCCACGATCGGGTCCGACGGGGAGATCAAGGTTTCGAAGGCAGAGAATACCGGAGGTGCGGTCACGCCCGCCAGCGTGAAGGAGCAGATCCTCTACGAGATGCACGATCCATCGGCCTACCTGACGGCCGACGTGGTCCTCGACATCACCGGCGTGACGGTCGTCCAGGACATGGAAAACGTCGTCGCGGTCCGCGGCGCCAGGGGCAAGCCCCGGCCGGACACGCTGAAGACGACGGTCAGCTTCGACGGCGGCTGGCTTGGCGAGGCGGAGATCAGCTATGCCGGGCCAAATGCTTTGGCGCGCGCGGAACTCGCCCGCGACGTGATCCGTGAGCGTTGCCTGGAGCGCGGCAGCAATGCCGAGTACCGTTTCGACATTGTCGGGCTGTCCAGCACGTTCGACGGGGGTAGCGCCCCATATCCGGACCGCCCGGCGCCCCCGCCCGACGGAGACTACAGGGTCCGTGCCGCGGTTGCCTCGCATTCGAAGGCAGTCGCGGAAGACCTGGCCGACGAGGTCCTCAGCCTTTATTGCTCGGGCCCCGCCGGCGGCGGCGGCTTTCGGCGGAACATCACGGCGCAGATCCATACGGCCTCGATTTTGGTGGACCGGAACCGGCTCGCACCCTCTGTCAGCTATTGCGGAGCGGAGAAATGACCATCGTGCTCGAGACCGTCCGCCTGAAGCTGCACGACATTGCCCATGGGCGTAGCGGCGACAAGGGCAACCGCTCGAACATCAGCGTGATTCCCTATTCGGACGCGGCCTACCCGCTGCTGCTGGAGCAGGTAACCGAAGCGAAGGTACTGAAGCTCTTCGCCCACAAGGGCGCGAGCGCGGTCAAACGCTACGAGCTGCCGAGCCTGCCGGCGCTCAATTTCGTCATCGACGATGCGTTGGAGGGCGGCGTCAACAGTACGCTCAATCTCGACCTGCATGGCAAGACGCTGTCCTTCATGCTGCTTGCCATGCCGATCGAAATCCCGCTCGAAAAGGTTCGGGAGTTCACCAACGGGCGGCGGGCTTAGGATCAGCCGCCCGATTTCTTTGACGCTTCGAGCTGAGCGGCCAGGATTGCCTCCCGCATCTTCGCCGGAAGCAGCCCGATTCGCTCGGCAGCCTCTTCAGCATTCAACTCGCACACCTCTTCTTCCCCGAGCGATTTCGCCGCGGTTTCAAGCTCGCTCCGATACTTCTTCAGACCGGCTTCAACCGCGGCAACCGCCTGACGGCCGATCTCGATTTCATGCAGCACGGTCTCATACCGCGCCTCGACATCGAGGCGCTTCAGTTTCATGTAATCCCCGTGGTCGGGAATCAGTTTCTCGAGCGACGGCAGCAAGGTGCTCTCGAAATACTCTTCGGCAACCCGGCGGCTTTCGCTCTTGATCCCGAAAAGATCGAAGCCGACCGGCTTCGCCAGGCGACGGATTCCGAGACGCACCACCTCGAGCGCATAGTTTGTGTCGTAGTTCCCGCAGAGCTGGTCGAGCGTTTCGCGCGCCTTGCCCGGGCTTTCGTAGCAGCGGAAAAAACCCTGCGCCAGAGCATCCAGCTTCATCTCGTGCTTCGTGATGTAGCGCTTCTCGAGTTCGAGATAGGTTTCGTCCTTCTGATGCTCTTTCAGGCTGCGTGTGACTTTCCTGTGAAGCTTCTGGCAATCGGTAACAACCGATTGCAATGCCCGATAGCGCAGCAGCATCGTGGGCTGCGCCATTGCCTTGTCGAATTCGGCCCGCAGGGAATCGAGAACCGACGAACCGGCACCTGAAGCACTCATCTACCAATCCATATCTGCAACGCGGCTGACGCCTCAGCCGAACCACTCCAATCACAGGAAGGACTGGATCGCCCCTATATTTGCGTGCGACAAAGGAGACAGTCTAGCCACTATTCCATCGAGATCAGGATACATGTTGAGACGCGAGGATGACCGGTTGCTGACCGGCCACGGACTCTATGTTGACGACCTGCAGCCTGAGAACGTCGCCCATGCGGTCGTGGTACGTTCGGCTTATGCGCATGCACGCCTCGTCTCGGTCGCGGTCGAGGATGCGAGAGCCGCGCCGGGTGTGCTGGCAATCGTTACCGGCGAAGACCTGCTGCGCGAAGGCGTCGGCATGATGCGTTCCCGTATGCCCATGATCGGCCATGACGGCGCGCCGATGATCGAGCCGGACCGACCGGCGCTCGCGCAGGGCGCGGCGAAATATGCCGGCCAGCCGGTCGCGTTGGTCGTCGCCGAGACCAAGGCGGCGGCCCTGGAAGCGGCCGAACTGGTGAATATCGAGTACGATGACCTCGAGCCGGTCACAGAGCTGGAGCGCGCGGTTTCTCCCGACGCCCCGCAACTGTGGCCGGAGGCTCCGGGCAATGTCAGCCTGGACTGGCGAATCGGAAATGGCGGCGAGGTCGACGCGGCCATTGCGGCCGCCGACCATGTCGTCGAACTCACGGTCCAGCACCCACGCGCCGTGATCGCACCGGTGGAGCCGCGCGGCTGCGTCGGCGAATACGATGCCGTGACCGGCAAGTACGTGCTGCATACGCCGAGCCAGGGCGTGGTCATGCTGCGTGCCGCGATGGCGGAAGCGCTCGGCGTTGACGAAACCCGGATGCGGGTCATCACCAACGATGTCGGCGGCAGCTTCGCGGCCAAGATCTGGCCCTATCCCGAACAGATCCTCTGCCTGCTCGCCGCGCGCCTGACCGGCCGCCCGGTGAAATGGATCGCGGAACGGACCGAGAGCTTCGTCGCCGACGCGCCGGGCCGCGGACGGCTCGACCGGGCAACGCTGGCCCTGACCCGGGACGGTAAAATCACCGCCTTCCGCATCGACGCGCTCGCCGACATGGGGGCGTTTCTCAATGCAGTGAACCCTTCGATCGTCACCAAGGGCGCGGTCCGTGTTTTCACCTCCTGCTACAAGATCGAAGCAGCGGAGTACCGTGTGAAGGCGGTTTTCACCAACGCCACCCCGACTGACGCCTATCGCGGCGCCGGAAAGCCGGAGAGTGCCGGCACGCTCGAACGCATCATCGACTACGCGTGCGACAAACTCGGCTTCGACCGCGCGGAGATCCGGGCGAAGAACCTGATGCAGCCCGCCGACCTGCCGTTCCATACGCCGATGGGTGAAGATTACGACGGCGGCGACTATCCGGAAATCTTCCGCAAGGCGCTGGCCAAGGCGGAAATCGACGCGTTTCCGGAACGCCGCGCCGAGACCGAGTCCAAGGGCAAGTGCCGTGGTGTCGGCTTCGGCATCCATGTCCACGCGACCGGCGGCTCCACCGCCGAGCGCAGCAAGGTAGAACTGACCGGCGACGGAAGGGTGCGGGTCCGCACAGGCACTCAGGATTCCGGCCAGGGCCACCAGACCACCCTCGCCCAGGTCGCGGCCGAGACCCTCGGAATCGATCCGGGCCAGGTGATCGTCGAGCAGGGCGACAGCGCCAATCTCGCGGTCGGCGGCGGCACCGGCGGCTCCTGCCTGATGCCGATCGCCGCCAACACGGTACACCGCGCCGCCGTCGAGATGGTCGAGAACGGCAAGAAACTCGCCTCTCACATCATGGAAGCCGCCGTCCAGGACATCGAATACGAAGCGGGCAGCTTCAAGGTCGCGGGGACCGACAAGGCAATCTCCTTCCCCGAGCTGATGGCCCGCATGGGCGACATTCCCCCGGACACGCTGGAGCCCGGCCTGCGCGGCGGTTGCGTCGGCGAGATGGATTTCGAGGGCAAACATACGACATTCCCGAACGGCGCCTATGTCGTCGAGGTCGAGGTTGACCCGGAAACAGGCAAGGTTGCCGTCGACCGTTTCGTCGGACTGGACGATCTCGGCCGCATCGTGAACGAGCCCCTTGCCTTCGGGCAGGTCACCGGGGGCATCGCCCAGGCGATCGGCGAGGTCCTGATGGAAGGCAGCGTCTACGACCCGGATTCGGGCCAGCTGCTGACAGGATCGCTCATGGACTACGCTTTCCCGCGCGCCGACGACGTCCCCTTCATCGACCACGGCTGGGCCGCAACACCGTCGCCGAACAGCCTGCTCGGGGTGAAAGGCGTCGGCGAGGTCCCGTCCATCGGAAGCCCGGGCCCGATCATGAATGCCGTAATCGACGCGCTCTCGCCCTACGGCGTCAAACATATCGATATCCCGATGACTCCGGAGAAAATCTGGAGCGCGATCCACGCCAACGACTGACGAGAGGCCGGCGACAAGACCGGCCACAAGCTAGGGAGGATAACATGGCAGGCTCCACCAAGATGACCGGTGGGACGGCGCTGGTCCGCGCCCTGACGGAGAACGGGATCGACACGGTCTTCGGCCTCCCGGGCATCCAGCTCGACGGGCTCTTCAACGCCTTCCATGACGCGCGCAACAACCTGCGCGTCATCAATGCCCGCCACGAGCAAGGGACGGCCTACATGGCCTTCGGCTATGCCCAGTCGAGCGGCAGGATCGGCACCTATGCCGTGGTTCCCGGCCCCGGTCTGCTGAACACTTTCGCAGCACTCTCCACGGCTTACGGCTGCAACACGCCGGTACTGGCGCTGACCGGGCAGATCCCGAGCGAGACCATCGGACGCGGCCTCGGCATGCTGCACGAAATCCCGGATCAGCTCGGGCAGATGGAACGTCTGACCAAGTGGTCACGGCGCATCGAGCATCCCTCCCAGGTCCCGGCCGCCATGGACCAGGCGTTCCGCGAGCTGCGCGGCGGCCGTCCCCGGCCGGTCGGGATCGAGATGGCGCTGGACCAACTCCACAAGACCGCACCGGTCGGCCCCATCACGGCAACGCCGGCCCCGGATGCGCCGGAGCCCGATCCGGAGCAGATCGACGCCGCGGCGCAATTGCTGGGTGGGGCCGCCAGTCCGATGATCTTCGTCGGCGGGGGTGCCTACGAGGCGTCGGAGGAGATCCGCGAGCTCGCCGAGATGCTGCAGGCACCGGTGGTGTCCTACATGAACGGCAAGGGCGTGCTCGACGACCGGCACCCGCTCTCCCTGCACCATCCGGCGGGCAACCGGCTCTGGGGAGATGCGGATGTCGTGATCTCGATCGGCTGCCGGCTGCAGCACGAGCGGATGACATGGGGCACGGACGACCGGCTGAAGGTGATCCATGTTGATATCGACCCGACCGAACTGACCCGGGTCGCGAAGCCCGATATCGGCATCGTCGCAGACGCCGGCGATGCCGTGCGGGAACTGCTCGCCAAGATTCCACCCTACAACCGCGAACGGCCGTCGCGAACCGAGGAAATGGAAGCGCTGAAGGCCGACTTCCTGCACCAGTTCAAGGAAAGGCTCGGCCCGCAGATGGAATGGGTCGCCGCTCTGCGCGCTGCCTTGCCGGAGGACGGCTATCTGGTCGACGAATTCACCCAGGTCGCCTATGCCTGTCGAATCGGCTTCCCGACCTACGGGCCGCGGACCCTCGTCTCGCCCGGCTATCAGGGCACGCTCGGCTACGGATATGCCACCGCGCTCGGCGTCCAGGTCGCGCATCCCGACAAGCAGGTACTGTCGATCAACGGCGACGGCGGCTTCATGTACACGATGCCGGAGCTCGCCACTGCCGTGCATCACGGGATCAACGTGGTCGCCGTGATCTTCGCCGACGGCGCCTACGGCAATGTGATGCGGATGCAGAAAGAGCTCTACGACAACCGGGTGATCGCCAGCCAGTTCACCAATCCCGACTTCGTGAAGCTCGCGGAAAGCTGCGGTGCGCTAGGCTTGCGCGCGACCACGCCGGACGAGCTGAGGTCCCGGATCGAGGAAGGCTTCGCCGCCGGGCGGCCGACCCTGATCGAGGTGCCGGTTGGCGAGATGCCGGAACCGTGGCCCGTGATCCGCCCCGGACCGTCCCGGCCGAAACGGTAGCTGTGCTGCCCGGCCGGAACGCTCCCACAGCCCCAGAAGAAGGAAGCAATCATGGCCGAAACAGCTCTCATCGTCGGCGCGGGCGCAGGTCTCAGCGCCTCTCTCGCACGGCACTGTGCGAACGAAGGCATGAAGATCGCCCTCGCCGCGCGAAACACGGACAAACTCGGTCGGCTGGCGGGGGAAACCGGGGCGTTTGTCCACGAATGCGACGTTGCGGACAAGGACAGCGTCGCCACCCTCTTCTCCTGGCTCGATGAAACGCTCGGCACGCCGGACCTGGTTGTCTTCAACCCGTCCAAGCGAGTCCGCGGGCCGCTGGTGGGACTCGATCCCGACGAGGTACTGGCGGCCACAACGGTCAGCTGTCACGGCGCTTTTCTCGTTGCCCAGCAGGCTGCCCGGCGGATGCTGAAAGCCGGCAGGGGCAGCATTCTCTTCACCGGCGCCTCCGCCGGCGTGAAGGGCTATCCGCAATCGGCGCCTTTCGCGATGGGCAAGTTCGGACTGCGCGGCCTGGCTCAGTCCATGGCGCGCGAACTGCATCCGCAGAATATCCATATCGGGCATTTCGTCATCGATGGCGGCATCCGGACCAAGGACGACGATCGCGAAACTCCGGGTGAGGACAAGCTGCTGGATCCTGACGCGATCGCCGAGACCTATTTGCAGTTCCATCGCCAGCCGCGTTCGAGCTGGGCCTGGGAGGTCGAGCTGCGTCCATGGAAAGAAACCTTCTGACGGAATGGTCGGCATCGCCTTCACTCGCCTGACAGAGATCGCTCCGGGGGAGATCGCCGCGCACATGTCCGATCCCCGGATGACGCAGCACATGCCCCTTCTGACCCGGTCGTGGGACCGGGAGACCGCGACGGCGTTCGTCGCTGCCAAAGAAGCCTGCTGGAATCGCGACGGGCTTGGGCATTGGGCGATTCTTCTGGACGGCGCCTATGCCGGCTGGGGCGGTTTCCAGAAGGAAGGCGAGGATTGGGATTTCGGCCTTGTGCTGAAGCCCGAGCGGTTCGGTCTCGGCCCACTCATCGCCCGAAAAGCGTTGGATTTCGCCCGGGCCGACCGGCGCATCCCTTATGTAACGATTCTCCTGCCACCGTCCCGCAAGCACTTCGGTGCCCTCACCCGTCTCGGCGCGGAATTCGTCGGGGACGTCAGCCACGCCGGTGCAGGCTTCCTGAAGTTCCGGTTCGAGACGCCCTAGCGCGGTCCGGCTCCGGACTGTTACTCCCGTGCCACAAGACGGCACGAAAAGCACCTATCCGAATACGACGGCGAAGTTTCCCCTTTTAAACTACACCGTAGAGTTCCATATATCGGTCCGACATAGAAATCGTATATCGGACCGATATACCGGAGCGCCCGATCCATGGACGTCAAGACACTCTGCCTCGCGGTTCTCAGCCGACGGGACTCCACGGGTTATGAAATCCGCAAGCAGTTTGCGGAAGGCCCGTTCGCGCATTTTCAGAAAGCCTCGCTCGGTGCGATCTACCCCGCGCTCACCAAAGCCGCGGAAGAAGGTCTCGTCACCGTGACGGCCGAGGCGCAGGACGGGCGGCCCGACAAGAAAATCTACAGCCTGACATCTGCCGGCGCCGAAGCTTTGTACCAGGCCTGTCAGACGGAACCCGGAGATGACCAGTTCCGCTCCGATCTACTCTTCCTGATATTCTTCGCCGCTCATCAGTCTCCGGAGAAAATCGCCCGTCTCGTCGACGAACGGATCGCCCGCTATGAGGCGTCGGTCGCGGACCTGCATGCCAAGGCGGAGACCTGTTCCGGCGACGAACCCGGAAAGGACTTCGTACGCGGTCTCGGTTGCGCAATCTACAAGGCAGCGGCCGATTACATGCGGCAGAACCGCACCGCCCTACTGGAAAAGCTTCGCTCGGAGGCTCGACATGCCGCCGAGTAAGAGCCGACGTCCTGCTTATCCGTCACTTCAGCCTGCAGAGGCCCCATGAGACTCAATCGCTCCCTGTTGCTGGCCGCCTTGATCGCGATTGGCGCGACCGGCTGGATCCTTTCGGGTCAATTCGCCAATGGTGCACGAACGGACGAGGAAACGGCCGCGGCATCCGAAACTTCCGCCGAGGCTCCGGAACTGACTTCCGTCCGGATTCGCGAGAGCGTCGCCGAGCCTTACCGCTCGGCGGTGATCATTTCAGGCCGGACCGATGCCTCGCGCCATATCGAGCTGAAAGCCCAAATCCTCGGCAAGGTGGTCAAGATCGGCGCGACGGAAGGAACGCCGATCACAGCCGGTGAGACGATTTTGCGCCTCGACCCGGAAGACCGCGAAGCACGGCGACAGATGGCGAAAGCCCGGATCGAGCAGCGCCAGACAGAATTCACCGCGGCCGACAAACTCGCGAATAAGGGCTTTCAGGCCAAGACCCAGCGGGCCGCTACCTATGCCGACCTGCAGGAAGCAAAAGCCGACCTGGCCGAAATAGAGGAAGAGATCCGCCGCCTGACGATCAAGGCCCCGTTCGATGCCATCCTCGACGATATCCAGGTCGAGGTCGGCGACGTTGTCCAGAGCGGCGACCCGGTCGCCACGCTCTACGATCTCGACCCGATCCTCGTCGTGGCCCAGGTCTCGGAACAGGAAAGGATCAAGCTGAAGGTCGGGCAACCCGGCGCTGCGCGCCTGCTTGACGGAACGGAGCTTACCGGAACCATTCGCTACATTACCGCCGCAGCCGATCCGGCAACCCGGACCTTCAAGGTCGAGCTCGAGGTTCCGAACCCGGGCATGGAGATCGAGCAGGGCATCACGACCGGAGTCGTCCTGCCGCTGCCCGAGGTCTTCGCGCACAGGCTCTCTGCCGGGGTCTTTACCCTAAACGACGAGGGCCGCCTCGGCGTGATGATCGTCGACCGCGACAATATTGTGCGCTTCCACAAGGTGAGCGTGATCGACAGCGATGCCGACTGGGCCTACGTGACCGGACTCCCGGAACGGGTCCAGCTGATTTCCGTCGGCCAGGAATTCGTCACCGACGGCGAGAAGGTCCGCGCCGTTCCGGAAGAGATCGTCGGCACCCCCGAAGCGAAGGCAAGCTGAGGCCCGCCCCATGCACACGCTGATCGACGCCGCCCTGCACCGCAGCCGCACCACCCTTATGGTCCTGGCGCTGATACTGGTTTCCGGTGCGATCTCCTATGTGACGATCCCGAAGGAAGCCGATCCGGACGTCAACATCCCGATCATCTATGTCGCCATGAGCCATGACGGGATCTCACCGGAAGACGCCGAGCGGCTGCTGCTGAAGCCGATGGAAACCGAGCTGCGCAGCATCGAGGGGGTGAAGGAGATGCGGGCGACCGCCTACGAGGGCGGTGCCAACGTGACCCTCGAGTTCACTGCCGGTTTCGATGCCGACCAGGCCCTGACGGACGTGCGCGAGAAAGTCGACATCGCAAAGCCGGAACTGCCGGAAGACGCCGACGAGCCGACCGTGCACGAGGTCAATGTCAGCCTCTTCCCTATCCTCGTCGTCACCCTCTCCGGAGAACTGCCGGAGCGCACCATGTTGCATCTCGCACGCAACCTGCGCGACGAGATCGAAGGTATCGGCACGGTTCTGGAAGCCAAACTAAGGGGCGAGCGTGAGGAACTGGTCGAAATCGTCATCGATCCCCTGCGCCTCGACAGCTACAATATCGATGCGTCAGCCGTGCTTGAGATCGTCTCCCGCTCCAACCGGCTGGTCGCAGCGGGAACGCTGGACACCGGCAACGGGCGCTTCCCGATCAAGGTCCCGGGTCTCTACGAGAATCTCTCCGATATCCTCGATCAGCCGATCAAGACGAACGGCGATGCGGTCGTCCGTGTGCGGGACATCGCCTATGTCCAGCGCGGCTTCAAGGACCGGGAAAGCCATGCCCGGCTCGACGGCCAGCCCGCGATCGGCATCGAGGTCACCAAACGGATCGGCGAAAACGTGATCGAGACCGTTGAGAATGTCCGGAAGGTCGTCGCGGAAGCGCAGACAACCTGGCCGAACGGCGTGACCGTGACCTTCAGCCAGGACAAGTCCGACCAAATTCGCACCATGCTGACGGACCTGAGGAACAATGTGCTTAGCGCCATTCTCCTGGTCATGATCGTGATCGTCGGTGCGCTCGGCTACCGCTCGGCCGGTCTTGTCGGCGTCGCCATTCCGGGCTCCTTCCTGCTCGGCATCCTGACCCTCTCCTCGCTTGGTCTGACGGTGAACATCGTCGTGCTGTTCAGTCTGATTCTCGCAGTCGGCATGCTGGTCGACGGCGCCATTGTTGTGACCGAGTTCGCCGACCGGAAAATGTCCGAGGGTCTCGATCGCCGCTCAGCCTATGCCGCGGCGGCAAAACGCATGGCGTGGCCGATCATCGCCTCGACCGCCACGACGCTGGCGGCCTTCCTGCCGCTGTTGTTCTGGCCGGGGGTCGTCGGCGAGTTCATGAAGTTCCTGCCGATCACCCTGATCGCAACGCTCAGCGCATCGCTCCTGATGGCGCTGGTCTTCGTGCCTGCGCTCGGCGCTATCATCGGCAGGCCCGGTGCGCAGAACGAACGGAGCCGGGAGGCGCTGGCCGCGATGGAGGATGGCGACCTCGGCAAGATCAAAGGCTTTACCGGTGCTTATCTGACAGCTCTGAGGGCTGCACTTCGCCATCCCGGCAAGGTTCTCGCGGGCGCTGCATTCCTGCTGGTCGGCGTACAGTGGTACTACGCGACTCACGGCAACGGTGTGGAGTTCTTTCCCGACGTCGAGCCCGACAACGCCATGATCCGCGTTCATGCGCGCGGCAACATGTCGACTGCGGAGAAGGCCCGTCTGGTCTTCCAGATAGAGAAGGAAGTGCTCGAGGTCGGCGGCTTCAAGTCCGTCTATACCTATGTCGGTGACAAGGACGGCGGCAGTGGTGGCGGTCAGGACATCGCCGAAGACGTGATCGGCACCATCCAGGTCGAGTTCGACGACTGGGGCAATCGGCGTCCGGCGGACGAAATTCTCGCCGATATCAGCGAACGGGCGACAGCCTATCCCGGCATCATCGTCGAGCCGGCGAAGGAACAGGGCGGACCGCCGACCGGCAAGCCGGTGCAGGTGCAGCTGCGGTCGCATTATCCGGACAAGCTGATCGAGGCGGCCGCCATGGTCCGCGAGCAATTCGACCGGATGGACGGTCTGATGAATATCGAGGACGACCGGCACATTCCGGGCATCGAATGGCAAATCGCCGTCGACCGCGCGCAAGCCGCCAAGTTCGGCGCCGACGTAGCGCTGATCGGCAGCTATGTGCAACTCGTCACCCGCGGCCTCAAGGTCAGCGACTACCGGCCGAACGACAGCGACGAGGAAATCGACATCGTCGTCCGCTATCCGCGGCCGTTTCGCCGTCTCGACCAGTTCCTTGCGATCCGCATGAAGACCGATATGGGACTGGTTCCGCTGCGCAACTTCGTCTCCTGGAGCGCGCAGGACAAGGTCGGCACGATCAAGCGGTCCGACGCGCGCCAGGTGATGAGCGTGAAGGCGGACGTGCTGCCCGGCGTGCTCGCGGACAACAAGGTGCAGGAACTGACCGATTGGCTCGGCACGGTGAAGCTGCCGGACGGCGTAACCTACCGATTCAAGGGCGAGGACGAGGAGCAGAAGGCGGCCGAAGCGTTTCTCGGCAAGGCGTTCGGCGTGGCGCTGTTCATCATGGCGATCATCCTGGTCACTCAGTTCAACAGCTTCTACAGCGCCTTCCTGATCCTGAGCGCGGTGATCATGTCGACCATCGGCGTCATGATCGGCCTGATAATCACCGGCCAGCCCTTCGGCATCGTTATGAGCGGCATCGGCGTGATCGCGCTCGCCGGGATCGTGGTGAACAACAATATCGTGCTGATCGATACCTTCGACGCGCTGAAGACCACGACCGCCGACGCCACCGAGGCGATTCTCCGAACCGGGGCACAGCGCCTCAGACCGGTCATGCTGACCACCATCACCACGATGCTCGGCCTGCTGCCGATGGTGTTTCAAACAAACATCGACCTCTTCACGCGGGAGATCTCCGTCGGAGCGCCGTCGACGCAGTGGTGGGTGGGGCTCTCGTCCGCCATCGTCTTCGGCATGGGCTTCGCGACTGTTCTGACCCTGATCGTCACGCCCTCGGCGTTGCAGGTCCGCGCGAATGTCCAGTCCTGGAAAGCGGCGCGGCGGGCCCGCAAGGCGGGGACCGGATCGGATCACTCCTACATCGCAGACGACAGCGTCGCCAACGCCGCCGAATAGAGCCGGCTGCGGTCGCCAGTCGAGATTGAGGAAGCGGCGGCACCCGAGCCGCCGCTTCCATGCAGGTCATCCGGCTTCGCGCAAGGTCAGTAGGACGCTTCGAGCATCGCGATATAGTCCTCGGCGCTCGCCTCTATCGGATTCGTCTTGTGGCTATGGTCGGCGAGCGCCCCAGCCACGATGCGATCGAACAGGTCCCTGGAGACCCCGAGCTCCGACAAGCGGGTGGGAAGACCGATGATCTTCGTCATATCCCGGACCGCCGTTGCGACATCGTCACCAGAGGCGAGTTCCATCGCCCGGGCGAGATGTTCGTATTTGTTCTCCGCGACCGAAGTCGGCGCGTCGCGGTTGAAATCGATCACCGCCGGCATGAAGACAGCATTGAGCGTGCCGTGATGCAGCTTGGGATTTATCCCGCCGAGCGCGTGGCTCAGGCTATGGACGCAGCCCAGCCCTTTCTGGAAGGCCATGGCACCCATGGTGGATGCGATGGCCATGTTCGCACGCGCCTCCCGATCCCCCGGCATTTCCGTTGCGAGGCGGATGTTCGTCCAGCCACGACGCAGGCCATCCAGCGCGATGCCGTCGGCCGGAGGGTTGAAGGACGGCGCGAGATAGGTCTCGATGCAATGCGAGATCGCATCCATCCCGGTCGCCGCGGTCAAAGTGGCCGGAAGGCTCATCGTGAGTTCCGGATCCACGATGGCCGCCCTCGGAATGAGGTACGGCGACAGCAGACCGACCTTGCGGCCATCCTCCAGGATCACGATCGCGGCGCGTCCCACCTCGCTGCCGGTTCCGGCAGTCGTCGGGATCGCGATCGTCGGCCAGGTCTTGTCCGTGATCCTTTCGACTCCGCCTTCGATCATGGCGTAGTTTTTCAATCCGCCGCCATGCGCCGCGAGAATGGCGACCGCCTTTGCGAGATCGAGCGCCGACCCGCCGCCGACCGCAATGATCCCGTCAGCCTCGACATCGAGAAACAGTCTGGTTGCAGCCTGAACCGCAGCTTCATTGGGATTGCCCGGAGTATCGTCGAAGACACCAGCCGGCGCCGCACCGATAACTGTCTCGATCTTTTCGAGAAATCCGAGCTGCCGCACACCCTTGTCCGTGACGACGAGCGGCCGTGCAATGCCGGCGAGCGCGAGCTCGAACTTGAGCGAGGCCAGTTCTCCGAACCCGAACTGAACCCGGGTCACATAGTTGATCAACCCCATGATTCTTCCCTTTGATATATCGATTTAGAAATTCAGCGTGGCGCTATGAAACGTCTACATTTGCTGGCCAGAATCGCTTTCCGAGAAAAATCACGCTTGAGCGGCCACCTGTAAATCCATCATCTTTGAATACAGATATAACGAAAACAAAATCACAAGGGTCGGATGCGACAATCCTCCTTTGCCCGGCTGTCCTTGCGCCACCTGCTGCTGCTCTCCGCGATCGAAGACAACGGCTCGCTGAAACGCGCGGCCGAGACCATCGGCACGAGCCAGCCGCGCGCTTCCAAGGCGTTGCAGGAAGCTGAGGAACTGACCGGGCAGAAGCTCTTCCATCGCTCCAACCGCGGTGTACGGGCGACGCCGGCCGGTGAATGCGTCATCCGCAATGCCAAGACGATCCTGGCCCAGCTCGGCAAGCTGGAACGGGAACTGAACGGCCTCTCCGCGGGCACCGGCACTAAATTGCGGATCGGAACGATCATGGGAGCGGTTCCGTTCGTCACCGAAATCGTCCAGCGACATTTGCGGCGGTATCCCCGAACGTCCGTCGAAATCCTCGAGGACACGAGCGCCGAACTGTTGAGGCAACTCGATCGAGGCGCGCTGGATCTCGTGATCGGCCGGCATTCGGTCAGCGCGGCGCCACATGTCTACGATGTCGTCGCGTTTCACGACGAGGTGCTGAAGGTCGTGGCCAACCCCGCCCACCCGCTGGTCGGAAAGAAGCGGGTCGCCCTCTCGGACCTCGCCGACTTGAGGTGGATTGTCTATACGGCGGCGATGCCGATGAGATTGTCTCTGGAGCAGGAATTCCGTCACGCCGGGCTACCGTTCCCGTCGGTCCTGCTGGAAACCCGCTCGGCACTGACGACGATGTCGCTGATTCAGGGGGATCAAAATTCAGTGGCACTTTTGTCCGGAGACGTCGCGGAATTCTTCGCCGGCTTCGGGATGGCATGCATTCTTCCCGTTCACCTCATATCCAAGAGCGAGCCGTACGAGGTCATCACGCGCCGGTCGCAGGATATGCCGGATCAGTCGAAGCAATTCATCTCGGAGCTGATTGCAGGCGCCGTTCCTCCCCACGCATCCAGATGACGCGCACCGGACTCAGCCCTTGAGCCAGCCCTTCAGCCGAGCCGCCGCCTCGACCATGTCGGCGGTAGCGCCGGCGAAGGAGAAACGCAGGCTGCCATGCCCGCGAGCCGGATCGAAATCCACGCCCGGCGTGGCGGCGATACCAATTTCGCTCAGCATCCGCTTCGAGAAATCCACGCTGTCGTTGGTGAAGCGGGTGACATCGGCGTAGATGTAGAAAGCTCCATCCGCCGGGGCGAGATCGTCGAGGCCCGCCGCCGGAAGCTCGTTCAGCAGGACTTCGCGGTTCTGCGCATAGCGCGCGACATTGGCCTCCAGTTCCTCGTGGCAATCGAAGGCCGCGACGGCGGCATGCTGGGACAGGGTCGGGGGCGAAATGAAGAGGTTCTGCGCCAGGCACTCCATCGAACGCCCCAGATCCTCGGGCACCACCATCCAGCCGAGGCGCCAGCCGGTCATGGAGAAATATTTCGAGAAACTGTTGATCACGATCGCCTGATCGTCGCTCTCCAGCGCGGAGACCGGCCGGCTACCGAAGCCGATGCCGTGATAGATCTCGTCGGACACCAGGCGGATGCCGTTTGTCTTGCAGTACCGTGTCAGGTCCGCGAGTTCTTCGGCGCCGAGCATGGTCCCTGTCGGGTTCGAGGGGCTGGCCACGATCAGGCCGTCGAGCTTGCCCTCCACCGCGTCGAGTAGTTCCGGTGTGGGCTGGTAGCGATGTTTGCGCTCGCTCTCCAACAGGACCGTCTCAACCCCGAGCGCGGAGAGGATGTTGCGGTAGGCCGGATAGCCAGGCGAGGCCATCGCTACCCGGTCGCCGGCCTCGAACGCCGCCAGAAACGCGACCTGGAAGGCGCCGGAGGATCCGGTCGTCACCATGATCCGGGACGGATCGAGCGCAACACCATACCAATCCTTGTAGTGCCGGGCGATGCGCTCGCGCAGTGGGGCAATCCCACCGGCCAGCGTATAGCCGATCTTGTCGCTCCTGAGTGCCCGCTCCGCTGCCTCGATCACGCCGCGTGGCGCCGGTGTAGCAGGCTGACCGACCTCGAGATGCAGCACGTCACCGCCGGCGGCCTCCCGGTCCGCCGCAGCCTGCATGACATCCATGACGATAAAGGCGGGAACCGCGCCGCGCCGCGAAACCTTGAGGCTCATGAGAAGCCCTTCCCCGTCACTTCACTTCTTCGTAGAGCATCAGACCCCGGCCGCGCGGATCGTCCGCCGCCCCGCAATCGAGCTCGCTGCGCGGCAGACCGTTGTTGCAGCGAAAGAGCCGGACCGCTGCAATCGGAAGATCCGCCGCGCGAACCCGATAGCCGGCGGCCTCGGCAACATTGACTGCGCCCTGCGGCACACCCTGCTCCACATACAGCACGTCCGTCGCCGGATCGTAATGGGAACGCGGTGCTGCAACGGCTGCCGCAGCCTGCTGTTTACCTACATAATGACGGGCAATCGTGGGAGCGAGTGCAGACACGACCTGACGGCCACCGGCCGCCATCGCTGTCATGTGCACCTGCCAGGCCTTGCTGTTGCCGGCGATCACGGCGGCCGCCAGCGGCGCCTCCGCTGCAGAGCGAACCGGTGCGGCCAGAAGCCCCATCTCGGGAAGCGCCTTCCCGGTGCCGAACGCGGCATTCATGGTCAGCGCGCAGCCCACGGAAAGACCGCGCTTGTCGGTAATCGAGAAGCTGGTCGCCCCGGCCTGCGATCGGCCGCCGAAGAGCGAGACCGCCGCCGGTGCGGCCCGACTCCGCGGAGCGCCCGGCCGGAACCCGTCGAACAACCGCTCCGCTTCGTCATCGCTCGCATCCATGTTGCCTTCCGCGACCGCATTCGCGGCGCGCACCTGCATTTCCGCGATCATGGTCGCGTCCGTATCGCGCGGCGCGGTCGACCAATCGACCTCGTGGAAGGCGATCGAGAGAGTCTTTGCGAGCAGCGCTCCGTCCTCTGCCCGGCTCGCGGCGACGGCCCAGAGATGATTGTCGTATTCGACACCGCTCGCGGCCGACCAGAACGGAACTTCCTGCCGCAGCCGCACCGGATCGGCTCCGTACCCGAGTGCCTTCGCACCGCCGATATAACGCTTGGCCAACTGACCAGAATAGAGATCGCCGACGCCCGCGACGCGCAGCCGGCTCAGGGTTCCGGCAAGGTTGAGCTGGAGCAGCGGAGACCCGGCGCCAAGAACGGAGCCCGACGGCGCCAACAATTCCGATCCGGAAGCAGTCTCCCGCAGGACAGCGCCGTCGCGCGCAAGATCTTCGGCAAGACGGCGCGAGACGATATCGCCAAAACGGGCCAGCTGCTCCGCATCACCGATCAGCTGACCGAAAGGCAGCCGGCCGTACCTGGCATGCAGCGCGAACATCGCACGCGGGCCGATCGGAACGGAGAGACCGGCAGCATCCTCCGAAAGCGGCCGCGGCAGGAATGACAGCTCCTCGAACCGCTTGCTCTGCGGATCGAACACGACGCAACTCCCACTCGCTCCGAGGCCCGCCGAAGACGGCAGCGTGACAGCCAGGGTGAAGAAAGTCGAAACCGCGGCGTCTGCGGCATTGCCCCCCTCGACCAGCACATCCTGCGCGACCAGAGCCGCACGCGGCTCGTCGACGGCGATCGCACCGAAGAAGCCTTCCGTGACCTGGACAACCTCGTCGCCCGCGCAGCCCGAGAGCAAACCGGCGCACATCGCCAATGCCAAAGGCACGGATTTACGAAACATAACTTCCCCTCAATTTGCCGCCGGCTATTGAATGCCGTCCGCGGGCGGCGCACATTAATTATTAATGCCCAACGCACCAACAGGCTCGGACCGAAATCCATGAAGTGCAAAGCCCTTGTTGGCAAGCCTCTAATTGCGCTGGTGACCGCCCTCGCCTTTCTGGTCGGAGCTCACCGCGCGGTCGACGCGCGTTCCTACATCACCGACACCGAAATCGAGTTCTATATCCGCGACTTGTCGACCCCTGTATTCCAAGCAGCGGGGCTGTCACCCGCGGCCATCGATCTCTATTTCATAAATGACGATACGCTGAACGCTTTCGTGGCCGGCGGGCAGAACATCTTTTTTCATACAGGCCTGCTGATGGCTACCGACACGCCGGAACAGCTTCTGGGCGTGATCGCGCACGAAACCGGCCACATCGCCGGCGGCCATCTGGCGCGATCCGGCGAAGCGCTTCGCAATGCAAGCCGGAACGCCCTGCTCGGGCTTATCCTCGGTGCCGGTGCAGCTCTTGCGTCCGGCCGCGGGGACGCCGCCGGGGCAATTATTGCAGGCAGTCAGGCCTCGCTGCAGAATTCCCTGCTTACCTATAGCCGGACGCAGGAATCCGCGGCGGACCAGGCCGCGATCCGATATCTCGACGCCAACCGCGAATCGTCCAGAGGCATGCTGGAATTCCTCTCGACCCTGAGCGGTCAGGAATTGCTCAGCGGACGCAGTCGCTCTCCCTATGCCAGCACACACCCGCTGACCCAGGATCGTATTTCCTTCGTCGAATCGCATGTCGCGTCCTCGCCCTATTCCGACGAGAAGCTTCCGGAGGACTTGCAGATCAAGCATCGGCGCATGGTCGCGAAACTGAAGGGCTTCATCCGGAGTCCGGCGCGAACATTCCGCGACTACGAGGATACCGACACGTCGTTGGAAGCACGCTATGCCCGCGCCATCGCGACCTATCGGCTGCCGGATATGAAGAAAGCGCTGACGATGACCGACAGCCTGCTGGAAGAGTATCCAGAGGATCCCTACTTCCACGAACTCAAAGGCCAGATCCTGTTTGAAGCCGGACGCCCCGGCGAGGCGGAAGAGTCCTATAGGTCGGCCAACGAACTGCTTCCGGAAGCACCCCGCATCCGCCTCGAACTTGCGCGGGTTCTCCTCGCGCTCGGAACCCCGGACGGCAGCACCGAGGCACAGGAGCATCTTGAGCGTGTCGTTCAGGAAATGCCGTACGCGACCTTCGCCTGGCGGCAGCTCGCGATCGCGTATGGCCGCAATGGCGATCACGGCATGTCGGCACTGGCACTCGCAGAGGAGGCCTACCGCTCAGGGCGCGAGCGGGATGCGGCGCTGCAAGCGAACCGGGCCAAGCAGAAGCTGCAGCCCAACACGGAAGCATGGCTCCGGGCTACGGATATCGAGCAACTCTCGACGCCACGCGACCGCGAACGCAAGACGCGCTGACCCCTAAGCATAACGGGAACGTGGGTTGCGCGCCGGTACATTCCGGACCAAAGTCCGCGTCCGAAACTCAAAACCGAAAGGCACGGCGCATGGCCTCCCTGCGACTTCCAGTTCTCAGACACCTCGCGCATCTGGCTGCCGCCGGCGTGATTGCGAGCGCGCTCGGTAGCGCGCCGACGTTCGCGGCCGATCCTTTTTCCGAGGCGCAGAAGGAAGCACTGGACGCGGCCATCCGCGATTACATCCTGAAGCACCCCGAGGTAATCGTTGAGTCGCTGAATGCGATGCAGCAACGCCAGGAAGCGGCCGAGAAGCAACAGCAGCGTCTGGCGCTCGCCCAGTTGCAGGCAGAGATCGTTGCCAACCCGAACGATCCGGTTCTCGGGAATCCGGACGGCGACGTCACTGTGGTAGAGTTTTTCGACTACCAGTGCGGCTACTGCAAACGCATGGTCGAACCGGTGATGCAACTGCTGAAGCAGGATCCGAACGTGCGCTGGGTGATGAAGGAATTCCCCATCCTCGGCCCTGCTTCGGTGACCGCAGCCAGAGCCTCAGTTGCTGCCCGCAGCCAGGGCGCGTATCGTGAATTCCATATCGCTCTGATGGGCTTTCGTGGCCGTCTGAGTGACGAAACAGTGTTCCAGACCGCGCGCGAGGTCGGTCTCGACATCGGGAAACTGAAGGCCGACATGGCCGCGCCGGAAACCGAGAAGACCATCCGCGACGCAACCATGCTGGCCCGGACACTCGGCGTGAATGGGACGCCCGCCTTCATCATCGGCGACGAGATCCTGCCCGGCGCGGTTGGACTCGACACCCTGGTGCAGCAGATCGAGGCGGCCCGCAAGGGCTGAGTCAGATATCCTCGGCAGACGCCGGAGGGATATCCCGGACGCGGGCGTAGAAGCACGACGCTACCAGTATCAGGCCCGCGACCGTCGCGAATACCAGCCGGTAGGCGACACTTGCATCGCCGGACGCAAAATCGACGATGAACCCGGTGACCCATTGGGTGACAAAAATCGTCCCGACTCCGACGAGGCTCATGCAGGTGATTGCCCGTCCGGCGAGGTAATCCGGAACGAACCCCCGGCAATGCGCTGCCAGAACCACGAAAAAGGGCGACGTCACGCAGAACAGCACCAGGATCCCGAGAGCGAGCCAGAGCGGCGGGTCGGGAAGCAGGGCGAGCACGCCTAGCGTCACGACCATGGCAGCACAGCTCCCGAGAACCACCTTTTTGCGGGAATTGAATATGCGGTCTAGCGGGCCGAAGGCCAATGTCCCCGCATTCAGCGCCAGGACCATCACCAGAAGCACGTAGCCGGCGCCGGTCTGGTCCAGGCCATGAACATCCCGGAGATACGGCCCTGCCCACAGACCGCCGATCGTGGCGAACGGCGCGGCGAAGCAACTCGCCATGATGAGCGTGCCGCGAATGTCCGGGTCCCTGATCATGACCAGGATCGCGGCGAACGCTTTTCCCATACTCTCTTTGGGCCGGACGGGCCGCTCCATTCCCGGCGGCCGATCGCGCACGCAGAAGAAGATCAGCGCAGTCAGTACCAGGATCGCCGCTGCAAGCAGCAGGAAGCTCTGCGCGAAGCCCGCCTTCTGCAGCATGATCGCCAACGGCGCCGTCGCGAGCGTACCGCTGAGCGCCCCAGAAATGGCTATCAGGCGCGCCGAAATGGTCGCGACCCGGTCGGGGCTCGTCCAGCCGAGAACGATCAGATAGACGGTTGTGACCGCGCCCGCATGTCCGACACCGATTATGATGCGGCCGCCGGTCAAAGCGGGCGCCGTCTCGGCGACGGCAAATACGGAGATTCCCAGGACGCCGATCAGGCTCAGGACCGATGTCGTCAGTCGCGCGCCGTAACGGTCGAAGAGGACGCCCATCGGAATTTGCACGGCCGCCGCAGCAAGAGACATGGCGCCGATGATACCGCCGAGCGCCGCCGGCGATATTCCGCGCTGCTCGATCAAACCGTTCGCAATGACTCCGCCGCCGAGCCGGTTGATCTGCACCAGCGTCAGGAAGGCGCACAATATTACAAAAACCCTGGTGGCGGTCTGTCGCGCACCGGGGCACGCCGCTTCACTCATACGGCGTGCCCCGGTGCGCACGACGCGCAGGCAGAAATTCAGGCATTCAGGCTCCAGATTGAAAACCGTACACGCGTCAACGCGTTAGCTGACGCGTTGGACAGCAACAGAAGGCCGAAACCCGCCCCCGGTCAAGCATCGCGTTTTTTAGTTTTTCAAGCTTCGAGAACGCCGCGCTTGACCTGATCCTGTTCGATGGATTCGAAGAGAGCCTTGAAATTGCCTTCTCCGAATCCCTCATCGCCCTTGCGCTGGATCAGTTCGAAAAAGATCGGTCCGATCACCGTCGAGGTGAAGATCTGCAACAGAAGTCCGCCATTCTCGGTCGGTGCGCCGTCGATCAGGATGCCGTGCTGCTTCATGCGCTCAACATCCTCTCCATGCCCCGGCAGGCGCTCCTCCAGCATCTCGTAGTAAGTGGCCGGCGGCGGATCCATGAACCTGGTTCCGGCTGCTCTCAAACTCTCCACGCTGGCGAAGATATCGTCGGTCGCAAGCGCGATGTGCTGGATTCCTTCCCCCTTGTAGGCATGCAGGTATTCTTCGATCTGCGACTTGTCGTCGGCCGATTCGTTGATCGGAATCCGGATCTTCCCGCAGGGGCTCGTCATCGCCCGCGATTTCAGGCCGGTGAGTTTCCCCTCAATATCGAAATATCGGATTTCGCGGAAATTGAAGAGCTTCTCATAGAACCCCGCCCAGACATCCATGCGGCCCCGATGAACATTGTGCGTCAGATGATCGACGCAGGAGAATCCAGCGCCGGACGGGGTCTGTTCGACGTTTTCCAGTGGTACAAAGTCGACGTCATAGATCGAACGTTCGCCATAGCGGTCGACGAGATAGATCAGGCTGTCGCCGATTCCGTGGATAGCCGGGATATTGAGCTCCATCGGCCCCACCTTTCCTTCGAACGGCTTGGCGCCGAGCTTCAGTGCACGCTCGTAGGCCGCCGCAGCGTCCTTCACCCGGAAGGCGATGGCACAGCAGGACGGCCCATGCACCTTGGCGAAGGACTGGGCGAAACTGTCAGACTCGGCGTTGACAATGAAATTGACCCCGCCCTGCCGGAAGAGCGTCACATCCTTCGAGCGATGGCGGGCAACGGCAGTGAAACCGAGCGAAAGAAACAGGTCGGTCAGCAATCCGGGGTCGGGCGCGGTATATTCGATGAACTCGAAACCGTCCGTCGCCATCGGGTTCTCTCTCGACCCGCCGGGAACCGGCGGCGGTATCATGGACGCCATCTCTTCCTCCACAAGCATCGACGTCATGCCTTGACAGCGATTCGCCGAGCAAGGAACGTCTCGACAGTCGATCTAATTAGTTTCAATTGAAACCATTTAAGGAATAAGGGTGAAAAGTCAAGCGGACTCCAGTGACGAGGAGAAAGCGCCGATCGGCCAGCCGGCCAGCGCTTTTGCATTGGACGCCTTTCTGCCTTACCGGCTGGCGCTGCTATCGTCCCTGGTATCGCGCAGCATCCAGAAACTCTATGAAACCGAGTTCGATATCAGCATTCCGGAATGGCGTCTGATAGCCATTCTCGGCAGCGACGGGCCAATGACGGCAAACGATATTCGAGGGCGCGCCGCGATGGACAAGGTACAAGTGAGCCGGGCCGCCGCCAAACTCTCGAAGTCCGGGCATATCATGCGACAGACAGACCCGGACGATCGGCGGAAATCGACCCTCTCCCTTACGCACACAGGGCAAACTATTTACAACCATATCGTGCCGATGGCCCTTGACCGCGAGGCCTTTCTAACCTCTGCGCTGACAGAAAAAGAAAAGGGAGATTTAATAAAATTGTTGGAAAAATTGACGAATAGAGCGGAAAAGATGACCAACAACTCGATTCGGTGAGAGCTGGCATATGCCAGATTCACTTTACGTTACTTTACTCCCGGAATCATTGCCACAACCATTACGTCATGCTATCGAAACACGATAATCTAGTCCTGAGGCCACACTGAAATCTCAAGACGGTCGATCGAGAGTGCGGGCAACATGAACCAGATCCTGGAGGATGTCACCGACGCGACGCTATCCAAGTTGGTGGAGCGGTGGTTTGCCTGGCGCGGAGATGCACGCTACCCGGCGCGCAAATCGATCGAGCCGATCGAACTTGGATCCGCGCTCCCCTTCGTCTGGATCTGCGAGAAAGCGCCCGAATCGGAATGCTACCGCTACCGCCTCGTCGGCGAGGCCGTGAACACGCTCTACGGTCAGGGCCTGAGGGGCCGGTCTCTGAAGGAATTCCTGTCTCAGAAGACGGCCAATGCCTTGCGTGTCAGGCTCGACCAGTGTCTCGATTCCGGAAACCTGCTGCACACAATCGGGCCGCAGACGCTGCATGACAAACGCCATGTCCTCGTTGAAAGACTGTTTCTTCCGATCACCGGCGAAAACGGCGCGCACGACACCATCCTCGGCTGCACCAAAGTGACCAGCTCACTGCTTGAGTCGGACAGGTTCTCGGCCACTGTGCACCAGGCGTCCTACAACTGTGATGGCGACCGCGTGAAAGTCAGCAATCCCGTGGTGACCATGTTCGCCACGGATGTCGAGTATTAGCTCTCGCCAGCCGAGCGGTTCCGATTGCGTCACAAGGCCCGCGTGATATAACGCTCGAAACTGAGAAGCAGGCGAGCAACGTGTCCGAACGCCCGGAAATCCTGATACTGAACGGCCCGAATCTGAACATGCTCGGGACCCGCGAGCCCGAACTGTACGGAGCCGAAACTCTCGACGATGTCGAGGCAATGTGTGTCGAGCATGCAGCGGCGCTCGATCTGTCGGTGGACTTCCGGCAATCGAACTTCGAAGGCGAAATGGTGACGATCATCCAGCAGGCTCGTGACAATGCGACCGGGATCATCATCAATGCCGGCGCCTACACCCATACCTCGGTCGCGATCCACGACGCGCTCAGGGTCGCGGACCTGCCGGTGATCGAGGTGCATATCTCGAACATTCACCGACGCGAAGCGTTCCGGCACCACTCATATATTTCCACCGTCGCCGAGGGTGTCATCGTCGGCCTCGGGACGCAGGGCTACCTGTTCGCCCTCGACGCCATGGCGCGGTTGCTTGATCGAAATTGAACGAATCCGGAGACTCCTTTGTCGCACGACATTGATAGCAAACTGGTTAAGAAGCTCGCGAAACTGCTGGAAGAAACCGGACTCGGAGAGCTCGAGTACGCGACCGACGACTGGCGCATCCGGGTGGCCCGGCCGACAGCACCGGCGACGACCGCGGCGGTAACTGCAGCCCCCGCACCGACCGCTCCTGCTCCCGCGGCACAGCCGGCGCCGGCCGCTGTGAATGCGAACGCGGTCAAGTCTCCCATGGTCGGAACCGCGTATCTCGGACCGGACCCGGATTCACCGCCTTTCGTTACCGTCGGCTCGAAGGTCAGCGAAGGCCAGACGCTGATGATCGTCGAGGCGATGAAAGTGATGAACCCGATCCCCGCCCCGCGTGCCGGAACGGTGAAGGAGATTCTGATCCAGAACGGGCAGCCGGTTGAATTCGGCGAGCCTCTGATCGTCATCGAATAAGTGGCCGGAGCCGGAATGTTCGAAAAAGTCCTCATCGCCAATCGCGGCGACGTGGCCCTGCGGATCCACCGGGCCTGCCGGGAAATGGGCATACGGACCGTCGCGGTTCATTCCACAGCCGATGCGGACGCCATGCATGTACGCCTTGCGGACGAGAGCGTCTGCATTGGCCCGCCAGCCTCCAAGGACAGTTACCTCAACATCCCTGCGATAATCACCGCCGCGACGGTGACCGGTGCGGACGCGATCCACCCCGGCGTCGGTTTCCTTTCAGAGAACGCGGATTTCGCCGAGATCGTCGAAGCCCACGGTTTCGTCTTCATCGGCCCATCCCCGCAGCATATCCGCGACATGGGCGACAAGATCATCGCCAAACGCACGGTCAAGGCGCTCGGCATTCCCTGCGTTCCGGGTTCGGACGGTCCGGTCGAATCCGTCGACGCTGCCCGGGCCGCCGCCGAGGAGATCGGTTATCCGGTCCTGATCAAGGCGACGGCGGGCGGCGGTGGGCGCGGCATGAAGATCGCGCACGAGCCTGACGAGGTTGTCGAGGCCTATACCATGGCGCGCCGCGAGGCCGGTGCCGCCTTCGGCAACGATGAAGTCTACATGGAGCGCTATCTCGGCAAGCCGCGCCATATCGAGGTGCAGATCGTCGGCGACGGTAAGGGTCATGTGGTGCATCTCGGCGAGCGCGACTGCTCGCTTCAGCGGCGCCACCAGAAGGTCCTGGAGGAAGCCCCCTCTCCGGCTCTCAATGCGACTGCGCGCGCGAGGATCGGCGAGATCGCGGCCAGTGCCTGTGCGAAGATGAACTATCGCAGTCTCGGCACCCTCGAATTCCTCTATGAGAACGGCGAATTCTTCTTCATCGAGATGAATACCCGCCTGCAGGTCGAGCATCCGATCACCGAAATGATCACCGGCATCGATCTGGTCCGCGAACAGATCCAGATCGCCTCCGGCGCCCCGCTCTCCTTCACCCAGGACGACGTCCAACTCAACGGCCACTCGATCGAATGCCGGATCAACGCGGAGAACCCGCGGACATTTCTGCCGTCGCCCGGCCAGGTGACCGACTATCATGCGCCCGGCGGCCTCGGCGTGCGGGTCGATTCGGCACTCTATGCCGGTTACCGTATCCCGCCCTACTACGACAGTCTGATCGCCAAGCTGATCGTGCACGGCTCCAACCGGAACGAGTGTTTGCTGCGGCTGCGCAGGGCTTTGGACGAGATCGTCATTGCCAATGTCGAGACCACCGTGCCGTTGCACCAGGACCTCTCGAAGGCTGGCGATTTCATCAACGGCGAATACGACATACACTGGCTTGAGAAAGTTTTCCTTGCCGGTTAGGGGCTCCCCTTTCCCGGACGAGTGCCCGCGAGGGTGGTGAGGAGGCTCAGGCACGATGTCGCAATTGCGGCCCGAACTGCTACTGCAGGCTTATGCCATCGGGGTTTTCCCGATGGCGGAGAGCCGAAATGACAGCCGCACCTTTTTCGTCGATCCGGACAAGCGTGGAATCCTCCCGCTCGACACGTTTCACGTGTCGCGAAGCCTGCGTAAGGAAGTGCGGCGCCGGCGCTTCGAAATTCGCTGCGACACGGATTTCAAGGCCGTGCTCGAAGGCTGCTCCGAACCCCGGCTGGAACGCCCCGACACCTGGATAAACGATGAGATCTTCCGACTCTATCTCGCGCTGCACGAGATGGGATACGGCCACAGCATCGAATGCTGGCGAGACGGGAAGATGGTCGGCGGGCTCTATGGGGTCGCGCTCGGTGCCGCGTTCTTCGGGGAAAGCATGTTCAGCCGCGAACCGAACGCGAGCAAGGTGGCGCTCGTGCACCTCGTTGCACGCTTGAAAGGCTCGGGTTTCACCCTGCTTGACAGCCAGTTCATCACGGACCACCTGCAGCAGTTCGGAGCGGTCGAGGTACCGCGGGAGCGATACAGGGACATCCTTGCCGCCGCCCTCAAGTCGCCGGCCGAGTTCTATTCCGGCGCGGACGATTGGCCGTTGGTCGAAGCGCTCCTGCACTCGAGCAGCCAGACGTCGTAGACCGGATGCTCGACGGCGTTCAACGCCGGACTCGACGCGAACATCCAGCCGGTGAAGAGACGCCCCTGTTCCTCGTCCGGCTTCTGCTCGTCGATTTCCACGAAGGCGGCACTCTCCGGCGTTTCCGTCGGCGGTCTCTGGCGGCACGCCCGAGGGGTAATCAGGAAGGTGCCGAACCGGCCGGTCTGATCGACTGGTATCTCGAAGGTGGAAATCCGCGCCGTGATCTTGTCCAGTCCCTGCAGCACGGCGACCGGAAGATCGATCCAGGCAGGTTCGCGCGACGCCGCGCCGCTCTGCGCCGCGGCCGGCAGGACGTAGGCGATCGCGGCGGCGGCAACCAGCAGGGGCAAGGCGGATTTCGTCAGTCTCATGTGATCGGTCCCGACGGCGTGTCGCCTACTTACTTGTCCGCGACCTCGCCGGCCGAGAAGATGAACTTTCCGATCAGCTGCACGATATCCACCGGATCCTGCGTGTACTCGATCTTGCCGCCATCCTTGATCGTGTCGGGATCGCCGCCCGGAATGATCTCGAGATAGTTTCCGCCGAGCAGACTCTCGCTCGATATCGCCGCCGCACTGTCGAGCGGCAGCTCGATATCCTCGCGGATGTTCATGGTCACGTGGGCGAGGAAGGTTTCCGTGTCGAGTTCCTGGCTGACGATCGTGCCGATCTTGATCCCGCTCATCCGGACATCGCCGCCGACGGCGAGACCCGCGACCTTGTTGAAGGTCGCGACGACCGAATAACCGCCACCGGTCTTCAGATCCGCGGAGACGTAGGCGAACGCCATGAAGATGCCGGCCACCACCAGCACCACCGCGCCCATTACCGTTTCGATCGTATTGCGCTTCATTTTCCCTCGGCGGGTTGGAGAGAACGCCGGCCCGCAGGGACGCGCCCGGCGGCCTGCCGTCAGTTCGGCGTCCAGGCCTCGTAGTCACCCGTTGCGGGCGCCCGCTTGCCGCCTTCCAGAACATGCCCCGGCGGCCGGTAGGCATAGCGGGTGCCAGTCAGATTCGGCAGATGCTCCTTCTGCCACTCGAAGCCCTGATCCGCTGCCAGCGGCGCTTCCGCCGTGTAATGCAGCCAGGCATGCCATTCCGCCGGAACCTTGGAGGCTTCGTCGATGCCCTTGTAGATCACCCAGCGCTTGCGGCGCTGGCCGCGTGCCGGCTCGGACTTGTGCTCGAAATAGCGGTTTCCGAATTGGTCCTGCCCAACCTCGCGGCCGTTCAGCCATGTATAAATTGCCGTGCCGATATTCATCGACCAAACCTACCCGTCATAAGCGTCAAGACGTTGGCGGAATATGTCATTGCTGCGGCGCGACGTCCAGTCGGACGCTTCGAGCAAAACTCATTCCGCGTTCACCTCCGGAATTTCGATTCCGAGCATTTCGGCCGTGGTGGTTCCGGCCGCAAGTCTTGCCAGCATGTCCGCTTCCTTGCGGACATGCGCCTCGCCCGCTTCCAGAATTGCCGCGGCCTGATGCAGCGGCACCACAGTGACGCCATCGGCATCGCCCAGAATCACGTCGCCGGTCCTGACCGCAACACCGCCGCAGGAGATCGGCCCGTCAATGGACCCGCCGAACCCCTTGTGCGGTCCGGCCGGCACCGAGGCCGATGCGAAGACAGGCACATCCCCGCCGCGCAGATCGGCAACGTCCCGCGCCGCGCCGTCGATGACGAAACCGGCCACGCCCTTGAGTTTCGCCGCGGTCACGAGGATCTCGCCGATGATCGCGACGTCCGGATTCCCGCCGGCGTCGATCACGATGATCTCGCCGGGCCGCATCAGCGGAATGGCCGCATGGACGCAGAGATTATCCCCGGCCATGACGGAGATCGTCCGCGCGTGTCCGACGATCCGCATGTCCGGATGCAACGGAGATACCCGCCCGGCCATGCAGTTCATGCGATTCATGCAGTCACCCGCGACCGCCGGCGGCACCCCCTTCCATCGTTCCAGCGTGGCGGCGTCGAGCGGCTGATAGTCGGCCTTGTATCGAAGAATCGGCATGAAGAGTCTCCCTTGGGTTTCTTGATTTCAGTTCTAGCTTGCCGCGCGCCGCGTCATCGCCGTCAGGAGGCCGGCGCCGATCATCGCACTCCCGCCAATGCGGTTCACCAGCCGGAGCGCGCGCGGGCTGGAGAAACGGCTCCGCATGGTTCCTGCCATGGCGGCCCAGAAAGCGGCGTTTACCGCACCGAGGGTGACGAAGGTCGCGATCAGGACGGCGAACTGGACCAGCAGCGGGCGCGCAGGATCCACGAATTGCGGGACGAAAGCGACGAAGAAGACGATCCCCTTCGGATTGAGCGCGGTGACCACATAGGCATTGGCGAACATCTTCGCCTTGTCCCGCCGTCCGTTCGACGTCGGCGTCGGCGCCAGCTCCGGCGTGCTCCGCCAGAGCTGGATGCCGAGCCAGACGAGGTAGACGGCCCCGGCCAGTTTCAAGGCTGTGAAAAGGTCTGCCGAAGCGGCGAGTACCGCGCCCGCGCCGGCCAGTGACACGCTCATCGCCGTCAGGTCGCCGAGCGCCACGCCCGGTACGGTCGCCCAGCCGGTTTCCCGTCCCCGCGACATGGCGTAGCTCGCGACCAGCATCACCGTCGGACCGGGTATGGCAAGCATGACGGAACACGCGGCTGTGAAGGCGAGCCAGATTGCCGGATCCATGAAACCACTCCGCTCCAGATATCTTGTCGACCGAATGGTCGGCGCGGGGAGTCAGCCACAGAAACTGAAGGTCAGGCAAGGGCCGTGCTCCACGGCTTCCCCGTAATTACGCGGCAAAGTGCGGAAACCCGCACTCAGCCACTAGATGTAGATTTTATGACAATCCGGCGCACAAAATGTGTTGATCCACGCGCCCGATAACGGCATTATTTGCCTAGACGGCTTGGCACGGGCCTTCAAATAGAAAAGCGAAGCTCGAACGTTGTTCCGAGGCTTCGATCCGCCGGTCTGCAACGCACGACCGAAACAAGTTAATATTGCCGAAGCTCACCAATCTTGATTGGCTGAAATACTTCGACTTTACTTGGATTTTACTTCAATTCGAGCGCACAAATCCTGCGATTCACGGATTTCCACGGCACAGCACGGAGCGTTCACTTTTTCGCTCCATGAGGTTGATTTATCATTGCTTCACCGAACCCAAATCCGGTATCGTCTCAACCCTTGGCCACAAGATCTTGTGGCGCCAGCGCTCAACGCCACTGATGAAGACGGAACGGGGGGTTCCAAGCATGAGAATTGATCGTCGGTTTACGGACGCGAAAAAGGGTCCTTACGCGGGCATTAAGTTCAGGAAGACCAGCAGCGAGATCCGCAATCCCGACGGTTCCGTGGTGTTCCAGAACAGCGACATCGAAGTGCCCGCGGACTGGTCGCAGGTGGCCTGCGATATCCTGGCGCAAA
Organism: Nisaea sp.; assembly: GCF_965216895.1. Classification (GTDB taxonomy): domain Bacteria; phylum Pseudomonadota; class Alphaproteobacteria; order Thalassobaculales; family Thalassobaculaceae; genus Nisaea. Next base: position 1,755,859 of record NZ_OZ244205.1, read on the forward strand.
AGTATTTCCGCAAGGCTGGCATCCCCGCGAAGCTGAAGCCGTTCGAGGAGAACGACGTCCCCTCCTGGCTCTGGCGCATGGTGCCCGACGAGAAGGCTATGGCAAAACTGCCGGAAGCCGAGCGTTCGGTCGGCGAATCCAGTGCCAAGCAGGTCTTCAACCGGCTGGCCGGCACCTGGACCTACTGGGGCTGGAAAGGCGGCTATTTCGACAGCGAAGCCGACGCCAAGACCTATTACGAAGAAATGTGCCATATGCTCTGCCGGCAGATGGCGGCCCCGAACTCCCCCCAGTGGTTCAATACCGGCCTGCACTGGGCCTATGGCATCGATGGCCCGGCCCAGGGTCACCATTATGTCGATTACAAGACCGGCAAGCTGGTTCGCTCCAAGTCGGCCTACGAGCACCCGCAGCCCCATGCCTGCTTCATCCAGGGCGTCAGCGACGACCTCGTGAATGAAGGCGGCATCATGGACCTCTGGGTCCGCGAGGCGCGTCTCTTCAAGTACGGCTCCGGTACCGGCTCCAACTTCTCGCGCCTGCGCGGCGAGGGCGAGTCGCTCTCCGGCGGCGGCAAGTCCTCAGGCCTGATGAGCTTCCTGAAGATCGGCGATCGTGCCGCCGGCGCCATCAAGTCCGGCGGCACCACCCGTCGCGCGGCGAAGATGGTGACGGTCGATATCGACCATCCGGACATCGAGAAATACATCGACTGGAAAGTGATCGAAGAGCAGAAGGTCGCGTCCCTCGTCGCCGGCTCCAAGCTCGCGCAGAAGCACATGAACGAAGTCATGGCCGCCTGCCGCGAGTCCGAGGACCTGGTCAATGGCGCGCGCTTCGATCCGAAGCAGAACCCGGCGCTGAAGAAGGCTATCAAGGCCGCCCGTAAGGTGATGATCCCCGAGAACTACATCCAGCGGGTGATCCAGTTCGCCGAGCAGGGCTACACCGCCATCGAATTCCCGACCTACGACACCGACTGGGACAGCGAGGCCTATCTGACCGTTTCGGGCCAGAACTCGAACAACTCGATCCGCGTCACCAACGACTTCCTCGAAGCCGTCGCGGAAGGCAGGAACTGGGACCTGATCCGTCGCACCGACGGCAAGGTTGCGAAGTCCGTGAACGCCGCCGAGCTCTGGGACAAGGTCTCCAATGCGGCCTGGTCCTGCGCCGATCCGGGGATCCAGTACGACAGTACGATCAACGAATGGCACACCTGCCCGGCTTCGGGACGGATCAATGCATCCAACCCCTGCTCCGAGTACATGTTCCTCGACGACACGGCCTGCAATCTCGCTTCGATGAACCTGATGCAGTTCCGACACGAGGACGGCAGCTTTGACATCGAGTCCTTCGAGCACGCCACCCGGCTCTGGACCATCACGCTGGAAATCTCCGTGCTGATGGCGCAGTTCCCTTCCAAGGAAATCGCCAAACTGTCCTACGATTTCCGCACCCTCGGCCTCGGCTTCGCCAATATCGGCGGCCTGCTGATGGCGAGCGGCTTCTCCTATGACAGCGACGAGGGCCGCGAACTCTGCGGGGCGATCAGCGCGCTGATGACCGGCATCGCCTACAAGACCTCGGCGGAGATGGCCGGCGAGCTCGGCGCGTTCCCCGAGCACGCACCGAACGCGGAGCACATGCTGCGGGTCATACGCAACCATCGCCGTGCCGCCTATGGCGAGGAAACCGGATACGAGGGTCTCGCGATCAACCCGGTCCCGCTCGACGCATCGAAGAGTCCGAATACCGCGCTCAACGCAGCCGCGATCGCGGCCTGGGACGCGGCGCTCGAACTCGGCGAAGAGCATGGCTATCGCAATGCACAGACCACGGTGATCGCCCCGACCGGTACGATCGGGCTGGTGATGGATTGCGACACCACCGGCATCGAACCGGACTTCGCCCTGGTGAAATTCAAAAAGCTTGCGGGTGGCGGCTACTTCAAGATCATCAATCGCATCGTCCCCGAAGCGCTGAGCAACCTCGGCTACAAGGACGAACAGATCGAGGAGATCATCCGCTACGCCGTCGGCCACGGCACGCTCGAAGGCGCTCCGGGCATCAATCCGGAGAGCCTGAAAGCTAAAGGCTTCGGCGACGCGCAGGTCAAGGCGGTCCAGGATGCCGTCGCCTCCGCCTTCGACATCAAGTTCGCTTTCAACAAGTGGACCCTTGGTGAGGATTTCTGCCGCGACACGCTCGGCTTCACCGATGCGCAACTGAACGATCTTTCCTTCGACATGCTGCTCTCCCTTGGTTTCACCAAAAAGCAGGTCGAGGAAGCCAACACCTACGTTTGCGGCGCGATGACGCTGGAAGGCGCACCGGACCTGAAGGACGAGCATCTTCCGGTATTCGACTGTGCCAACCCGTGCGGACGCATCGGCAAGCGGTTCCTCTCCACCGAAAGCCACATTCGCATGATGGCGGCCTCCCAGCCCTTCATCACCGGCGCGATCTCCAAGACCATCAACATGCCGAACGCGGCAACGGTCCAGGATTGCTCGGATGCCTACATCCTCTCCTGGAGGCTCGGCCTGAAGGCGAACGCCCTCTACCGCGACGGCTCCAAACTGAGCCAGCCGCTTTCGTCCGCACTGGTGGATGACGAGGACGAAGAGGAAATCGAGGAACTGCTGGAGGCGCCGGCTGCCGCGCAGGCACCGGTCGTCGCCGAGCGGATCGTCGAGCGCATCATCGAGCGGGCCGCGGAGCGCCGCCGTCTGCCGCACCGGCGCAAGGGCTACACCCAGAAGGCCAATGTCGGCGGTCACAAGGTCTATCTGCGGACAGGTGAATACGAGGAAGGCAAGCTCGGCGAGATCTTCATCGACATGCACAAGGAAGGCGCCGCCTTCCGCTCGCTGATGAACAACTTCGCCATCGCGGTTTCCATCGGCCTGCAATACGGCGTGCCGCTGGAGGAATATGTCGACGCCTTTACGTTCACCCGCTTCGAGCCGCAGGGGATGGTTTCCGGCAACGACGCGATCAAGATGGCGACCTCGATCCTCGACTACATCTTCCGTGAGCTGGCGATCTCCTATCTCGACCGCCACGACCTCAGCCATGTCGAAACCGACGACCTGCTCCCGGACAGCATCGGCGACGGCGACGACCAGAATGCGGTGGATGCGGCCAAGGCCCAGCTGATGGAAAAGGTCGGCACCATCACCAGCCGCGGCTATGTCCGCAAGAATCTGGTGGTGCTGCAGGGCGGCCAGTCGCAGACGGTCAAGGCGACCGGCACCGACAATGCCCAACCGGTGATGGCTTCCCCGGCGCCGGCGCAGGCGGCGACGGTCACGACGACGGTCTCGAAGTCAGCTTCCGTCACCGTGTCCGAGACCGTCATGGATGCCGTCGACGACAAGTTGAACCGGATCCGCGAAGCCCGCATCAAGGGGTACGAGGGCGAAAGCTGCAGCGAATGCGGCAACTTCACCCTGGTGCGCAACGGAACCTGCATGAAGTGCGATACCTGCGGCAGCACCTCCGGCTGCAGCTGACCGGACAGGCGCCTCCCTAACCCATGGCGGAGGCCGTCGCGATGAATTCGCGGCGGCCTCTTCATTTTCGGAGAGATTTCAGAGACGGACCAGCGCCTGCTCGACTTCGTTGACCGGCAGATGGGTCAGGTCCTTGTCGAGTTCCCGGCGCAGTTTGGCTTTCACTGGCTGGCTGTAGTGCGTTCTCAGACTGCCGAGTGTCCGCGGATCGGCAACCACAACCAAATCGCTGAATTTCTTGCCAAGCGCCCAGTCATTGAGCTTCGCTGCCGTTTCTTCGGCAAAATACTGCTTCTCGAGCACATGCCAGTTCGTGGCATCCACAGCGCTCTTATGGCCGGCCGAAGGATCATTCATCCGTCCCGGCCGATCCGAACCCTGCAAATGATCTGCGGGATTGTCGGTATAATCGCTGTCAACCACCCGCAGATCGATGAGATCTGAGTCACCGTGGTTCTCAAATACGACGAAACGCTCGCCGTCGGCCACGAGAACCCAAGCTTTGTGCGGCACCTGCATGTGAATCCCCTTTCCGGAGACTTACGTTCGCTGGAATTGCGAAGACGCATTCTCCTGTGATTCCTATGTGGTGATGTCAGAGCGGGCCCAAGTAGGTCATCTCGCCGCAGTCCGAGACCGGCGTGGTCAAACGGTCCCCGGCCCTCTCCGGCCGGACTCTCGGCAATCAATAATCCAAATAATTCCGCCCTGGCGTCGAATTCGACGAACGGCGACTGGGCCAAGAAAACCGTTAGCTGTTGCTTAACGAAGAAACTGCATAATGAGATTAACTCACATGCATGCTCTGGAGACTTCCCAATGGGACTCGACCGCCTTTCCTTCGCGCAGAAGATCGGGCTGATCATTCTGCTGGCAGCATTTGCAATGGCCCTTCAGATAGGTGCCGCCCTCTGGATCAAGTATGGCGACCTGTATGACGAGCGCGCGCGCGAGATCAAATCCGTGATCGAGACCAAAGTCTCCGAAGCGATGGCTCTTGAGGCGCGGGCTGCGGCCGGAGAGATGACGCGGGAGGAAGCCATCGAGCTGTGGGAGAAAAACGCTCTCGCCGTCCGCTTCCGCGGTTCCGAATATCTCTTCGGTTACACGATGGAGGGCATAACTGTCTTTCACGGCGCCAAGCCCGAACTCAAAGGCACGGACATGTCCGGCGTCGAAGATCCGAACGGCGTCAAAATCATCTCCGAAATGGTATCCGTCCTGAAGGAGAACCCGAGTGGCGGGCGATTCGAGTATATGTGGCCCAAGGCAGGTTCGGATGTGCCCGAGCCCAAGCTCGCCTACGTCTCCCTCATCGAACCCTGGCAAGTTTTTGTCGGCACCGGAATCTACATCGACGATATCAACGCCGCGCTGCTGGACTACGCTTTGAAGGCTGGCGGCCTGACCGCCTGCATCCTTCTCGTAATGATCCTTGTTGGCCTCGCGATCTCACGTGGCATCACCGGCCCGATGGAAGCGCTGCGCCGAACGATGTCCGAGCTTGCAGCGAACAATCTTGGCGTCAACGTACCCGGCATTGATCGCCGGGACGAGGTTGGCGCGATGGCAAAGGCGGTTCAGGTCTTCAAAGAAAACGCCGAACGTGTCGCGGCGCTTGAGGAAAGCCGGTTGGAGGATGTCAAGAAGGGCGAGGCTGAACGCAAGCGCATGCTCCAGGATATCGTCACGGAACTGGAAAGCTCGATCGGTCGCGTGACCGACGAGGTTCAGAATTCAGCGGAAACCGCGCGCCGTTCCGCCGCCGACATGCAGCAGACTGCCGCCGAGACAGCCGACAGTGCACGTGAAGCCGACGGCGCCGCGCAGAATGCCTCGTCAAGCCTGCAAAGCGTGGCCGCCGCGACCGACGAGTTGACGAACTCGATAGCGGAAATCGGTCGCCAGGCCGACCAGTCCGCCTCGATCTCCCGTGCGGCCGCGACGGAGGCCGAGGACGCCAACGCGAAAGTGACCAGTTTGCAGAGTTCGGCCGAGCGCATCGGCGAAGTTGTCAATCTGATCAATGACATTGCCGAGCAGACCAATCTGCTTGCACTTAACGCCACCATCGAGGCGGCGCGTGCCGGAGAAGCAGGCAAGGGTTTTGCCGTCGTCGCCAGCGAGGTGAAATCGCTCGCCAACCAGACCGGCAACGCCACGCAGGAAATCGCCGGACAGATTTCCGCGATCCAGCAGGCGACCAAGGAGGCCGCCGAGGTGATCGGCAAGATCGTCGGCACGATCCAGAATATCGACGAAACAACATCGGCAATCGCTGCCGCCGTGGAAGAACAATCCTCCGCCACCCGCGAGATTTCCGGAAGCGTGGAGCGGGTCTCCGACGCGACGGAAACCGTCACGTCCAACATCGGCAAGGTGAACATGGCGGGCGAGCGCTCGGACAAGGCCGCGCACGAACTTTCCAGCGTCACCGACAAGCTTGGCAGTCAAATCGCCTCGCTCAAGGAGGAAGTCGACAAGTTCGTCCGCCGCCTTGCCAACGCTTGACCTTGAGTGTCATGCCGGACATCCGCCTGACGGATGTCCGGCATGACACCTTGCCCGTTGTCCCGCGGTCTCGTAATACCTGAACACGATACTCCTTCAGGTACGCGACCGATGGTTCCAGCCGCGCTGCTCCCCCTGCAACCGATCCCTCCCGATGACAGGCAATGGGAACTCGGCAACAGATATCTCTCCGACCACGGCAAGCTCCAAGCCTATCTCTGGCGCCTGCGGGATGCCGTCGACGCGGAGCTGGCCCCGGTCATGCCGGAATATGCCGGCAAACCCTATCCGCTCGGCCGCTGCCGGGAAATCAGGGATGCGCTCTACGATCGGCTCGTTGCCGATCTTCATGCCCCGGCTTGCGAGATCAGTCTCGCTCTGGCGAGGTTCATCCAGGCTGGCGGGATCGGCCGCAAGATCTGGGGCGTGCTCCGGGAAAGCTACTTCCAGAATGCGATCCAGCTCGGTCCCTGGTATGTCGACGTGGCGAACGACACGGTCACGCCCAGCAAACCGAAGATCGAGGTCCTGGCGCTGGAGAATTCCGGTATGGTGGCCGTCGCCGATTTCTTCCACTTCGCGCGGATCGCCAGACATTATTGGCAGTGCGAGGTCTTCGCGAACACCGTGGCTCCGGGTATTGCTGCCCTGTTTCCGATGATCTGCGTCAACGATCATGGAGCGGTCTGGCTCGCCGCCGGATCCGATCAGATGATCGCGATGACACGGTCCCGAAAATTCCGGCCCGCGCTCGAATTCATACTGGAAACACCAGCGCCGCCGGCGCAGGTTACGGCCTTGATGAAGGCGCGGCTATCCCGCTGCGCTCACGAGATCTTGAGCGAACAAGGCGAGTCTCTGAACGCCATCAGGGCCAGAATCGCCGCTTCATCCTACGAGGATGAAACTTATTACAAGGACTGCGTGGACGCGTTTCACGAGATGCAGAACGCTCCCTGAGGTTGAGTTGCGATCATTCGATCGTGGGGATCTTGACTGTTCGAGGCCCTCAAGCCTTTGCCATGGAAAACTGCATCCGGAGTCCCGGATTCGGGAAAAATCCGCAGTGTTCAGCCGATTTTCGTAATTTGAGCGCGTTCGGTTGAGGTCGTTTCGCGCCGGTTTCGAAAGAGCACAGACACCTGAGACGCACCTCTTTATTGCCCGCGACTTGAACCAGACAGGGCATCCTATGAGGAATCTCCCAGCCGTTTGAGACTTCGTAAATATCCGTTAACTAACTTACCTGTACTTCAAATACTCTGCGAAATTCGCCGCAAAAATACTTATTGCGGTCCTACACACCCTGAACTACTATATATAGAGTTTCGGAACCAGAATTGTACGGTTCCACCCCGGTTAGCGGACCCGCAGGGGCAGAGCTTCAATCCTTCGGGTTCAGAGTTCCATCGTCCGCCAAACGATGGAAGACTGGGGGAGCGGTTCTCTCCCATCCCCGCTCCCCGATTACCCTGTGAAGCTCCTAAGGACGAAGCCTCTATCGTCCGATACTGGGTGCGTCATCTACTGACGCACCCTTCTTTTTCAAAAAAGTTAGCGGGCTTCCATGCGACTGTCTATGCTTCGCGCCGTTCCTCGCGGACTATTTCTAACAGATCGTTCCAGAATATTGAAGGAGTCACCTCATGGCCGGTTCTATCGACGCGCGCCTTTCCGAACTCGGCATCGAACTGCCAAATGCGGCCGCACCCGCTGCCAATTACGTTCCCTATGTGGTTTCCGGCAAGACGCTCTACATCTCCGGCCAGGTGCCGTTCTGGAACGGCGAGCTGAAAGGCGTCGGTAAAGTCGGCAAGGACATGACCGCGGAGGAAGCGCAGCAGATCGCGCGGATCTGCGCGCTCAACATCATTGCGCAGGCGAAAGCGGCCTGCGGCGGCGATCTCGACAACGTCGCGCGGGTGGTGAAGGTCGGCGGCTTCGTCAATGCGACCGACGATTTCACCCAGCACCCGATGGTCGTCAACGGTGCGTCCGACCTGATGGTCGAGGTGTTCGGCGACAAGGGCAAGCATGCCCGCTTTGCGGTCGGCGCCGGTTCCCTTCCCCTCGGCGTCGCGGTCGAGGTCGAGGCGGTGATAGAACTCGCCTGATCAGGCGCCATTTGCTTGACGGATCGCTGCGGCGCACAATCTTTCATCCGACACGCCGCACCGAGGTAAGCCATCGTGCCCGACGGGGAAGACCGGACCGAAACAAAGGCAGCCATTTCTGTCCTGCGCTCGATTCACGAGATCGCGGCGGCGGACTGGGATGCCTGCGCCGGTTCCGAGAATCCCTTTCTCAGCCACGCCTTTCTCTCCGCGCTCGAGGACAGCGGCTCCGTGCGCGCGGAGACCGGCTGGCTGCCGCAGCACCTGGTCTATGCCGACGAGGATGATCGGATCGCAGGCGTCGTCCCGCTCTATCTGAAAGGCCATTCCCAGGGCGAGTACGTCTTCGACTGGGGCTGGGCCGACGCCTACGAAAGGGCGGGAGGCGAATACTACCCGAAACTCCTTTCGGCCATTCCCTTTACCCCGGTTGCCGGTCCCCGCCTCCTCATTCATCCGGACGTCCGCACGGACACTGTTCGCGACGTCCTCATAAGCGGACTGATCGAGATCACGCGGCGCTTCGACGTCTCGTCACTGCACGTGAATTTCCTTCCCGAGGCCCAATGGCAAGCGCTTGGCGAAGCCGGCTTCCTGCAGCGGGTCGGACTGCAATATCACTGGCACAATGACGGTTACGCGGCTTTCGAAGATTTCCTCGCCGCGCTTTCGTCACGCAAACGCAAGGCCATCCGCAAAGAGCGCAAGGCGGCCGCGGGCGCCGGCCTGACGATCCGGCAGCTGACCCGCGATATGATCGAACCCCGGCACTGGGACGCCTTCTACCGGTTCTACATCGATACCAGCGACAGGAAATGGGGCTCGGCCTATCTGACGCGGGAATTCTTCGATCTGCTGGGCGAGCGGATGGCGGACCGGGTCCTGCTTGTGATCGCCGAATTGGACGGCACCCCCGTCGCCGGCGCGCTCAACCTGATCGGCGACTCCACGCTCTTCGGCCGCAACTGGGGCTGCATCGCCGACTTCAAGTTCCTGCATTTCGAGCTTTGCTACTATCAGGCAATCGATTTCGCCATCGCGCGCGGTCTCGCATGGGTCGAGGCCGGGGCGCAAGGACAGCACAAGATCCAGCGCGGTTACCTGCCGCGCTACACCTACAGCGCCCACCTGATCCCGTCGCCGTCTTTCCGAGACGCGGTCGCTGATTTCCTGCACCGCGAACGGATGCAGATGGAATACGAGAAGGATGCGCTCGAAAAACAGTCACCGTTCCGTCACGAGACCTGAACATGGCGCATGGCTGGTCTTCGGTATTTTTGCACCGCAACATCGAATGATGGGTCAATATGAGATTCAGTAAACGCGCCGACCGGCCGCCTCACGGCGCCGTCCGCGACATTCAAACAGACTTGGGAGTTTGACCATGGGCGACCGCTTCTGCATCACCCTTCTCGAAGCTGCTGAAATGAACGGCTTCACCAATTCCGAAATGCGCGTTCTCGTCGACCGCCACGCGAGCATCGCGGCGAACGTGAACGGCGCCTGGCGCATCGATCCGGACGCGCTGAATTCGGTGCTGAGCGCGAACGACTCCTACCTGCAGGCCGCCTGAGCGCCTAGGCGAGGAAATACCGACAAGAAAAAGGCCCGCGCGTCGCGCGGGCCTTTTCTTTTTCCTGAATACACGGTTCAGGATCAGACCAGTTCCGGCTTCTTCTTCTCGCGCTTCGTGGATCCGCCACCGGAACCCCTTCCGCTCTCATTGCCCGGGTAGGAGAAGACCAGCTTGTCCTCTTCCAGATCGACCTGGACGAGACCGCCCTTGACCAGCTTTCCGAAGAGCAATTCCTCGGCCAGCGGCTTCTTCACATGTTCCTGGATGACGCGGGCAAGCGGTCGTGCGCCGTAGAGCCGGTCGAACCCCTTCTCGCCGAGCCAGTTGCGGGCGGCGTCGCTGAGCTCGACCGTCACGCCCCGGTCGGAGAGCTGCACCTCGAGCTGCATGATGAATTTCTCCACCACGCGGGAGATGATTTCCGGCGTCAGGCTGCTGAACGGAATGATCGCGTCCAGGCGGTTGCGGAATTCCGGGGTGAACATCTTGTTGATCGCCTCGGTGTCGTCGCCCTCGCGCTGGGTGCGCGCGAAGCCGATCGCTTCCTTGGCCAGATCCGACGCCCCCGCGTTCGTGGTCATGATCAGGATCACGTTGCGGAAATCCACGCTCTTGCCGTTGTGGTCCGTCAGCTTGCCGTGGTCCATAACCTGCAGCAGGACGTTGAAGAGGTCCGGATGAGCCTTCTCGATCTCGTCGAGCAGCAGCACGCAGTGGGGATGCTGGTCGATCGCATCGGTCAGAAGCCCGCCCTGATCGAAGCCCACATAGCCCGGAGGCGCCCCGATCAGGCGTGAAACGCTGTGCCGTTCCATATATTCCGACATGTCGAAACGGGTCAGCTCGATGCCGAGGGCATTGGCGAGCTGGCGCGCGACCTCGGTCTTGCCGACGCCGGTCGGCCCCGAGAACAGATAATTGCCGATCGGCTTCTCCGGCTCGCGAAGTCCGGCACGCGAGAGCTTGATCGCGGTGGCCAGAGATGCGATCGCCGCGTCCTGGCCGAACACCACGGTCTTCAGATCCCGCTCCAGGTTCTTCAGCACCGTCTTGTCGTCGGTCGAGACGCTCTTCGGCGGGATCCGCGCGATCTTGGCGACGATTTCCTCGACTTCCTTTACGCCGATCGTCTTGCGGCGCTTTGACGGGGCGACGAGCATCTGGGCCGCGCCCACTTCGTCTATGACATCGATCGCCTTGTCCGGCAGCTTGCGGTCGCCGATATACTTCGCCGACAGTTCAACCGCCGTCTTCAGAGCGTCATTGGTGAAGCGCACCTTGTGGTGCTCCTCGTAATAGGGTTTCAGACCCTTCAGGATCTTGATGCTGTCCTCGATCGACGGTTCCTTGACGTCGATCTTCTGGAAGCGGCGAACGAGGGCCCGGTCCTTCTCGAAATGGGTCCGGAATTCCTTGTAGGTAGTCGAACCGATGCAGCGCAGTGCGCCGGACTGCAGCGCCGGCTTCAGCAGGTTCGAGGCATCCATCGCCCCGCCCGAAGTCGCGCCCGCACCGATCACGGTGTGGATTTCGTCGATGAACAGCACCGCGTCCGGATTGCGCTCCAGCTCGCTGACGACCGCTTTCAACCGCTCCTCGAAATCGCCGCGATAGCGGGTGCCGGCAAGCAACGCGCCCATATCGAGGGCGAAAATCTGCGCATTCTGCAGCACTTCCGGCACATTGCCGTCGACGATCCGGCGTGCGAGCCCTTCGGCGATGGCGGTCTTGCCGACGCCGGGGTCACCGACATAAAGCGGGTTGTTCTTGGTCCTGCGGCAGAGGATCTGGATCGTGCGCTCGACCTCGAACTCGCGGCCGATCAGCGGATCGATCTTGCCCGCCGTCGCCTTCTTGTTCAGATCGACACAATAGGCGTCGAGCGCCTCATTGCCGCTCTTGTTCACGGTTTCCTGCTTGGCTTCCTCTTCGGCGCCGTCGATCCGACGTGTCTCCGACTGTCCGTGTACCTTGGCAATGCCATGGGAAATGTAATTCACCGCGTCGAAGCGGGACATTTCCTGCTCCTGCAGGAAATAGACGGCATGGCTCTCACGCTCGGAGAACAGCGCGACGAGAACGTTGGCGCCGGTCACTTCGGCGCGCCCGGAGGACTGGACATGGATGACGGCGCGCTGCACCACGCGCTGGAAGCCGGCGGTCGGCTTCGCTTCCTCTTCCTCGGTCCGGATCAGGTTCATCAGATCGTTGTCGATATAACCGGCCAAATCGTTGCGCAGCCGATCGACGTCGACATCGCAAGCCCGCATGACCGCGACGGCGTCCTGATCGGAGGTCAGCGCGAAGAGCAGGTGCTCCAGCGTCGCGTATTCGTGCTGGCGCTCGTTCGCGAGATCGAGGGCGCGATGCAGGCTTTCTTCAAGATTTTTCGACAGCATGTCTGATCAAGCCTTTTCCAGTGTGCATTGCAACGGGTGCTGGTGCTGACGGGCAAAATCCATCACCTGCGTTACCTTCGTTTCGGCGACTTCGTAGGTATACACCCCGCAGACCCCAACGCCTCGCTGGTGGACATGCAGCATGATCGTCGTCGCCTCTTCCCTATTCTTCGAGAAGAATCTTTCCAGAACGTGAACGACAAACTCCATCGGGGTGTAATCGTCATTCAGCATGATGACTTTGTACATGGCCGGCTTCTTGGTTTTCGGCCGTGCCTTGACCACCACACCCGTATTTGTGCCGTCACCATTTTTCTTGTCGTCGTCACTCATTCTCAGAACCATGGATGTTCCGCACCTGCCGGACAGGTGCCTGAATGCTGCACGAGCTAAATAGGTCTATCGGGGCCTCAGAGAAGTCCGTGCAGCATCATTTGCGAGGCCGGAGACACATGCCGGTAGGGTGACAGACATTTCGTGTCGAGCACAAGGTGTTGCAAGGGCAAATCTGTGAACCCGTCGTGCATCGGTCATTCAACAGAGCGACCACAGCCGGCAGCCTCCAAGCCTTGGCGGGATTTGCGCCGTTGCTCCCCGATTTTGCACCGCAGCGCGTTCAGCCAGTCGCCAGCGTACCTGCAACGGAGCGGACAAGCTCAAGAAGCCTTTCGGCGCGGGCCGGAACCTGCCTGCCGCGGCGGAGCAACATCCAGAGATCGTGCTGGCGGATCTCCGGAAGCTGGGCCACATGCAGCCGGCCCCTGTCCGGAAAGGCATCGACGCCGCTTCGCGGCAGCAAGGTATATCCGAGCCCGTGGGCGACCGGCGTCGGGATGAGACTGATCTGGTTCACATAGGCGCGGACACGCAGTCGGTCCGGCCCGGTATATTGCGCCGGAAAGTTTGCGCCCAACAGGTCGTCCGCGTACCTGAAGCCGTCCGGGTGGGCTATGAACCCCCGGGCTTCGAGATCTTCGAAACAGATTCTTTCCGGGCGGGAAACGGCCGGCACCACCAGACAGAGTTCCTCGCGCGCCAGATGCTCGCAGGCGATATGAAAGTGGTCCGGTTTCCGGCCGGAAATCGCGAAGTCGAAATCCCCCTCCAGTACGCCGGACATGATCCGGCTCTCGGGCGCCGCCTCGACACGGACGGTCAGCCTGGGAGACGCTTTCATGAGCGGCAAGAGATGTGGGTAGAGCAGCATCGCGAAACTGCCCGAACAGGCGATGACGATCTCTCCGGCATCCGGATCGTCGATGGAGATCCGCTCCCGCAAGTCTCGCTCTTCCCGTCTTCGTGCCCGTCCGAGCGCATAGATCTCTTCGCCCGCAGGCGTAAGAGTGAAACTCTTGCCGTCGCGCGAGATAAGGGGCTTGCCGACCTGCTGCTCCAGCTTCCGCAGTTGCTGCGAAACACCGGGCTGGGTCATCGCCAGGCGCTCCGCGGTTCGTGTGAAATGGCGCGTTTCGCACAGCTCGGTGAAGGTCTCGAGCCATCGGGAATTCAGCATTCAATCATAGTATTGAATTATCATTTTCATGAAAAATGATAATTTTTATGAAGCGCCACGAGATCATACCTTCGCTCCGTCACCATGCATAAGGAGCAAGGCATGCCCCCCATCCCACGCACATTCTCGCATATCGGTCTCTCGGTTCCCGACCTCGAAGCCGCGGTCGCGTTCTATTCGGAGGTTCTCGGCTTCTACACCATCATGCCACCGACCCGGGTGGTCGAGGACGACAGCGATATCGGGCGGATGTGTACCGACGTGTTCGGCACAGGCTGGAACGCACTCAGGATCGCGCATCTCGCGACCGCGGACCGGATCGGCATCGAGCTGTTCGAGTTCGACGGCAACCGGGCGCCGGATGAAAACCTGGACTTCCGTCGTCACGGAACCTTTCACTTCGCCATTCAGGACCCGAACCTTGAAGAGTTGCTGGAGAAGATCGTCGCTGCCGGCGGCAAGCAGCGAATGCCGGTGCGCAGATACTTTCCCGGCGAGAAACCATACCGGATGGTCTATGTCGAAGATCCGTTCGGTATCGTCTTCGAGCTCTACAGCCATAGCTATGAGCTCACCTATTCCGCCGGAGCATACGCGTAACTGCCCCGGTTCAAACGCAAGAAGCCCGGCCGAAAGGGCCGGGCTTCTGCACTCGATACCGGAAAAGCCAGCCTGTTAGGCGGCGACCGGCTTGGTCAGCTTCTCGAAGGTGCCGGTCAGGCTGTCCTGGATCGGCTTCATCGCTTCGTTGGCAGTCTTGACCGAGAGCTCGGAAATCTTGGTGATCTCCTCAAGGGTCTTGTCATAGCTCTTCTTGGTCACGTCATTCTGCAATTCCAGCAGGTCGCTGACGGTCTTGCAGGACATCGCGGTCTTGCCAACCTCGACGGAGGTTTCCACGCTGTCCTGGCTGAAAGCATAGAGCTCCTTGCCAATAGCTTCGAAACCCTTGGACCAGACGCTCATCGCCGCGACATAGGCTTCGTAGTTCGCCTTGCCAAGCGTGGCGTACTCGTCATATCCGCCATAGATGGCCTTCTGGGCCTTCTCGGCATTTTCCTTCATCAGCACGACCGCCTGGTCATAGCCCTTCTGAGCGACTTCCTGAGTCGCCTTCACAGCGGCTTCAACTGTTTCCTTACCAGCGGCGACCATGTCTTCATTCTTCTCGGCGGCACCGGCAGAGGTGGTTTTCTTCGCAACCATATTCACTCTCCTTGCAATTCGTTGACTCTCGTTCGGGGTCGGCGCTTCTCGGGGGAACCGCCCCTGGGGTCGCAGGCATGTCATCTGGACATGCAAATCTCTTGATCTTGTCTGCGCTCTTTTGCTGCACTGCAACACGCCCCTAACATATGGATTGGCGCCCAGAGATCAAGAGACTTTTTTGTGCAGTGCACAATTTTTTTGACTCACTCCAGAAATCCCTTTCATTCCAGAGAATTCGGCATCAAGAATTGTCTGGTATGGCTTGGGTCAAGGCGTGGGGCGATGCTTGGGTTTAATTTTAATTCAATTACTTATGGACAATAGCTAAGCTCTTACATAAGATTTTGGCGATATTGGGTATGGATAACGGCATCGTCGGCGGGCGGTGCATGCGCTCTGGGGGGGACATGACGCGAAGCGTGACAGCACGGGTCCGGAATGCCGTTTGCGTCCTCGCTTTCGGTCTGGCCATCTGGCTTGGCACAGGGACCGCAGAGGCCCGCTACGCGTCCTTCGTGATGGATGCCGACACGCTCGACGTGCTCTATGCGAAGAATGCCGATACGCGGAACTATCCTGCGTCGCTGACCAAGATCATGACCCTCTACATGCTGTTCGACGCACTCGAGCGGGGCAAGGTTACGCTAAAGACGAAGATGAAGGTCTCGAAGCGGGCCGCCGGCCAGCCGCAGACGAATATCGGTCTGCGCGCGGGCCAGAAGCTGACGGTGAAAGACGCGATCCTCGCCCTCGTCACCCGCTCCGCCAATGATGCCGCAACCGTGGTCGCCGAGCACCTGGCGAAGAGCGAGGTGCATTTCGCCATCGCGATGACCAAGAAGGCGCGGAACATCGGCATGACCCGTACCACCTTCCGCAATGCCTCGGGGCTACCGAACCGGCGGCAGAAGAGCACCGCGCGCGACATGGCCAAGCTCGGCCTGCGTATCCAGCGCGACTTTCCGCAGTACTATCATTATTTCAAGACGAAGAAATTCACCTACAACGGCCGGACATACAAGAACCACAACAACCTGCTCGGGCGCTATTCCGGCACCGACGGGATCAAGACCGGCTATACGCGGGCCTCGGGCTTCAACCTCGTCTCCTCGGTTCACAGCAACGGACACCACATCATCGCAGTGGTGTTCGGCGGACGGACCGCGAAGTCGCGTGACAAGCATATGGTCTCGCTACTCAACCGCGGCTTCAAGAAAGCGGTCCGGATCGCCCGCAACCGCGCGCCAGCGCCGATCCCGGTCGCGCGACCGGTTCCGGGCAGAGAAGCCCCCGTCACGGTGCAGCTGGCCGCCGTCCGCTCCGACATCTCGGACGATGTCCTGCAGGGCTCCGGCGGCGCGGATATTTCCGAGCGCGACTGGGGCATTCAGGTCGGCGCCTATTCGAGCCGCGCGCCGGCCGAGCAGATGATCCGCACCGCCCGCTCACATCTGAAAAAGGTACTGTCCGGCTCCACGGATTCCGTCGAACAGATCACCCGCGACCACGGCACCGTCTTTCGCTCCCGCATCATCGGTTTCAGCGAAGCCGACGCCCGAAATGCCTGCGCCCTTCTGGTTCGCAAGCACGTCCCCTGCGTCCCCGTCCCTGGCGAAACCGGCGAGGAAGTCGCCACCATGCCGGCCGGCGGCTGAGTTCCAGAAAAAACGCCGCCTGCAAAACCGGGCGGCGCTGTTCCTTCATTCAAACAAGTTCGATCAGATGTCCGGCGGCGTCTCGCCCACCGCTCTCAGCGCATCGCGAAGCTGCGTCTTCAGCCGCTCCAGTCCCTCTTCCGTCTGGGATTCGCAACGTGCAACCAGAACGTCCTGGGTGTTGGAGGCGCGCAGCAGCCACCAGCCGTCCGGAGTGTTGACCCGGACGCCGTCGGCGTCGGAAACCTCGACCCCGGCCTGCCCCGAAAGCCAGTCCTGAACCTCTTTCACGACGTCGAACTTGCGGGTGTCGTCGCACTGGAAGCGCATTTCCGGCGTGTTGATCACCTGCGGCAGGGCGTCCCGGATCTCGGAGAGGGATTCTTTCCGGTGGCTCAGCCCCTCGATCAGACGGATCGCGGCGTAGAGCGCATCGTCGAAGCCGTAATAGCGATCCTTGAAAAAGATGTGCCCGCTCATTTCGCCGGCCAGCGGTGCGCCGGTCTCCGCCATCTTGGTCTTGATCAGGGAATGACCGGTGCGCCACATCAACGGCTTGCCGCCGTACTCCGCGACCTTGTCGAACAGGACCTGACTCGCCTTCACGTCTGCGATGATCGTGGCGCCGGGATTTTCCTTCAGAACGTCCTCGGCGAGCACGGTCAGTAGCTGGTCGCCCCAGAGCACCCGTCCTTTGTCGTCGATCACGCCGATCCGGTCGCCGTCGCCGTCAAAGGCGATGCCGAGATCCGCGTCGCGCGCGGCGACCTCGGCCATCAGGTCCTCGAGATTTTCCGGCACCGTCGGGTCCGGATGGTGGTTCGGGAAGGTCCCGTCGACTTCCGGGAACAGCACCTTGTGATTCGAGGGCAGCCGCATGCAGACCTGGTTCACCGACGGGCCGGCGGCACCGTTGCCGCAGTCCCAGACGACGCGGAGCTGGCGGCCCATCTTCACATCGCGCAGCAAACGGTCGACATAGCCGTCGAGAATATCGACCTCCTCGGCCGAACCCTCGCCGCTCTCGTAGTCGCCTGCCGCCGCGATCCGGCCGAGATCCTGGATGTCGGCGCCGAAGAACGGCCCCGTGCCCAGCATCATCTTGAAGCCGTTGTAGTTCGGCGGATTGTGCGAGCCGGTGATCATGATCCCGCCGTCGGTCTCGAGCGCGTAAACCGAATAATAGAGCATCGGCGTCGCGCAGCTCCCGAGGCGAATAACATGCAGACCGCACGCCATCAGGCCTTCGACCACTGCCGCTTCCATTTCCGGCGAGCTGAGACGGCCGTCCCGGCCGACAGAGACCCTGGTCCCACCGTTGCGCACCACACGGGTACCGAAAGCGCGGCCGAGCGCGCGGGCATCCGTCGCGCTCAGGGTCTCGCCGATGACACCACGGACGTCGTATTCACGCAGAATGGTCGGCGGGAACTGATGCGCACTCATTTCGGGGCCCCGGCTTCGGCGGTGCCGCGTCCGACACAGACATAATCGAAGCCGGCCTTCCGCATGTCGCCGGGATTGTAGACGTTGCGGAGGTCGACCATCAGCGGCTGTTTCAGCAAGCCCTTCACACGATCCAGGTCGAGGGCACGAAACTCGTTCCATTCGGTGACGATGGCAACCGCGTCCGCTCCCTCCATCGTGGCATAGGCGTTCTCGCACATCTCCACCTCAGGCAACATCTCGCGCGCCTCCTTCATGCCTTCGGGATCGTAGGCCTTCACTTCTGCACCGGCCGCCTGCAACGCCGGGACGATGTCGAGGCTCGGGCTGTCCCGCATGTCGTCCGTGTTGGGCTTGAAGGTCAGTCCAAGCACCGCGATGGTCTTGCCGGAGACCGATCCACCACAGGCGGCGACGATCTTTTCCGCCATCTGCTTCTTGCGCTTGTCGTTGATGTCGACAACCGTCTCCACGATGCGCAACGGCGCGTCGTAGTCCTGGGCCGTCTTCACCAGAGCCAGTGTATCCTTCGGGAAGCAGGAGCCGCCATAGCCGGGCCCGGGATGCAGAAACTTGCGCCCGATGCGGCCGTCGAGACCGATCCCTCGGGCGACGTCATGCACGTCCGCGCCAACCTTCTCGCAGAGATCCGCAACCTCGTTGATGAACGTGATCTTGGTCGCGAGGAAGGTGTTCGCCGCGTACTTGATCAACTCGCTGGTCTGCAGCGTGGTGAAGACGATCGGTGTCTCGATCAGGTAGAGCGGCCGGTAGATCGCCCGCATGACTTCCTGCGCGCGCTCGCTTTCGGTGCCGATCACCACCCGGTCGGGCCGCATGAAGTCGCTGATCGCCGCGCCCTCCCGCAGGAACTCGGGGTTAGAGCAGACATCGAAATCGGCGTCCGGGCGGGTCTCGCGGATGATCCGCTCGACCTCGCGCCCGGTGCCGACCGGAACCGTGGATTTGGTGACGACGACGGTATAGCCCTCCATCGCCTCCGCGATTTCCTTCGCCGCGCCGTAGACATAGGAGAGATCGGCATGCCCGTCACCCCGACGGGTCGGGGTCCCGACGGCGATAAAGACCGCATCCGCATCCCTGACCGCCGATTTCAGGTCGGTCGTGAAGGTCAGCCGCCCGGCCCGGACATTGTTCGCGACGAGGTCGTCGAGACCCGGCTCGAATATCGGGATCTCGCCCCGGTCGAGGCGGGAGATTTTCACCTCGTCCTTGTCGACGCAGACGACATCAATGCCGAACTCCGAGAAGCAGGCTCCGGACACCAGGCCGACATAGCCGGTTCCGATCATGGCAATACGCATGAATTCGCTCCGTTATCAGGCGTAATTCTTCAGAAAGGCCCGGACGGGGTCTGCCATGTCCGGGCGATCGAGTGCATAGGCGATATTGGCTTCGAGAAAGCCGACCTTGTTACCGCAGTCGAAGCGGCGGCCTTCGAAAAGATAGCCGTTGAAGGGCTGTAGGCCGAGTTGTCGCGCGAGTGCGTCGGTCAGCTGGATTTCGCCGCCTGCCCCCGTCTCGAAACGCGCCAGATCCTCGAACACCTTGGGCTGCAGGATATAGCGACCGATCACGGCATAATTCGACGGCGCAACCTCCGGCTTCGGTTTCTCGACGAGGCCTCGGACCTCGACCAGACGCCCCTTCACTTCACCCGGCGTAATCACGCCATAGGACTGGGTCTCTTCGCGCGGCACTTCCATCGCCGCAACCATGTTGCCGCCCACCTCGTCGTAGGCATCGACCATCTGCTTCAGACAACCGGCGGCACTGAGGATCAGATCATCCGCGAGCAGCACCGCGACGGGCTCCATGCCGACGAAGTTCCGTGCGCACCAGACCGCGTGTCCGAGACCGAGCGGCTCCTGCTGGCGGGTATAGGAAAACTGTCCGGCCGCGGGGATGGTCGCCTCGACAACGGTCAGCGCATCCTTCTTCGCGCGGTCCCGCAGCATGGACTGCAATTCGAACGCGTGATCGAAATGGTCCTCTATCGCCGACTTTCCGCGCCCGGTGACGAAGATGAACTCCTCAATCCCGGCGGCACGGGCTTCCTCGACGGCATACTGGATGAGCGGTTTGTCGACGACCGGTAGCATTTCCTTCGGCATCGACTTCGTCGCCGGAAGGAATCGCGTGCCAAGCCCCCCAACCGGAAAGATCGCCTTCCGAACTGGCACTGGCATATCTGACCCTCAATTCGTTATCTGGATACGCCGCCCGACCGAGGCTTCCGGCAGAGCGCACCGTTATTGGCACATAACCTGCGAAAACCGCAAGGATCGCTTGGCTCAGGAGCCCAGCAACACGTCTTTCGCCTCGTTGATCTGGGCTGCGAGGTAGCCGGAGCCGCCACGGTCCGGGTGATTGACCATCATCAGCCGCCGGTGTGCCTCGCGAATCGCCGCCTCGTCCGCCCCCTCCTCGAGCCCGAGAATCTCGAGGGCCCTGGTTCTCGTCATGTTGCCGGATGAATCCCGATGCTCACCGCGAGGACCGGACGCCGAGGCGGCCTCCTCGCGCCAGTCGGGCCCGTGCGCGGCGTCGAGATAGCTTTCCAGCACGGCGACCGACTGCGGATCGTTGCGGCTGCACTCCTCGAGCAGTTCAAGCAAGTCGGAAAGAGAGAGGGCCGAGAGCGGAGCGCCGGTGAACCGGCCGCGCAATACCTCGCCGTCAATCCCGCCGCTGTCATGGTCCAGCGTCATCGCCAGCGTCGCGGTCCGCACCGAACTGCTCTGTCCCGCCGAAGGTCCACGCGCCGACTTCACGGCGTTCCGGAAACGCCGGAACAGCGCCCCCGCCCGCAGCAGAAACGGCAGGCCGACGGCGCCGGCATAGATCAGCCAGTCGAACCGTCGGAAAAAGACCAGCGCGACGACCGCAAGACCGAGCAGCGTCAATCCGACCCACTTGGCAGTCTGACGGATCTTCGCCGGATCGGCATTCAGGAACCAGTAGCCGATCAGCCCGAACCCGACGGCAAGGCTCGCACCCAAGATCAGAAACTGCACGTGGATCTCCTCCCGTCCTTCACCGTGCTACCGGCCGAGACGATGGGTCAGTTGCAGAGCCGCGCCGCCGCGCCGCTCGGAAAAGTTACTCAGGGCCTTTCTGCCGCCAGCCGCATAGACAGCGACGGCCCCGAGCAGGTCGCGAAGCTGCTGCGCGCTTCCGGCGTCGAACGGGCAGCACGCCCCCTTGGTCAATCGGGCAATCTGCTCGAAAGCGCGCCGCGCCAGCGGATCGCCACCCTCGTGAAAGATGAAGACCGGCACCCCGAGCACACCGAGTTCCCCCGCCTGGTGGCACACCGCGTCGATGTCCTCCTCGAAGGCATCGCCAACGAAAACCACGGCCTGCACCCGCTCCTGCTTCGTTTCCGCGATGACATGTTTCAGCAGACGCCCGATCTGGGTCTGTCCGCCGAGGCAGAAGACCCCGGTCATCTCTCGCAGCAATTTGCCGGTTTCGGTCAGCCAGGGACCGGCCTTGAATTCCCCGAAGCCGCGGTAATAGGCGAGCTGTACCGAGAGGCCGCCAAGGGCGGCCGTTTCCGAGAACATCTCGCCCTGGAGCTGGCATGCACGGTCCCAGCTCGGCTCGCGGCTTGCCGTCGCGTCCATCGCGAAAATCAGCCTGCCGGGGCGCTCCGAGGGCGCGGCTGCCGGACGCGCCCGGACCTGGCGCAAGAATATATCGATGTCGGACTGGCTCGAAACCGGCCCGCCGGACGTTTGCGGCGTCCCGATCGCGCCTTCCCCTTTTTTCCGCGTGCTCATGTTCGCTGCTTCACTTTCGACAATGCTTTAGCATTATGTTGCATCGCGGCCGCCGGTTTCCAGCCCGGCGACCCGTGATTTGCCACCGGCAATCGCCGTTCCGGAGGAGACCGATATGGACTTCGACATCAGGGCGCTCCAGAAAGAGGATGCCGAACGGGTCGCCGAAATGGCGGCCAAACTGTCCGAGCACGAGGGGATGCCGCCGCCACCCTTCGGACCTGACGACGTCCTGAAGTACGGCTTCGGTCCGGCAAAACGCTTCGACGGCATGGTCGCCGACACCGGGTCGGACCTGATCGGCTACACGCTGTTCATCGACAGTTTCAATATCGGCCTCGGTACGCCGGGCATCCACATGCTGGATCTCTATGTCGAGGACCGGGCCCGCGGCAGCGGCGCGGGCCGAGCACTGATCGGTGCCGTCGCCGCCGAAACCCTCGCGCGCCAAGGCGCCTGGCTGGTCTGGCAGTGCCTGCCGACGAACAAGACGGCAATCGATTTCTACCACCATATCGGCAGCCGGCAGTACCAGGCTGCCGACTTCGAACTCAGCAGCGAGCGCCTGACAGGACTCGCGGCGGTCTCGACCTGGCGCTAGGACTCTTCGGCCTCTCCGATCAGAGACGGCGTTTCGATCGCCTCATAGGTCGCCGTCCGGTCATGCGGCGTCGGTATACGGTTCGGAAGTTGCAGCGCATTCAGGAGGCCGCGGACTTCCTGCCGGGCGGCAACATGAGACAGCTGCGGCCTGCCGCTGTCGCCGATTTCGAAAACGTCGAGCATTGTGAGGCCTCGCAGGAACAGTTCGCGGAAAATCACGCGCTCGCTGAAGCCCGGTGCAACGCGGAAGCCGACCCGCTTGGCGAGCGTGGCGACCACACGTTCCATCTCCAGCTTGTTACGCGCGGCAAGGCTGGAAAGCCGGTTGCGCATGACGATCCAGTCGAGAGGCGCGCCGCCCCGCTGGGCGCGTTGCTTGCGCGCTTCCCAGACCATTTCCGCATAGACGCTCGGCTTGATGATCTCGCCGGTCTTCCCGTCCACGTTGGCGAGCATGTCGAGGTCGATGAAACTGTCATTGATCGGCGTCACCAGCTTGTCGGCATAGCCATGCGCCAGGCGGCCGACATAGGTGTCGGTACCGGGGCAATCGATGACGACGAAGTCGCATTCCGCGCGCAGCTTGGTCAGCACCGCTTCGAAACGCTTGCGATCCTCGGCTTCCGCCTCCGCGCGGTTCGCCTTCTCGCTGCGGGAAAGAAAGACGTGGGTCGGCATCGGCAGTTCGATCCCGTCATTGCGCATCGAGGCCGCGCGGTTGGAGAGATACCGCGTCAGCGTCCATTGCCGCATGTCGAGATCGAGCGAGCCGACCTTGAAACCGAGCCGAAGCAGTGCCACGACCACATGCATGGAGCCGGTCGATTTACCCGATCCGCCTTTCTCGTTGCCGAAGACGATGACTGTGGCCGGATCGGCCTCGCCGAGGGGCGCCTGGGCCTCGGATACTGTCCCTTGGGACTGGTCGCTCACTTCTACACCTCGCGAATGGACCTCACGGGTTCATATCTCCGGTACCCTAGCGCGTAAAGAGCGAAGCCGCATCGCTGCATGCGCCGGCGACAGATGATCGTTTTTTTCGGAAGGCAGGCACCAGTCAACGGGGCCGCGGGACGACATGCGGTCACGGGCACGAGACGGCCCGGCGCGTACGATGGGCGCGAAGCAAGAAGCCACGTCTCGGATCCGTTCCGGCCTCGTCACCAAGAAATATTCAAGTCGTCAAAGTTCGAGCATGCGACGCAAAATCGGCAAAAAAACTAGGGCAAACGCAGGAAAATACGCAGATCCAAGAATTTCCCCGTCTCCGGCGGGACCGGGCAAAAACCAGACCGATATTTTTTGATTTTTCGAACATTTTCTCTACCGGTGGCCTTCACCTCCGTCACGGTTTTCCGTCAACTGTTGTCGCCATTAGGTGTGGGAGGTGGTGATGATTCCTGGAACGGACAGCCGGGCGGCACGGTACACCGGCGACATTCATGCATTGCTTTACAATCGAGTGGGCAAGATTGCCAAGGCGCGGGGACACGACGATCCCGCTTCGCCGGAAGTCGGTCTCTGGGTCTTTCTCCCGTCGGAACAGGATCTCGGTCCGGTCCTGGTCAGGCGCCGCGACTGGGAAGAAGCGCTCCACTAGATCTGCCCTGATGAGATGCGTGCTCCGGTCCGCCCCGCGACTCCCCGCAGCCGACGGACCGGACAGTCTCAGAAATAGCGGATCAGCGTGAGGCCGACAAAGTCATCCTGCTCGTACCCGAGCAGCAGGTTGCGCTCGTCTGCATTGACGAAGAACCGCGCCACCGCTTCGATTTTCCAGGAATCTCCGACCCGGCGTTCCGCCTCGAGGGAAAGCAGGGTGGAGCCATCCTCGTTATCGACGACCGCGCCCGCCAGGAGCGAACTGTCGTCGACATCGTTCAGTGTCAGCCGCGCGCCGACAAACGTGTCGTTGTTGCCGAGCACGCCGGGCGCATCCCCGTCCTCGTCCCGGCCATCGTACTGGTATTCCGCCAGCAGCCCGAGATCCATGTCGGTTCCGGCAAGACCGAAGAGGGTGTATTCGAAACCGGCGACCGCAGCGCCGAAATAGTCGCCATGACCGCCCCGCCCGATCGCCTCCAGCTTCCACAGCCAGGCATCGGTGGTGTATTGCAGGTCGAGCCCGCTCTGGTCGATCAGGTCGTAGTGCGGCGTGAGATTGGTGGCGTCGGCGGCATCGAGAACCAGGAAACGCGGCTCCCGGCTGGTACCGTGGAAATGCGACAGCCCGATATCGAAATCCCCGATGACCTGGGACCAGCGTACCGCGACATCCGGATGGAACTCCTCGGCGCCTGAATCATAGCTTGCAGTGCTGTCGATCCTGACGCCACCGCTGAGCCTGGCCCGCCGGTCCGGAAAGGTGCGCTCGCGGAAATAAGGCATGACGAAGAAACTCGCCGTGCCCCAGTCGCTTGGAACCGCGAGCTGCACCATCGGCTGACCGAGCTTATCCTCGAGGTCGATATCCTCGACGGCGTCGCTCTGGTTGACGATATCGACCAGGTGGCGGGATTCCGTCACCCCCCAGAAGACCTTGTCCGCTCCGACGACGAGATCGTAGCCGTCACCGATATGCAGCCAGTTGGCTTCACGGATGTCCGCATGGGTGCGGCGATCGTCGTCCCGATCGAACCGGACATAAGGCACCAGCGTGAAGCGGTCGTCGCCACCGTTCCAGTCGGCGGTGAATTCGGGTTCAAGATAGAGAGAAGGACTCAGCGCCCGGTCGCGCTGCGGGCCATAGGCCGGACTGTTCGGAAAGGCGCGCATTTCGGCGCCGAGTTCCAGTGTGGCATCGAACTGGAGCTCTTCCGCGCCGGTCGGCAAGGAAAGGGCGGCGAGGCAAAGCCCCGCCGCCAGGGGAACGGACCTCGACCTCATCGCACGCGCTTCAGCCGGTTCTTTTGGAAGTCGCCTTCGGAGAGACCGACCTTGAAGCTGTACTTCTCGAAGGTCAGCGTGGTGGATTTACCGGTCTGGTGATTGACCATGTCCATCCGGTGGGTGCGCCAGTACTGCCCCTGGTACTGCCGGTAGTCCAGCATCCGAAGGGTTTTCAGCAGCGCGGCCTTGCGATCGTAGAACTCGATCTTGCGGGGCTGGTAATCCTGTTTGTCGACCCAGCTGATCTGCTTGGTGTAGCCCGAATGCTCGTAGAGCGGCGTCCGCTCGACGACAAAGCACTCCCGGTCCGGCGCCGCTTCGCCGCAGGCTTCGTCCCGCAGCCACTTGTAGGCGTAGCGGTCGACCTCCTGGCTCACCAGATCCTCATAAGCGAACTCGGAACCGACAAACGGGCCGGACTTGTTCTTGGAGGAGATCCGCTTCACCCGTTTCAGGGCCGGCAGATAGAGCCACTGGTCGTCCGGGTCGAGGATCTTCGTGTGCGAGAGGAAGGCGGTGCCTTCGATGTCCCGTGGTTTGTAAAAGACCGTGATGCTCTTGTCGCCAAGCTTGCGCTCCGGCACTTCGAGAGAGCGCAGGCGCAGATCGCGCACGCTGCTCTCCCCTTCGGCATTGCGCAGGACCATCTGCATCACGACGTCGCTGTCGCCCCAGCCGAGGTCCCGGCGATCGGTTTCCTCGGCGATTGCCAGCCCCTTGTCTTCCGGACTCTCGGCATAGGCGGATTGCAGCACCGGACTGACGGCAAGGACCGCCAGGGCAAGAATTTTTTGCAGTTTTCCCATTTTCCTACTCCGCAGCTTGAGCAAGGGGAGCCTTCTCGGCTTCCCGGTCGTTGCGCCGGCCGTCCAGCAGAAGCAGCAGGGCCGGCAAAAGGAGGAAGTCGACGATGATGGCCATAACCAGCGTGACCGCCGTGAGCAGCCCCATCGACCCGTTGATCTTGAAGGTGGAGAGCGCGAGCACGGCAAATCCGGCCACAAGAATGGCCGTCGTGACCCACAGAGCCGTGCCGACCGTGGAGAAGGCGTAACGCACCGCATCCTCGGCATCGGCCCCCTTCTCGATCCGGGCGCGACGGTACTTCGAGAGGAAGTGGACCGTCGCATCGACGATGATGCCGAGACTGGTCGCCGTGACCACCGATGAAGCCATACCGACCTCGCCGACGGTCAGGCCCCAGAATCCGAAGGCCATGGCCGCCGGCATCAGGTTCGGTGCCAGCGAGATGGCCCCGAGCTTCACGCTCCGGAGCGCGACGGTCAGCGTGAGCGAGATCAGCACGAAGGCGAGGAAAGTGCCGGTCAGCATGCCCTCGATATTGCGTTTGGCGATATAGGCGAACATGACGAACGGCCCCGATGCCCGCGTCTCGGCGGCGCTCGGGAAATTCTCCGAGAGCCATTCCGCCGCCTCTTCGTCGAGGGCGCGCAGCTCGTTCGTCGTGATGTTCTCCAGTGTCGCGATCACGCGCACCGCGGACTTGTCGACATTGACCTGGTTGTTGAGGTCGAGGCCGAACGGCAGGGACATCTCGAACAGCAGAAGATATTGCGCGGCAAGGTCGCGCTCGTCCGGCAGGCGGTACATCGCCGGATCGTCGCCGTGCATGTTCCTGTTCAGCCGCTTGAAGATGTCCGTCAGGGTCATGACATGGACGACTTCGCCGCGCGCCCGAAGAAACTCCGTGAAACCCTCGAGACGCTTCAGATAGTCCGGATCAGAGACCCCGCCGCTGCCCGCAGCCGGGACGGACCACTGGGCTTGATAGATCCCGGAGAGATGCTCCATCGCCCAGTCGGTGTCGGTGCGGAACGGAATGCTCTCGTCGAAATACTTGACGAACTGGTCGTTCAGCTCGATCCGCGGGATGAAGACGGCGAAGAGTGCGACGAGCGCGAGTGTACCGAGCATGACCGGGCCGCGCCGGGCGATGACGAACTCCGCGAGCCGCTCCATCGCCGCCGACTGCTCCTCCTCCCGGACCTTCACCCGGACCGGCAGCACCGCCATGATCGCCGGCAGAAAGCCGATCGAGAAGAACCAGGCCGCCACCACGCCCATGGCCGTGATATTGCCGAGATCCCGGAACGGCGGCGCATCCGAGAAGTTCAGGCTGGCGAAGCCGATCACGGTGGTCAGGCTGGTGAGAAACACCGGCTGGAAATTGATCCTGAGGGCCTCGACCAGCGCCTCCCGCTTGCCGAGCCCGCGCCGCATGCCATGGAACAGACTGATCAGGATGTGAACGGAATCCGCGATCGCCAGCGTAAGGATGATCGTCGGCGCCGTTACCGAAGGTGGCGTCAGCTGAATGCCGAACCATCCCGCGAGGCCCATCGCCGTCAACGCGGAAAAGGCGATGACGAGCAGGGTCGCGAAAGTGCCGGAGACCGACCTCAGCAACACGGCCATGACCAGCAGAAGCACGCCATACATCAGCGGCACCAGTGTCTGCATGTCGTTCTGTGCCGAAACCGAGAAGGAATTGTTGAGGGCTACCGATCCGGTCACAGCCATTGTGATGTCCGGATGCGCCGCCTTGAACTCCCCGACCAGCCCATCCACATAGGCCATCGCTTCGGGCGTTTCGGTCAGCTTTTCCTGCGGCAGCGTGAGTGTGATGTTCACCATCGTCGTCCGGGCATCCGGAGCGACGATCCGGTCGGTCAGCAGCGGTTCCGCCAAGGCGGCGGCCCGGATGCGCGATAGATCCCCGGCATCAAGCGGACTGCCGCCCGGCACGAGGTCGTCGACCAGGAGATCGTCCCCGTCGGCCGTGCTGTTCTGGAAGTTGGTCAGACTGTCGACCCGGGTCGCGTAGGGCGTTTTCCAGGCCTTTTCGGTCAGATCCCGGATCGCGGCGAGCACGTCGGGCTGGAAGACCTCGCCCTCGTCCGGTTGCAGGACCAGGGAGACATTGTCTTCCTTCAGATAGATCCGCTGCAGGGACTCGAAAGCCTGCAGCTGCGGGTTCTCCTTGCTGAAGAAGACCCGGTAGTCGGTCGAGAAAGTCAGAAACTGGCCGCCGCCGGCGGCGGCAAAAGCGACAAGTATCGAGGCGGCAATCACCGCCCAGCGCCAGCGGATGACCCAGTGGGCATAGCCCGTCACCCAACTGGACTTTCGCACTGTGGAACGTTCGTCCGACATCGGCCCCTCCTGCGGTCACGAGAACGTGCTAATGTTTTTGAAAGCGTAACAACTCGACTACACTGAACGGTGTAGTTTCTGTAAACTAATTGGTGTACTGGATCACTTCAAGACCCATGGCGCAGGTTGAACAGATTTTTCCGGAACGCGGTCCCTTGACCGAAAAGGAACGGCAGATCGTCGACGCAGCATGCAAGCTGTTCACGGAACAGGGCTACGAAGTGACCTCGATGGACAAGGTGGCGGCCGAGGCCAATGTCTCGAAACGCACGGTCTACAGCTACTTCGAGAGCAAAGAGCACCTGTTCTGCACGGTCATGGGCGGAATGTGCGCCGGTTTCGGCGAACCCATGCCCGGCGATATCGATTTCTCCGGCGGTCTGCGCTCGGTACTGATCGACAGCGCCATGCTGATCGTTGGCAAAGTGACCGACCCGGACAAGCAACGCCTGATGCGCACGGTAATCGGCGAGGTCGAGCAATTCCCGCTGATCGGGCAAACCTTCTGGAAGCAAGGGCCGGGAAGGATGCGGGACGAGCTCGCGAATTACTTCAGGCTAATGCAGGAAGAGGGCCTGATGAAAAAATCTGACCCCGTCCTGTCGGCTTCCCAGTTCCAGGGCATCGTCGCCGGCCCCTTCATGATCCAGACCATGTTTACCGGGACCTGCGACTGGACCCGGGAGGAGGCGCTGGCCACCATCGAGGACGCCGTCGACGACTTTCTGAAGATGCACGCGCCCGACTGACACCCGTCCCCGACTGACTGACTTATGTGAATGGATGCGTCTCGCGCCAATGCCGCGCGATGTCGAGGCGCCCCGTCACCCAGACATCGTCGAATCCCTTGATGTAGTCGAGCAGCCGCGCCAGTCCGGCGGCACGGGCAGGGTGTCCGATCAACCGCGTGTGCAGCCCGACCGACATCATCTTCGGCTGCGTCGTCCCTTCGGCGTAGAGCATGTCGAAACCGTCGCGGATGAACTCGAAGAACTGCTGGCCGGTATTGAGCCAGCCACGGGAGAATTTCGAGTCGTTGTGGACCAGCGAATAGGGCACCACGAGATGCGGCGTGCCGCCGACCTTTGTCCAGTAGGGCAACTCGTCGTTGTAGGCGTCGCTGTCGTAGAGAAAGCCGCCCTCCTCGACCAGCAATTCGCGGGTGGCCTCGCCCGGACCGTGCCGGCAGTACCAACCGAGCGGCCGATGGCCGAGAGCCTGTTTCAAGGAGGCGACGGCCTTGCGGATATGCTCGCGTTCCTCCTCGCGGGACAGCTTGAAATGCTCGATCCAGCGCCAGCCGTGGCAGCAGATGTCGTTGCCGCTCTCGCGGATCGCCGCCGCCATCTCCGGATTGCGTTCCACGGCAAGGGCGCAGGTGAAGAAGGTGACCGGCATCTCTCGCTCCTGGAACAGCCGGTGCAGACGCCAGAAGCCGACCCTGCTGCCGTACTCGAACATGGATTCCGCGGCGAGATCCCGGCTGCCCGGATCGTTGGGTGAGCCCGGCGATTCCGTCAGACCGGTCTCCGAAAAGCCGTCACCGTCGGGGATCGAGTATTCCGAGCCTTCCTCGATATTGATGACGAAATTGACCGCCAATCGTGCCCCGTCCGGCCAGCGCGGGTCCGGCGGGTTGGCTCCGTAACCGACGAGATCGCGCGGATATTCGCTCATGTGCCAGTCTCCCCCTTCAGTGCCGGAACAGATTAGCGCGGGCGCGCGAGCGCTGCGATGCCTGCCGAACCACTTGGCAATTTCCGATCAGGCACTAGGCTCTCAGGAGCAAATGGAACACATGGGAGAGTATGATGGCGGTCCTGATCCTCGGTGGAGCCGGTTTTGTCGGCCTCAATATTGCGGAGACGCTGCTGAAGACCGGGGAAACGGCCGTCATCTTCGACCGGCGTCCCATCCCGGCCGCCGCGAAACGCGCCTTCGCCGCCCATCCGGGCGATTACATCGAGGTGGTGGGCGACGCACTTCAAGACGGCGTCCTGCTCTCCGCCCTGAAAAACAACAAGGTCGACCGCATGTTCTGCGCGGCGGCGATCACCGCAGGGCCGGAACGGGACGCAAATGCGCCGCGTTCGATCCTGGAGGTCAACCTGATGGCTTTCACCGCCGCGCTCGAAGCCGCGCGCGATGCGGGCCTCGTACGGGTGATCAATGTCGGCTCCACCGCCGCCTATGGCTCCACCGCCTTCGGTGACAAACCTCTCTCCGAAGATCTCCCCGCCTGGCCGCACAACCTCTATTCAACCACCAAGTTTGCGTCCGAATGCATCACCCGGCGACTGGCCGAGCTCTGGGAGATGGATCTCTTCAGCGTCCGCCTTTCCGGCGTATTCGGTCCCTGGGAAGTCGACAGCGGGCTGCGCGACACGCTCAGCCCGCAGATGCAGGCCTCGCTGATCGCGCTCAGGGGCAGCGAGGCGACGCTGCGCTACCGCGACATGCGCGACTGGACCTACAGCCGCGACATCGCAGACGCGCTGGTCCGCCTGATCAACTCCAAGAGCAGGCCCTACGACGTCTTCAACATCAGCTGCTCCGACCCCTGGAGCACCGCCGACTGGTGCGAACTGCTGGCCGGCGGCTATCCGGATTTCTCCTGGCGCCTCGCAAGAAAGGACGAGGAGCCGACGGTGAACCTGCATGGCGACACCGACCGGCAATTGCTGGTCAGCGCTCGCCTGAAGGAGGCCCTCGGCTGGTCACCGGACCTGGACCCGGAGCGGAACTTCGCCGATTTCAAAGCTTGGGCAGACAATTACGGGGATTACTGGCTGGGCGAGAACTGACCGCCATGACCAAAGAACAGCCGTCGTTGCGGCGCTGGCCGGAACCCGGTGAGGAAAGACCCGGCTTCGTGATCCCTGGGTCCTGGCCTGCGCCGGGATGACGAACTTCGCGGGCGGGACGATACTTCCCCCTCACCCGGCCTTCTTCTTCAGGCACACCATCTTCGCCGTCGTGCAGAACACCTCCATCGCGCGCTCGAGTTCATCGAGGGTCGGCATGGTCGGGGCGAGGCGGATGTTGCGGTCGCGCGGGTCCTTTCCGTAGGGGAAGCAGGCACCGGAGGCGGTGAGCTTCACTCCGGCCTCGGCGCAAAGCTTCACGGTCTCCGCGGCGCAGCCGTCGGCGAGGTCGACGCTGACGAAATAGCCGCCCTCGGGCTTCGTCCAGCTCGCAAGATCCGTACCCGCAAAGGCCTCCGAGAGCGCTTTCTCCACCACGGCGAATTTCGGCTGGATGATCTCGGCATGCTTCTTCATGTGCGCCTCGATCCCGGCCCGGTCCTTGAAGAAACGGACATGTCGGAGCTGGTTGATCTTGTCCGGCCCGATGGTGGCGAAGAACATGCGCTCCAACGCGTCCTTGACGTTCGCCTCGGACGCCGACATCGCCGCGACGCCGGCCCCGGCGAGGCTGATCTTCGAGGTCGAGACGAAGGTCAGCACCCGGTCCGGGTGCCCGGCCGCCTCGGCCGCCTTCTGGATGTCCTTCACCGACGCGATCTCGCCGGTCAGGTGATGGACCACATAGGCATTGTCCCAGATGACGCGGAAATCCGGCGCCGCGCAGGACATCGCCGCCAGCCGGTCCACCGTGAGGTCGGAATAGACCGCGCCGGTCGGGTTGGAATATTTCGGCACGCACCAGATGCCCTTGATCGAGGCGTCCTCGGCGACCATCGCCTCGACCGCGTCCATGTCCGGCCCGTCGCCGAGCATTTCGACCGGCAGCATCTCGATTCCAAGCCGCTCGCAGATCGCGAAATGCCGGTCATAGCCCGGCACCGGGCAGAGGAACTTCGCGCCTTTCCAGGGCCCGTCGCCGCCCGGCACGCCGAAGGTGCGGGCGCCGGCCAGCGCGTCATACATCATCGCGAGGCTGCCATTGCCGCCAACGATCACCCTGTCCGGCGAGGTCTCCATCAGCTCGGCAAAGAGCTTCCGCGCCTCCGGAATGCCGGCGAGAATGCCGTAGTTCCGGTAGTCGGTGCCGTCCTCGCCCCGGCAATCGTCGCTATGGACGAGATCGAACATCCCGGCCGCGAGGTCGAGCTGGGCCGCGGAGGGCTTGCCACGGGTCATATCGATATTCTGGTTGCGGGCTTTCAAATTCCGGTAGGCAGCCGTGAGGGTTTCGAGCTCGGACATGGGTCCCGATCCGTTGCAGACAATGATGCGGTGCGGCAAAACCTAACAAAGCGCGGCGCGGGAGGCCAGAGGTTCAGGAGGCGACCGACAATCTGCCCCGCTGCCCGAACTCGTTGATCAGCCCGGCGACAAGGCCGCTCGACTTCGCGTCCGAGACGAAGCGTTTCACCGCTTTCGCGAAGGCCGGATTGCCCGGCCTCACCCCGACCGCCTGGCGCACGGCCGTATAGGCACCGTCGAGAACCCGGGAACCGGGCAAGGTCGCGGCATTCTCGAGCAACGCCGGGCGCAGCCCGGCGAGCAGGTCGAGTTTCTGGTTCTGGAACAGATCGAAGGCGGCGGCGAGACCGGGCGCGCGCTTCAGTTCGGCATGCTTGAGCGCACGGGAAAGGTAGAGGTCGTAGGCCGAGCGCTCCGAAACCGCGATGCGGATCCCCGGCTGGTCGACCTCCTCAAGGCTCTGGATCTTCGAGCCTGCGGGCACGAGGTAGGTTGCCTCGATCTCCGCGTAGGCGCCGCAGAACTCGATGGTCTCGGCCCGTTTCGGGTCCTCGGCGATCAGGCAGATATCCCATTCGTCCCGCTCGACCGCGTCCGCCGCGGCGCCGGGTGAGGGATAGGTGTTGTAGACGACGGAGAAGCCCAGATGCCGCGCGATCGCGGCCGCCATGGAGGGCGAGACCCCGGTCGGATTGCCGCTGTCGTTCTGGCCCGTCACGAGCAGGATGTTCCCGAGATTGATCGCCGCCCTCAGCTTTCCCGGTTCCGTCAGTCCGAAATCCTCGATCTCGATCATCCCGGTTTCACTCCCCACAAAGGCACTGCCGAGGGCAGTGCCCGACCGCCCTCTCCGCTTCTCTTCGGTCACACTATAATGCTCAACAGATTCAGGTGGAAGTCTTTGTAGAATCTCGGAAATTTCGGACGAAAAGATAAAATCCAAGGTAACTGCCGGATAGCGGGCGGAAACCAGCGTTCCGGGAGACGCGGTCGGGATACCCGTTCACGAATCCGGCCCGCCGGCGGTCTATCGGGGTATCTCGATCATTTATCGGAGCCATCGATGCAACGCATGAAACTGACGACCGCCGCGCGGCGAAGCCTTCTGGGCATCACGATCTCCGCGCTCGCCGCCGCACCGCTTCCCGCCCTGGCAGTGACCAACTGCGAGGGTTTCACCCTCTACGGCAACGCGATGAACCAGGGACTGTGCAAATCGCTGAGCCCGGCGACCCAGAATCTCTGGGTCTGCGGCATGACCACCGGTTCGACCGACGTGCATGTCACCTTCAACCGTGGAACGCCGATCCACCTCACCGTGCGGATCAACCCCGGAAATCCGACCTGCCAGGGCAATACGCCGATCGGCGGCGCCTTTCCGGGCGCCCTGACGATGCCCGGCGCTCCGGCGATGATCTGCGGCGTCAGCACGCAGAACTGGCTCGCCCGGCTGAACGCCGTGGCGCAGATGCCCGCCGGAGGCGCCACGCTCTGCCGTGCGCCGTTCCTGGCCATGATCGGCAATGGAAAGATGTCGCCGGGGGACGCAAACACCTATCTGCTCGAATGCAATGCCGGCAACAACCCGCCGCCGGCGAATGCCTGTCCCTGACTCTCTCCTCCCGGGCCTGCCCCCAGAGCCCGCCTGGAGACGCGGCGCAACCGCGTCTCCGCCTTTCTCCGATGCGTCGCCACTCCGACATGACGACGCTCGTGCGGTGGTACGAAACGAAACTAGCAGGGGCAGAATACGGCATCGTATCCCCATTGCGGCATTTGCCCCTTGACCTTCCAGTTGGTGGAAACCCCACATCGTTTCTCATGTGGCGATCGGCACTACTCGCATTCGCGATCTTTCTGGTGACCGCGGCACCCTCGTTCGGGCACGCAATGCCCGGAAGCGGGAGCGGCCCGGCGAAGCATTTCACCATTTCCGGTACTGCGAACGCAGCGCTTGCGGGCGCGGCCCAGCCCGAAGGCACGCCGGCGGACTGCACCCACATGATCACGCCCCACTGTCTTGGCGCCATCGATCTGGCAGAGTACCAGCCCTGTTTTCCGATGGAATATTCCGGCCGATGGCAGTTCCACCTGCCGGACCTGCGCCTGCGAGGCATATTGCCCGCCGCCGACACGCCTCCTCCACGAGGCTGACGCGACTTCATCCGCAATCTGCGTCCCGGTGACGGGCCGCACACAGAAGTTCCGTCAATTCGTGAAGGATAGAAGCATGTCCTGCTCCAAGGTTCTGAGCGCTGTCTTCGGCGCCACATTTTCCCTCGCCCTGATCTCCTCCGGTATGGCCCTCGCGGCGGGCTCGCATGTTGCCGGGCACGGCATGATGCAGGAAATGAAGATCGGCCAGCCGGGCGACCCGGCGAAGGTATCCCGCACCATCGAAATCACCATGTACGACAATTACTACGAGCCTGAATCCCTCGAAATCAAGGAAGGCGAAACCGTCCGCTTCATTATCCGCAACGCGGGCGAATTCGTGCACGAGTTCAACATCGCAACCGCCGCGATGCACGAGGCGCACCGCCCCGAAATGATGATGATGATGGAGCATGGCGTTCTCGAGCCCGACCGCATCAATCTCGAGGCGGCGAAGGCGATGCAGGCCTCCATGGGCCACGGCATGCATGACGAGCCGAACAGCGTCCTGCTCGAGCCCGGAAAATCGGGAGAGATCGTCTGGACCTTTCCGGAGCATGCCGATCTCGAATTTGCCTGCAACGTCCCCGGTCACTACGAGACCGGAATGCACGGCAAGGTCAAGCTGAGCCACTGAGCCCCGACATCCTGATTTCCCAAGGAGTACAGCCATGTCCTTCGGACTGTTGCGCCGGGCCTCGCTGCTCGGCGCCGGTATGGCAGCCGCGCTATCAGGCGCCGCCGCCGCCGGCGAATACAATCTCACCGTCGACCGGGTCACCGTCGACACCGGCAGCTTCACGCGCACAGGAATCGGCTATAACGGCGCCACGCCCGGACCGGTCCTGCGCCTCAAGGAAGGCGAGGACGCCACCATAAACGTGACGAACAATCTCTCCGAACCGACCTCGATCCACTGGCACGGCCTCATCCTGCCGTACGAGCAGGACGGGGTACCCGGGATCAGCTACGACGGGATCGCGCCCGGCGAGACCTTCACCTACCGTTTCCCCATTGTGCAGAGCGGCACCTACTGGTTCCACAGCCACACCGGCTTCCAGGAGCCTGACGGCGCCTATGGCGCAATCATCATCGAGCCCGAGAAGCGGGAGCCGTTCCGCTATGACCGCGACTACGTGGTGCAGCTGACCGACGCGCATCCGCATTCCGGCGACCGGATCCTGCGCAATCTCAAGATGATGCCGGACTATTACAACCGGCAGCAGCGTACCCTGCTCGACTTCCTGAAGGACAGCCGCGAACAAGGCTTCGACGCGGCGCTGTCGGACCGGGCCGCCTGGGGTGACATGCGGATGATGCCGACCGACATCGAGGACCTGCAGGGCTTCACCCCGCTGATTAACGGCAGGAGCACCGGGCAGAACTGGACTGGCCTCTTCACCCCGGGCGAGCGCATCCGGCTCCGCTTCATCAATTCCTCGGCGATGACCTATTTCGACATCCGTATCCCGGGACTGAAGATGACGGTCGTGCAGGCGGACGGAAACAACGTGCTGCCGGTTCCGGTCGACGAGTTCCGCATCGCCGTGGCCGAAACCTACGACGTCATCGTGCAGCCGAAAGAGGACCGCGCCTACGCGATCTTCGCCGAGTCGATGGCGCGCACCGCCTCCGTTCGCGGAACCCTGGCGACAGCCGAGGGGATGGAAGCGGAGGTTCCGGAACTGCGCGCCCCGCCGCGCCTCACCATGGCCGACATGGGTATGGCGCATGAAGGCATGGATCACGGGAGCATGGCCGTGGGTGGCATGAGCCACACGATGCCAGATGGCACGGTGATGCAGGGCATGGACCATGGCGCCAGCCAGATGTCCGGATCACACACCATGCCCGACGGCACCGTGATGCAGGGCATGAACCACGGCCAGATGGATCACAGCACACACGGCATGATGGCCGCGTCCGATCCGTTCTACGCGCCCGGCAGCGGTCTGACGCCGACGGCGGCGAACGGCGGCAAGTTCCTCTCCTACGACGACCTTCGCGCCCAGAAACCGCTCTATGAACACCGGGAAGCCACGCGTGAGATCGAACTCCGGCTGACCGGCAACATGGAACGCTATATCTGGTCGATCAACGGCATCAAATACGCCGACGCCGAGCCGATCCGGCTGCAGTACGGCGAGCGGGTGCGCTTCAAGTTCGTCAACGAGACGATGATGACCCACCCGATGCACCTGCACGGCATGTGGTCGATCCTCGACACCGGCAAGGGCAAGTGGAATCCAGTCAAGCACGTGGTCAGCGTGGCGCCTGGTACGACCGTCTTTATGGAGACGGAAGTCGACGCGCCGGGACAATGGGCCTTTCACTGCCACCTCTCCTACCACGCCGACAGCGGCATGTTCCGCAAGGTCGTGGTCGAAGGCGGTCCGAAGGGCAAAGCCGCGGCATTGCCCGCGAAGAAGACGGAGGGCTGAGCGATGCGGAACATTGTTGCAACCCTTTCCGCTCTCTCGGCAATTCTCTCCGCAGAACCCGCCTCGTCGGAACAGTGGCTCTGGGGTATACAGGCCGAGCAGCTGGAATGGCGCAGCGGGGAAGGCTCGGAAGTCTACGCTTGGGACGCCGACGCTTTCGTCGGCCGGGACGAGTTCAAGTTCGCCCTGCGCAGCGAGGCGGAGTACGCCGCCTCGCCCGACAAGTTCGAAACGCTGGAGAACCAGCTGCGCCTCCAGATTCCGGTCTCCGACTTCTTCGATGCCGTCGCCGGCGTGCGCCACGACAGCCCGGACGAAGGCCCGCGCCGGACCCATGGCGTGCTCGGATTGCACGGCCTGGCCAAGCAGTGGTTCGAGGTGGATGCCGACCTGTTCCTCTCGGATTATCCGTCGGCCCGCTTCGAAGTCGAGTACGAGGGTCTGATCACCAACCGGATCATCTTCACGCCCAGCATCGAGTTCGACCTGCCGCTCGCCGACGACGAGGCGACCGGGCGGGCAGCCTTCGGACCGAAACTCGAAATCGGCGGACGTCTCAGCTACGACCTGATCGACCGCGCGATCGCACCCTATATCGGGGCCCACTGGGAGCGGACTCTCGGCGAGAGCGGACGCCTTGTCCGCGCCGAGGGAGAGAACGACGACGTGATCTCTCTCGTCGTTGGATTCCGGATGATGTTCTAGGGTAGCGCCACGCCGCTCCGGGACCTGCGCTCCGACCCGGAGCGGCGACGGAAGAACACGATACACAGCCGGAGGCCGCAGAAAACCGTGATGAATGACAGCCAGATGATGCAGGGTGCCGCGAGCCACATGCCGATCATGTGGATTATCGCGACCGCGTTCGCAGGTCTGCTGCTCGTCCTCATCGTCCTGGGCCTGCATCTCGCACGGCGGCCGAAAGCGGCGGGAGTTGCGCTTCCGGAGCTGCCGGCGGCACGTCGGCTCGGGCGCACCGTCGCGCGCAGCACCCGGACCGGCCCCGCAGAGGACCTGGTCTTCTTCCTGCCCGACATCAGCAACTACACCCGCTTCATGACCGGCAGCCGGTTTTCCTTCGACCACGCCATGACCATCGTTCTCGCCCTGGTCGACGCGATGATCGAGGAAGCGACGAAGACATTGGAATTCTCAAAACTGGAGGGCGACGCCGCGCTGTTCTTCGTCGAGGCGGACCGCCATGCTCCGGAACTGCTCGGGGAGACCGCGATCGCCATTCTATCCGCCTTCTACCGCGAACGCGCCGCGCTGAAGGCCTCCAACATCTGCCCCTGCCGGGCCTGCACCCACATGGACGATCTCGACATCAAGATTTTCGTGCATCGCGGCGAGGCCGCGCGCTTCCGCTTCAACGACTCGACCGACCTGTTCGGCACCGACGTGATCGTGCTGCACCGGATGATGAAGAACTCTGTCGGCAGTCCGCGCTACATCATGGTGACCGAAGCCGCCGCCGGCCGGATCGCCCTACCGGACGGCCTCGCCGCCCGCGCGGTCGAAGAACAGGTCGAGCATATAGGCGCCGTCAGGGGACAGGTCTTCGAGTTTGGCAGCGAGTTGATCACCGCCTGGACCCGGACCGGCACCCCGCCCCGGCGCTCAGTGCTTTCCGACACACTGACGAAGCTGCGCGGAAATCTCCGCCTTGAGACAGACTAACCGCAGCCCGCCCCAGGAAAGCGGGACACTGCTCGTGGTCGCCGCTGTATTTTTCGTCCCTGTCCCTGTACAGCGGTTCGCGGGCTGAGAGAAACAGGCAGAAACGGCATCGACCGTCCCACTTGGTCCAGCGAAGTACATGCCCGGCTCAGCCATAGAACCGGATTCCGGCCAGAGCCAGATCCGCGGTGAAGGCCCGGCCGATCGCGACCAGGCCGATGCGCCGCAGATGCGTGAGATCGAGCGGCGCCTCCAACCGGTGCGGCGCGAAGCCGGCAAAGTCCAGGCGCACCGTTTGCCATTCCGGCCCGGCGACAAAACTCTGCCTGTAGGACTGCCAGGGCCGCGCGACGTCATCGGTCCGTAGGTGCAGGTTGTACTCTTCACCGTTGCCAAGAACCTCCAGCTCCATACCGCGCCAGCCGCTGGCGTCGATGCTGTCGCCTCCCGGCGCGAGATCGAGCGCGATCTGCAGGAAACCGCCATTGTTCTCCAGGCTCACCTCGCCGCGCATGCGGAGCGCCATGCGTCCTGCAACCTCCTCGCGGACAATGGTGCCACCGGAGACACCGCCCATCACCCGGTCCGAGACCAGTTCCCAGTTGGTCCCCGTCACGGCTTCGGGATGGGGACGGGAAAGATCGTCGATCACGGGAAAGGACTCGGCCATGGCGGGACTCCGGGCGAACGAGGGAACGAGAGCGGCGCCGGCCAGCAGTCGAAGGGCGGCGCGGCGGGACGGCATGACACGGCTCCAGATTTCCGGGGAACGGAATTGGTAGATTAAGGCGGCGCAATGCCGTTTCAAGCGTTCCCGGATCGGCTATCGTGGGTACCACGAGAAACGCGGGAGGAAATCGAGAATATGACCACGAAGCCCTTTTCCGGCATCTGGCCGGTCGCGCCGACGCCTTTCAAGGACGACGGCGCCGTCGATTTCGAAGGCATGAAGCGGGTGATCGACTGCATGGTCGACCAGGGCGTGGACGGGATCTGCATCCTCGCCAACTTCTCCGAACAGTTCCTGCTGAGCGACGCCGAGCGCGCGGATCTGACGCGCGTCTGCCTCGAGCACACCGCGGGACGCGTGCCGGTGATCGTCACGATCTCGCATTTCTCGACCGGCATCGTCGAGGCGCGGGCGCG
Organism: Nisaea sp.; assembly: GCF_965216895.1. GTDB lineage: Bacteria > Pseudomonadota > Alphaproteobacteria > Thalassobaculales > Thalassobaculaceae > Nisaea. Next base: position 1,795,862 of record NZ_OZ244205.1, read on the forward strand.
CGAGGCTGCGGCGATGGGCGCGGCCATGGTGATGGTGATGCCGCCCTATCACGGCGCCGCGCTGAAGGCCGACGAAGAGGCGATGTTCGAGCATTTCGAGCGTGCGGGCGACGCCGGCGGCATCCCGATCATGGTGCAGGACGCCCCGCTTTCCGGGGTCGCCCTCTCGGTGCCGTTTCTGGTGCGGATGGCGCGGGAGATCGAACAGGTGAAACTGTTCAAGATCGAGGTCCCGCAGGCGGCGGCGAAGCTGCGCGCCCTGCTGGAGGCTGGCGGCGCGGCCATCGAGGGGCCGTTCGACGGCGAGGAGGCGATCACCCTGCTCGCCGATCTCGATGCCGGCGCCACCGGCTCGATGACCTCGGCAATGATCCCGGACCTGATCCGCCCCGCCATCGCGGCCCATCTCGCGGGCGACCGGGCGGAAGCGAAACGGATCTACGAGCGCCTGCTGCCGCTGATCAATTTCGAGAACCGGCAATGCGGCTGGCGCTCGAGCAAGGCGGTGATGAAGGAAGGCGGCGTAATCGCGTCGGAGCATGTCCGCCACCCGATCCGCCCGCTGCATCCGGAGACGCGGGCGCAATTGCTCGAACTCGCGCGGGACGCCGATCCGCTGGCGCTGAAATGGGGCAAATAGCGTGCGCCTGAAGGACAAGGTCGCGATCATCGTCGGGGCCGGGCAGCAGCCGGGCGAAACCGTCGGCAACGGACGCGCGGTCGCGCTCCGCTTCGCCGAGGAGGGCGCGAAACTGCTGCTGGTCGACGCGAACGAGGCCTGGGCACGGGAAACCGAGGCGCTCTGCCGCGAGTCGGGCGCGGAGACCGAGGTGCTGAAGGCCGACATCACGCGCGAGGAGGAGTGCCGCCGCATCGCGGAGACCTGCAAGGCCCGCTTCGGGCGGATCGACATCCTGCACAACAATGTCGGGCGCTCGCGCGGCGACCGGCCGACGCCGGAAATGGATACCGCGATGTGGGACGAGCTGATGGCGATGAACCTGAAGGGCATGTTCCTGACATCGAAATACGTGCTCCCGGTGATGCGGGAGCAGCGGTCCGGCGTGATCCTCAACATCTCCTCGACCTCCTCCCTCGCCGCCCGCGGCACCGTCGCCTACAAAACGGGCAAGGGCGCGGTGAATACCCTGACCCATCACCTGTCGATGGAGAACGCGCCCTACGGCATCCGCGCCAACGCGATCCTGCCGGGCCTGGTCGACACCCCGATGGCGATCGAGCGGCGGGCGCAGGAAAGCGGCAGGCCGCGCGACGAGATCCGCGCCGAACGCAAGGCCGGCGTGCCGCTCGCCGGGCGCACCGGCACCGCCTGGGACGTCGCCAACGCGGCGCTCTTCCTCGCCTCCGACGAGGCCGGATACATCACCGGGGTGTGCCTTCCGGTCGACGGCGGCCTCACCGCGAATATCGGCTAGATTTCGCCTGCCCGTCCCGCGCCGGGACCGTTGCCCGAAAGGGTGGCAACCGGTCGCCGGACATCTATCTCCCTCGGAAATCTGGCCGTCATCGGAACCGGGAGCAGACATGCGGGTATGTATCCAACGGGCTTCTGTGGCCTTCATCGCGGTTCTCGCGCTCTCTGTGCGGCCGGGCGCAGCGGAGGAGGAGAGACCGATCGAGACGTTCGAAGACCGTCCGGAGACCCGCTGGGAATTCATCGCCGACACCGTGATGGGCGGGGTGTCGACAGGCAGGGTCGGTTTCCTCACGGAGGACGGCACCGCCTTCGCCCGGATGACCGGCACCGTCAGTACGGAGAACAATGGCGGCTTCATCCAGTTCCGCACCCGCCTTGACGCCCCGCCGCCGGACGGCACCGGGGGCGTCCGGCTCATTGTGCGCGGCAATGATCAGCGCTACTTCGTGCATCTCCGCACCACGGGCACCCTGCTGCCCTGGCAATATTACCAGGCCGGTTTCGAGGCGACGCCCGACTGGACCGAGGTGCGCCTTCCCCTCGCGGATTTCGCGCGCTCCGGCTGGCCCCTGGCGGAGGTTCCGGCACCCGGGAGCCTGACCTCGGTCGCCATCGTCGCCTTCGGGCGCGACCACGCGGCGGAGATCGAGGTGCGGGAGGTGGGGTTCTACCGGATGCCCGGCCCGGATGCGCTTGACCCGAGCCCGGTCCGGTGACGCCGAGATCCCGCGCGATTCTCGGCCCGGGAGCCCGTCGGCGCCCTCGTTATCGTGCGCGCCGCCCCGGGCCCCTCGCGCTCCAGTTTCTGGCCTACGCTCTCTCTTCACCGACGGCCGGAACGGCCCGCAGGGCATTCCGGCCGATGTGACGCTCCATCCGGCATATCGCCGCCACGGGTCTCTTGGCAGCCCCCGGACGCATACGTTAGTATTACAGGCGGATCGGCAGGTTGGGGCATTTGCCGGAGGATGCGAGAGCGTTGCACGAAAATCCGCGGGACGGCTGCGAGGCCGTGCGGTTTCGGTCCCACACCCGTAACCCCGGTTCGGTTGCCCTGCCCGGGCGGCTGCGCGCGGCCCTCGAGGCCTGGAGCGCCGCCCCGAAGGCCGGCGGCATCGCGCTGCGCCGGATGATCGCGCTCGAGAGCGTCGAGGACGCGATCGGGCATATCGGCATCGCGGACGTGCTGCCGGGCGGGACGTTCCGCTACCGCCTGTTCGGCTCCGCCCTCGTCGCCGCGCTCGGCTATGACGCCACCGGATGGCGGACGGACGCCCTGACACCGCCCGCCTATGCGGAGATGGTGACGCGCCAGTACCGGGAGGTCGTCGCGGCGCGCCGCCCGCTGCTGCACGAGATCCGCAGCTCCCGGGAGGATGTGAAGGAGTACCGCTATGTCCGCCTGACCGCCCCGCTCACGCTCGGAGACGGCGGCGTCGATCAGCTCTGGATGACGGTGGCGATGATCGGAAGCTTCGGCAAGGAAGTGTTCATGCCGGAGGACCGGGCGTTTCTCACCCTGAGGGATTGAGCGCAGCCAAGGCCGAGAGAGCTCTGGCGCGGAAGCGAGGCACTCCCGGCCGCCCGCCTGGTTCCAGCCAAGCGATTGGAACGCCCCCAGGGACGTCATCCCGCCGAAGATCGGGAGATGAGTGACATGTGCATCGCCCCGGATGCCCGCCCCTAGTCGTCGAGACGGCGTTCGCGCACCAGCATGTCGCGGCGCAGCCCGAGATCCCTCAGCTGATCATCCGGCAGGGCGTGGACGCGCGGACCGGGCCGCCCGATCTGCAGCTGGCGGATGACCTGACCGGCGCCCTTCAGCAGGAGGGCGAACAGGGTTTCGACCCGGCGCCCGATACGGTAGCCCGTCTGCGCGCCGCGCATGAGTGAAATCTGCATGGTTCCCGTCTCCTCGAATGACAATAGCGAGGACCGGAGACATAGCTCCGCCCGCGACCTGATGCTTGGCCGGGCCGTGAGGGAAATCTGGATATTTCCTGATCTCTTTGTGGAGCTTGCCGGAATCTAGAGGTCCTGACGGGACTCTGCCGCGCCGGCAACCCGGAGTTCGCGGCCGACCCGTGAGACGATCTCGGTGGCGATCTCGTCCTGCAGCGCGAAACCGTCCTCGAACCTGCGGTCGTAGCGCTCGTTCCAGAGCTGGGTTTCCGTCCCCGCGTCGATCAGCTCGCCGGTGACCCTCATGCGGTCACCGAACAGCCGCACCGCACCTTCGAGGATGAATTGCACGCCGAGCTCCGCCGCCGCCTCGCGGGCGGTCAGGGCGCGGAGCCGGGGCGCGAAGCTGGAACTGCGGGGTGCGACGTCGAACCGCCCGATGCCGGCGAGCCCGGTGATCACGTCCTCCGCCAGTCCGTCGGCAAAATGCTTGAGGTCCTCGTCAGAGCTCAGGTTCTTGAAGGGCAGCACGGCGATGGCGGGCTTTCCGGAGCGCGGCGCCGCGGGTGCGGGCGCGCCTCCGGTTTCGCCCGGGGACTCCACCGACACCGCGGCGACGAAATGAAAGCCCACGCCATGCCGGGTGCGCAGGATACGCTGGGCCCGCCCGTCGTCGCCGAGCACCCGCCGGATCGCCTTGATCTGGCTGCTGAGCGCAGTGTCCGAGACGATCCGCCCGTCCCAACCGATCTCCAGAAGCTCTTCCCTGGGCACGACCCGGTCCCGGTGCTCGATCAGGTAGGTGAGCAGTTCGAACGACTTCTTCTCGAGCGGCACGGGACGCCCGCGCGCAACGAGTTCGACACGCCCAGTGTCGAGGACGAAATCTCCGAACATATACCTCATGGATGGGCCCACAACGATCGACGATGCGGTCTTGATGACCCGAAAAGCGCCGCCGTTCAAGCGGGCGCGCAGAAAGCCCCGCAACAAGTCCCGTTTCGTCCCTGGACCGGACCACGCGCCGATCCGGTTCCGTCACGCGCGGTCACGAGTGCTTGACGCCGTCCCCGGGCCGATTGCGTCCCCCGCCCGAACCGCCTAGCTCTCAGATGGCGCCGTTGCCCAGCACCGCGCCGCCGCCGAAGGAGAGGATCCCATGGCCGATAGAGACGACATGACCGCCAACCGCGCCCTCCCGCCGCTCGATGCCGCGACGCTCGGCCAGATGTTCGTCGCCGGCGCCGCCGCGACCACGGCCTTCGATCTCTGGGGCCAGCTGATCAGCCCCGCGCTCGGCTGGGCCACCCTCTCGCCGCACGGCCTCGCGCGCAGCCTGCTCGGCAGCTTCGGCCTGCCGCACAACGATTTCGCCGGCTATTTCGTGCATTTCTACCTGGTCGGCCTGATCGGCTATCCGGCCGGCTGGCTCTTCATCTTCCGGCCGGCCTGGGAGCGGGTGACCGGCGGACGCGGCGGCTGGTTCCTGCCCGCCGCGCTCTACGGTTTCGGGCTCTGGGTCTTCGCCATCGGCGGCATCACCTGGATCGCCGGCCTGCCGTTCTTCCTGAACTTCACCGGGATTACGTGGGTGGCGCTCGTCGGGCACGTGCTCTACGGGATTGCGATGGTGGCGGTGATGCAGGGGATTGCGCGGCGGTGAGCGGCAGCGCTGTTCGGCACTACTTAGGCGTCATCCCGACGGAAGTCGGGATCCACTGGTTCAGGAAGCGCCAGAACGTCGAGAGTGGATCCCGGATCGAGGTCCGGGATGACGGCGTAACGCGGAGAAATGAGTGGTATACCCCCTTAATTCATCACGTTAACGGACGTCCTAGTTGAAGAATGGATTCGGGTCCGTATCAGACATTTCCCCACAAACAGTGGAGTCTCTTTAATCGGTAGCATCGAATCAAAAGGCTAAGCGTTATCCTCCGCTTATCCAAAGCTTAACGGGGGCCAAAAAAATGGCGTTTGTATCTTTTGCAAACCCACTGATTGAGGCGTGCGTCTGCAAGCGCGCCTGATCGGGCACGTCGGCTATTCCGTTCATGCTTGGACTCCGGTTGCAGCCAATTATAGGCTGTTCGCGCAATTGGGGAGGCGATGGCCAAGATGGTGAAGGCGGTAAACGTTGTTGTGAATCAAGATGCCGATGAGCAGGTCATACAAAGTCTGGGGACCATACTCAGAAGAAACGATGCGCTTTCACGACAACTCAGGGATTTCGCAAAGACGATCAGAGAAGACCAAATCCCAAACGGTCTTCAGTTCCAGCCCAAGCCCGGTCACATCCTGATTTGTCATTTCGGCCTTGGCTTTCAGGTGCCTGAAAACGTCAAGACGCGCCCCGTTCTGGTGATCTCGCCCAATCAAAAGCAATGGACGAAACTTTGCATCGTCGTGCCCATAAGCTCACAGATCCCGAACGTTGTGCGTCCCTATCACTACAAGCTTCCAAAAGGCACCGTTCCGGGCAAGAAATACGAGGAATCTTGGATCAAGGGAGACATGGTTGCCGCCGTCGGCGCGCATCGCTTGGACCGCATACGAACAGAGAACAGGAAGTACGTTTCTCCGCGTGTTTCTGACGACATTCTCCGCGAAGCGCGGCGTTGCGTCCTGCACGCAGGAGGCATGCATTCATTGACGATTCACTGGTGAGCGCTTATGTTCATTGCGTCACCGCGAGAGCGGGCTTGTAAGACCATTTTCGGATGGCAGGCCGAAGCGCCGACGATAACAAGTTTGCTGCGGCCTTAGTCAAAACCCCGCTTCGGCGGGGTTTTGTTCTTTTGTGGCGCGCCCTTTTTCACCAGCCGCTTCATCGCTTCGTCAAAGCGATCTTCGTTCTTGTCCGCGCCAAGTTCGCGGGCCGCTTCTTTGAATTTCTCAGCCTGACTAGTCTTCTTTGTCATCGCGCTCATCCGTGATTGAGCCTGCATTTTCATGGAATGAGATTTCCATCTGCGGCGGGACCGGAGGCAAGGGGAGATCTTCGATCCGAATCACAGGAATACCGTGACGGTCTCCCAAGGCCTTTATGTCGCCATCATCTGAATAGATTGCAGAAGCTCTCTCGACTATGGCCGTGGCTACGATTTGCCTGTCGTATTTCAGCTTTGCGAACGTTTGGCCGTCCCGGCGCGGCAGGCCACCGCTTTCTCGGCGCATGCGTGCCATAGCGGCAACTTCCACCGCAGCCCTTTCATCAAATGGAACAGGTCGAAAGACCGCAGCATTGCTTAGCTCGTGCAGGTATCCCGTCCCAGCCCTATCAGCGTGAACCAGTATTTCGCTTAATACCGGGGCGGGGATGATGATTTTTTCCCGCTGCCTCTCAAGTGTCTCGATTAAAAAATCTATCCGATCTTCAAAACCATCGACCGGAAGATTCGTACCTCGGCACCGAGGCGGACGACCGTTCGGGTGTAGCAACGCAATCAGTATGGTGGCGTCAAAAACGACCATCAATGAATCTCGTCGCCCTCACCACGCATTTTGGACAATTCACCCCAAGGGTCTTCTATCTCCGGCCACCCGCTACCTTCGATGGCCCTCATTCGAGCGACCACCCCGCTTAACGGCTCATCGTCAAGCACCTGGAAGTCGTAGATCCGAAACCGCAATAGGTTCCAGATTCCATGCTCATCGCGCTCCCAGCGAGCGTTTCCGCGCACACGGACCTCTTTGCCGAAGATGTACTGAGCGAGTCGCTTAGCCATCTCTCTCTCGGCATGACAGTTAAATGTGCTTCCGGCTCGACTGATGTGAACCGGCACCCAATCCCCTGTTCCGCCGACAACGATGACTTGACCATCGAGTGTGCCGTCTTGGTTTATCGGTCCATAGACCAGCGGCTCCGGCATTTCCCTGCCGGGAAACCGGATTACCTCAGCGCCTTCGCCCTCGGATAGGGCGCCGATACTGTTGTCCTGCTTCAGCCTGCTATTCGTGCGCTCGAACGCTCTAAGGGCCTCCGTGGGAGCGCTGCCGCTGTTTATCTGTTTGACCCGCTCCCTAACCTTGAGGACCGCAGGCGGGTCGATTTTCTGCACCAGAACAACGCTGCCGGGTTCAAGACGGTCAAAGTGCACCCGTTCCGGCTCGCCAAGCATCGCTGCCAAATCAGCCATGTACTCAGCCAGACGGCCCATAGGAATGGTGTCCGGTGTGTATGCATCGATCTTGAATCGATATTCGGCGCCATCAGCCATAGCAGCTTTCCCCATGCGGCCTACGCTTGGGAGGGCGCCATTGGCGAGTCCCGATACGTCAGCCGCTTACCAACGATACCATGGAGTGCGCGAATTGCACGCGCTCCGTCATTAATGCCTAGCTTCTCCCGGTTGTTGTAACGGAAGTCGAATTCCGCCAGATACCGGTGCAGATGCTTCTTCGCGCAGTGCTGATAGACGCCCTTCATGCCGCGCTTGAAAATGCTGAAGTAGCCTTCGATGGTGTTCGTGTGGATCGGGCCGCGACCGTATTCGCCCTGACCGTGACGCACGAACTCATGCTCGGCAAAGTCGCGGTTCAGAAACTTGTACTGACCGGCCTCATCCGTCACCACGCGCGTTTCCGCGTCGATGTTCTCTTTCAGGATCGGAACTATCGTGGACATCTTCAGATCGTCCACCACCATGCTCCGGGCCTGACCGCGACGATCCACCAGCGTCAGAACCTTGAACTTGTGAGCGTAGCCGCGCCCCTTCTTCTCGTACTTCGGCTTCACGTCGTAATCGTGACCGATGAAGGTTTCATCGACTTCGACCGTCTCGCCTTCACCACCGAACGGAGACAGATCGCCGGAGCGCATCGCCTCACGGATGCGGTGAGCGAGAAACCACGCGCTTTTGTAGGTGATTTCCAGGATGCGGCTTAGCTGGTGCGCGCTGATGCCCTTCTTGCTGCACGCCATCAGGTAAACGGCCTGAAGGATCTTGTGCATCGGGATGCGGGCGTGTTCGAAGATGCTGCCGATTTTCGCGGTGAACTGCTTGCGGCACTCGGCGCATTTCCAAAGACCATGACGGACCCGCTTCTCCGGGTTTGCCTTGATCCGATACATGCGGGACTGCTCAGCGTTGCCGCAGTGCGGGCACACGGTTCCGTCCTGCCAGACTACGCTTTCCAGATACTCGAAAGCGGCGGCTTCATCGTGAAAGTAGGGTTTGGACAGAACGGACATCGGGGCTTCTCCTCTAGCCCCTTAGATATGGGAATCCGATCTGGGTTTGCAAGGTATACTATCACCAAAAAAATGGTGTTGTGGCCTAGTCGGAAAATTCGCTAAAGTCAGCGAACATAACAATATATTGTGATCATGTCAGCGCCGACAACGAAATAGAGTAGGCCTAAAATGCAAAACATATCCCATGCCGTTATGGCGCAACGGGCTGAAGCAAAGGACAGTTTAGATAATTTCCCAACACCGCCTTGGGCTACTCGCGCGTTACTTGAGTACGTGATCGAACCAGGAAAATTCACCGAAAGGCTTACCTGCCTAGAGCCCGCGTGCGGGCAAGGGCACATGGCAAAAGTTTTACGTGAGTATTTTGGAGAAGTTCACGCTAGCGACGTTTTCGATTATGGGTATGGTGAAGTATCAGATTTTTTGAACAAACCTATTCAAACTGGATCCTATGACTGGGTAATCACCAATCCTCCGTTCCGGCTAGCTGAACAATTTATAGAAAGAGCACGACCAATCGCACGACGCGGCATAGCTATGCTTACTCGAACTGTTTTCATCGAGAGTGTTGGTCGATATGAACGATTGTTTTCTGTTTTCCCTCCCACAAAAGTCGCCCAATTTACAGAACGAGTTCCAATGGTTAAAGGCCGCTTAGACGAACGAGCATCAACAGCAACTGGATATGCTTGGCTTGTTTGGGAGATTGGCGTGATTAGACCTACAGAACTAGTATGGATTCCTCCATGCAGAAAGAAACTTGAGCGCGAAGGAGACTATAACGTCTCTCCAACAAATAAAGTGCACAATGAAAATTACACAAAAAAACAAGAACCTCTTCTTTTATAAGAATAGAAAACCTACATGACTCTACTAGAAAAGATACGCCCAGATATTGAGGCCACGATTGAGAGATTAAAATCGAAAAAATTTCAGCCTGATCCCTTGGCAGGGGAAAGCCTATCTAGAATTGTTAGCATCATAAGTTCAGCATACAAACGACATGGGTTTATTATTGAAAGGGCCATACTCGAGCAGTTGAAATTGTGCCCCGATTTAGAAGTTTGGGAGGATCGGTACTTTCAAGTTTCACCTTCTGCTGATCACATAGTTGACAGCGCAATCAACGACCCCAGCTTGATTCAGCACACCAACATTCCTTACATAGCTGGACATCGGACACTGCAGGTCGATGCAATAGTGTACGATCGCAGAACGGGTTCTTTATCTGCATATGAAATCAAAAGAGGATCTGGAACACACGATTCCGGAAAAAGAAGATCAATTCTAAGAGACACGCTTTGTTTGCAGATTTTGTTAAAATCATACGGCGAATTAAAAAACTTAATACCACAAACAATACAGTCCAGAATTATTTTTTATTATGGTAAGTGCTCAATCGGAAAACCTTACAGCTTAGTTAAAAACGAACTAGACGATCACTTCAACTGGAATATCGCCTCAGAAGTTGAAAAAGTTAACGAACATTTTAGAGAGAAATTAATTAGTCTAATTGAAACATGATTAGAAAATATTCTGAATAAATCGGACAATATGAAAGAGAACCTGATCCGCATGGATCCTCTCTAAGAATGTCAATATCGGACTAGAATGTCCAAGCACGAAGGCAAAAATCTCTCCCACGACAATTGATTCCCCCAATACCCTTCCAACACTGTCTGAGTTTTTTTGTATCGCTGACAGCAGATAATGCGTTTCAAGATTCGTTACATTTCGAATTCTGTGGAATGCCGCGACAATAGTCGCAGTGACAAAGTTCTTCGAGCTTTTGCTCGCAAGTACCAATGCTCGATTTCCATATTCATCGTTTAGAGAATGTAATCCTTCATCAAATTGCTCTCGCAGAATTTGCGACGCATCTTCATCCGCCACCTTTTCCACATCATCTATGACTTCTTGTATAACTTTGAGATCGCCAAATATTGCATCTCGCTCATTGGGCCCCGCTGACTGGCTTTCAAGAGTCGATCCTCTAGAGTCGCTCAAAATGAAAATATTAAAAGTACTTAGTAATCCTCGAAGTTTCTCGGCGATACCTGGATCGAGTGCGCTTGGGTGAAAATCGGCTGAGTTTGAAACCTTATCATGTGCCTTCAGAGCTGCTCTAAGAGCATTTCCACGAGACCAAATTGTAACAATCATGGCCTCTTGTATGTCTTCAGGCAAAGATGCGCTAAATCGTTCTAATTCCCTACCTAAACCTCCTAATAAATTGTCACCGCTTTCCAATAGAGATGCAACTTGGACCTTAAGCTCACTATAGAGCTCAATCTGTTCCGGCCTTGCTTCTGGGGCGGATGACGGTGGCGCCGATACAAGCTTAATTGGCAATTCACCATCGGATGAAAATACCGCACCAGATGGCTCCTGAGAGGGCAAGCTAGGCGAGAGAAATCGATCAAGCTCATCGTCGGTGGCTGGCGATATGTCAGCCCACCGCAAACCGCCTTTAATCTCGGTAATTCGTCCAGAATTCACTGGCCTATCTGGTCGATTGAAATGAAACTGGATCTCGTTGTTTCTCATGCCACGATTGAGCATCGCTTTGATGAGCGCTATTTCGTTTGGCTCTAAAGACTTCTTGGGCATCAGTCAGCCTAGCAAAAATTACAACTAATAGGTAAGTTTCTATCCACCTCTTCTGACGAACATTAACCACAGTTGTCAAACGTTTATGTGGTTTTGAGGGCAAGATGTATCGGTTGTATTTGCCGAAGCTCCTTGTGCCCCTTCCCTCCCCTCCCCCCACCCCCTACATTCCCCCCATGAGCACGCAACTCGAAGACGCCCCCGCCCTCGTCGGCGCGCTGAAGCCCGATCTGAAGTCCGACGCCGCGCCCCAGGATCGCGGGCGGCCGTTCGAGATCGTCTCGGAGTACAGGCCGGCGGGCGACCAGCCGGCGGCGATCCGGGATCTCGTCGCGGGGATCGAGGGTGAGGAGATGGACCAGGTGCTGCTCGGCGTCACCGGCTCGGGCAAGACCTTCACCATGGCGCATGTGATCCAGGAGATCCGGCGCCCGGCCCTCGTGCTGGCGCCGAACAAGACGCTGGCCGCCCAGCTCTACGGCGAGATGAAGAGCTTCTTCCCGAACAACGCGGTCGAGTATTTCGTCTCCTATTACGACTATTACCAGCCGGAGGCCTACGTCCCGCGCACCGACACCTATGTCGAGAAGGAAGCCTCGATCAACGAGCAGATCGACCGGATGCGGCACTCGGCGACGCGCGCGCTCCTGGAGCGCGACGACGTCATCATCGTGGCGTCCGTGTCCTGCATCTACGGCATCGGCGCGGTCGAGACCTACGGCAAGATGACGGTCAATGTGAAGGCCGGCGCGACCATCGACCAGACGAAGCTGATGCGCCAGCTGGTCGAGCTGCAGTACCGGCGGAACGATGCCAGCTTCCACCGCGGCACCTTCCGGGTGCGCGGGGATTCGATCGAGATCTTCCCGGCCCACCTCGAGGATCGCGCCTGGCGGCTCTCGCTCTTCGGCGACGAGGTCGACCAGATCCACGAATTCGACCCGCTGACCGGGCAGAAGACGGCCAATCTCGAGCAGATCCGGATCTTCGCCAACAGCCACTATGTGACGCCGAAGCCGACGCTGCACCAGGCGGTGAAGGCGATCAAGCAGGAGCTGAAGCTCCGGCTCGACGAGATGAACAAGGCGGGCAAGCTGCTGGAGGCGCAGCGCCTCGAGCAGCGCACCGTGCTCGACATGGAGATGATGGAGGCGACCGGCTCCTGCGCCGGGATCGAGAATTATTCGCGCTATCTCTCCGGGCGCAATCCGGGCGAGCCGCCGCCGACCCTGTTCGAGTACCTGCCGGAGAACGCGCTGCTGATCGTCGACGAGAGCCATGTGACGGTGCCGCAGATCGGCGCCATGTACAAAGGCGACTTCGCGCGCAAATCGACGCTCTCCGAATTCGGCTTCCGCCTGCCCTCCTGCCTCGACAACCGCCCGCTCAAGTTCGAGGAATGGGAGGACATGCGGCCGCAGACGGTGTTCGTCTCGGCGACGCCGGGCCCGTGGGAGCTGGACCGTACCGGCGGCGTCTTCATCGAGCAGGTCGTGCGCCCGACCGGGCTGACCGACCCGGAATGCATCATCCGCCCGACCGAGACCCAGGTCGACGACGTGATCGCCGAGTGCAAGGACTGCGCGGCCAAGGGACAGCGGGTGCTGATCACCACGCTGACCAAGAAGATGGCCGAGGCACTGACCGAGTACATGCACGAGGCCGGCATCAAGGTGCGCTACATCCATTCCGACGTGGAGACGCTGGAGCGGATCGAGATCATCCGCGACCTCCGGCTCGGCGTTTTCGACGTACTGATCGGCATCAACCTGCTGCGCGAGGGGCTCGACATCCCGGAATGCGCGCTGGTCGCGATCCTCGATGCCGACAAGGAGGGCTATCTGCGCTCGAAGACCTCGCTGGTGCAGACCATCGGCCGCGCGGCGCGCAACGTCGAGGGAAGGGTGCTGCTCTATGCCGACCGGATGACCGACAGCCTGCAATACGCGATCGACGAGACCAACCGGCGCCGGGCGCGGCAGGAGGAGTACAACGCCGCCCACGGCATCACGCCGGAGAGCGTGAAGAAATCGATCGGCGACATCCTGGAGAGCGTCTACGAGCGCGGCGACCACGTGACCGTCGAGACCGGCTCCGACGAGGGCGAGCTGGTCGGCAAGGACATCAAGCAGGTCATTTCGGAACTGGAGGCCGCCATGCGCACCGCCGCCGCCGATCTCGAGTTCGAGGAGGCGGCGCGGCTGCGCGACGAGATCAAGCGGCTGGAGACGGCCGATCTCGGCATGACGCTGGAGGGCAAGCCGCTGCCCAAGGGCGCGGTGGTGAAGATCAAGGGCCCGGTGCAGCCACCCAGTGGTCGCAAGGGATCGGGCAAACCGCCGAAACGCACATCCGGCAGGCGCCGCAAATAGGGCGATGGCGGCAGGTCTGTCGCCACGGGATGCGCAGGAAATCCCGATCCGACCACGAATGCCATTGAAAGCAGGGGTCTGGCTCTAATATCAAGGGGCAGTCACCCAGATCCGCCGCCCTCCCCCCGATGCGAGGAGGGCGCCGGGTCCGTCCCGAACCGAAGCGCTGGAAGGCAAATCCCCGTGACCGCAGATCGTTGTCATCACTCCCGAGATTGTATGCAAGCGGGAGCCGCTGCGTGATCCTGCCCCTCGCCCTCGCCATCGGCGGCCTCATCGTCCTCCTGGTCGCCGCGGAGATCATGATCCGGGGTGCCGTCGGCGGCGCCCGCATCCTGAAGATCTCGCCCCATGTCATCGGCCTCACCGTCATCGCCTTCGGCACCTCGGCGCCGGAACTGTTCGTCAGCCTGAAGGCGGCGCTGCACGGCCATGACGGCATTGCGGTCGGCAACGTGATCGGCAGCAACATCGCCAACATCCTGCTGATGATCGGCACCGTCGGGGTGATCTATCCCTTCGCCTGCGGCGACCCGGCGCTGCGCCGCGACGGCTTCATGCTGCTGCTCTCCACCGTGGTCTTCGTCCTGCTCTGCAACGCGGGCATGATCGAGCGCTGGCACGGCATCGTGATGCTGGCCGTACTCTTCGGATACCTCTTCTACTGCTACCGCGAGGACCGCAAGACGAGCCTTGCCGGCGACGAGAGCGTGCATGCCAAGGAAGTGGACGAGTTCGACAACCTGCCCGACTCGATGCCCAAGGCGGCGCTCTATACCGTCATCGGCCTTGTCGGCGTTGTGTTCGGCGCGCGGCTGCTGGTCGACGGCGCGGTCGATGTCGCCCGCCTGCTCGGGGTTTCGGAAACCGTGATCGGCATCACCATGGTCGCGCTCGGCACCTCGATGCCGGAGCTCGCCACCACCATCGTCGCCGCCGTGCGCCGGCACAACGACGTCGCGCTCGGCAACATCATCGGCAGCAACATCTTCAACACCCTGGGCATTCTCGGTGCCGTCGCGGTGGTGCAGCCGGTCGGCATCCCGCAGGAGATCATGGAGACCGATCTCTGGGTCATGGTCGGCGTCACCCTGATATTCGTCACCGCCGCACTCAGCCTGAAGAGCCTCGGCCGCCCGCTCGCGGTCGCATTCTTCCTCGGCTACGGCCTCTTCATCATGGGCCAGTTCACGACAATTCCGGTGGTCAGCCTCGCCGGCGGCTGATTGCCTCTAGCGCGCGCGTCCGGTCAACGCTCATAGAGCAGGCTGAAGCCGACCGCCTCGCAATCCTCGTAGACGTCGGGCTTGCGCGTGGTCGCCCGGACCCAGCGTACCGCCGAACGTTCGGCGATGATCCGGATGATGGCGTGGCAGAAGGTCTCCTGCAGATTGAAGCGCCGGGCCTTGACCAGTTCCAGGATCTCGGTGCGGACGAAATCGTAGTCCAGCACGCGCTCGATATCGTCGCCGGCCCCGGTCGGATCGACATCGACCTCCATCTCGACGCTGACCAGCACACGTTGTGGCTGGCCGCGCTCGAACTCGTGGATGCCGATATCGACATTGACGGCGAAATTCTCCAGCAGAATCCGGGCACTGGTGATCGGCATGGCGTCTCAGCCCTCCCCGTCCATGAAAGCCCCGCCCAGATAGGCGATGTCGCGGGGCAGCGCCTGCAGCGCCTGGCCGCCGTCGATGGTGACGGTCTGCCCGGTAAAGGCCGGCGCCGCGAGGATGAAGCGCAGCGCGGCCATGATCTGTTCCGGCGAGCAGCCGCGCCTAAGCAGCAGCGCTTCCTGTGATTGCTCGAACTCAGCCTCGGTCTGCGGCCCGCTCGGCAGGGTGACGCCGGGCGCGATGCCGGCGACGCGGATCTCGGGCGCCAGTTCCATCGCCAGCATGCGGGTCAGCCCCTCGAGCCCGAACTTGGTCAGCGAATAGGACAGATAGTCAGGGTTCGGGGCGAAGACCTTGTTGTCGAGCAGGTTGACGATGCAGCAGCCGGGTCCCGGCGCCATGCCCCCCGCCGCCTGCCTGCGCACCTGCCGGGCGAAGGCCTGGGAGAGCAGCACCGGTGCCCGCAGATTGACCGCGTGATGACGATCTATCGCCTCCGCGGTAAGGCTGTCGAGACGGTCCCCTTCGAACATCGAGGCATTGTTCACCAGCAGGCCGAAGGGCGGCACGCTCCCGGCAAGGTCCGGGATCACCGCGCTTGCCGCCGCGGCATCGGCGAGGTCGCATTGCACGGTGCCCGCAGCACCGCCCGCGGCCAGAATCTCCGCTTTCAGTTCTTCTGCGTCATTGGCGGAGCCGTTGTAGTGAACAAGGACATGCCAGCCATCCGCCGCGAGACCCCGCGCAAGGGTCGCCCCGACCCGGCGTGCGCCACCCGTCACGAGTGCTGTCCGCATGTCTCCGGCCTGTCTGGAATTCATCTGGGAGTCGACTTCACGTGGATCTCGTTATTTGCTGCACCGAACCTAACCTCGTAAGACAGCAACGGAAAGCAAGAGCACGAATTTGACGGCATTTTTTACACATTCGCCCTTAATCATAATCCAAGTAATGAATCGGTCACCACCTCGTCACAAATTATGATATGAATCAGCACCTTAGCGTATTTATTGAGTGATTTCAGACACTTATCCATCCTGCTCAATTTTTGGGCAAAGCGTCCAGATTGAGGGAAATTGGGCGCTCGAACATGCCACGCAGGAGTTATTCACAGCCTTTTCCACACGGAACGGGGATAGAGTCGGACAGACATTGCCCGCCTCGCGGGACGTTCCAGAAACGTTCTGCGTGAACCCATTTCCGTATCCCTTGCGATCCGCTAGAAAGACCGCATGTCGTCAGCCAAACCAGCTTCCCCCGACGCCCCGGACGAGAGTCCGGACAAGGCGCAAATGGCCCGGGCGCCGAAACCGGACATCGAGCGCGGCGTGAAGGTGATCCAGGCGCAGGTGAAACTGCTGCCGAACGCGCCCGGCGTCTACCGCATGCTCGATCATGCGGACGACGTGCTCTATGTCGGCAAAGCGCGCAACCTCAAGAAGCGGGTCTCGAACTACACCTTCCCGGCCAAGCTGCCGCACCGCATCTTCCGCATGGTGAGTGAGACCCAGCGGATGGAATTCGTGCGCACCCATACCGAGGTCGAGGCGCTGCTGCTCGAGAGCAATCTCATCAAGAAGCTGCGCCCGCGCTTCAACGTTCTGCTGCGCGACGACAAGTCCTTTCCCTACATCCTTCTGACCGGCGACCACGACTGGCCGCAACTGGTGAAGCATCGCGGCGCGCGCAGCCGCAAGGGCGACTATTTCGGCCCCTTCGCCTCCGCCGGCGCGGTGAACCGGACGATCACCGCCCTGCAGCGCGCCTTCCTGATCCGGAACTGCTCCGATGCGATTTTCGCCAGCCGGACCCGGCCCTGCCTGCAGTACCAGATCAAGCGCTGCGCCGCGCCCTGCGTCGGCTATGTCGGCGAGGCGGAATACGGCGAACTGATCGCCCAGGCAAAGGCCTTCCTCACCGGCTCCAGCCGCAAGGTTTCGCAACAGCTCGCCGAACGCATGCAGGAAGCGAGCGACGCACTCGATTTCGAGAGCGCCGCGCGCTACCGCGACCGGATCCGGGCGCTGGCCCATATCCAGTCGCACCAGGACATCAATGTCGAGGGTGTCGAGGATGCGGACGTGCTCGCCCTGCATGGCGAGGGCGGTTCCGCCTGCATACAGGTGTTCTTCTTCCGCGGCGGCAGCAACTACGGCAACCGGGCCTACTTCCCGAGTCACGACAAGAGCCTCGAAGCGGGCGAGATCCTCGCCGCCTTCATCGGCCAGTTCTACGACAACAAGCCGCCGCCGAAACTGGTCCTGGTGAGCCACGACATGCCGGAACAGGAGCTGATCGCCGAAGCACTCAGCACCCGGGCCGACCGCAAGGTCGAGGTGCTGCGCCCGCAGCGCGGTTCCAAGCGCAAGCTGATGGAGCACGCGATCGCCAACGCGCGCGAGGCGCATGGCCGCCGTCTTGCCGAGAGCGCCTCCCAGCGCAAGTTGCTCGACGGTCTCGCCGACGCACTCGACCTCGAGCAGCCGCCGGAGCGGATCGAGGTCTACGACAACAGCCATATCCAGGGCACGAACGCGATCGGCGCAATGATCGTCGCGGGGCCCGACGGACTGATGAAGAACGCCTACCGCAAGTTCAACATCCGCAACGTGGTCCCCGCCGGCGCACCGACGCCCGCGCCCGGGGAACTGGAAGAGGATGCGGACACGCCGGTCCAGGCCGGCGACGATTACGCGATGATGCGCCAGGTCCTGACCCGCCGTTTCAGCCGGGCCCTGAAAGAGGATCCGGACCGGACCTCAGGCAACTGGCCGGACCTCATCCTGATCGATGGCGGCCAGGGTCAGGACAGCGTGGCGCGCGAAGTGTTCCATGAGCTTGGGATCGAGGACGTGGCGATCGTCTCGATCGCCAAGGGTCCCGACCGGGATGCCGGCCGCGAACGGTTCTTCACCGGCAAACGCCCGCCCTTCTCGCTGCCGGTCAACGATCCGGTGCTCTATTTCCTGCAGCGCCTGCGGGACGAGGCGCACCGTTTCGCCATCGAGACTCACCGGGCGAAACGCGCAAAGGCGATCGGACAGTCGAAAGTTGACGAGATTCCCGGAATCGGCGCCAAGCGCAAGAAGGCGCTGCTGCACCATTTCGGGTCCGCCCGCGAGGTCTCCCGCGCCGGCCTGCAGGACCTTGAAGCCGTGGACGGAATCAGCAAGACCGTCGCAAGACGGATATATGATTTCTTCCACGACGAGCGCTGATTGGTGTAGCTTCAGCCTGAAGAAGAGAGCGGCCCGAGCGTCGCCCGAAGCCAATCTTCAGATCGAAGCAGAGATATGACCGGCCTGCCAAATCTGCTCACCCTTTCGCGTATCCTGGTGATCCCGTTTATCGTGGCGTTCATCTGGATCAACGAGCCGACCTACCGCTGGATCGCCCTGGCGCTCTACGCCTTTGCCGGGATCACGGACTATCTGGACGGCTATCTCGCCCGCTCGATGAACCAGCAGTCCGATTTCGGCCGCCTGCTCGATCCGATCGCCGACAAGCTTCTGGTCGGGGCCTGCCTGCTGATCCTCTGCGCGCTGGACCATATTTCCGGGTATAGCCTGCTTCCGGCGCTCATCATCCTGCTGCGCGAGATCCTGGTCTCCGGTCTGCGCGAGTTCCTCGCCGAGATCCAGGTGCGCATGCCGGTCAGCCGTCTGGCGAAATGGAAGACCGCGATCCAGATCGGCTCGCTCGGCTTCCTGATCGTCGGCGAGGCCGGTCCGGCCTGGCTGCCGACCGTGCTGATCGGCGAAGGCCTGCTCTGGGCCGCAGCGATACTGACCCTTGTCACCGGCTACGACTACCTGCGCTCCGGCCTGTTGCACGTGACTCCGGAAGCGGCCGCAGAACGGGCGCGCCGCAAGACAGCGAAAGGCAAGGGCGCCGCGGCGGATGCGTGACTTGAGTCCCGCATGCCCGGACCTCTAGACTTCCCCCATGAAAATTTTCGGTCTCGTCGGATGGAGCGGCAGTGGCAAGACCACCCTGCTCGTAAAGCTGCTCCCGGAACTCGTCACTCGCGGCGTCCGGGTGTCGACCATGAAGCACGCTCATCACACTTTCGATGTCGACAAGCCGGGCAAGGATTCCTACGAACACAGGGAGGCCGGCGCGACGGAAGTGCTGGTCACTTCCGCCAGCCGCTGGGCGCTGATGCACGAGAACCGCGGCGCGCCGGAGCCGACGATCGAGGAATTGCTGCCGCATATGAGTCCGGTGGACCTGCTCCTCATCGAGGGCTTCAAGGAGCACGCGCACGACAAGATGGAGATCTTCCGGCGGGAGACGGGCAAGTCCCTGCTGCAGCCGAACGATCCTTTGATCAGGGCGGTGGCTTCCGACGGTCCGGTCGGGGAGGCGACCGTTCCCGTGCTCGATTTGAACGATGTACCGGCGCTGGCGGACTATATTCTCGAGATCACAGGTCTATCGAAAGCCGCGTGAGCCATGGCGCAACTGACAGATGACTGCTTCGCCTTCGGCGGAAAGCTGATTCCCGTCGCCGAAGCGCTTGCCCGCTTTCGCGAGATCCTTACGCCGGTGGTCACGCCCGAAGAGGTGAGGCTTGACGCCGCTCTCGGACGTATTCTGGCCGGGGACCTTGTCGCCGGCCGCTCGGTTCCGCCGCACGACAATTCCGCTGTCGACGGCTATGCCGTCTATTTCGACGATCTCGCGCCGGAAGCGGAGACGGTTCTCCCTCTGGCCGCCACGGTCGCTGCCGGTCATCCGCTGACCATGCCTCAGCAGCGCGGAACCGCAATCCGGATCTTCACCGGCGCCCCGATGCCTTCCGGGGAAAGCGGCGCCGGCCCCGACACGGTGCTGATGCAGGAAGACTGCCAGGACGACGGCGATCGCGTCGTCATTCCGCCCGGGATCAGACGCGGTGCCAACCGGCGCTTCGCCGGCGAAGACATCACTGAGGGCGACCGCATGCTCGAAGCCGGGATCCGTCTCAGGCCGCAGGATATCGGGCTGGCGGCGGCGACCGGGCTTACAAGCCTGCCGGTCTACAAGCCCCTGCGGGTAGCGATCTTCTCAACCGGCGACGAAATACGCGACCCCGGCACCGAAGCTCCCGCGGGAACGGTCTACGATTCGAACCGCCACACCCTGGCCGCCCTGTTGCGGGGGCTCGGCGTGGAGGTGATCGATATGGGAATCCTTCCCGACAGGCAGAACGAAATCCGGAACGGTCTCGCCTCGGCCGCGCAAGGCGCGGACATGATCCTGACTTCCGGCGGGGTGTCGAGCGGCGGCGAAGATCATGTGAAAGCCGCAGTCGAGACCCTCGGCTCGCTCCATTTCTGGCGGCTCGCGATCAAACCCGGCCGTCCCGTGGCACTGGGCCAGATCGGTCGGACGCCATTTGTCGGCCTGCCCGGCAACCCGGTCGCCGTCATGGTCACCTTCCTGCGCGTCGCCCGCCCGCTGATCGAACTTCTGTCCGGCGCCCGCCCGCTATCGCCCAGGCTCTTCCCGGTCCGCGCCGCCTTCGACTACAAGAAGAAACTGGACCGCCGCGAATATGTCCGGGTCACGCTGCGCCGGAATGGTGAGGGCGAACCGGAAGCGGAAAAGTTCGAGCGCGATGGCGCCGGCGTGCTTAGCTCTATGGTAGCCGCCGACGGTCTCGTGGAACTGCCCGAGGATTGTAGCCGGATCAAAGTCGGCGACATTGTCGATTACCTGCCCTTCAGCGAGGTTGGCCTGTGAAGATTCTCTATTTCGCCTGGATGCGAGGCAAGACCGGTATCGGAGAGGAAGACGTGACGCCGCCGGCCGAGGTGACGGATGTTGCCGGACTGATCCAGTGGCTGAAGACCCGCGGGCCGGGTTTCGAGGACGCCTTCCAGAACATGGAAGTGGTGCGCGCAGCGGTGAACCAGGAATTCGTCGAACTCGACGCGCCGGTGAAAGCCGGCGACGAGGTCGCCTTCTTTCCGCCGGTCACGGGAGGCTGAGGCCATGATCCGGGTCCAGAAGGAAGATTTCGACCTGGGCAAGGAACTGCAGGCCCTTGGAACCGGCAATCACAATATCGGCGGCGTCACCAGTTTCGTCGGCCTGGTCCGCGACATGGCTGGCGGCGAGGAGGTCGGCGCCATGACTCTCGAGCATTATCCCGGCATGACCGAAAAGATGCTGGAAAAGATCGAGGCCGAGGCGAACGAGCGCTGGCCGCTCGAGGCCAGCCTCATCATCCATCGCTACGGCCGTATGGAACCGGGCGAACAGATCGTGCTCGTCGCCTGCGCCTCGCCTCATCGCGAGGCCGCCTTCGAAGCCTGCCATTTCCTGATCGACTGGCTGAAGACCAAGGCCCCGTTCTGGAAGCTGGAGGAAAAGGAAAGCGGCGCCGACTGGGTCGAAGCCCGGGCGAGCGACGACACAGCCGCGGCGAAGTGGGATTGAGCCTGGGGCCTGTTTTCTCAACCGGCACCAAACGGTCGCAATCAGAGCAATTTTCACCGCTCTCGGAGCAACCGCTCGGTGAGTCCGTATCGCCCTGAAATAGCAAGTTAAATTTCGATCTTCCCCATGCATGGAGTGCATGCTCTTCATGCAAAAAACGCATTTGCCGCGAAGCGTTCACTCGACGATACGGAACGCGGCAATTGAACGGGCCGCCGGGCCGCCTGCGTTACCCCGCAGACGGCCTTTGCTCTACCCGGAGCAGCTCACGCCCGTCGCCGGATGAGAACCGACGATGTGGCAGGGAGACCCGGGCGATGGGCATTCGCTTGGAAGAGCGCGATTTGCTTGACGTGGCCGTCGAACACGGCCTCGAGGACTACCCGTTCTGGGCCGGCGCGGAGCGCCGGATCACCGACGCCGATATCGCCGACGCCCTTGCCCGGGGTTGGCTCATCGCCCCAGACGACACTCGCGACCCCAATACGCCGATGAGCGCGGAAGAACATGCGGCACGCGTCGCCTGGCTGGTCCGACACGGCGATTTTCGCCGCATGAGCCTTGTGTTCCGCAACGGTCGGCTCTGCGACGGCAACCACCGCTTCGCCGCCTGCCTCTATGCCGGGATCGAGCGCATTCGCTGCGTCTTCATGGAAACCGACGCGCTCGCCGCCGCCGCCTGATCCCCCGCCGCGGCACTCCGTGTTGTGGGCGCCGCGGCGACGGCGCTAGACTCTGTCGAGTTCCAGCCGCCGGAGTTCCCCATGATCGGTGCCATTACCCTCTTGCTCGGATGCCAACTTCTGGGCGAGCTGTTCATCGCCTCCACCGGATTGCCCCTGCCCGGACCGGTCGTCGGCATGGTGATCCTCTTCATCGGGCTGATGATCCGCGGCGAAATACCGGAAGCAGTGGCGGCGGTCTCCGACACCCTGCTCCGCAATCTGTCGCTTCTTTTCATTCCTGCCGGCGTCGGGGTCATGCTTCATCTCTCGCTGATCGAGCGCGAATGGATCGGTGTCACGGTTGCGCTGATCGGCAGCAGCGCGATCACCGTCCTGTTCACCGCTCTCTTGATGATCGGCCTCAAGAAACTCTCGCGGACCGCAGGAGAGAAATGATGGACGGCAATTTCAGCGATATCTGGGTGTATCTCTCGGCGAGCCCGCTGCTGCACCTCTTTCTGACGCTGCTGGCCTATCTCTGCGGACAGAAGCTCTACGAGCGGCTGGGCATGCATCCCCTGGTCAACCCCGTGCTGCTCGCGGTCATCGTGCTCGTGGCGATCCTCGCGGTCACCCGAACGCCCTATCTTGTCTATTTCGAGGGCGCGCAGTTTGTTCATTTCCTGCTTGGGCCGGCGACGGTGGCCCTCGCTCTGCCGCTCTACCGCCAGGTGGCGCGGATTCGCAAATCGCTGGCATCAATCCTGCTCAGCGTGGTCTTCGGTTCCTTGCTCGCAACCGGAAGCGCCCTCGCCATCGCCTGGGCGTTCGACGTCTCGGAGGCGACACTGATCTCGATCGCACCGAAATCGGTCACCACGCCGGTCGCCATGGGCATCAGCGAGAAACTCGGCGGCCTGCCGTCGCTCACCGCCGTCTTCGTCATCCTGACCGGAATCATCGGCGCAATGATCGGTCCGCTTGTTCTCAATGTCTTCCGCATCAGGGACTGGTCGGCCCGTGGTTTCGCCATCGGAGTCGCGGCGCACGGCATCGGCACCGCGCGGGCGATGCAGGTCAGCGAGGTCGCCGGCGCCTTCTCCGGTCTTGCCATGGGTCTGAATGCCCTGGCGACCGCGATCCTGCTGCCTCTGCTCTGGCGGCTCGTCTTCTAGACTGTCCTTCATGCGCCGCCAGGTCCGTGCGACGGCGGCGCATCGGAACAAGACAGGACGGGGCAAAAGGCATACTGTTTCTGCGCCATGACCGACTCCACCACATCCTCCATCGACCGTCCGACCTTCGGGATCGCCCTCATCCTCATCGGCATGCTGGCGATCTCGATCAACGACATGCTGATCAAGCAGCTTTCCGGCGGCTACCCGCTGCACCAGATGGTCTTCACCCGCTCGGCGATCGGGATCGCCTTCAGCCTGGCGATCGTGCAGTTCGAAGGCGGCTGGCGGATCCTGAAGACCCGGCGACCGGGCCTGCACGCGCTGCGCGGGCTGCTCGTCGTAATCGCAAACATGTCGTTTTTCGCCGCGCTCGCGGTGCTGCCACTGGCCGACGCGACAGCGCTCTTCTTCGTCGCGCCGCTCCTGATCACACTGCTCTCGATCCCGATCCTCGGCGAAAAGGTCGGTCCTTTCCGGATCGGCGCCGTCCTGGTCGGCTTCGTCGGCGTAATCATCATGCAGCGCCCCTGGGCGAGTTCCGAGGAACTCGGCGTCAGCCGCCTGGTCCTGATCCTGCCGATCATTGCCGCCCTGACCTATGCCGGGATGCAGATCATGACCCGCAAGCTCGGCATGAGCAGCAAGCCCTCCGCGCTGGCCGTCTATATCCAGACCATGTTTCTTGCCGTCGCCGGCCTGTTCTGGGTATTTGCCGGAGACGGCCGCTTTGCCGAAGGCACGGACAACGAGAGCCTGGTCTTCCTGCTCCGGGCCTGGGTCTGGCCCGAGGGCGTGGATCTCTGGCTCTTCATCGGCCTCGGTTTCAACTCGGCCGCGGTCGCCTATTGTCTCTCCGCCGCCTACCGCTCGGCTGATGCCGCGATCATTGCCCCGTTCGAATATACCGGTCTGCTGCTCGCCGTGTTCTGGGGCTGGGCGATCTGGGGCGAGATCCCGGGGATCGAGGTCAGGGCCGGAATCGTGCTCATCATGGGCGCTGGCCTCTTCGTCTTCCTGCGCGAGCGCCAGCGCAACCGCCCGCTCGCGAGCAATCCGCCGCGCGGTACCGGGGCAACGCGGCGCTAGCAGGACTCAAAGATCGCGGATCCAGAACTGCATCGGTTTCGCCGTTTCCTCCGTCTGATCGATATCCCGCCAGGAAAAGTCGGTGGTCAAGCCTTCCACCTTGCGGTAGCCAAGATGGGACCAGACCGGATCGAGCGGCGGGATCGCCGGGTCGCGGAGCGGATGGTCCGTCGGCCGGACGACGCCGCAGAAGGTCTCCCAGCGGAATCCGCCGAGGACGATCGCGTGCTGCCGTCGGCGCTCGAGAAATCCGCGATAGAGGCCCTGTCCGCGATACTCGGGCAACATTACCGTCTCCGCACCGTAGAACACCTGCTCCGGCTGGAAGTCCGAGCCGCGGAACGGCGTGATCAGTTCGTCATGCTCGGACAGCAGCGGCATACCGGTCGAGACTCCGACGATCTTCTCCCCGTCTCGCGCGGCGATCACCACGGCGCCTTCGGCCTCCGCCAGCTTCGAGATGTAGCGGCGCTCCCACTCTTCGGTCCCGTCGTAGAGATAGGGCCATTCGCGGAACACCTTGATCCTCAGGGCCGCAACCTGTTCGACTGCATCGCCGAACTCGGCGGAGCCCGGCGTCAGCGTGAGAAAGCCTATGCTCATGCGTCCTCGCCCGTGACCTGCGCGATCCAGTCCTGGAGATTGTAGTAGGTGGTCACGCGGGATATCAGACCGCTCGAGATCTCGAAGAAGGTCCCGGCCGGCAGGCGGTAGGTCTGGCCACGCGCCGGCGGCAGACCTTCGTCGTCGGCGAGATAGGTGCCGTCGACCGTGAACTCGGCCGCAACCCTGCCGCCGTCCGCCGACGGCATGACGACGATATCGGTAAGCTCCTCGCGATAGCAGCGGGACATATGTGCGCAGAACTCCGCAAACAGTGACTTTCCGACACGGCGGTCACCCTGGTTCACGTCGTGCGCAACCTCCTCGGTGAGGCAGGCGAGCATGCCGCCCGCGTCTCCGGCATTGAAGGCGGCGTAGTAGCGCTCCACCAGAGCTTGGGCATTCTGGGAGGAATTTGTTTCGGCTGACATGGATATGACCTCGGACTATCGGAAACAAACGGCGAAGCCGCGCATGCCTCCTTAATGGAGCCGGCGGCTACGCAAATCAATCGCGGCGATTCTAGCTGCCAATGCAGAAGCTGTTTTCTTTCGTCCGACATTAATTTCACCGCAGAGATGCCTCTGCTTGACCTTCAGCGCATCTCGCCCCTATCTCTAGCGCGGATCAGGCGGTTGGATGGCCGCTGGCGGTTTCGGCCGCTGGAGGAAAGTCCGGGCTCCACGGAGACACGGTGCCGGGTAACGCCCGGCGGGGGCGACCCCAGGGAAAGTGCCACAGAAAGCAAACCGCCCGCCCGCTTCGGCTGGCGGGCAAGGGTGAAAGGGTGCGGTAAGAGCGCACCGCGCGGACGGTAACGGACGCGGCACGGTAAACCCCACCGGGAGCAAGACCAAATAGGGATGGCCGGTCGCGCCGCGAGGCGGCGGCAGATGGGTTTTCGCATCGTCATCCGGGTAGGTCGCGCGAGGCGGTCGGTAACGATCGTCCCAGAGGAATGGCCATACAGGTGCTTTCGGGCACCGGACAGAACCCGGCTTACAGACCGCCTGATCCCGTTTTTCCCGCAATCGAAGCCCGCGAAGCGCGCGTTTTCTCATGGATCGCAAATATAATTCTTAGAGAACAAAACAAGAACAAATAATCAGTTCGGCGCCAATTCGGTTTTCTGTTTGCCGTGCTGTTCCCGCGGAACCGCAACCGTTCCGAGAGTTCTGTCCCTTAATCTTAAATCCTTCAAAATTCACAATAAAAGCACTGCGAATACCGCGGTTTCCCGCCATATTCCCATTGCACTCCAGTTTTTCCCATGATATCCCAATATATCCCATAAGGGACCGTACCAGACCCATGCCCACTCCACGGCAGCGGGGCGCCGGCCCCGGACGGATGGACACAAGGCTGGCCGGCAACGGTTCCGGCTTCTGGGTGGAACGGACTTCCGGACGCGGAAGACCGGATTTGAACGGGGGACGTCGTGGCAGTTTTTCTGTCCACATTCGCGAACAAGGTTGACCGGAAGGGCCGCGTGTCCGTTCCGGCATCCTTCCGCAGCGTCCTCGAACGGCAGGCTTCCTCCGGCCTGATCCTCTACCCGTCCTTCAAGCATCCCTGCATCGACGGCTGCGGCGACGAGCGCATCCAGGAAATGGTCGATTCGATTGACCGGCTCGACGCCTTCTCCGAAGAGGCGGAGGATCTGCAGACCATTCTCGCCGACGCGCGCCAGCTCACCATCGACGGCGATGGCCGCGTGATGATGCCGAAGGATCTGCTCGACTATGCGGGCATCTCCGACACCATCATGTTCGTCGGCCTCGGCAAGTCCTTCCAGCTCTGGCAGCCGGACGCCTACGCGGCGCACCGTGACGAGAAGCGCAAGCGCGCACGCGACCGCGGCATCACCCTGCCGATGGCCGGGCGCGGGAGCGACAAATGAGCGACGCAATCCACATCCCCGTGCTCCGCGACGAAGTCGTCGACGCCCTGCAGATCACCGACGGCAAGACCTTCCTCGACGGCACCTTCGGCGCCGGTGGCTATACCACCGCCATTCTCGAGGCGGCGGACTGCCGCGTCGTCGCGATCGACCGTGACCCGGACGCCATCGCCCGCGGCAAGGCGCTGATCGACCGTTTCGGCGGCCGCCTGAAGCTGATCCACGGCCGTTTCGGCGACATGGACAGCCTCTTGCAGGAATCCGGCTTCGACCATGTCGACGGCGTCGCGCTCGACATCGGCGTCTCCTCGCCGCAGATCGACGAGGCGGCGCGCGGCTTCTCCTTCCGCGAGGACGGCCCGCTCGACATGCGTATGGAGAAATCCGGTCCGAGCGCGGCCGACATCGTGAACACCGAGAGCGAGCAGAACCTCGCCAACCTGATTTACCGGCTCGGCGAAGAGCGGCATTCCCGCCGCATCGCCAAGGCCATCGTCCTGGCACGGACCAGCGGCGCCATCCTTCGGACCTCCCAGCTTGCTGAGATCGTCCGGGGGGTGGTGCCGCGCGCCCGGGGCAAGGACACGATCGATCCCGCAACCCGGACCTTCCAGGCGCTGCGTATTCACGTGAACGACGAACTCGGGGAACTCGACCGGGGCCTCGCCGCCGCCGAACGGATCCTCTGCCCGGGCGGGCGCCTCGCCGTGGTCTCCTTCCACAGTCTGGAAGACCGCCGGGTGAAGACCTTTATCCGCACCCGCGCCGGCAAGAGCGCGCGGCCGTCCCGCCATGTTCCGGAAACCGGCGAGACCGGTCCTTTGCCAAGCTTTGTCGAGATCACCCGCAAGCCGATCAGCGCGGGGGCGGAAGAAGAAAGGCGCAATCCGCGCGCCCGTTCCGCGCGACTGCGAGTCGCCGAACGCACTGATGCGCCGGCCTGGGACAGGGAGGCCGCGTGATGATACGCCGCGCCACAGCCCTTTGGCTTCTCCTTGCGACCTGCGCCGGGATCACGCTCTTCCTCGTCAAGCACGAGGTGCAGGAACGCGAGGACCGGCTGAACGCGCTGCATCGCGAAATCCTCGAGAACGAGGAGTCGATCCAGGTCCTGAAAGCCGAGTGGAGCTACCTGAACCGCCCCGAGCGGCTCGAGCGTCTGGTCCGCGAGTTCAGCGAGGAACGCCCGGCGGATCGCCTGCAGCGCGCCACCCTCGAAATGCTGCCGCAGCCACTCAACAGCGACGGCGAGGCGCCGCTGACGGAAGCCGCCCATGCCGGCGGGATCATCCTGCCAATGGCGCGCCCGGTGACCGTGGGGGCAGGCCAATGACCCATACCCGGATCGACATCAACGACCTTCCGAAGCCGGAAAAGACGGTGCGGATCGAAGGCACCGGACGACAGGCGCTGGAGCAGGGCCGCACCCGGCTGCTGATCGCCGGCTCCGTCTTCGCCCTCGCCTTTTGCGTGATCGCGGCGCGGGTGGTAGACGTTTCGGTGTTCGATCGCGGCGCCGAGCCCAACCTTGCGCAGGAAAGCAGCAATCTCGCGCACAAGACCGGCCGCGCGGACATCGTCGACCGCAACGGCATGCTGCTGGCGACGACGCTCAGCGTCCCCTCGCTCTATGCCGACCCGAAATACGTCATGGATCCGGTTGAGGCGGCGGACAAGCTGCGCACCGTGCTGCCGGACCTCGAGCGCAAGGACGTGCTCGCCAAGCTGGCGTCCGACAAACGGTTCGTCTGGATCAAGCGCAACCTCACGCCGCGCCAGCAATACGACATCAACAGGCTCGGCGTGCCGGGGCTCTACTTCCAGAAGGAGAGCAAGCGGATCTATCCGCAGGGTCGCCTGACCGCCCATATCGTCGGCCGCGCCGGCTTCGACGATGTCGGCCTCTCCGGGATCGAGAAGTCACACGACTCGCTGCTGCGTGACGGCACCGAATCGCTGCGCCTCTCGGTCGATCTCCGCGTGCAGCACATCCTGCGCGAGGAATTGCAGACCCAGATCGACGCCTTCGACGGGATCGGCGCCGCCGGCATCGTGCTGGATGCGAACAGTTCCGAGATCGTCGCCATGGTCTCCCTGCCGGATTTCGACCCCAACCGGCGCGACAAGATCTCCGACGACGCGCTCTTCAACCGGGCCTCGCTCGGCGTCTACGAGATGGGCTCGACCTTCAAGATCTTTAACACCGCGATGGCGCTGGATTACGGCACCACATCGCTCTCCGGCGGCTACGACGCGAGCAAGCCGATTCGGGTCGCCCGCTTCACGATCAGCGACTACCACGCCAAGAACCGCTGGCTCTCCGTGCCGGAAATCTTCATGTACTCGTCGAATGTCGGATCCGTGAAGATGGCGATGGATGTGGGCAGCGAGCGTCAGCGCGCCTTCATGGAAAAGCTCGGCTTTCTCAAGCCTTCCGCAATCGAACTGCCGGAGCGCGGCCATCCGATGGCACCGCGCCCGTGGCGTCCGATCAACACCATGACGATCTCCTTCGGCCACGGCATCGCGGTCAGCCCGGTGCATCTCGCGAATGGGGTTGCGGCCGTGGTGAATGGTGGTATCCACCGCCCCGCGACCCTGCTTCGGCGCGGTAGCGACGAGCTGCTGGTCGGCGAGCGCATCATCAAGGAAAAAACCTCCGAAGCCGTCCGGCGCCTGCTGCGCCTGGTGGTGGAGAACGGCACCGGCCGCAACGCCGCCGCCGAGGGTTATCTCGTCGGAGGAAAGACCGGCACGGCGGAGAAGCCCGGCCAGGGCGGCGCTTACCGCCGCAAGGCCCTGCTCTCCTCGTTTGTCGGCGTATTTCCGCTGAATGCGCCCCGCTACGTCGTGCTGGCGATGGTCGACGAGCCGAAAGGCAACAAGAGCAGCTTCGGCTACGCCACCGGCGGCTGGGTCGCCGCGCCGGCGGTCAAACGGGTCATCGAGCGTGCCGCGCCGCTCCTGAATGTGGCGCCGGTCGACGAGGATGCGCCCGAAATCCGCCGCGCTCTCATGGTGAAGATACCCGAACCCAAAGGAAACAAAGCCCTTGCGTCTTTCTGAGCTGATAAACGGCGACCTGGCTCGCCGCGATCCCCGGACCGCCTCGCTGGCGGCGTCCGGCGCGCTTGAGCGCGAGATCGCGGGCCTGACCGCCGACAGCCGGGACGTGAAGCCGGGCTTTCTCTTCGCCGCGCTCTCGGGCAGCACGCTCGACGGCCGCAAGTTCATCACAGACGCGGTGCAGCGCGGCGCGGTCGCCGTGCTGACGGAAGACGGCACCGATCCGGGCGAGACCGATATCGCCCTGATCGCGGACGATAACCCGCGCCGCCGTCTCGCCCTGATGGCGGCCCGCTTCTACGGCCGCCAGCCGGAAACGGTCGCCGCCGTGACCGGCACCAGCGGGAAGACCTCCACCGTCGAATTCGTGCGCCGCATCTGGGCTGCGCTCGGCGCGAAGAGCGCCAGCCTCGGGACCCTCGGGATCACGACCGATACGGGCTCGGAAGGCCCCGGACTGACGACGCCGGACCCGGTCGCCCTCCATGCCGCCCTCGCCGGCCTCGCCGACCGCGGGATCGACCATCTCGCCATGGAAGCCTCCAGTCACGGCCTCGACCAGTTCCGACTCGACGGGGTGAAGGTCGGCATCGCCGCCTTCCTCAATCTCAGCCACGAGCATCTCGACTACCACCGCACCATGGCCGACTATCTGACGGCCAAGGCCGGACTGTTCGAGCGCGTGCTGCAGCCCGACGGGACCGCGATCCTGTCGGCGGACGCCCCGCAATCCGCAGAGCTTGCCGAGATCGCCGCCGAACGCGGGATCCGCGTGCTGACCTTCGGCCGGAGCGGCGGCGCCGATTTCCGCATGACCGGCTGGGAGCCGACTGCAACCGGCCAGCGCTTCTCGATCACACACGCCGGACGCAGCCACGCTGTGGAGCTCTCGCTGATCGGCGCGTTCCAGGCCATGAACGTCCTCGCCGCGACCGCCGTTACCGTCGCGTCCGGCGCCGATCTGGAACATGTCGTCGGCGTTCTTGCAGGCCTCGAAGGCGTGCGCGGGCGCATGGAACGCGCCGCGCAGCATCCGAACGGCGCGCCGATCTTCGTCGATTACGCCCACAAGGCCGAGGCACTGGAGACTGTGCTGAAGGCAATCCGCCCGCATGTCGCCGGCGCGCTGCATGTCGTGTTCGGCTGCGGCGGCGATCGCGACCGGGGCAAGCGTCCGATCATGGGCCGCACCGCAATCGAACTCGCCGACCATGTCTATGTGACGGACGACAATCCGCGGACCGAGGATCCGGCCGCGATCCGCGCCGAAATCATGGCGACCTGCCCGAGTGCCGCCGAAATCGGCGACCGGACGAGGGCGATCGAGACCGCGATCCGGTCGCTTGGCCCCGAGGATGCGCTGATCATTGCCGGGAAAGGCCACGAAACCTATCAGATCGTCGGAACCGAGACCCGGGACTTCGACGACAGAGACGCCGCGCGCGCTATCGTTTCAGCGCTTCTGGGGGACGTCCGATGACCGAAATGCTCTGGACATCGGGTGAGCTGGAACAAGCGACGCGCGGCACCCTGCACGGCCCCGCCTTCGAGGTCGCGGACCTGGTCATCGACAGCCGCAAGGTGACGCCCGGCTGCCTGTTCGTCGCCCTCCCCGGCGAGCGGGTCGACGGCCACGACTATGTCAGGTCCGCGCTCGAGGCCGGGGCCGCAGCCGCTCTGGTCAGCCGCATTCCGGCCGGGCTCGGGGCGAACGCGCCCCTGCTCCAGGTGAGAGACGTGCTCGCGGGGTTGCACGACATCGCCGTCGCAGCCCGGCAGCGCTCGAACGCGACCGTGCTTGCCGTCACCGGCAGCGTCGGCAAGACGGGCACCAAGGACTCGCTGGCCGCCGCCCTCACCCCCTTCGGAACCGTCCATGCGAGCGCCGGCAACCTGAACAACCACATCGGCGCTCCGCTGAGCCTCGCCCGGCTCCCGCAGGACACCAAATACGCTGTCTTCGAACTCGGGATGAACCATCTCGGCGAGATTTCCGAACTCACCCGGCTGGTTCGCCCGCATCTGACGGTCATCACAAATGTCGAGGAGACCCATATCGGGCATTTCCGCGACGTCGAACAGATCGCCGAAGCGAAGTCCGAAATCTTCGAGGGTCTCGAGAAGGACCGCGGCCTGGCGGTACTGAACCGGGACAACGCGCACTTCTACTTCTGCGCCGAACGGGCGGAAGCGGCCGGCGCAAAGATCGTCAGTTTCGGACGCAGCGAAGATGCCGACGTCCGCCTGATCGGCGCAGAATGCGGCCCGTCCGGTTCGAACATCGTGGTGCGCGTCGATGATCGGCAACTGGTCTACCGGATCGATGGGATCGGTCTCCACTGGGCTTTCAATTCCGTCGGTGTGCTGGCGTGCGTGCACGCGCTCGGTCTCGATTTGCAGACGGCGGCGCGGGCCATGCGCGAAATCTCCGCCAAGGCCGGACGTGGACGACAGGAAGAGATCTTGCTCGGAGAGGCCGGTCTGCTGCTGATCGACGAGAGCTACAACGCCAGCCCGGCCTCGGTAACCGCGGCGCTCGAAGTGCTTGCCATGACCAAGCCGAAAGGCACCGGGCGGCGCGTGGCCGTGCTCGGCGACATGCTGGAACTCGGGGACCGTTCGGAATTCCTCCACCTCAATCTGCTGGCCAAGGTCTGCGGCGCCGCCGACCTGGTTTTCACCGTCGGACCGATGATGGGCCGGATGGCGCGCAATCTGCCCCCGGTTCTGCTCGGCGGACACGGGAACAGCGCCGAGGACGTCGCGGCCATGGTCGCCGACCAGGTCGAAGAGGGCGACGTGGTGCTGGTGAAGGGCTCCCTTGGCACCGGGATGGCGCCCATCGTCACCGCAATCCGCGCGCTTCCGAAAACCCGACAGACCATGCCGCGCAATGCGGCCTACGGAGGCTAGGCCGCGCCATGCTGTACAATCTTCTCGTCCCGCTCGCCGACCAGTTCCAGGTCTTCAACCTGTTCCGGTACCTCACCTTCCGGACCGGCGGCGCGATCATGACCGCGCTGCTGATCGGATTTGTGCTCGGCCCCTGGCTGATCAACTGGCTGCGTTCCAAGCAGCGCGAAGGGCAGCCGATCCGCGAGGACGGACCGGAAAGCCATCTGCTGACCAAGAAGGGCACGCCGACCATGGGCGGGCTCCTGATCCTGATCGCGCTCTCGATATCGACCCTGCTCTGGGCCGACCTCAGCAACAGCTTCATCTGGGCCGTGCTACTGGTTACCGGCGGTTTCGGGCTGCTCGGCTTCGCGGACGACTTCCTGAAGCTGACCAAACGCAACACCAAGGGCCTTCCGGGCAAACTGAAGCTCGCCGGCCAGATCGCAATCTCCCTCGTCGCGGTGCTGATGGTGCAGGCCGCAATGCCGGAGAGCCTCGCCAACGGCCTCGCGGTGCCGTTCTTCAAGGATGTGCTGATCAATCTCGGCTGGTTCTTCGCGCCTTTCGCGATCTTCGTCATGGTCGGCGCCTCGAACGCGGTCAACCTGACCGACGGGCTCGACGGGCTTGCCATCGTCCCGGTGATGATCGCCTGTCTCTGCTTCGCGCTGATCGCCTACCTGACCGGCAACGCAGTGTTCGCCAACTACCTGCAGATCAACCACGTGCCCGGCACCGGTGAGCTTGCGGTATTCTGCGGCGCCCTGCTCGGCGCCGGTCTCGGCTTCCTCTGGTTCAACGCCCCGCCGGCCATGGTCTTCATGGGCGATACCGGCTCGCTCTCCCTCGGCGGCGCGCTCGGCACCATCTCCATCGTCACCAAGCACGAACTGGTGCTCGCCATCATCGGCGGCCTCTTCGTGCTGGAGACCGTCTCGGTGATCGTCCAGGTCGCCTCCTTCAAGCTCACCGGCCGGCGCGTCTTCCGCATGGCGCCGCTGCATCATCACTTCGAAAAGAAGGGCTGGGCGGAGCCGACCATCGTCATCCGGTTCTGGATCATCGCCGTCATTCTGGCGCTGATCGGCCTGTCCACCCTGAAGCTGAGGTAGAGATGATCCCCTGCCACAGCAAATCGGGTAAACGCCTCTTCGTCATGGGCCTCGGCCTCAGCGGTCTCGCGACCGTCGAGGCCCTGGTCGAGGGCGGCGCGGAGGTCCTTGCCTGGGACGACAGCGACGAGCGGCGCGCGAGCGCGGGGCGGCGGGACGCGACGATCGAGTCCCCGGACGCCGTCGACTGGTCCGGGATCGATTACCTGGTCCTGAGCCCCGGCATTCCGCACACGTATCCCGAACCGCACCCGGCGGCCGCCAAAGCGAAGGCAGCGGGTGTGCCGATCATCGGCGACGTCGAGTTGATGCTTGCCGAATGTCCGGACGCCCGGGTGATCGCCATCACCGGCACCAACGGCAAATCGACAACCACCGCGCTGATCGGGCACATATTCGAGACTGCCGGCAAGAAGGTCGAAGTCGGCGGCAATCTCGGCACGCCGGTGCTCTCCTTCGAACCGTTCGACGCCGACGGCACCTGCATTCTCGAGCTCAGCTCCTACCAGCTCGAGCTCGCGCCGTCGCTCGCCCCCGAAATCGCCATCCTGCTGAACATCTCGCCGGACCATCTCGACCGGCACGGCGGGCTGAGAGGCTATATCGCGGCCAAGGCCCGGATCTTCGCGAACCAGAGCGCTGGTGACACCGCCATCGTCGGGATCGACGACCCGGACGCCGCCGCCATCGCGGACCGCATCGACGCTCTGGCACCGAAACTGATGCGGATCTCCGGAAAGGACAACGCGGCGGCGGATCTGCGCTATTCGGGCGCCTCGCTCGTCGCCTGCGGCAAGCCCGTCCTCAGCCTCGCCCCGGCCAAAACCCTGCCCGGCGACCACAATCACCAGAATGCCGCGGCCGCCTTCGCCGCCTGCCGCGCCGCCGGAATCGATTCCGCAGTGATCGCGGAAGCGATCTTCAGTTTCCCCGGCCTCGCCCATCGACAGGAGCTGGTCGTCGAGCGCGACGGCATCCGCTACGTCAATGACAGCAAGGCAACCAACGCGGACGCCGCGGAACGGGCGCTCGGCTGCTACGATCCGATCTACTGGATCGCCGGCGGCCGCGCGAAGGAAGGCGGGATCGCGCCGCTGAAACCCTGTTTTTCGCGCATCCGCCACGCCTTCCTGATCGGAGAGTCAGCGCCGAGCTTCGGCAAGACGCTGGGTGATGCGGTTCCGCATACCCAGTGCGGCACACTCGACAAGGCCGTCGACGCCGCGCACCTGATGGCGCGGGAAGAACATCTGCCCGGCGCAACCCTTCTGCTGTCCCCCGCCGCCGCCTCCTTCGACCAGTTCGACAATTTCGAGCAGCGAGGCGACCGCTTCCGCGACCGGGTCCTGCGTCTGACAGGGACGGGTGAAGGCGAGGTGACGCGGCCATGAGCACGATCGCCCGCACCGACACGAGCATACTCGGCCGCTGGTGGTGGACCGTGGACCGCTGGACCGCCGGCGTTCTGCTGCTCATCATCCTCTTCGGCGCCCTGATGATCTTCGCCGCCAGCCCGGCCGTGGCGGAACGCATCGGCCTCGACAGCTATCACTTCGTCCGTCGGCAGCTCATGCTGCTCCCGGTCGCCGCCGGCGTCCTCTTCGCCTGTTCCCTGATGAGCCCTCTGCAGGTTCGCCGCGCCGCGACCATCGGCTTCATCGGCTGCATCGGCCTGCTGGTCCTCACCCTGATCTTCGGCGCCGAGATCAAGGGCGCACGACGCTGGCTGAGCGTTGCCGGGTTCTCCCTGCAGGCCTCGGAGTTCCTAAAGCCCTGCTTTGCCGTGCTCGCTGCCTGGATGTTCGCCGAATGGCGCAAGGATAGCGGCTTTCCGGGGCACTGGATCGCCATCCTGCTCTACGGCCTCGTCATCTCCCTGTTGCTGCTGCAGCCGGATCTCGGACAGACCGTCGTCGTCTCGCTGGTCTGGTTCGGCCAGTTCTTCCTTGCCGGTCTGCCGATGTTGCTGGTCGGCGGAGCGATCCTTCTCGGGGCCGGCGGTATGGTCGCGGCCTATTTACTGCTGCCGCATGTGAACGACCGGATCAACCGCTTCCTAGATCCGGCAGCCGGCGACAGCTACCAGGTGGAGCGCTCGCTCGAGGCCTTCCGCAGCGGCGGCCTGCTCGGCACCGGCCCCGGCGAGGGCCAGGTGAAGGCCTTTCTGCCCGATGCCCACGCCGACTTCGTCTTCTCCGTCGCCGGCGAGGAATTCGGCGCCATCGTCTGCCTGCTGCTGATCCTGCTCTTCGGCTTCGTCGTTCTGCGCGGTTTCGCGCGGCTGTTCTCCGAGCAGAGCCTGTTCGTGCTGCTGGCGGGCGCGGGCCTGCTCGCCCAGTTCGGCCTTCAGGCGCTCATCCATATGGCATCCGCCCTGCAGCTCATGCCGGCAAAAGGCATGACCCTGCCCTTCATAAGCTATGGCGGTTCCTCCCTGCTTGCGCTCGCTCTTGGCATGGGGCTGCTGCTGGCGCTGACCCGCAGCCGGGCCGGCCGGATGGAGGCCTTGTGATGAGCGGCGGAACCGTCATTCTCGCCGCCGGCGGCACCGGCGGGCATATTTTCCCGGCCCTCTCCCTCGGCCAGGCGCTGACCCAGCGCGGCATCCGCGTCGCACTGGTCACCGACGACCGGGGCGGCCGCTACGAGGGCGAGAACCGGGAGATCGCCGTGCGCCGGATCCGTGCCGCCAGCCCGAGTAAGGGCGGCGTCACCGGCAAGGCGAAGGCGATCGTCGAGCTGGGCATCGGCGCGCTGCAGGCAGCGCTTCACATGAGAAAACTCGGCGCCGCGATCGCGGTCGGCTTCGGCGGCTATCCCTCGGTTCCGACCGTGCGCGCGGCGGCCTTCCTCGGTCTGCCGACCGTGCTGCACGAGCAGAATGCGGTGCTCGGCCGCGCCAACCGCTTCCTCGCGCCACACGCCTCGAAAATCGCCACCTCCTTCCGCGAGATGACCAATCTTTCCGAACGCGAGACTGCGAAGTGTCATTTCACCGGCAACCCGGTGCGCGACAGTGTGCTCGCCCTGCGCGGCGAGAAAGTCGCCTCCTCGGACGGACCGGTGAACCTGCTGGTCTTCGGCGGCAGCCAGGGCGCGACCGTGTTCTCGCACGTCGTACCCGCCGGTATCGCCGAGCTGCCGGAGCCCCTGCGGAAACGGCTGCGCATCACCCAGCAGAGCCGGGCCGAGGATATCGAGCGGGTAAAGGCCGATTATCAGCATCTCGGCGTCGCCGCCGACATCCGCGCCTTCTTCGACGACCTGCCGGACCGCATGGCCTCGGCGGACCTCGTGATCGCACGCTCCGGCGCCTCGACCATTGCCGAGCTGACCACGCTCGGCCGCCCGTCGATCCTGGTCCCCTATCCGAGTGCGGCAGACGACCACCAGACCGCCAATGCACGCGCCGTCGCGGCGGGTGGGGCTGCCTGGGTCATGACCGAGCCGGACGAATTCACCGCACCGAAACTGGCCGGTGCCCTGCTCGGGGTGCTGAAGGCGCCGGACCGCCTGAATCGCGCCGCCGCGGAGGCACGCAATCTCGGCACGCCGGACGCGGCCGAACGCCTCGCAGATCTCGTCATTGCCACCGCGCCGGACCTCGCCGCCGCCACAAACCCGCAACAAGGACGCGCCGCATGAGAGAGATGCCGCTCAGCATCGGAACCATGCACTTCACCGGCATCGGCGGCATCGGCATGTCCGGCATTGCGGAGGTGCTGCACAATCTCGGCTACTCGGTGCAAGGCTCCGACCTCTCCGACAATGCCAATGTGCGCCGCCTGAAAGAGCGCGGAATCAAGGTGTTCGTCGGCCAGCAGGCCTCAAATATCGAAGATGCCTC
Source organism: Nisaea sp. (assembly GCF_965216895.1). Lineage (GTDB taxonomy): Bacteria > Pseudomonadota > Alphaproteobacteria > Thalassobaculales > Thalassobaculaceae > Nisaea. The sequence continues at coordinate 1,833,778 of NZ_OZ244205.1, forward strand.
GATCGTCGTCATCTCCACCGCGATCAAGCAGGACAACCCGGAAGTTCTGGCCGCGCGCGAGCGCATGCTTCCGGTCGTCCACCGCTCCGAGATGCTCGGCGAGCTGATGCGGCTGAAATGGTCGATCGCCTGCGCCGGCACCCACGGCAAGACGACCACGACCTCGCTGGTCGCCGCCATGCTCGACGCTGCAGGTCTCGACCCGACCGTGATCAACGGCGGCATCATCAATGCCTACGGCACCAACGCCCGGCTCGGCTCGGGCGACTGGATGGTGGTCGAGGCGGACGAGAGCGACGGCAGCTTCAACCGGCTGCCCGCGACCATCGCCGTCGTCACCAACATCGATCCGGAACATCTCGATTTCCACGGCGATTTCGAGAAACTGCAGGACGCCTTCCGGGCTTTCGTCGCGAACATCCCGTTCTACGGATTCGCGACCCTGTGCATCGACCATCCGACGGTGCAGAAGCTGATCCCGAAGGTCGCCGACCGCCGCATCGTCACCTACGGTTTCTCGCCGCAGGCCGACGTCCGTGCCGTCAATCTCGAGATCACGTCTTCCGGCGCGCGGTTCGACATCGTGGTCGCCGACCGCGCGCAGGACACCGAGCGCACGCTTGAGGGCGTGATCCTGCCGATGTACGGCCAGCACAATGTCTCCAACGCTCTTGCCGCGATCGCCATCGGCATCGAGATGGGCCTCGAGGACGATCTGATCGCGAACGCGCTCGCCGGTTTCAGCGGGGTGAAGCGCCGCTTCACCAAGACCGGTGAGGCCGGGGGCATTTCGGTGATCGACGATTACGGCCACCACCCGGTCGAGATCAGCGCCGTGCTCTCCGCCGCGCGCTCGGCCTGCCCGGACGGCCGCGTCTTTGCCGTGGTACAGCCGCACCGCTATTCGCGCCTGCACGATCTGTTCGAGGATTTCTGCGCCTGCTTCAACGATGCCGACGGCGTGATCGTCGCGGATGTCTATGCCGCCGGCGAGGATCCGATCGAGGGCGCCGACCGGGACAGCCTGATCGCCGGTCTCAGAGCCCGCGGCCACCGCCATGTCTACGCACTCGACGCCCCCTCCGGACTCGCCGACATCGTCGCCGAGATCGCCAGGCCGGGCGACATGGTGGTCTGCCTCGGCGCCGGCAGCATCACCAACTGGGCCCAGGCCCTGCCGGACGAGCTCGAACCACTGGTAAGCGGCGCCGCGCGCGTCGCCGGAAAGGAGGGGCAATGACCATGGCAGCTCTCCGATCCGACCACGCCCGCTCCCTGATCCAGCGCCTGCCCGACGTGCGCGGGCGTTACCAGGAAAATGTCGACCTCTCGCAGCAGACCTGGTTCCGCGTCGGCGGTCCCGCCGAAGTGGTGTTCCGCCCGGAGGATACAGAGGACCTCGCGTCCTTCCTGCGCGGCAAACCGGCCGACGTGCCGGTGACGGTCATCGGCGTGACCTCCAACCTGCTGATCCGCGACGGCGGTATTCCGGGCGTCGTGATTCGCCTCGGCCGCGGTTTCAACGAGATTCGTTTCGGTGCAGACATGGTAACCGTCGGCGCCGCCGTGCTCGACCTCAACCTGGCAAAGGCGGCGCTCGTCGAGAGCCGCGACGGTCTCGCCTTCATGTCCGGCATCCCCGGCAGTATCGGCGGCGGGTTGCGCATGAATGCGGGCGCCTACGGCCGCGAGTTCAAGGACGTGCTGTTTTCCGCCGAACTGGTGACCGGAGAGGGCATCGTCCGGCGCGTACCGGCCGCCGCGCTCGGCATGTCCTATCGCCATACGGACGCGCCGGCAGACTGGATCTTTACCGCGGCGACCTTCCACGCCCCGGTCGGCGACAAAGCCGAGATCGCCCGTGCGATGGACGAGATCAAGCAGGCCCGCGAGAGCAGCCAGCCGATCCGCGAGCGCACCGGCGGCAGCACCTTCGCCAATCCGGAAGGCGGCAAGGCCTGGCAATTGATCGACGCCGCCGGCTGCCGCGGGCTCCGTGTCGGCGGTGCCATGGTTTCGGAGCAGCACTGCAATTTCCTGATCAATACCGGCACCGCAACCGCGTCCGACATCGAGGAGCTGGGCGAGTCGGTCCGCCGCCGGGTCAGGGAGGCCAGCGGCGTGGAACTGCGCTGGGAAATCCGGCGCATTGGCGTGACCAGGCAGGGAGAAGGCGCATGAGCAAGCATGTCGCGGTTCTGATGGGCGGCTGGTCGGGCGAGCGCGAGGTTTCGCTTTCCAGCGGCCGGGAATGTGCCAAGGCCCTGCGCGAGGCCGGCTACCGGGTGAGCGAAGTCGATGTCGACCGGCAGATCCCGTTCCGGCTCGCCGAGCTGAAACCGGATGTCTGCTTCAACGCCCTGCATGGCCGCATCGGCGAGGACGGCAATATCCAGGGACTGCTGAACATCCTCGACATTCCCTACACCCATTCCGGCGTCGAGGCCTCGGCCATCGCGATGGACAAGCCGCGCGCAAAGGAACTCTTCGCCCGCGCCGGCATCAAGTGCCCGATCGGAGTCGTCCGCTCCCGCGCCGAGGCGCTGGAACGCGAGGCGCTGAAACGGCCTTACGTGCTGAAGCCGATCGACCAGGGTTCCAGTCTCGGCGTCCATATCGTCCGTCCGGGAGACAATTACCGGCCGACCGCGGAAGATTGGCCGTTCGGCGATATTGTTCTGGAAGAGAAATTCATCGCGGGCCGCGAGCTGACCGTCGCAGTGCTCGACGGCGTCGCCCTCGCGGTCACCGAGATCACCTCTGAACACGGTTTCTACGATTACGACGCGAAATACGCCACTGGCGGATCGATCCACATCCTGCCGGCGAACCTGCCGGAAGCAGTGAGCGCGCGGGCGCTGGAAATGGCGGAGAAAGCCCATTCGGTGCTGGGCTGCCGCGGTGTCAGCCGGGCCGATCTGCGCTTCGACGACACGGAGAGCGAAGCCGATCCCGACAATCTCTATCTGCTCGAGGTCAATACCCAGCCGGGCATGACCCCGACCTCTCTGGTTCCCGAACAGGCCAGTTTCCGCGGCATGAATTTCCCCGCGCTCTGCGCCAAGCTGGTGGAGGACGCACGATGCGATTACTGAGCCCCGGCAAGAGCAGCAAGGGCAAGAAAAACACCGCCAAGCGGCGCCCCGCGCGGCGCCCGAGGCTGTCCGCCCGCCGGATGCGGCAGGTCCTGATCGGAACCGGATTTGCCACGCTGACCGCGATCGTCGCCGCTACCGGCTGGCACGCAGCACGCACGGGTGCGATCGGTCAGCTCGCCGCCGCCATCGACCGCGCCGGCATCGCGGTCTCGAACGATCTTGGTCTCGTCGTCTCCGACATCCTCGTCGAGGGCCGCTTCCGCACCGAGCGGAGCGCCCTGGTCGGCGCGATCGCCACGGATCGGGGTGCCCCGATCCTCGGCGTCGATCTCAAGGCGTTGAAAGCGCGGGTAGATGCCTTGCCCTGGGTCCGCACCGCGACCATCGAGCGGCGCCTGCCCGATACGCTCTTCGTCCGCCTCGACGAGCGCACACCGCTGGCGCTGTGGCAACGCGACGGCGAGCTCACCCTGATCGACGAACTCGGCGTCGAGGTCCCGGGTCAGAACCCGCGCCGTTTCGCCGACCTGCCCATCGTCGTCGGCGAGGAGGCACCGGCCCGCGCCCGCGACTTTCTTGCGCTTCTCTCGCGAGAACCGGATCTGAACCAGCGCGTGCGAGCCGTCACCTGGATCGGCGAGCGGCGCTGGAACGTGCGCCTCGATACCGGCGTCGACATCGAACTGCCGGAACGGGCGCCGGAGAAGGCCTGGTCCCATCTCGCGCAACTGCAGCGCGACCATCATGTGCTCGACCGCGATGTCGTCGCCATCGACCTGCGCCTGCCGAACCAGCTCGTGGTCCGCGTCGCGCCGGACGTCTCGAGCCGCCTTCGCAACCCGGGAAAGGACACCTGATGCGCAAGAGCCTGGCCAAGCCTCGCACCGGCACCGTCGCGATCCTGGATATCGGTTCGACGAAGGTCTGTTGCCTGATCGCGCGGATCGGTGAGAGCGGCACGCGGATCGCGCCCGGCGAGGGCGGCAAGAGCCTGCCCGGCATCCGGGTCACCGGCATCGGCCATCAGGTCGCGCGCGGCATCCGTAGCGGCACGGTGATCGACATGGCCGAGGCCGAGGAATGCGTGCGGGCCGCAGTCCATACCGCCGAGAAAATGGCCGACGAGACCGTCCAGCGGGTCTTCGTCAATCTCTCCGGCGGTTATCCGCATTCGCAGACCGTGGGCGTCGAAGTCGCGATCGGCGGCCAGGAGGTCGGCGACACGGACATGCGGCGGATTCTCAGCCAGTGGCAGAGGCTCGAGGTCGAGGCCGACCGCCAGCTCATCCACTCCATCCCGGTCGGCTTTTCGATCGACGGCAGCCGCGGCATCCGCGATCCGCGCGGCATGTGCGGGATGCGTCTCGGCGCCTCCATGCACATGGTCACCGCGGCGTCCAGCGCAGTGCGCAACATCGCAAGCGTCATCGAACGCTGCCATCTCGGTGTCGAGGCCTTCGTGGTCTCGCCCTACGCCTCCGGCCTCGCCTGCCTGGTCGAGGACGAGCGCGATCTCGGCGTCACGGTGATCGACATGGGCGGCGGCACCACGACCATGGCGGTCTTCTTCGACGGCAGCGTCATCTATACCGACTGCGTCCCGGTCGGCGGCGCTCACATCACCAGCGACATCGCCCGCGGTCTCGCCACCCCGGTGCATGAGGCCGAACGCCTGAAGACGCTCTACGGCAGCGCCATCCCGTCCAGCCTCGACGAACGCGAAGTGATCGACGTTCCGCTGGTCGGCGAGCAGGACGAGACCCATCCGAACCATGTGCCGAAATCCCTCCTGATCCGGATCATCCATCCGCGTCTCGAGGAAACCTTCGAGCTTGTCCGGGGCCGGCTCGAAGCCAGCGGTTTCGACAAGGTCGCCGGCCGTCGCGTGGTGATCACCGGCGGGGCGAGCCAGATGCCGGGGGTTCGGGATCTGGCGCAGGAAATCCTGGACAAGCAGGTCCGCCTGGGCCGGCCGATCCGAGTCAACGGGCTGGCCGACGTCGCCAGCGGTCCGGCCTTCGCGACGAGCGCCGGACTGCTTGCCTATGCCGCCGATCCGGCACTCGACGCGTCCCGGCAAGGGCATATCGCCAACAGGGAGACCGGAAGCGGGCTGTTCGGCCGCGTCGGCTCCTGGCTGAGGGAGAACTTCTGATGATCGAAATCCGGTTCTATCCCGCCGCACAATCCGGCCTGCGACCGAATGGAGCGGACCGGCCGCGGCGCCACAAGAATTCAGTGACAGAACGTTCACCGACCCCGGCCGAAAGGCCCAATACCCGCGTGCTTGAGGCACGCATCCCCCAGAGCACCCTCTAAACGCGAGCACAGGAGGCCACCCCCATGACCATCAACATCTCCGTCCCCACCGAAGACAACGATCTGAAGCCGCGGATCAGCGTGGTCGGCGTCGGCGGCGCCGGCGGCAATGCCGTCAACAACATGATCCGCTCCAACCTCGAGGGCGTCGAGTTCATCGTCACCAACACCGACGCCCAGGCCCTGAAACAGTCGCTCGCCGACCGCACCATCCAGCTCGGCGCCGGCGTTACCCAGGGGCTCGGCGCCGGTTCACGGCCGGAGGTCGGCCGCGCCGCAGCCGAAGAAGCGATCGGCGAGATCATGGAGAATCTGCGCGACAGCAACATGGTTTTCATCACCGCCGGGATGGGCGGCGGCACCGGTTCCGGCGCCGCGCCCGTGATCGCGCAGACCGCCCGTGAAAACGGCATCCTGACCGTCGGCGTGGTGACCAAGCCGTTCCACTTCGAAGGCCAGCACCGCATGCGGATCGCGGATCAGGCGATCGAGGAACTGACCCAGTATGTCGACACCCTGATCATCATCCCGAACCAGAACCTGTTCCGGGTGGCGAACGAGAAGACGACCTTCGCGGACGCCTTCAACATGGCCGACGACGTGCTGCATTCCGGTGTGCGCGGCGTAACCGATCTGATGATCATGCCGGGCCTGATCAATCTCGACTTCGCCGACATCCGCACGGTGATGAGCGAGATGGGCAAGGCCATGATGGGCACCGGCGAGGCCAGCGGCGAAAAGCGCGCCGTCGACGCCGCCGAGGCCGCGATCAACAACCCGCTTCTGGAAGACACCACGATGAAGGGCGCCCGCGGCGTGCTGATCAACATCACCGGCGGCATGGACATGACCCTGTTCGAGGTCGACGAAGCGGCCAACCGCATTCGCGAGGAGGTTGATCCGGAAGCCAACATCATCTTCGGCTCGACCTTCGACGAGAAGATGGAAGGCACGATGCGGGTCTCCGTCGTGTCGACCGGCATCGCGGCCGAGGGCATGTCCGCCAAGCGCCCGCCGCTGACCGTGGTCCCGACCAAGGCGAAAGCCGCTCCGGCAGCAAAGCCGGCGGCCGACCCGGCCCCGGCCGCGACGGTTTCTGCTTCCGCCGCGACGCCGAGCGCTCCGGCGGGCGACATCCCGGCGATCTCGGCCACGTCCGAGACTGTCCATGTTGCCGGCAACACCCTCGTGGTGGGAGAGGCGGATCTCGACGAGGCCGCGCTCGAAGCCCAGACCAGGGCCGATGCAACGAAGAGCGCGAAAGCGGAAGAGCCGGCCGCGGCAGCTCCGAGTGCCGGGGACAACTTCATCGCCCCGCCGCCGGCAATGCCGGAAACCAAAGCCGCCAGCAGCGAGCCGGATCCGTTCCAGGCGGCGGCGATGGCCAATGCAGGTGGCCGTGGCGATGCCGCGGAGAAGAGCCCGAGCCTGTTCACCCGGATGACCGGGATCGGCAGCAAGAAACCGTCGGAACCGGCCCGGGATGCCCGTCCGCAGCGCTTCGTCGACGTCAACTCGGCCGAGCCGAAGCAAGCCCGCCTCGGCGCACTGGAACAGTCGGAACGGGTTGCACCGTCCCGTCAGGAAGACGATCTTCTCGACATTCCGGCCTTCCTGCGCAGGCAGGCTAACTAACCTGGATTTTACGTCGTTATATCAGGCGTTTACGGCGTAATATTCAGTCACAAAGAGTGATTTGAGAGCCCCGGGAGATATTGCTACATCTTCCGGGGCTTTGATTATTTAGCGCAACTCCGTTCAGAAATTGCCGGGAAAACACGAGCAATTCCGGCGGTTGCACCGGGAGCGTCGTACGTGATTTCGCAACAGACCTTGAAGACGAGCATATCCTGTACGGGTGTCGGGTTGCATGGCGGTGTTGATTGCGTGATGACGCTGCATCCCGCCGATGCAGATCATGGCATTGTCTTCAAACGCACCGACGTCTCCGGCAAGGACCCGCTTGTTCCCGCGCGCTGGGACATGGTCCACGACGCGACCATGTGCACCAGGCTGCAGAACGGGGACGGGGTGGTCGTTTCCACTGTCGAGCATCTTATGGCGGCGCTCGCTGGATGCCGCATCGACAACGCTCTGATCGAGATTGACGGCCCGGAAGTGCCGATCATGGACGGCTCGTCCGAGCCTTTCGTCCTGCTGATCGAGTGTGCCGGGATCCGCAAGCTTCCGGCGCCTCGCAAAGCCATCCGGATCCTGAAGCAGGTTTCGGCATCTGACGACAAGCGGCATATCGCACTCAGCCCGGACGACCATTTCTCGGTCAATTTCGAGATCGAGTTCGACAGTGCGGCCATCACCGAGAAACAGCTCGACGTGAAGCTGGTCAACGGCACCTTCAACGAGAAGATCAGCGGCGCGCGCACCTTCGGTTTCATGGAAGATATCGACCGTCTGCGGGCTGCGGGCCTCGGGCGCGGCGGGAATCTCGACAATGTGGTGATCGTCGACGGCGACAGGATCCTCAACGAGGGCGGCCTGCGCTTCAAGGACGAGTTCGTGCGTCACAAGATCCTCGACTGTGTCGGCGACCTTTACCTCGCCGGCGCGCCGATTCTCGGCCGCGTCGACGCCTCGAAGTCCGGCCATCTCTTCAACAACAAGCTGCTCCGGGCCCTGTTCGCGGACGAAAGCGCCTGGGAACTGGTCGACATGACGCCGGACATGGCCGCCGACGACCACGACCATCCGCTGCTTGCCGCGACCGCCTAATTCCTCTATCCGATCACCTAGGACGGAGCGTTCCGGCCGACATGCGTCGGTCGGTTGCAAGCCCCTTGGCTGCAGCGCGCCGGGACCGTATTTTCTAAGGACACCTGTCCGGAGAAATCCGATGAAGTTCGCGTATGGAGGTCTGGGTTCGCTGCGGCTGAAACGCCTCGCACTGATGACCTGTGCCCTTGCCCTCGTGGCCTGCAGCTCGGAGGAAGAGAAACTCGAATATGTCGAGCGCCCCGTTGAGGAGCTCTACAATCAGGCGGTCGATACCGCGCTCGAGGGAGACTACAGGAAGGCCGCGCCGCTGTTCGACGAAGTGGAGCGCCAGCATCCCTATTCCGTTTGGGCCACCCAGGCCCAGCTCATGGCCGCCTATTCGCTGTACCAGAGCAACAAGTACGACGATGCGATCAATGCGCTCGACCGCTTCATTCAGCTCAACCCGAGCAATCAGAACGTCGACTATGCCTATTACCTGAAGGGGCTCTGCTATTACGAGCAGATCGTCGATGTCGGGCGCGACCAGAAACTGACCCGCGACGCGATGGACACCCTTGATGAGCTGGTGCAGCGCTTCCCGGAAAGCAAATACTCCCGCGACGCTCTGCTGAAGATCGACCTCACCCGGAACCACCTTGCCGGCAAGGAGATGGAGATCGGCCGCTTCTATCTGCGACAGGGCAAGTATCTCGCCGCCATCAATCGTTTCAGGCAGGTCGTCGACCGCTACGACACGACCGATCAGGTACCGGAAGCGTTGCATCGTCTGACGGAAGCCTATACCGCCCTCGGACTGCACGAACAGGCCGAACGCACCGCTGCGGTACTCGGGCACAATTACCCGGGCAGCGAATGGTATCAGGACAGCTACGCGCTGGTGACCACCGGCAGCAACCGGGGCGTCGGCGACGGCGACGGGCTCCTCGGTCTCGGGCTTTGGGTTTTCTGACATAACATGCTGACCGGCCTCACGATCCGCGATGTGGTGCTGATCGACAGGCTCGACCTCGCATTCGGGCAGGGCCTGTCGGTGCTGACCGGCGAGACCGGCGCCGGCAAGTCGATCCTGCTCGATGCGCTCGGCCTTGCCCTTGGTGCGCGGGCGGATAGCGGACTGGTGCGTGGCGGCGCCAAACAGGCCGTGGTCACGGCAAGCTTCGAGGTTCCCGACGGCCACGGCTCGGCCGAGATCCTAGAGGAGATGGGAATCGAGGCGGACGGACCGGTGATCCTCCGCCGCATTCTGACAGCCGACGGCCGCAGCCGCGCCTTCGCCAACGACGAGCCGGTCAATGTCTCCACCCTGAAGCGCCTGGGCGAGACCCTGGTGGAAATCCAGGGCCAGTTCGACCAGCGCGGCCTGATGGATCCGGCGACCCATCGCGAGACCCTCGACCAGTTCGGCGCTCACGGTCCCCTGCTTTCCGCGGTCAGACAGAGCTATGCCGCCTGGAACGACGCCCGGACGGCGCATCGCCGCGCCCGGGAAGAGCTGGAAAAGGCCCGCGCCGACGAGGAACTGCTGCGCCACAATGTCGACGAGCTCGACGCGGCCCAGCCCGAGGAGGGTGAGGAAAGCCGCCTCGCATCGGACCGGACTCTACTTGCGAACGCGGCGCAGATCCTGGAAGCGATGAACGGCGCCGCCGGCGCGCTGGAGAGCGAAGACGGCGCCGAACACGCGGTCGCCACGGCGCAGCGCATTCTGGAACGGGTCCGCGACCGGGCGGGCAACCGTCTCGACGCGGTTATCGACGGTCTCGACCGGGCGGCCGCCGAGATCCAGGAAGCGCAGCACGCGCTCAGTCAGATCGCTTCCGACGTCGAAGCGGATAGCGGGCGGCTGGAAGAGGTCGACGACCGGCTGCACCTGCTGCGCGCGCTGGCCCGCAAGCACGATATGGATGCCGACCGGCTGCCGGAGATCCACAAGGCCCTCTCCGCCCGCCTCGCGGCGCTGGACGATGCCGGCGGGGGCCTCGCCGACCTCGCCCGCGCGGAAGAAAGTGCCCGCGCCGCCTATGTCGAGGCGGCAAAGGCGCTGAGCGCGGCCCGTACCAGCGCGGCCGCACGGCTCGACAAGGCGCTGACCGAGGAACTCGCACCGCTCAAGCTCGACAAGGCCCGGGTAAGAACGCGGCTGGAGGCCATGGACGAGAGCGATTGGGGAGCGGCCGGAACGGAGCGGGTCAGCTTCGAGGTCTCGACCAACCCGGGCGCCCCCTTCGGACCGCTCGCGCGGATCGCCTCCGGCGGCGAACTCTCGCGCTTCCTGCTTGCCCTCAAGGTCGTGCTCTCCGAGGCCAATCCGGTCTCGACCCTGGTGTTCGACGAGGTCGATAGCGGCGTCGGCGGCGCCGTTGCCGCCGCGGTGGGCGAACGGCTCGCCCGGCTCGGATCGGAGACCCAGGTCCTGGTGGTCACTCATTCGCCCCAGGTTGCGGCGCGCGGCGCGCGACACTGGCACGTCGCCAAGCAGGCGGACGGCGAACTGGTGAAGACCGCGGTCTCGCAGCTCGCCGCCGGCGAGCGCCGCGAGGAGCTCGCCCGCATGCTCTCCGGCGCGACCGTGACCGACGAGGCGCGCGCGGCGGCCGACAGTCTACTCAATCCAGCCTGAGGACGAGATCCATGGCAACGCCGGCAGAACAGAAGGCGGTCGATACGCTTTCCCGTGACGAGGCGGATTTCGAACTGCGCTGGCTCGCGGCGCAGATCGCCAAGCACGACAAGCTCTACCACCAGAAGGACGCGCCGGAAATCAGCGACGCCGAATACGACGCGATGCGCCGCCGGAACGACGAGATCGAGGCCCTGTTCCCCGACCTGATCCGGCCGGACAGCCCGTCCGGGCGGGTCGGCGCGGCGCCGGCCGCCGGATTCTCGAAGGTCCGCCACAGGCGGCCGATGCTCTCCCTCTCCAACGCCTTCTCGGAAGAGGATGTGCAGGATTTCGTCGCCCGCATCCGCCGTTTTCTCAGCCTCGGCGTGGACGAACCGGTGGCGCTGGTCGCGGAGCCGAAGATCGACGGGCTTTCCGCCTCGCTGCGCTACGAGAACGGCAGGTTCGTGCAGGGTGCGACCCGCGGCGACGGCACCGAGGGCGAGGACATCACGCGCAACCTGCAGACCATTGCCGATATCCCGGATGAACTGCCCGGAGATGCGCCCTCCGTCTTCGAGGTGCGCGGCGAGGTCTTCATGAGCAAGGCGGATTTCGCCGCCCTCAACGCGCGGCAGGAAGAGGCTGGAAAGAAGATCTTCGCCAATCCGCGCAATGCGGCCGCCGGGTCCGTCCGGCAGCTCGATCCCTCGATCACCGCCAGCCGTCCCTTGCGATTCTTCGCCTATTCCTGGGGCGAGGTCTCCGAAATGCCGGCGGACACCCAGCGCGGCTTTCTCGACCGGCTCGAGCAGTGGGGCTTTGTCACCAACCCGATGACCCGGCTCTGCGACGGTGCCGACACGGCACTGGAGACCTATGCGGAGATCGGCCATGCCCGCCCGACGCTCGACTACGATATCGACGGCGTCGTCTACAAGGTGGACCGGCTGGACTGGCAGGCCCGGCTCGGCATGGTCAGCCGCGCGCCGCGCTGGGCGATCGCCCACAAGTTCCCGGCCGAGCAGGCCGAGACCATCCTGGAGAAGATCGAGATCCAGGTCGGCCGCACCGGCGCCCTCACGCCGGTCGCCCGGCTGACGCCGATCACGGTCGGCGGGGTCGTTGTTTCCAACGCGACCCTGCATAACGAGGACGAGATCCGCCGCAAGGACGTCCGCGAGGGGGACACGGTCGTCATCCAGCGCGCCGGCGACGTCATCCCGCAGGTCGTCCGCGTGGTCGAAGAACGGCGGCCGGAGGGCACCGAACCCTACATATTCCCCGAGCATTGCCCGGTCTGCGGCAGCGAGGCCGTGCGGCCCGAGGGCGAGGCGATCCGGCGCTGTACCGGCGGCCTGATCTGCGCCGCCCAGGCGGTCGAGCGGCTCAAGCATTTCGTCTCCCGCGATGCCTTCGATATCGAGGGGCTCGGCGCCAAGCAGGTCGAGGCCTTCTACGAGGACGGGCTGATCGCACGGCCGGGCGACATATTCCGTCTGAAGACGCAGGTGGACGCCCTGATGGAGCGCGAGGGCTGGGGTGAGAAATCGGTCACCAACCTGCTCGCCGCGATCGAGGAACGCCGGGACATCGGGCTCGACCGGCTGATCTACGCCCTCGGCATCCGCCAGGTCGGTCAGGCCACGGCCAAGCTGCTTGCCGCCAACTACGGCACGCTCGAGGCGCTGACGGCGGCCATGCTCGAAGCGAGCGACCCGGCGTCGGAAGCCTATGCAAACCTGATCAATATCGACCAGATCGGCCCCTCCGTTGCCGAAGACCTTACGGCCTTCTTCCACGAGGACCATAACCGCGAGGTCCTGCGCGATCTTGAGAACGAGCTTGAGATCCAGAATTTCGAGCTTCAGGTCGCGGACGACAGCCCGGTCGCCGGCAAGACCGTAGTCTTCACCGGCACCCTCACCTCGGTCAGCCGCAACGAGGCCAAGGCGAAGGCGGAGTCGCTTGGCGCCAAGGTTGCGGGGTCGGTTTCGAAGAAGACGGATTATGTTGTCGTCGGCGCCGATGCGGGATCGAAAGCCCGCAAGGCCGAGGAACTCGGAGTGGCGATCCTCAGCGAAGAGGAATGGCTGGCGCTGATCGGCGCCGGGTAGAGCGCTTTATGGCGTCGCCCCGGAGAAGGCCGGGACCCGGGGAATCATGGGGCCGTGCCCACCATCTCCGGGGCGGATATGCGCGAGGTGAGGATGATTGGTCGCGATGCCCCGGCCATGTCATTGGCGCATACCAACCCTGAGATTTCTCGATTACTCGCTTTGCAGTAGATCGCCTATTTGTCGATTCAGCAAACGGCGCAACGAGCAACGGGCTCAGCGCCTCTAACCCCCGAGGAGGTTGCGATGACGAGTTTCCACTATGTTGGTTTGTCCCACATGGCTGCGGTCAGCGTTCTTACGCTTGTTCTCGCCATCGTTGCCGGATGAGCCCTGCCAAGAACCTTACTATCCCCCTTCCCTAAAAACGGGTTCCGGAAACGGAGCCCGTTTTTTTAATGTCGGGCACCCGGATCAGCGGCCCTTGAAGTTCGGCTTCCGCTTGTTGAGGAATGCGTCAAGGCCCTCGCGGCCGTCCTCGGTCTGGGCGAGTTCGGCGATGGTCCGTGTCTCATCTTCCATCTGTGCCTCCACCGACTGCTGAAAACTGGAGGCGAGCAACCGCTTCACGCCGCCATAGGCACGGGTCGGGCCGCTCGCGAACCTGGTCGCCAGCTTGGTGGCTTCGCTTGCAAGATCCTCGTCCTCGACCACCCGGGTCACGATGCCCCAATCCTGCGCCTCGTCGGCGGTCAGCGACCGGTTCGTCAGCATGAGTTCCATCGCCCGCCGCATACCGACGACGCGGGGCAGGAAATAGCTCGAGCTGCCGTCGGGCGACAGGCCGGCTGCGGTATACGCCATCTTGAACTGCGCCGATTTCGCCGCCAGCACGATGTCGCCGATCAGCGAGAGGCTGAAGCCGGCACCCGCGGCCATGCCCTGGACGGCGACCACGACCGGCGAGTTCAGGCGGTGCAGCCGGGAAACCGCGGCGTGGAAATACGCCGTGGTCTCCTTCAGGCAGGCGCCGATCCTGTCGCTCTGGGACTCGAAATATTTCAGGTCGCCGCCGAAACCGAAGACCGTGCCGCTGGCATCGAGAATGACGGCGCGGACATCGGGATCCTCGCTCGCATTGATCGAGGCCTCGAGCAATTCGTGGGCCAGCGCCAGATTGACCGCGTGCCCGGCTTCGGGCCGGTTGAGCGTGATCCGGGCAACGCCATCGGTCGCCTCGTAGATAATGGTCTCGTAGGCCATTGTGGTCTCCCTCTTGCCCTTTGCCCCTTGTCGCTTACCCCTGCGCCGGTTCCTTGCCCGCCAGCGGCGCCGTCGCATCGACCAGCCAGGCTGCGGTTTCCGCATCGAGTTCCGGGCCCAGCGTGTCGCGCACCCGTGCATGATAAGCGTCGAGCCAGGCGATCTCGTGACGTTCGAGCAGCGAGAGATCGATCAGCGCCCGGTCGATCGGCGCCAGCGTCAGGGTCTCGAATCCGAACATGGGTCGATCGGCGCCCGCAACATCGCGCTCTTCCACGACCACCAGGTTCTCGATCCGGATACCGAAGGCGCCCGCCCGATAGTAGCCGGGTTCGTTCGAGATGATCATGCCGGGCTTCAGTTCCGCGCCGCCGCCGGATTTTGAGATGCGCTGCGGACCCTCATGCACCCCGAGGTAGGCACCCACCCCGTGCCCGGTGCCGTGGTCGTAATCCAGCCCGGCCGCCCAGAGATGACGGCGCGCCAGGACATCGAGCTGGCCGCCGGTGGTCCCGGACGGGAAAACCGCTTCGGAGAGCGCGATCATCCCCTTGAGCACAAGGGTAAAACAACGCTGCTCCTCTTCACCGACGATACCGGTCGACAAGGTCCGGGTGATGTCCGTCGTTCCGTCGAGATATTGCGCACCGGAATCGACCAGATAGATCTCGCCCGGATTGAGGTTTCGGTTGCTTTCCTCGGTAACCCGGTAATGGACGATTGCGCCGTTCGGACCGGCACCCGAAATGGTGTCGAAGCTCGGACCGCGGAACATCTCGTGCTCGGCCCGGAAGCCATGCAGTCGCTCGACCAGCGTCATCTCGTCGAGACCGCCCTGATGCGCCCGTGCCGAGAACCAACTGAGGAAACGGGCATAGGCAAGACCGTCCCGGAAATGCGCTGCGCGCACGCCAATCAATTCGACATCGTTCTTTACCGCCTTGGCGGCGATGATCGGATCGGCTTCCGAGTCCAGTTTCCCGCCGGCGCGGCGGACCCGCTCCATCGGCCAGGCCGGTGCGCTCTCGGGGTCGATCCTGAGCGTCTTGCCGGCGGCGGCGATCCCGTCGAGCGCCGCCCCGAGTTCATCCCGTCCCCGGATCGTGACCGCATTGCCGAGGTGGGTGCGGACCTCGTCACCGAGCTTCCTCGGATCGACGAAAAGTTCCGTCGACCCGTCGGCGGCAAGCACCGCGAAACAGAGACAGAGCGGCGTGTTCCGCACGTCGTCGCCACGAATGTTAAGCAGCCAGGCGATCGACTCCGCGGAAGTAACCAGCAGGGCATCGACCCCGGCCTCGGCGAGAACGGCGCCGATTTGAGTGCGTTTCTCCTCCGAGCTCCTGCCAGCATAGGCCGTCGGATGCGGTTTCATCGGCTCCGCCGGAGGCTCCGGCCGATCGCTCCAGATCTCATCGAGCGGATTGCCGTCCAACAGCCTGAATTCACCGCCGGCCTTTTCCACCGTCGTGCGCAGGCGTTCGAGCTGACGATCCGTGTGCAGCCACGGGTCGGCCCCGAACCGGGTCCCAGTCTGGAGATTCTCCCCGATCCAGTCGGCAGGCGTCTTGTCTGCGGTGTTTACCCGCTCATACAACGCGCCGTCGACCTGATCCTGGATCTGCAGGCTGTAGCGGCCGTCGGTAAACACGGCCGCCGCTGCCGGCAGAACGACGGCGGTTCCGGCAGAGCCGGTAAAACCTGTCAGCCAGGCCACCCGCTCCGCCGAGGCAGGAAGGTATTCGCTCTGATGTTCATCCGCCCGCGGCACGATCATGCCGTCGACACCCGCTGCCGCCATAGCGGCTCTCAACGCTGTCAGCCGTTCCGCGGCGCCGCCAGTTGCGGACATGCAGTGCCCCCGCTTTTTCCAATGTCACCAACCGTGGCCAGATTAGGCAGCGGAGCGGACGGGAACAAGGGAGCGATACCAGACAGTCGGGTTAGAAAAGTTAACGAGCGATTAAGTCAACGCATGGCAATCTCGGGCATGCATGCGCATAATGCATGACTGAGCTGCAAACACATCGCTCCTCGCATGTCAAGGGACGATCTATATCTCCGTCATCAAACAAACACCCCTAGGGGACGCATGCCATGAATTACTACAAACTGAGCCACGCCGATAATCTGCGCGTCATTGAAGCGGGCCCCTTTGCCGCCCGGGTCAGCAATCCGGGCGACACAGTGATCCGCACCCACAGCCTTCTTTCCGCCGAGATGCAGATCCGCCAGGAATGGAACCGCTACGTCGGCGCTCTTGTCGCGAATGGAGTGAAGAACATGTTCACGAAACTGATCAACCGCCTCCGGATCTCCCGTACGATGGCGGAACTGAACGAACTCGACGATCGCATGCTGGCCGACATCGGCCTGTATCGCAGCGACATTGCCCATGTCGCCCGCAAGCTGGCTGCAGCCACGACCGAGCCGGTTGGCGCGAAGACGATCATCGCGCCGATGGCTGCCGTCGCAGAAGCACCGGCGGTTATCAATATTGAAGCCGCCAATACCGACGAGCACCGGAAAGCCGCCTGATATCCCCTCCCCGACGGAGGCTTTCCAAGCTCGAATGCCGGCGGTTCCGAATCTTCCTCCCGTTCGGAACCGCCGATTTTCCCCTAAGTGAATGCGTCCCTGCCGGCGCGGTCCTCAGACCGCGCCGGTTTTCTTTTCCAGAAGCAGCGTCATCCAGTCACCGTAGCGCCACTTGCGCTCAAGGCGCAGCCCCTGGCTCCGGTGCGCCGCGACGACTGCGGCGGTCTGATGAAACAGCAATCCCGACAGCACGGCCCGGCCGCCCGGCTTCAGATGGCGGGCGAGATCCGGCGCCATCCGGCATAGCGGACGGGCTAGGATGTTGGACAGGATGAGATCGTAGGCGGCCGAAGGCTCCCGGGCGAGGACTGCATAGCCATTCCCGGCATCGGCGCGCACCCGAGCCGCCACCCGGTTCGCGGCTGCGTTCTCCCGCGTGGTCGACACGGATACGGGATCGATATCGACGGCGCGGATCCGCGCATCCGGCCAGATTTTCGCGGCCGCCATGCTGAGGATCCCCGATCCGCAGCCCATATCGAGCACTTTGCGGGGCCGCATCCGGTGCGCCAGCATGCCAATCGCCCGCAGACAGCCTTCCGTCGTTCCGTGTGAGCCGGACCCAAAGGCCTGCGCTGCGTCGACTTCGATGGCCAGAACGGCGCTCGGCGTCTTCCCGCGCAGGTGCGAGCCGTGCACCAGGAAGCGCCCGAACTGCATCGCCGGAAAAGACTCCCGATTGAGCCGGATCCAGTCAGTGTCCGGCAGCAACGCAACTTTTACTTCGGGCAAGGTACAGCCTTCGACCGCCGCCGCGACCGAGAGAGCGGCGACGATCGCGCCCCGGTCCGGCTCCGCGGTCGTCACCCCCTTGAGAACCCAGATCCCGCGATCCTCCTCCTCGAATACGGAAATCGCCTCGACAAAGGGCTCGAGGACATCGGACAGCGGCAGCGCCGCCTCCGGTGAGGTCTCCAGCGAGACCTGCCAAATCGGTTTCATGGCTTGCTCACAAAGCTCGCGACGACTTTCTTGCTGCCGGCCTTGTCGAAGGCGATCTGCAGCTTGTCTCCATCGATGGCAGAAACGGTACCCATGCCGAATTTCTGATGGAAGACCCGCTCCCCGACCTCGAACCCGGATGGCGAAGACCGGTCGACGACATAGCCCTTGCCTTCGAGCAGTGGCGGACCGGCACGGCTCTCGCCGCCGCGCCGGCCGTATCCGGGACCTCTTCCCGACTGGGCCGACCCATAACCGAAACCGCCATCTCCCCAGAGATCGGCGCCGCCAGCCCCAGCGCCGTACCCGCCATAGCGCGAGCCCTGGAAACCCGTCTCGCTTGAAATCTCGACATGCTCCTCCGGCAATTCCTCGACGAAGCGCGACGGTACCGAACTCTGCCACATGCCGTGCACGCGGCGGTTCGCGGCGAAGCTGATATGTACGCGTTTGCGCGCCCGCGTCAGTCCGACATAGGCGAGCCGCCGTTCCTCCTCCAGACCGGCGGCGCCACTCTCGTCGAGTGCACGCTGGTTCGGAAACATGCCATCCTCCCAGCCGGGCAGGAAGACATCGTTGAACTCCAGCCCCTTGGCGGCATGCAGGGTCATGATGCTGACCTGCTCCTGGTCGGCGCTTTCGGCATTCTCCATGACCAGGCTTATATGTTCGAGGAAGCCGGCGAGATTCTCGAACTCCTCCATCGCCCCGCAGAGCTCCTTCAGGTTCTCGAGCCGTCCGGGCGCCTCCGGCGACTTGTCCTTCTGCCACATTTCGGTATAGCCGGATTCGTCCAGTATGATCCGGGCGAGATCGCTGTGATCCTCGACCTCGACGAGGGAGCGCCAGCGCTCGAAATTCTCGATCACCTCGGCGAGCTTGCGCTTTGCGGCGGGCTTGAGTTCATCGGTCTCGACGATCCGCGCCGCGGCCCGGTAGAGCGATGTGCCCTCGTTCCGGGCCAGGTAATGCACCGCCTGCATGGTCGCGTCGCCGATACCGCGCTTCGGCTTGTTCACGACTCGCTCGAAGGCGAGATCGTCGTCGCGCTGGTTAACGACCCGGAGATAGGCAAGCGCGTCTCGGATCTCCATCCGTTCATAGAAGCGGGCGCCGCCGACCACCCGATAGGGCAGACCGATGGTCAGAAATCGCTCCTCGAACTCGCGGGTCTGGAAACCGGCGCGCACCAGTACCGCGATTTCGGAAAGCTTTGCGCCCTTGCGCTGCAGCGCCTCGATTTCCTCACCGACATGACGGGCCTCCGACTCTCCGTCCCAGAGTCCGCGAACCTCAAGCTTTTCGCCGTCGGCGCCCTCGGTCCAGAGGGTCTTGCCGAGCCGGCCCTCGTTATGGGCGATCAGGCCGGACGCGGCGGCGAGAATGCGGGAAGTGGAGCGGTAGTTCTGTTCCAGTCGCACGATCCGCGCGCCCGGAAAATCCTTTTCGAACTTAAGGATGTTCCCGACTTCTGCGCCACGCCAGCCATAGATCGACTGGTCGTCGTCGCCGACGCAGCAGATGTTCCGGTGCTTCTGTGCCAGCAGCCGCAGCCAGAGATACTGCACGACGTTGGTGTCCTGATATTCGTCGACCAGAATGTGGGTAAACTGATCGTGGTACTTCCCGAGCACGTCCGGATGGTTCTGGAAGATGTGTACGACGAGCAGAAGAAGATCGCCGAAATCCACGGCGTTCAGGATTTTCAGACGCTCCTGATAGAGACGGTAGATCTCGACCAGGCGACCGCCGGCCAAATCGCCCGCGTCGTCCCGGCCGACCCTGTCCGGCGTCAGGCCCCGGTCCTTCCAACGCTGGATCACACCCATCATGGCGCGTGCCGGCCACTTCTTGTCGTCGATATTCGACGCCTGCAGAATCTGCTTGAGCAGCCGTTGCTGATCGTCCGTATCCAGGATGGTGAAGTCGGGGCGCAGCCCTACCAACTCCGCATGGCGTCTCAGGATTTTCGCGCCGAGGGCGTGGAAAGTGCCGAGCCAGACCTGCTCCGCCATCGGCCCGATCACTGCCGCGACGCGCTCGCGCATTTCCCGCGCCGCCTTGTTGGTGAAGGTCACCGCGAGCACGTTCCAGGGGCGCGCCGTTCCGGTCGATATCAGGTGCGCAAGGCGGGTTGTCAGCACACGGGTCTTGCCGGTACCGGCCCCGGCAAGCACCAGAACCGGACCGTCCAGATGCCTCACCGCTTCCGCCTGGGGCGTATTCAACCCCTCGAAATACGGTTGGGCCTCACCACTGCCGGGGGGCGGAGTTTCCGGTTCACTTTCAAAAAACAGATCAGTCATACAATCCAGCGCACGATCCGAAAGGGCTTGCCGAGTGCCCTGCCCTTTAACAAAGTTTTAGTAAATTGGACCTTATAGTCTTTCTAAATCGCGGTGGGCTCTTCTGCATTCCGAAAATCCACCGAGAGAGAATACCCCGCTCCATTGTCTAAGGCGCAATTTGCGCTAGCTATATCACAGATAGAAGGGGTCTCGCGTTAGTACGGTTACGGATCCGTTGTCGCACCTTTCAAGAGCCGGTCCCAAATGGTCGCGACAAACGGTAGACGGGGTGCCAATCCTTCACTTGTCCCCAACGGGTGAACGGAGGCACCCCGTCGTCCTTCGAGACCAGCTTTCTCATCGCCCCCCGCTTTCGCCATGCTCTTCGTCGCGCAAACGTTCCAGTGCCTGGTTGTAGGCGCGCATCACCTCCGTCTCATCGAGTTGTCCCACGAGAACAGGCCAGCCGCGTTTGCGGACAACCGGAAGCTGTCCGTCGCGACAAGATCCGAACTGGTCCAACACCGACCCGAGATCCTCATCCACGGCTAGAATCGGGCGCGACCGGTCGATCACGTCATCGAGCTTGAAGTCCCCTTCCGCGCCGCGTGCGAAAGCACGCTTTCCAAGACCGGACAGGGTTACGCTTCCCTTCAGTTGATTTCTCCCGTCGATCACGAACACGACCCCGCCCGGTGCGCCCAGCAATGCCTGCCTGACATCGTCAAGCGAAGCATCGCTTCGCACCGTGGACACATCCTCCCGCATCAGGTCGTTCACGGTCACACCGCTCAGCACGGCGACATCGTGGCTGCCACGCAGATTGATCCCTCGGGCCGATAACTGGTCGTGGAAGATCGACGGTCCGTGAAGGGTCCTCGTCAGCAGAGAGGCGATCACCACGGACACCATGACGGCGATCGTCAGCCGGTAGTCTCCGGTCAGTTCCACGATGATAAGCATGGTCGAGATCGGCGCCCCGAGCACGGCGCCCGAGACCGCCCCCATGCCGACAAGCGTGTAGGCGCCGTGCCCGGAGGAAAGGTCCGGATTGGGAATCGAGGCAACGATTCCGAAGGCGCCGCCAACCATGGCGCCGATGAACAGGCTCGGACTGAACAGTCCACCGCCGAAACCGAAGCCGAAGGAAATACCGGTCGCGACGATCTTCAGCAGCGCCAGAATGATCAGCATGGACAGCGCGTAATTCTCGTTCAGCGCATTGTCCATCCCCTCGTACCCGACGCCCAGGATCTCCGGGTAGTAGATGGCAATGCCGCCGACGACGAGGCCGCCGACAGCCGGCCGGAGCCACAGCGGGAGCCGCGTGAAATCGGCCAGCTGCTGGGAATACCGGAACACGCGCATGAAGGTGACTGCGGCGACCGCGGAGGTGATCCCGAGCAGGGCGAAAGCGCCGAATTCGAAGAAGGACGCGATCTCGTGCGGCGGGACGATAAAGGCGGGCACATCGCCGAAATAGGTTCGCGAGACCACCGTGCCGGCGACCGAGGCGATCACGATCGGGGCGAATGCGGTCAGGGCGTAGTGTCCGATGACGACTTCAAGAGCGAAGAAGACTCCGGCCACCGGCGCATTGAACGATGCCGCGACCGCCGCAGCCACGCCGCAGCCCAGCAGGGTGCGGGACTGTGACCGGTTGAGCCGGAAGCGGCGCCCGATCCAGCTGGCCATGGTGGCGCCGAGATGGACCGCGGGCCCCTCGCGCCCGACCGACGCGCCGGCGCCGATCGAGGCGGCGCTGACGAAGGCCGCACCGAGGCCGACACGCCCCGACACACGACCCGCCCTGAGCGCATTCGCCTCGATCACGTCGGCCACGCCCTGGGGACGCCCGCCGGGCATCAGGTAGCGGACGAACAATCCGATCAGCAGCCCTCCGATGACCGGCGCCAGCAGCACTTGCCACCAGGCGAGCCCGGAAACCCCTGAGGCGACCAGCTCATGCCCGAAGCCGTAGAACCCGGTCTGAATGAGGCCGATGAGTTCGCGGAACAGGACTGCCGCGAACGCCGCCGCGACACCGATGACGACCGCAAGTCCGGACAGCAGCACCTGCTCGTTCCGCAGCGCGACGCGAGCGTGCTTGCGTCCCTCGGAAATCCATTTCGCCGGAAAGCCGCCGGACATGCTCTTCACCGCCGCCGGATGCCGATCGCATGCCCGGCAGCGCCCGGCCGCGGCAGCATATCGTGCAGCTCCTGCAAATCGGCGATTCGCGCCAGACTGGCCGCCGGAAATGGCGCCGGGCGCCGGGTCTCGAGATCCATATGCATGATCATCAGTTCGTTGGTCGCGGCCAGGTAGCCTTCCCCGGCATGATACATCCGGTGGAACAGATGCATCCGCTTGGAATCGTGATCGAGAACCTGCGTCGTAAACCGCAAACGGTCGCCGGGCAGCACTTCGCGGTCATAAGTGACATGCGCCTCCAGAACGAAGACGGACGCCTCTTCCGTCCGCCGGTAGGATTCGCCAATCCCGAGATGGTCCAGGACAGCATCGCTCGCCTTGTCAAAAGCAACGACATAGTAGCCCACGTTCATGTGCCCGTTATAGTCGGTCCACTCGGTGGGGACGGTCAGTTCGCCGGAAGCGAAACACTTGTTCGAATCAGCCGGTTCCATAGGGGCGACCATAACGGCAATTCTGCCGTCCTGCCATGGCACAAAGGGAACGGATCCAGGTGAGGCTGTTGCAATATCTCGGACGGCGCGCGGCGCTCGTCATGGCTCTCGGGGTTTTTGTCGGACTCGCCCTTCCGGACCTGGCCGCCGTCGCGAAACCGCTCCTCGCGCCGACCGTCATCGTCATGCTGACGCTGGCCATGACCCGGACCGACGCTTCTTCCCTCGGCCGGACCAGCCGGCGTTTCGGAACCCACCTGATCGCCCTCGCCTGGCTGCTGGTCGCGACCCCCTGCCTGTTCTTTGTCTCCCTCACCTGGCTCGAGGTTCCGTCGGATCTCGCGGTGCCGCTCCTGATCTGGAGCGGCAGTCCCCCGCTGGTGACGGTTCCGGTGATCGCGCTGATCGTCGGGCTCGACGCCGCCGCCGCGCTGTTTCTCATGGTCGTCTGCACCTTCGCCTTTCCGTTCATCCTCCCCGGCCTGCTGTTCTGGCTGATCGGGATCGAGGTCGATCTCGGAGCCGGCGCCCTTACCCTCAGGCTCGCTCTGATGATTGCCGGCTGCGCGATCGCCGCGACCGTGCTCCGGCGCAAACTGGGCCCGACATTCCTGCGCGAGAAATCGGCAATCATCGACGGGGTCGCGGTGGTTCTCATGCTCGTCTTCGCGGTTTCCGTGATGGACGGGGTTCGGGCCTGGCTGGAAAGGGACCCCGGGACCGTCCTGCTCTACACCGCCGCCGCCTTCGCCGGCAGCATCGTGCTGCAAGTCGCCGGCGGGCTTGTCTTTTTCTGGACAGGACGTCAGAATCAACTCTCCGTTGCCCTGTGCTCGGGCAACCGCAACATGGCGCTGTTCATGGCCGCCGCCGGCCCGGCACTCGGTCCGGAAGCGTTCCTTTTCTTCGCCGTCGTGCAGTTTCCGATTTATATTCTTCCGGTTCTGCAGAAGCCGATTTACCGGTATCTCTCCGGAAAAAGACCTGCAACGCCGGCTGGATCGACGCATTTGTGAACAAGCGGCGCACCCGGCGTTAACGGAATGGCATAGAATCTGAATTAGATTAGATGCGCTCCGTCCAATTCCCGTTTCGGGGCAGCGAAAGGGATAGCGCTTTTGCGTTCTGCGATCACACGAGCGAAACGCCGAGGTCGGCTCGGCATCTGGCAAAGGCGCCTGACCATTGTCGCGCTCACCTCGATCGCGGTTATCGCAAGTTACTTTTTTACCATCGGCAAGGCGCCGAACTATCAGCATCTGGTGGCCGCAACGATCGCCGTATTCGGTTTCTGCGGCCTGATCGCGGACTGGATCGTCTCGCGCGACATCCAGCGCGGCGGCGGTGTCCAGGCGATGCGCTCGGGGGGCACGCTCAGCACCGGCCCCGGGGCGATGGCCGGCCGGCTCTGGGCACAGGGTGAAGGCTTCCGCCTGCACGGCCTGTTTTCCGAGGCCAAGGACAATTTCAGCGAAGCACGGGACTTGTTCAAGGAAGCCAAGGACGATGAAGGAATCGTCGAATGTCTGCTAAGTCTCGGGAAACTTGAACGCGCACGCGGCCGTCCGGACGATGCCGCGCGAAGCTACGAATCCGCCTATAACGCTGCGAACGCGTCCAAAATCCGCACAGGCATGGCCAACGCACTGCTTCAACAAGGCTATCTGCTGATCGAGCGGAAGAGCTTCGACGGGGCCCGGGAAGCCTTTACGGAAGCCGGGCGCTTGTTCTCGGACGAGAACTTCCGATTCGGTGAAGCCAACGCGACGCTTGGACTGGCGGAGGCGGCCATGCAACTCACGAAGGCGGAGGAGGCCGCAGGCGCATTCGAGCATGCGCATTTTCTCTTCAGCCAGGTCGGAGACCGAAGCGGCGAGGCCCATGCGCTCTATTGCCGGGCGGAGATCGACCGCCAGACAAGAAAGACCGCGGAGGCACAGAACCGGCTCGAACGTGCGCTGACCCTCTATCGGCGAACCGGCGATTTCATTGGCGAGGCCATGACCCGGCTCGCCATGACGGACATCCTGCGCCGGCTGGAGCGCGCACCGAACGCCCAGGCCACGGCGCTCGAAGCCGCCGACCGGTTTCGCGACGCGGCCCGGAGAGTCGGCAACAGCACGCTGATGGCCGGCCGCGGCGACATCAGACGCGCACCGATCCGATTCGATTTCGCGCGCGCCCAGGGTACGGTCGCGCGGACCCTGCTTGCCGAGTCGAAGGACGACAGTCTGGAGGCACGCCTCGTCATCGGCCTCGGCGAGATGGAGCGCATGGCCGGCCGGCTGGAAGATGCGCGGGTCAATTTCGAGCGCGCGATCCAGCTCTCCAAGGGTGGAGACAAGCTCCCGATTCTCGCCGACGCACTGAAAGGCAAGGGCCGCGTCGAGATGCAGAAGGGAAACACCCGCGGCGCACGCGAAGTGATGAAAGAGGCCCAGAATCACTACCGCAATGCCGGTGGCACCCGCGACGCGGCGCAGACCCTTATGGATATGGGGCAGATCGACCTGCTGATGGAGATGCCGGACAGAGCCCGCGTCACCTTTGCCCAGGCGCGCACCATGTACCGCGGGCTCAACGAAATGGCGCTGGAAGGGGCTTCACTCCGTGCCGTCGGAGACCTCGAATCGCAACTCGGCCGCCTTCCGCAGGCGCAACAGGCCTATGCCGAGGCGCGTGGACTCTTCCGTCAGGCGGCCGACCATATCAGCGAAGCCGACGCACTGCTCATGATCGGACTGCTTTCGATCAATACCGACAATGCCACCGCCACGGCCTTCGCAATCCAGGCCGGACGGCTCTACAAGGCCGTCGGCACGATCGAGTGGAACCGCCGGGCCTTCGCGCTCGCGCGGCGCATAAGGTAAGGGGAAGACGGTGCCGGGACGAAGCGCGATATTTTTGCAACATCGCCGCGGCAACAAATCGTGGATAAATTGCGCGGCTCTGGCCTTGCTTAAACCGCTATGGTACCAGCTATTCCTCGCGATTGAGGATATAGAGGTTGGCAGCCTTGTGTCCGCGACCTTGGTTGCGAGCTTTGAAATCGGGTGCGAACATCCACCGGGATGCGCAGGTAACGGGTTGGGAAAATGACATTTTTGTCTCGGATGCATCGGGCAGCCGGCGTTTTTCTCGTGCTGTTTTTGCTTGCAGGCTGTGCCTCCGCACCTGAGGAGGCTGCCGAAGGGCCGCAGATCTACGACCCGATCGAGCCGGTCAACCGGGTGTTTTTCGCAATGAACGACGCCGTCGATACGCTGGTCCTGCGCCCAACCGCGTTCGTCTACAAGACCGCCGTGCCGAGTCCCATCCAGGACATGGTCCGGAATTTCCTCCTCTGGCTGCGTTCTCCGGTCGTGGTCGCCAACAGCTTGTTGCAGGGCGACACCCAGAATGCCGGGAACGCGACCCGGCAGTTCTTCGTCAATGGCGTCACCGCCGGGTTGATTGACTGGGGCGACGGACTCGGCTGGGGCTATCGCGAGGAAGATTTCGGGCAGACCCTCGGGGTGCACGGGATTGCCGACGGCCCCTATCTCGTCGTTCCCGTCATCGGCCCGTCAAATGGCCGCGACCTCGTCGGCACGGTCGTAGACATCTTCTTCGACCCGCTTACCTATATTGTCAGCGGACCCGGAGCCCGCAATGCGATCACCATCGCCCGCGGTTCGGGAGAGGCGGTCGATTTCCGCGCCCGCAACTACGACGCATTCAACGACCTGAAGGCATCGTCGGTCGATTACTATGCGCGCATGCGCTCGATCTACCTGCAGCGCCGCGAAGCGGAGATCCGCAACGGACAGCCGCCGAGGGACGTGCAAGCCGCCGACGGCAATCAGGAGTTCGAGAACTTCGAGCCGTCCGATCGCCCCCGCTCCGTGACCGGCGAGCTCCCGGAAAACACGAACTAGCCTGAGGCATCTCGATGACTGTCCTGCATCGCGCGATCTTCGGCCTGCTGGTCTGCGTTTCGCTCGCGGCCTTCCCCGCCCATGCCGACAGCAAGGGCGAAAATGCTGAGAAATTCGTCGCCAAACTCGGCGAAACCGCTCTTGAAATGGTCACCGACAAGTCACTCGTCGGCGAAGCGCGGCGCGAAGAGTTCCGCAAATTGCTGCAGAACAATTTCGACATGGCCTGGATCGGGCAGTTCGTGCTCGGCAAGCATTGGCGCCGCGCGAGCCCCGACCAGCGGGAAACCTATCTCAAGCTTTTCGAAGAAAGCGTCGTCTTCACCTACACGAACCAGTTCGACGAATATTCGGGACAGACCTTCGAGGTTACCGGGAACATCGAATCCGGCCGTTTCACCATGGTGAACAGCAAGATCGTCAACCCGGCCAATCCCGGCAGCAGCGTCCTGGTCGACTGGCGCCTGATCGAGGAAGCCGACAGCTTCAGGATCGTCGATGTCGTGATCGAGGGCATCAGCATGGGGATTACCCAGCGCAACGAATATTCCGCGGTCATCGACGGCAATAGCGGAAAGATCGACTCGCTGCTCGTCAAGATGGAGGAAATCCTGGAGAATCTGCGCAGGCGCGCCTGAGCTCCGCGATCGCCGCCCGGAAACAGAAAACGCCGGCCTCTCGTGGCCGGCGTTTCGCGTTCTACGACCCCTGCCCTCAGGCGCGGGTAATCGGCTTGTACTTGATCCGGTGCGGCTGGGCCGCCTCGGCACCGAGACGGGCCTTCTTGTCTTCTTCATAGGCCTGGTAGTTACCCTCGAACCACTCAACGTGGCTGTCGCCCTCGAAGGCGAGAATGTGAGTGGCGATGCGGTCGAGGAACCAGCGATCGTGGGTGATGACCACGGCGCAGCCGGCAAACTCGAGAAGCGCCTCTTCCAGCGCCCGCAGCGTATCGACGTCGAGATCGTTGGTCGGCTCATCGAGCAGCAGCAGGTTGGCCCCGGACTTCAGCATCTTGGCGAGATGGACTCGGTTGCGCTCGCCGCCGGATAGCTGGCCCACCTTCTTCTGCTGGTCCGCGCCGCGGAAGTTGAACTGGCCGCAATAAGCCCGGCTCTGCATCTTGCGGCGACCGAGATCGATCTCGTCCAGTCCGTCGGAGATCTCCTCCCAGACCGTCTTTTTCCCGTCGAGGGAATCGCGCGACTGATCGATATAGCCAAGCACCACCGTGTCGCCGACGGTGAAATCGCCGTTGTCCGGTTGCTCCTGGCCCGTGATCATGCGGAACAGCGTGGTCTTGCCGGCGCCGTTCGGGCCGATCACCCCGACGATGCCACCCGGCGGCAGCTTGAAGGACAGATCGTCGATCAAAAGGCGGTCGCCGAAGCCCTTGGAGAGGTGATCGGCCTCGATCACCTGATCGCCGAGACGCGGACCGGCCGGAATGACGATCTGCGCGGTGTCGCCGGCCTTCTCCTGGCTCTGCGCGAGCAGTTCCTCATAGGCATTGAGGCGCGCCTTGCTCTTGGCCTGGCGGGCGCGCGGCGACTGCCGCACCCATTCCAGTTCCTGCTTGAGGGTGCGCTGGCGCGAATCCTCGGCCCGGCCTTCCTGCTCCAGCCGCTTCTGCTTCTGCTCGAGCCAGCCGGTATAGTTGCCCTCGTAGGGAATACCGCGGCCGCGGTCGAGTTCGAGAATCCAGCCCGCGACCTCGTCGAGGAAGTAGCGGTCGTGGGTCACGGTCACCACGGTGCCGGGGAAGTCGTGCAGGAAGCGCTGCAGCCAGGCGACGGACTCGGCATCGAGGTGGTTGGTCGGCTCGTCGAGCAGCAGCATGTCGGGCGCGGAAAGCAGCAGCTTGCAAAGCGCGACGCGGCGGCGCTCGCCGCCGGAGAGCTTGCTGACATCGGCATCGCCCGGCGGCAGACGCAGGGCGTCCATGGCGATCTCGACCTTGCGGTCGAGGTCCCAGGCGTCGGCGGCGTCGATCTTCTCCTGCAGTTCGGCCTGCTCGGCGAGGAGATCGTTCATCTCGTCGTCGGTCATTTCCTCTGCGAAGCGGGCGCTGACCTCGTTGAAACGGTCGAGCAGTTCCTTGGTCTCGCCCATGCCTTCCATGACGTTGCCGTACACGTCCTTGTCAGGATCGAGCTGCGGTTCCTGCGCGAGATAGCCGACTTTCACGCCGTCGGCCGCCCATGCCTCGCCCTGATACTCCTCGTCGACTCCGGCCATGATCCGGAGAAGAGTCGACTTGCCGGCGCCGTTGCCGCCGAGCACGCCGATCTTGGCGCCCGGCAGGAAGGACAGATGGATGTTCTTCAGAACCTCGCGCCCGCCGGGATAGGTCTTGCTCAGACCCTTCATCACATAGATGTACTGATAGGCTGCCAAGGGGCCGCTCCTGTCGAGAATGAAAAACTCTTTAGAGGGCGCAGTTTTAGACAAGTGCGGCGGCGGCGGCAACTAGCCGCTGATCGCGCCCTGAACCATCGGCTGAAGCAGATCGATTACCTCGAGACGGGCGCGCAGTCTGCGCCGCTCCCGGCGGTCGAGGATCGCAGGATCGATCGTCGACGACGGCGCTTTTCCCGCTTCGAGATCGGCGAGTTGCTGCCGCAGGACGACCGCCATGACCGTTTCGAGCGCGTCCGCGGCCGCGGACGCATCTCCTTCCGAGAGCACACCTTTCTCTCTCAACAGGCGCAGACGCTCGGTCGTGGAGGTCGCCTCGATGCCATGACGCAGCGCAAGCACCCGCGCGGCCGAGACCAGCGGCAGGGTCCCGCCGATCTTCAGGTCGACGCGCCCGTTCTTGAGCTGGAAGCCGCTCAGCAGCCCGAACGCGTCCCATGCGAGCGGCGGACGGAAACCGCCGATATGCTGCACGAGGTTGCCGAGGAACACGGTCTGTTTCGCAACGGCCGCGATCGCGTCGTGGCGCAGCGAGGCCGCGAGCGCGGCATCGCCCAGTACCGGGGCGAAGTCGAAAAAGATATCGACATTCATGATGCTCTCGCCCCGCGCGCTGCCGATCCATCCGGCAACCCGCTCGCGCCAGCTCGCCGGCGTACCGCGCCAGAGCGGATTGGACGCCATGACGCCACCGTTGCAATAGGGCACGCCGGCGGCATCGAGGATATCCGACAGCCGCTGGCCCCACTCCGCGAACCAGGCATCGTCCGCCTCCGTCCCGTCGAAGATCACGGCATTGTCCTGGTCCGGCGACAGCAGGCTCTCGCCGCGGCCGCCGCTGCCGAGCACCAGCAGGACGTATGGCGCGGGCGGTGGACCGAGGCCTTCCCGCTCCATCGCGGCAAGTGCCAGCAGGCCCGCGCGCTCCGTAGAATCCCGCATCGCCGCGCTGATCGCGCCGGCGACGGTCGTTCCCCGACCGCCGTCCTGGAGGAGCGCCCGCACCAGGTCCGGCAGGCGCGCCCGGGCCGCGGCGATGGCCGCGGCATCGGGCGCCGCCTCGATCGCATCGCCGAGCGCGAAGGCGGCGGTGTTGCGGGTCTTCAGGATGGTCCGGAGCGAAACCACGCCGACGATCTTCCCGCGCGGATCGGTGACCGCGAGATGGCGGATACCAAGCCGCTCCATCCGCCCCATGGCCTTGTAGACAAGTGCGTCGGCCGGAAGCGACTGAACGGGCGACGACATGACGTCGTGGACCGCCGTGCCGGAACTCCCGCCGGTCGCGATGTGGCGGACGATGTCCCGTTCGGTAACGATGCCTGCATGGGCGCCGGACGCGTCCCGCACCAGGATCGAGCCCACGTCGCGTGCCGCCATGGCGGCGGCCGCCTCTTCGAGGCTTGCTTCCGGGCCGATATCCAGCGGCTCCCAGGTCACCACGTCGCTCAGACTGTGGCGGTAAGGATAGCTGTCGAACATGGTGCCGGCGTCCATATCCGGTCCCCTAGTCCCGGCCCCACGGACGCGGCGCCGCCACGTCCAGGGCCGCTCCGTAGTCGGCGATTCCCCTCAGGCGCAATTCCGGCACCATGGCGTTGAACAGCTCTGCGGTCACGATCGCATCGCCGAGCGCCGTGTGCCGGCCGAAGATGCTGAGCCCCATCGCCTCGGCGGCGCTGTCGAGCCCGATCCTCTCGTCCGGCGCGATATGCTTGAACAGCGCCATCGTATCGAGCGCCGGTGCGGCAAGGGGCGGTAGCTTGTGTCGCTTCGCCTCCGCCGCCAGGACCGCGAGATCGAAGCCGATCTGGTGGCCGACAATGACGCATCCCTTGCAGAACAGGGTCAGTTCCTCCCAGAGCTCCGGCAGCGCCGGCGCGCCGGCGACCAGTTCGTCGCCGATCCCGTGCACCCGGAAAGAGCGTTCCGGGATCGGGATTCCGGGTTTGACCAGAAGGTCGAGGCAGGCGCCGGTGAAGACATGGCCGTCCTGCACCCGAACCGCCCCGATGGAAACGATTCGGTCGCGCGCCGCCTCAAGCCCCGTCGTCTCGAGGTCGAGGCTGACCACAGGCAGGGCGCCGAGCGTGGTGGAAGCGAGAAACGGCACCGGCTCGGGTGCGCGACTGCCCAGGCTCAGGTCCATCGCCGTCTGCTCCGGCACAACCTCTTCCACCGGAGCGAGGAACGAGATCACCCCGCCTTCCGCCAGCCCCACGACCTGGGCGTCGACGGCGCCGCCCTCGGTATCGTTCAGCGGGAACTCGACCGGACGCCTGCCTTCCCGCGCGCGCCGCAGCGCCGCATCCAGCAATCCATGATCGACGATGGAGAAAATGCTGTGCCCGGGAGCGGTGCCGAACTCGCCGAGACGGCGACGGGCCGCGGCATTGGACAGAGCGACCAGGCCCGAGCCGGTGAAAACGATCACCGCGGCCGGGATCCCCGCGAGAACGCCAGCGATCCAGGTGCCCTCGGATTCGTGTCTCTGGCGCCGGATGAACGCCCGCTCGACCGCCTGGGACAGACCCGCGATCTCCCCCGGCCCGCCGGTGAACTGCCGCCAGCGTGCCGGCAGCCGCCCGGTACTGGCCGCAAGGTCGAGGTCTTCCTTCATCTTGTCCAGATCGCCGATATGCGCCGCGATAATGCCGTAGACCGCGTAGGTGAGCAGCGCCGCCAGAGCCGTCCCGGCCGCTGGCAGGACAAGCAGGGACCAGTCCGGGTCGTCCGCGGCCAGGACATGGCGGACGGCAAAGGCGGCCAGCATGACGACAAGGAGAACCGGGACTGCCGAGAGCAGAATCGCGTGGGTGCGACGGGTCCGGTAACGCATGACGATCGCATGGCGGAGCGGCGAGTTGTCCCTGTCGCGCGCGGGCGCCACGGCGCTACTCGGCGGCCGGGCGTATCGCGGCGAAATCCTCCGCGACCGCATCGGCCTGCAGCAAGGTCGTCAGCCGGACCCGAATGTCCTTCCATTTGAAGCGGATGGAGTTCCGAACGATTCCCTCGTCATGGATCTTCAGTTCGTCGGCGATCGGCGCCCAATGGACGAGCGCATCCTCGCTGTCCTTGAAGGCAGCCAGCGGGTCTTCCGGGTCCGCTTTGACGAGGCGCAGACGGGCCTCCGCGCGCTTGACCGCGTCCGCCCAGTCCGGAACCGTGCGCGCGGGCTCGTCATATCCGGAAAGCGCCGACCGGAGCATCGCAAGCGCCAGATCCCGCTCGCCCGCCTCGTCCAACCGGTCACGGCATCCGGCGGCGAGATATCCCGCAAGGTCGGTCGCGCAGGCGAGGAAAAGCTGCCACTTCGCGATGTTCAGCGATTGGGCAAACAGATCGTCGTCGAAAAGCTGCGTATAGCGCGTCCCCGCACGCGTCCGGACATAGCCGTAGAGCGTGGTCTGGGCGACGAAGGCCGCCCGGGTGCTCACGAATTCGGACGCCGATTCGACATTGTCGAGCGGCTCTTCGTTCCAGCGGGTCGAGAACGGCATGAACAGTCTCGCCTTCCGCCAAAACTCCCTCAAAACACCATGAAACATAACAACTTTCCGAGTTTCATACGCACTACAGTAAACTCAAGACCTTCACAATTCTGTAGCTGATTCGACTAATCCGTCATAGACTAAGAATATTGCTTGGTACATGCGATACACAAAAATCGTCAATCAATGACGAGGGTATGAAAGGGGGGTTACTACAATGGCGCAAGCCGACTCCAATCATGAAGCTCATTGGCAGCGCACCAAGAGTCTGACCATCACTGTACTGATAATCTGGTTTATCTTCGCCTTCGGTGTGCACTGGTTCGCGCCGCAGCTCAATCAGATCTCCATCCTTGGATTCCCTCTCGGCTTCTACATGGCGGGCCAGGGATCACTCTTCGCATTCGTCGTCATCATTTTCTGGTTCGCGCGCGCCCAGAACAGGATCGACGAGGAATTCGGCGTTGCCGAAGAAGATAACGAAGACGAGTAGAGGAGATCCGACATGAAGGGTGATTTCATCCAAAACCTGGGGAAGATCTACGGCCTCTACACGGGCGGGTTCCTCCTCTTCATTATCCTGATGGCCATTCTCGAACAGGCCGGTGTCAGCGCTGACACGATCGGTTACCTGTTCGTCGGCTTCACCATTGCGATCTACGCCCTGATCGGCGTGCTGTCGCGCACCATGGCGACGGACCAGTACTATGTCGCCGGCCGGCAGGTTCCGGCGCTCTATAATGGCATGGCGACGGCGGCGGACTGGATGTCCGGCGCATCCTTCGTCGCCATGGCGGGCGGCATCTATTTCGGCGGTTACGGCTATATGGCCTTCCTGGTCGGCTGGACCGGCGGCTATGTGCTCGTCGCCTCGCTGATGGCGCCGTATCTTCGCAAGTTCGGCTGCTACACGGTTCCGGATTTCATCGGCACACGCTACGGCGGGAACTTCACGCGTCTCTGCGCGGTGATCGTTCTGGTGGTTGCGTCCTTCACCTACGTGACGGCGCAGATCAACGCCACCGGCACGGTCGCGGCCCGGGCGCTGCAGATTCCGTTCGAAGTGGGCGTCTGGTTCGGCCTTGCCGGCATCCTCGTCTGCTCCATGCTCGGCGGCATGCGGGCGGTGACCTGGACCCAGGTGGCGCAGTACATCGTGCTGATCATCGCCTACATCATCCCGGTCGTCTGGATGTCGAACAAGAGCGGCTTCGGCCTGATCCCGCAGCTGGCCTACGGCGATGCCGTCCAGCGGGTGCAGGAACTCGAGACCCTGCACCAGGTGGGCGTGCTGAAACCGACCGAGGCCTTCGCCGGACTGAAGGCTCTGACGGTGCCGATCAATGCGCCTGGCGAGACCTTCATGGAGAAATGGAAGTTCGCCACCCTGGTGCTCTGCATGATGTGCGGCACGGCTTCCCTGCCCCATGTTCTCATGCGTTACTTCACGACGCCGTCCGTGCGGGCCGCGCGGCTCTCGGTGGGCTGGTCGATCCTCTTCATCTTCCTGCTCTACTTCACGGCGCCGGCGCTTGCGACCTTCACCAAGCTCTCGCTGCTCGACCCGAACCTTGCGACCGGGATCATCGGCAAATCCATCGCCGACGTGAACGCGCTCGAATGGGTCCAGAAGTGGACCGCGGTGAACTTCCTGGCGGTTTCCGACTCCAACGGGGACGGGATCCTGCAGATCAACGAGTTCTTCATGCGGACCGGCATCGTCGTGCTGGCCACGCCTGAGATCGCCGGTCTGCCCTATGTGATCTCGGGCCTGGTGGCGGCGGGCGGCATGGCCGCGGCCATGTCGACGGCCGACGGGCTCCTGCTCGCCATCGCCAACGCGCTCAGCCACGATCTGTACTACAAGATCATCGACCCGAATGCGGAGACCAGGACCAGGCTCATCGCGGCCCGGATCCTGCTCCTCGTGGTCGGCGGCGCCGGAGCGTTCGTGGCCAGCCTGAAACTGACCTCGATCCTCGGGGCGGTGGCCTGGGCCTTCGACTTCGCCTGCTCCGGGCTGTTCTTCCCGCTGGTGCTCGGCATCTGGTGGAAACGGGCAAATCGTCAGGGAGCGATCGCCGGCATGATCGGCGGGTTCGTTGCCGGCACCGCCTATCTCTACTACGTCCACTTTGCGGGCGGCGAACCGTGGATGGGCATCGACCATCTCCGGTTCGGCATGATCGGCATGCCGGTCAGCCTGATCGCCATGATCGTGGTCAGCCTGATGACGGAAGAGCCGGACGAGGAAACCCAGCGCATGGTCGACGCGGTGCGTACGCCGCGCGGCGAAACGGTCCTCGCCAGCACGCACTAGGCGACATCTTTCACATCCGGGACGGCTTCAGCCCCGTCCCGGACAGACTTGAAGAGAAATCCGGGACGGGCCAAGCTTCGTCCCGGATTTTTTTTGCGCCCAATCAAAAGAAGAAGCGGCGGGAGGATACGCCCCAATGGATGCAAGCGCCTTTCCCCTCTGGATCCTGATAATCGACTACGTGCTCGGCACGGTGATGTGGACCCTGTTCGGCCGCTTCGCGATGTCGATCTTCCTGCCGGAGGATTCGAGCTTCTTCTTCATGCGCTTCTTCGTCCGCGTGACGAACCCGCTGCTCCGCTTCTTCGGTCCGGTGACGCCGGGCTTTCTGCTACCGTGGCTGCATCCCCTCTACGTCGCCTGGTTCTTCTTCATGATCCGCTTCTACCTGATGCCCTGGCTGCTCGGGTATGGCGCGATGGGGATGCTCTCGCTGCCGCTGGAAAGCGAAATCTCCTACATGGTGTACGACCTGATCGGGCAGCTGGTTGGGCGATAGGAGTCGCCGGTCATCATCCCGGATCAAGTCCGGGATGACGGGCACAATTTATCGCCCCGCGATCCGGTCGCGGAGCACGAGCGCCCTTCGCGCGCGCTCCACCACCGGGACGTCGATCATCTTGCCCTGGAAGCTGACCGCGCCGAGGCCTTCGGCCATCGCGGCATCGTAGGCCGCGACCATCGCCTCCGCCGTCTCGACTTCTTGTTCCGTCGGGCTGAAGACCGCGTTCAGGATCGGCACCTGGGCCGGATGCACGCAGGAAGCGCCTTCCATACCGAGGGCGCGGGCGCGTTCGGCGCTGGCGCGGAACGCCTCCATGTCTGTGATCTCGGCGATCGAGCCGGCGAAACCAAGCGGCAGGATGCCGGCCTCGCGGGCGGCACGCTGGACGAGACGCATATCCTCGACCAGATCGCCCGGACCGAGTGCGGGCATGCCGAGAGCCGCGGAATAATCCTCCTGGCCGAGAGAAAGCCCCTTCAGGCGCGGACTCGCCCCGGCGATATCGCGGACGTTGTTGAGGCCGCGCGGGGTCTCGATCAGGCCCATGAAGCAGATGCTCCCGATCTCGAGCCCGCGCTCGCGCTCAAGTTCCTCCACGGTCTCGTCAAGGAAGGCGAGATGATCGGCGCTTTCGAGCTTCGGCAGGCAGAGGCCGGAGACCTCTGGCCAGACCGCCGCCTCGAGATCCTGCACGGCGAGGCGCCAGGGGCGGTTGATGCGCACCAGCACCTCGGTGCCGGCATTGGAAATCACCTGGGCCGCGTCCCGCAGCGCCTTGCGCGCAGCGGGCTTCTCCGCCGGCGGGATGCTGTCCTCGAGATCGAGCTTGATGGCGTCGGCGCCGCGCCCGGCTGCCTTCTCGACAAAGCGCTCGTTGGTCACCGGGACATAAAGGAGAGAACGCCAGAGCGGCAGGGTTCCGGCCATGGTCAGATCACTCCCGCTTCCGTCAGACGCGCCTGCTCGGCGGTATCGATCCCGACCCCGCCCCAGATTTCCGCATTATGTTCGCCGAGTTCCGGCGCCGGGCTGCGCACCGCTCCCGGCGTATCGGAGAGCCGCGGAATTACCGTATGCATCGGCAGGGTACCTATCTCCGGGTCCGGGAAGGCCTCGACCACGCCGCGGCCCTCCATGTAA
Organism: Nisaea sp.; assembly: GCF_965216895.1. Lineage (GTDB taxonomy): Bacteria > Pseudomonadota > Alphaproteobacteria > Thalassobaculales > Thalassobaculaceae > Nisaea. Next base: position 1,870,123 of record NZ_OZ244205.1, read on the forward strand.
TCGTCGTCGGCAAGCTGCGCGACGTCGGCCACCGGGCCGACGGTCACGCCCGCCTTCTCGAAGATCTCGAGGCATTCCGCCTGGGTGCGCTCGGCCATGTAGTCCGCCACGATCGGATCGAGGATATCGTTGTTCTTCACCCTGTCCGAGTTCGTCCTGAAGCGCGGATCGTCAATCAGGTCCGGGCGGCCGATGGTACGGAACAACCGCTCCGCCATCGCCTGGATCGAGCCGGAAAGCGCGACGTATTTCCCGTCCTTGCAGCGATAGGTATTGCGCGGCGCGGTCAGGTTGGAGCGGCTGCCGGTGCGCGGCGGCACCTTGCCGCTGAGCGCGAAGTTCGCCGCTTCCGGGCCGAGAATGGCGTGGATCGGCTCGAACAGGGAAAGGTCGATGCTCTGCCCCTTTCCGCCCGAGACTTCGACGTTTCTGAGCGCAACCATCACCGAGAAGGCGCCGTAGAGCCCCGCGATCATGTCGGCCAGCGCGAGAGGCGGCAGCACCGGCGGGCGATCGCCGAAACCGTTGAGGGCCGCGAAACCGCTCATCGCCTCGACCAGCGAGCCGAAACCCGGCTTGTGCTTCCAGGGCCCGGTCTGCCCCCAGCCCGAGACCCGGACCAGAGTCAGTTTCGGATTCCGTGCCTGAAGGACGTCCGGCCCGAGCCCCCAGTCCTCCAGCGTCCCCGGCTTGAAGTTCTCCACCACCGCGTCGGCGGTCTCCACCAGCTTCAAGAACAGCGCCTTGCCCTCCTCCTTGCGGAGGTCGAGAGTGACGCTCTTCTTGTTGCGGCAGAACACCTTCCAGTGGGTAGCGACACCCTCGGTGCGCCAATTGCGCAGGTCGTCTCCGAAGCCCGGACGCTCCAGCTTGATCACTTCGGCACCGTAATCCGCCAGCACATGGGTCACCATATTGCCGGCGACGAGGCGCGAGAGGTCGAGCACCCGCACGCCATCGAGCGGCAGTCTCGCGCCGGTCCGGTAATCGTTCGCCGGATAGCGCCCCGGCCGCGCCTGGGCACCGCTCATGCCGCCGCTCCCTCAGCGCCGGCACGCGCTGCAGCCAGAAAATGCCCGGTTTCTTCCTCGCCTGTATTGAAGGCGGTCACGAGACGGATTCCGACCGAGCCGTCCGGCGCCTCGCCAAATGCGTAATACTGGCAACCCGCGGCACGCAGCGCCTGATGTACCGGCGCGGAAATGCGGGCGAAGATCTCGTTACCGTCCACCGGGTGCAGCAACTCGACGCCAGGCAGTTCCCTGAGCCCGTCCGCAAGGGTTCTCGCTGCCCCGTTGGCGTTCGCCGCATATCGCAGCCAGTTGCCGTTCTCGAGATAGGCGCAGAGCTGGACCGAGAGAAATCGCATCTTGGAGAACAGATGACCGCCGCGTTTGCGCCGGAACTCCACATCCTTCGCCAGCGCCGGGTCAAAGAAGATCACCGCCTCGGCGGCGTATGCGCCGTTCTTGGTGGCACCGAAGGAGAGCACGTCGATTCCGGATTTCCAGGTCGCTTCCGCCGGAGTGCAGCCGAGTGCGGCAACAGCGTTGGCGAAGCGGGCCCCGTCCATGTGCAGCTTCAGTCCGGCGCCATGCGCCACATCGGCGATGCCACGGATCTCGTCCAGGGAATAGGCCGTACCCTTCTCGGTCAGCTGGGTGATGCTGACCGCCGCCGGCTGGGCGTGATGCACCGCAGAGGCTGCGCTCGGATCGCCGAGCCTCGCGGCGAGATCGTCGGCCGAGATCTTGCCGTCCGCGCCGCCGAGGACCGTCAGCTTGCCGCCGCCGATATAGAATTCCGGCGCCGCGCACTCGTCTTCCTCGATATGCGCGCCCTCATGGCAGTAGATCACGCCATAGGGTGGCGAAAGCGTCGACAGCGCGATGGAATTGGCCGCCGTGCCGGTTGCGACCGGATAGGCGGCAAGTTCGGTCTCGAAGGTCTCCGCCGCCATTCGGCGAAATTTCTCCGTCAGGTCGTCATTGCCGTAGGGCATGGCGAAACCGGAAGCCGCCTCTGCGAGGGCCGCGATGATTTCAGGCGCCGCTCCGCCGACATTGTCACTGGCGAAATTGACCTTCCAGGCGTTGGATTGGGATTTCATGCCTTGCTTTCCGGGATGAGGGCGACATTGCCGAGGGGCTCGCCCGTCGCCAGATCGACGACGATCAGGCGGATCAGGTCTTCAGGTCCCGTGACCTGGAGGATCATCTTGCCGTCGTGATACTGCGACGGACCGAGCGTCGCTCCATCGGGAATGACAACGCGCAGCGTCTCCGAATTCCACTTGCTCATTCCTCGTACCTCAAAAAGATCAGTTCGAAGGCGGGGCCAGTTCGAACGTACCAAGTTGCTCCCCGGTGGCCAGATCGAATACCAGAAGACGTATTTTCCGGCTGGGCATGTTCATCTGCAGGATCATGCGACCGCTGTCGAACTGCGCCGCGCCGAGTCGCCCACCCTCAGGGATCTCGACCTGCACCGTGCCGAACGGCGTCGCAACCGGCCGGGGGACCGGAGCGGGGGCAACAACCTCTTTCGCCGGAGCCTCAGTGGTGACCGTATTCCCGCCTCCGGCGAGCCGTGTTGCGATGGTGTAGGCGATCACGCCGAGACCGGCGAAGATCATGATTCCCATCACGACAACGGCGATTTTCGCAGGCAGCAGCCAGGAGGGCTCTGCCGGCTTCTGATTCTGATCGCTATCGGGTAGCTTCGCGGCCATGGATCCTGCTTCAGAGACACTTCAGATAGAGATCGCCTCCGGCGAGGCCGGGCAGAGCGACGAGACGACCGATCGCATAGACCGCTGGCTCGCCGGGCGTCTCGCGGAGATGCCCGATGTGCCGAAACTGTCCCGGAGTCGGTTGAAAAATCTCATCCTGGACGGCCGCGTCAGCGCCGGAGAGGCGACGATAACCGACCCCTCCGAGGCGGTCAAACCCGGCCGGATCTACCGCATCCAGGTACCGCCGCCGGAGCCGGCGGACCCGGAACCGGAAACCATCGCGCTGACCGTGGTTTATGAAGACGGGGACCTGATCGTGGTCGACAAGCCGGCCGGCATGGTGGTCCACCCGGCCCCTGGCAGTAGCGAGGGCACGCTGGTGAACGCCCTGCTCGCCCATTGCGGCGGCTCTCTCTCCGGGATCGGCGGGGTCAGGCGACCGGGGATCGTGCACCGCATCGACAAGGATACCAGTGGCCTGATGGTCGTCGCAAAGAGCGATGAGGCGCATCACGGTCTGGTCGTGCAGTTTGCCGCGCACACGATCGAGCGGCTCTACCGTGCGGTCGCCCGCGGCGTGCCGACGAAGTCAAAAGACCGTATCGAGGGCGCGATCGGACGCAGTCAGCGCAACCGCAAGAAGATGGCGGTCACCGCCAACGGCAAGCCGGCGGTCACGCATTACCGGGTTATCGAGCGCTTCGGGACCCGCGCGGCACTCGTCGAATGCCGTCTGGAGACCGGACGCACGCACCAGATCCGGGTCCACATGTCCCATATCGGCCATCCGCTGATCGGCGATCCACTCTATGGACGCGGGCACAAGGCGGGCGATCCGGACGCTGTGAAAGCGTTCAGACGGCAAGCCCTGCATGCCGCAGTTCTTGGCTTCGAGCACCCGGTCACGAAGGAACGATTGCGCTTCGAAAGCGCCCTGCCGGACGATATGGACGCACTGCTCGCCGGTTTGCGGCAGCCTGGCGAATAAGATTGTTTTCTCTTGGCGACCAATAGACCTCCAACGAGGCCTTAAAATCGCCATAGAGCAACACTACATAGTGTACTGGAGGGGGAAGACAGAAGGCGTATTGACGCGCACCCCCCTCGAACCGGTGGACAAACAACACGTCGCCGGAGACGTGACGAAGGGGAAAAAATGGCACAGGCGACACAGCTTCCGACGCTCACTGCTGAAGGCAATCTGACCCGGTATCTGCAGGAAATCCGTAAATTTCCGATGCTGAAGCCGGAAGAGGAATACATGCTCGCCAAGCGCTGGCGCGAACATGACGATTCCGAGGCCGCCCACAAGCTCGTCACCAGTCATCTCCGTCTCGTGGCGAAGATTGCCATGGGCTATCGCGGCTACGGGCTTCCCGTCGCCGAACTGATTTCCGAAGGCAATGTCGGCATGATGCAGGCGGTGAAACGCTTCGATCCGGAACGCGGATTCCGCCTTGCGACCTATGCGATGTGGTGGATCCGCGCCGCGATTCAGGAATATATCCTGCATTCCTGGTCGCTCGTGAAAATCGGCACCACGGCGGCGCAGAAGAAGCTGTTCTTCAACCTGCGCAAGCTGAAGGGCCAGATGCAGGCCATCGAGGAAGGCGATCTCTCTCCGGAACGGGTGACAGCGATCGCCGAAAAGCTCGACGTGCCCGAACAGGACGTCGTCAACATGAACCGGCGGCTGTCGGCTCCGGACCATTCCCTGAACGCGCCGCTGCGTGTCGAGGGCGAAGGCGAATGGCAGGACTGGCTGGTCGACGAGAACGAGAGCCAGGAAGACACTCTTGCCGAGAGCGAGGAACTGCAGCAGAGACGTGAGCTGCTCGCTGTGGGCATGGAGTCGCTCAACGAGCGCGAACGCCACATCCTGACGGAGCGCCGGCTCCTCGATAACCCGACCACGCTCGAGGATCTGAGCCAGGAATACGGCATCAGCCGGGAGCGGGTGCGTCAGATCGAGGTCCGCGCCTTCGAGAAACTGCAGAAGGCGATGCGCAACGCCGCCATCGAACAACGGCTGGAGAGCGCCTGAGCCGCAAATCCGGCGCCCTCAGCTTCCCTGATTGGCGTCCTCGGCCGGGTTGCCTGCACCTGCTTCGGAATCGTCGAGGGCTCCGGCCACGCCGGGGCCCCATTCCTCGACCAGTTCGCGCTGGCGCCGGCGCAGCCGGCCGATCCGCTGCTCGATCCGCATCGCGATCCCCATGGACACGATCCCCGGCGCGATCAGGTAGATGCACCAGCCGAGCCCCGCGGCGCCCAGCATGGTCAGCCAAGCGAAGGGGTCGGCCATGATGGCGAACGCCCGGTCATAGGAGTGCCCTTCCGACCAGAGCTGGGCGACGAACGGCAGGACGCCGACGAAATTCATGCAGCCGACGCAGAGGGTGGTGTATTTCTCCCGCCGGCGGTCAACGGCCATCGCGGCGAAGGTCGGCAGCATGCCGATGCCGAGCAAGAGCACCGTCGGCAGCGTGAACAGCATGAGCCCGCCGGCGATCGTAAAGACGATCACCTTCATCGAAGCGGCATTTGCCGAACCTGCTGCCATTACCAGTCCCGATAAGTCCCGATGCGGGTCAAACCCGCGACTCCAAACATCCGCGCCACGAGTTTATACCAAATAAAGGATCACGATAGCGGTGGTTCCGACGCTGCCGACAACGCCGGAGACCACGGCGGCGGCCTGCTCGCCGACCTCCGCCGCGAGACTGTCCTTGTTCTGCAGGTCGAGATTCATCTGCGCGATCTGAATCGCGCACTGGGTGAATTCCTGCTGCGCGCGCTGGTAGCCTTGCTGATCCCGCTGCTGCGCGCGCTGATCGTCGAAGATTTTCAGGATTTCTCCAAGCTGACCCGATTCCGACGCCTTCATCACGCTGTTCTCGACGGCGGTCCTCGCTTTCAGATTATGGAACGCGTTGACAGCGGGCTTCATCAGCTCGACGAACCAGTGACTGAGACCCGGCATCGGACCGTTGCGCGACAGGGTCTGGATCCGCGCAAGCAGACGGAGCACGTTGAGCGCATCGATGGCGGGACGCGTGTCGGAGGAATTGCCGAGCGGCCGTAACATGCGGTCGTCGATATCCGTAGACCTTGCACCGAGGAACGCCGCCAGGTGGCGGTCCATCGGGATCGGCGGGCGCCGGCTCTGCTGCGCCACGGCCTCCAGTGAGGGAATCACCTCAGCCGGATCGGTCACGTAGAGATGCTCGATCATCGGGCTCATGCAGTGGATGTCTTCGTTCAGCTCGTAGAGCACCCGCTCGATCCCGTATCCCGGCCCGGAACTGTTGAGCAGGGTCGGCAGCTTGTCGAACTTCGCGAACAGCCCGAGCAGGTCCTGCTTCGAACGGGTTTGCACAGACATCCAGGGACCGACGGAGCGGCTGGCGATGAAAGCCGCGACCTTCTGCCGGGTCGCCTCGTCGTTGAAATTGAGCGCCAGCGTCGGACCGACCCCGTCGATATGGGCCGAAAAACCCTTGTGCCGGATCGGCGCGGCAGGATCGAGGCCGATCGCGACCCGCGTGATCAGGCGCGGGTCCTCTTCCTTGGGCGCGCTCTGGATACCGTTCGGCCCGCCGGTGATCTTGTTGACCGACTCGACGACATTCTCGTTGCCGAGCGACCGGCGGAGCCAATTGTCGAAATCCTGTCCCCGGACCAGTTCCGCAGCCGTATTCCAGTTCCGTCCGATCGCATGCGCAACCGACCGCACGTTCTCGTAGGAACCGCCGCCGACCATCAGCGGGCGCGCCGCTTTCTGTGGCAGCTTGACCTGCTTCGGCGTCAGCCGGCGACCACCGAGCCAGAGTTCGACATCGCGGATCGTCCAGCGCTCGCGCGGTTCGTCGGTCAGCAGACCGCGCAGCACCTCGACCATGTTCATTTGCAGCCGGGTGCCACCGACGAGACAGGCATAGGAACCGAGATTGATGCGATCGAAGATCGCACGCTGCGGGTCCGGATCTTCCGGCAGCATCTTGCCGGTCACAAGGCTGAGAAGTGTCACACCGACCGAGAAGAGATCGTCCAGCACGCTGCCGTCTCCCCGCGCGGTGCGGTCCGCCATCGCGCTTTCGAGACTCTCGTACGCGTCCGACTGGAACAGCGCCGGAGGCGAACTGATGCATTCCCCGAGCATCACCGAGCGGCGGTTGGAGTCGCTGTAGAAAAGATTATTCGGGCGGATGTTGCGGTGGGTCACGCCACGCTGGGACATCTCCCGCAGGGTCGCGACGAGCGGCGTCAGGAAGCCCCGGGTCAACTGCTCGTCCGTAAAGGGCTCTATCGTATCGTCTTCGGAGGCGAAGACCCGTCCGCCGCGCGGCCGGTCCACGATCAGGACCGGCATCCGCCGACTGGTCAGAGTCCAGTTCACCACCCCATGGTCCTGGACCCGCATCAGGCTGTGATTCGGAAACCCCTTGAGGGCATTGATCGCCTCGACCCTGAGCGGATATTTCGGATCGCAGACCAGGGCGACATAGTCGGCCTTGTTGCCGCCGTCACGGCAGGCATAAGCCTTCGCCGTCGGCGAATCATAGTCGGGCAGAGGTTGGCCGGGATCGATATCGAACCGGTCGTTGACTGAGACCACGTCCGCCATTTTGGGCAGGCCCCTTCATGCAATAGCTTCTCCGGTTTCCCAAGCTTTCGCCGAGAATGCAAGAAAAAGCAGCGGACGAAGGGGGTTATCCGCCGGGACTACAGTTTTCCGTGAGCCCTCAACCGCGGAAGGGATCGTGCACCAGAATGGTGTCCTCGCGTTCCGGGCTGGTCGACAGCAGGGCCACCGGCGTCTCGATCAGTTCCTCGAGATAGCGGATATATTTGACCGCGTTTGCCGGCAAGTCGGCCCAGGAGCGCGCGCCGAAGGTGCTCTCCGACCAGCCCTCGACAGTCTCGTAGACCGGCGTCACGGCGGCCTGCGGGCCCGCGCCCGCCGGGAAATAGTCAATCCGCTCGCCGTTCAGCTCGTAGCCGACGCAGATCTTCAGTTCCTCGAAGCCGTCCAGCACGTCGAGCTTGGTCAGCGCGATGCCGTCGACGCCGGAAACCTTCAGGGCCTGACGGACCATCACGGCGTCGAACCAGCCGCAGCGGCGCTGACGCCCGGTCACGGTGCCGAATTCACGCCCACGCTCCCCGAGCCGCTGGCCGTTCTCGTCCATCAACTCCGTCGGGAACGGACCGGCGCCGACACGCGTGGTGTAGGCTTTCACCAGCCCGAGCACATAGCCGACATCCCGCGGACCGAGGCCGGAACCGGCCGCAGCCTGTCCGGCAACGGTGTTGGACGAGGTGACGAACGGATAGGTGCCGTGATCGACATCGAGCATGACGCCCTGCGCGCCCTCGAAGAGAATCCTCTTGTCGTTCGCGACAGCCGACTGCAGTTCGCGCCAGACCGGCCTCACGAACGGGAGCACCGTCCCGGAGATTTCACCGAGCTGCGCCAGCGTCTCTTCCGGGTCGACGAGCTCCTCGCCGGCGCCCTTCAGGAAGATGTTGTGATGCGCGATCAGTTCCCGGACCCGGATCGCGAGACAGTCCGGATCGGCGAGATCCGAAACCTTCACCGCGCGGCGGGCGACCTTGTCCTCGTAGGCCGGGCCGATACCGCGGCCGGTGGTGCCGATCTTGCCTTCGCCTTTGACCGCTTCGCGAGCCTGGTCGATGCGCCGGTGCACCGGCAGGATCAGCGAGGCATTGTCGGCGATCACGAGACTGTCGGTGGTGATCTTCACTCCGGCCTTGCCGAGCGTTTCGATCTCGCTCGCCAGCGCCCACGGGTCGATCACGACGCCGTTGCCGATCACCGAGAGCTTGCCGTCACGCACGACACCGGACGGCAAGAGGCTGAGCTTGTAGGTCTGGTTGCCGATGACGAGCGTATGGCCCGCATTGTGGCCGCCCTGGAAGCGCACGATCACATCGGCGCGCTTGGAGAGCCAGTCGACAATCTTGCCCTTGCCTTCGTCGCCCCACTGGGCGCCGATCACGGTGACGTTCTTCATGGTCTGTCTCGTCTTTCTCAAGTTCCGGCCGCGGGATCCGGCGGCCCGGGTTCAGAGCGCGACCGGCGCTCCGTCCTTCAGCAGGTGGGTACAGCCGAGGCGCGACGCTTCTAGCGCCGGATCGCCTTCCTTGTCCAATCCTGCGATGGTGATCCAGCCTTCCTGCCGGAGCTTCCGCGACGTCTCGGGGGACGTGCCGTAAGGCAGGTATATTCTTTCCGGGCGCGCCGGTTCAGGCAGGGCGCGCATCACGGTTTCCATGTAGAGCGTGAAGCCGGCGGATCTCAGTCCCTCGCCCCCGTCCACCCGGTAGCGGCCACCGCGCCCGAGCTCGCCGCGCACGCCGCGCGAGAACAAGCTGAAACCGTACCCGGTATAATACTCGAAACCGCGATTCTCCACCGGATCGATCGTCATGGCGAGATCCGGTTCGACCGACGCCACGCTCTCCGCGATCGCGCCGACCCTTTCGATCGCCGCCCGCGCGGGATCCGGCAGGGCGACTTTCTTCAGGTCGCCCAGCGCCTCCCGCCAGGCGTCCGTCGCATCCATCAGCTGCTTGAGGACAGGCGCCAGCGGTCCGGCAAGACGGCCGACTTCCGCCGCATGCTTGCGATCGATCGCGGTGCGAAGTGCGCGCAATGTATCGGGCGGAAGGTCCGCCCCTTCGAGCAGCACAGGAATTACCTGCGGCGCCGTCAGGTCGACAGAAAGGTTCTCGACGCCGATCGACCGCAGTGCCTCGACCGCCAGCAGGATCGGCTCGACATCCGCGGCGACGCTGTCGCCACCGAGCAGTTCGGCCCCGACCTGGACGAGCTCGCGTTCCGGGTTGAGCTGGTTGGCGGAGACCCGCAGCACCTCGCCCGCATAGCAGAGACGGAGGGGGCGCGGCTCGTCGCGCAGCCGGGTGGTGGCGATGCGGGCGATCTGCACCGTCATGTCGGCGCGCACCCCCATCATCTTCTGCGAGACGGGATCCATCAGGCGGAAGGTGCTGTTGCTCATCGCCGCGCCCGGCCCGGCGAACAGCGAGGTCTCGAACTCGACCAGAGGCGGCTTCACGAGGTCGTAGCCATGCGCCGCACACTCGGCAAGCAGCGCCCGGGTCACCTGCGCCTCATGCGCCGCATCCAGCGGCAGCACGTCGCGCAGCCCCGCGGGTAGCAGGGCGCGCCTGTTCAGTTCGCTCTCGCTATCTGGATGCGACACACGGTCTCTCCGGCGCTGATGGCTAAAAAAGCGCCTTGTCCTAGCGGTTTTGCGCAGCCGCTGCAACGGCTGTTTCCCCGGCGATCCGGCCGAGCGCGACCGCTGTCAGCAGACCGTTGCCGGAGAGGTAGCCGGAGATGTCCGGCCCGGAGACCCCGACCGCGGCCCCGCCGGCCGCCAGCAGGTTCGGAAAGGACGTTCCGTCGGTCCGGAGCACCCGCGCCTCCCGGTCGACCGCAAGGCCGCCCTGGGTGTGGAAAAGCGCGCCGGTCACGCGAACAGCATAGAACGGCGCCTCCAGCGCCGGCGTGCCGGACAAATCCCGACCGAACCGGTCTATGCCCTGGCCCGCGGTTTCGGCGATGGCGGCGGCGAGCCGGTCGGCCGGCACACCGATTTCCGCCGCCAGGGCCTCGACAGTCGGCGCCGATCTTGCCGCGCCGGCATTGACAGCATCCCGGTAATCCGGGAACTCGAGCCCGAGCGCATGCAGTCGGCCGTCATAGACATCGAAGGCCACGCCGTCCGGCTGCCTGAGCACATCCACAGCCTGCTCGCTGTAGCCCTGATGCTCGTTGGCGAACCGCTCTCCGTTCAGATTCACCTGGATGCCGCCTTCCATCATCAGCGCCCAGGTAACCAAGATCCGGTGCGGCGTGGCGAGCGAGGCATGTCCCTGACAGGCGGTAAGATCGCGCAGCTCCGCACCGAGCGCCTCGCCCCACAGCACGGCATCTCCGGTATTCCCCGCATGGCCGTGATATTCAGCCTCGGCCATGGCAGGAATGTTGGCGGCGACCATTTCCCGGTTCCCGCCATATCCGTTGCAGGCGAGGATCAGGCTGCCGCACCCGATCTGCTCCGCGCCGCCATCCGGTCGCTCGATCTCGACTCCGACGATCCGATCGTCCTCGTCGGTGAACAGGGTTGTCACGCGGGCGCCCGTCATTACCGGAATTCCCGCCGCCATCACCGCCTGCAACAGCCGCGTCAGGAGAGCCTCTCCGGTACGCTCCGGCACCGCGTGCATCCGGCGCCGGCTGTGCCCGGGATAAAGAAAGCCGTCCAGCACCTCGAACGGAATGCCGTGCTCGTCCTCCAGCCATTCCAGCGCCGGCCCGATGGCTTCGACGACCTCCGCCGCCACCTCGGGATCCGAGCGGTCATGGGACTTGCGCTGGATATCCTCGAGGAAGAGTCCGGGATCGTCATCGATCCCTTCATCCCGCTGCCAACGCGTCGCGGCCGCCGGAATGAAGCCGGAAGACATCGAGGTCGAACCCGACGGACTCTCGTCCCGCTCCAGCACCAGAGCTTCGCCCCCCGCATCCTGCACGGCGAGCGCCGCGGTGAGCCCACAGGCTCCGGCACCGACGATGATCGTCTCGACGAAGGCAGGGAATTCCTCTTCGTCCGCTGGAGCGACCCGGTTCATGGCTTCAGTCTCTCGACCGCGCCCGCGCAGGTCTCGATCTCCGCCACGCTCTTCAGCGCGGCGATGTTGGTTTCGTGCACCTCCGGTGAGAAGGCGGCGCAGCCATCGGAAAGCACGGTGACGTGGAAATCGCGGACATGGGCGTCGCGTACCGTCGAGGCGACGCCGCCGTTGGTGACAATCCCGCCGACAATCAAATGCTCGACCCCGGCCCGGTTCAGCACCCATTCGAGCCGGCTCATGTAGAAAGCGGAGAAGGCCACCTTCTCCACCTTGATATCGGCCGGTGCCAGGTCCGCGATCAGGTCCTGCCCGAAACTCCCCGGTGCGAAATCCCCCTTGGCGAGGAACGGCCGGAGCTGCTTCAAATGCGGCGAGATAAAGGGCTCGCCGCCCCTGCCCGGCACCAGGGTGAAATGGGTCGAGACGATCCAGCCGCCCACCGCCCGCATCGCACCGGCCACCGGTTTCAGCTTCGCCGGAAGCGCAGCGATCTCCGAGGCCTTTGCGCCGCCGCGGGCATAGGCGCCCTCGGGATGCAGGAAGTCGTTCTGCATATCGACCAGTAGCAGCGCGCTGGTCGCCGGATCGAAGGTGCCCGCCATCAGCCTTTCCTCGCGATCGTGAAATTACCGTAGCCGTCGACTTTTCCGGTCAGGTCGGGATCTACCAGAATCGTCGTGTCCGCCTGCTCCAGCACCGCCGGCCCCGGGATCTCGGCCCCGACCGGAAGCGAGAGCCGGTCATAGACCGGGCTGTCCCACCACTGGCCGTCGAACCAGATCTTCCTTTCGCCGGTGCAAGAGGCCGCGACCGACCCGCCCTCGGCCGGCGCCAGCAGCGCGAGGTCGAATTTCGGCCGCTTGCCGATGACGGCGACGCGCAGGTTCATCACCCGGATGCCGATGTCGTCGAGCAGGCTGCCGAAGGCGGACCTGTAGGCCGCCTCGAAGGCCGTGCGGATCTTCGTCGCGTCGAGCGCGGCCGCCCCGCCACTCATGGCGTCCGGCACCGGCACCGAGACCGTGTGGGTCTGGCCGAGATAGAGCATGTCGAACTCGACCGTGCGCTCGACACCCTCGAACGCCACGTTGGCGCCCGAGAGCAGGCCCTCGGCCTCCGCCACGATCTCGTCGACCGTCTTGTTGAGCGCCACAACGTCGAGCGCATCCAGTAGCGTGTTCAGGGTCTGCACGCGGTCGTGGCGCATGTCGGCGATGACACAGCCGAGCGCGCTGGTGACGCCCGGATAGCGCGGCACAAGCGCACGGGCGAGCCCGACTTCCTTGATCAGCGCGCCGGTATGGAGCGCGCCGCCGCCGCCGAACGGCATCGCGGTGAAACTTTTCGGATCGTGCCCGCGCTCGATCGAGACGAGACGGATCGCGCCCGCCATCTTGGCGTTGGCGACGCGGGCGATGGCTTCCGCTGCCTCCATCACCTCGATGCCGAGCGGTTCTGCCACATGAACCCGGATTGCTTCCTTCGCCGCCCCGACATCGAGCCGGGTGAGCTTGCCACCGATCGGACGCTCGGCGTTGATCCGCCCCATGACGACGTTGGCGTCGGTCACGGTCGGCCGATCGTTGCCGAGCCCGTAGCAAACCGGCCCCGGGTCGGAACCGGCACTTTCCGGTCCCACCTGCAGCAACCCGCCACGATCGACCGAAGCGATCGAGCCCCCGCCGGCGCCGATGGTGGTGATCTCGATCATCGGGGTGCGCACCACCATGCCGAAATCGATCGAGGTCTGGGCGCTGAGCGCGCTCTCCCCGTCCGCCACCAGCGAGACGTCGAAGCTGGTGCCGCCCATGTCGCAGGTGATGATGTTCGGCTCGCCGGCCGCCGCCGCGATATAGGCGCCCGCGATGACACCCGCCGCCGGTCCCGAGAGCGCAGTGCGCACCGGCAGTGCGCGCGCCACCTCGGCCGACATCACGCCGCCGTTCGACTGCACGATCAGCACCTGGCCGCCGAAGCCGCCTTCGCGAAGACCGTTCTCCAGGCGCTCGAGATAATTGCCGACCGGCGGCTGCAGATAGGCGTTGAGCGAGGCGGTGGAGCCGCGTTCGAACTCGCGGATTTCCGGCAGGATGACGCTGGAGGCCGTCACATGCGGGTTCGGCCAGACCTGCTTCACCGCCTCGAGCGCGATCTTCTCGTTCGCGTCGTTGGCATAGGCATTCACGAAGAAGACGCAGACAGACTCGGCGCCGCGTTCCAGCAGGGTCCTCGCCGCCGCCTTCACCTCCTCCGCGTCGACCGGCGTATGCACGGAGCCGTCCGCCAGCACGCGTTCGTCCACCTCGAGGCGGAGGTCGCGCGGCACGACCGGATCGAAGTTGCCCCAGAGGCCCCAGGTTTGCGGCCGGTCGCGGCGGCGCATCTCGAGCACGTCGCGGAAACCGGTCGTGGTGATCACGCCTGTGCGCGCACCGTTGCGCTCCAGCAGCGCGTTGGTGCCGACCGTGGTGCCATGCACGATGGTGCCGATGGCGCCGAGCGCGACACCGCCTTCGCCAATACCGCCGCGGATACCTTGCGACTGATCCGGCTTGGTCGAGGGCACCTTGGCAACGCCGCAGGTCCCCGCCGCCTCGTCGAGGAAGAAGAGATCGGTGAAAGTTCCGCCGACATCTACCCCGACGACGGTCTTCCGGCTCATGTCATTCATTGCGCAGACTCCGCGCGCAGGACCTCGGTAGCTGCGGCATCGACCGATCCGTCGGCCGCAACGATGGTGCGGTAGGTCGTCCTGGCTTCCTCGGTGCTGACATAGCCGAGGCGAACGTCCTCGGCGACCGCCGCCGGATCGCGCTCCAGCACGTCGCCATAACCGCCGCCGCCCGGCGTCTCCAGCCGGACCTTCTGGCCTTTCGCCAGCTTGATCCCGACCATCTTGGAGGCCATCGGCGGGGTGTGATCGCCGTCCGCCTGCTCGTAGGTGAACCTGTTCAGCGCCGCTTCGTCGCCGCCGACCACGCCTGAAGGCGCGAAGCGGCCGCGCTCGCCAAAGAGAAAGGCATCCGCCTTCTCCTCGAGCAGCTCGATCTCGTAGATCGCGCCGAGCCCGCCGCGATGGCGCCCGGCCCCGCCGCTGTCCGGACGCAGCGCCCACTGGGTGAAGCGCACCGGATAGGCGGCCTCGAGGATCTCCATCGGCGGGATCGTCGCGGTCGAGATCGGCGCATTGCCGTGGTTGAGGCCGTCGCCCTCCGGATGGCCGCCATGGCCGCCGCCAAAGAAGGAGAACATCACCCAGCGCCGGCCGTCACTGCGATGCCCGGCGAGCGAGAGGGCGTTGATTGTCCCGTAGGCGCAGCCATTGACCATTTCCGGTGCCGCCGCGCTGAGGGCGACGAAGACCGTGTCGATGATGCGGAGGATCGTCTCCGTGTAGCCGCCGACCGGCTTCGGCGCGGAGACGCTGAGCAGGCTGCCGTCGGGAATGACGAACTCGATCGGCGAGAGCACGCCCGCATTGGCCGGGACGTCCTTGAAGACGTGCTTCAGCGCCACGTAGCAGGAGGCGATTGCGGTCGAGCGGGAGATGTTCACCGGGCCGTCGCACGCGGGCGAGGTCCGGGAAAAGTCGAGCACCATCTTCTCGCCCTCGATGACGATGTCGAGGGCGATCCGCAGAGGTTCGTCCACGATGCCGTCATTGTCGAGGAAATCGTCCGCGGAATAGCGTCCGTCCGGCATGTCGCGGATCAGGCTGCGCATGAGCTGGCCCGCGCGGTCTCGCAGCTCCGTCATCGCGCCAGCGACGGTGCCGGCGCCATATTCGTCGAGCAGCGCATGCAGCCGCTCGTTGCCGAGGCGGAGCGCATTTATTTGACCGTTCAGGTCGCCGTAAAGGCTGCCCGGCAGGCGGGAATTGGCCTTCAGGATGTCGACCACGTCGGTTCGCATCTCGCCTTTGGCGAAGAGCTTTACCGGCGGGATCATCATCCCTTCCTGGAAGCTCTCGGTCGCGACCGGGTTGTAGTTGCCCGGCACGTTGCCGCCGACATCGTGCCAGTGCCCGACCGAGGCGAGGAAGCAGAACAGTTCGCCGTCGCGGTAGAAGGGCTGCACCAGCTTGAAGTCGGAAAGGTGGGTGCCGCCCTCGTAGGGATCGTTGAAGATGAAGACGTCACCTTCGGAAATCCCCTTGGCGCCGAACTTCTCTATCACCGCCTTCACCGCGAAGGACATGGCACCGACGAAGATCGGCAGGCCGGACTTGCCCTGCACCAGCGTCTCGCCGGTGGTCGCGTGGTAGAGGCCGTGCGAGGCGTCGTGCGCCTCGGCGATGATCGGGTTGAAGGCGCTGCGGAACAGGGTCGCGTCCATCTCGTCGGCGATCTGCTCCAGCCGGCCCTTCAGGACCGCGAGCGTGACCGGGTCAAGCTCGGCCATCAGGCGCCCTCCCCGTCATACTTGCGACCGGCCTCGAGAATGCCCGGCGTGCCGAGCAGTTCGTTCAGCTCCCTGAAATCCAGCATCCGGTCCTGGAACGGCTTGGTCGAGCCGTTCGCATGCAGGCTCTGGAAATACTCGGTAATGGTGACCGCAAGCGCGCGCATCAGTCCGCCCGGAAAGATCACGATATCGAACCCTGCGTCCTGCAGTTCCCCGGCAGTCATCGCCGGGGTCTTTCCGCCCTCGACCTGGTTGGCCAGCAGTGGAATATCGGAACCGAAACGCTTCACCACCTCGGCGATCTCCGCCTCGTCTCGCGGCGCTTCGACGAACAACACATCGGCGCCCGCGTCCTTGTAGGCAGTGGCACGCTCCAACGCCGCCTCGAACCCCTCGACCGCGATGGCGTCGGTACGGGCGACGATCTGGGTCGCCTCGTCACGGCGCGCATCGACGGCGGCGCGGATCTTGCCCGCCATTTCGGAGATCGAGACCAGGGCCTTGCCGTCGAGATGGCCGCAGCGTTTCGGCATCGCCTGATCCTCGATCTGGATCCCGGCGGCGCCGGAGCGCTCCAGCAGACGCACGGTCCGCTGCACGTTGAGCGCGTTGCCGAAACCGGTATCCGCATCGACGACCAGCGGCAGATCGACCCGCTCGGCGATGTGCGAGACCACATCGGCGACTTCCTCGAGCCCGAAGAGGCCGATATCCGGGCGTCCGAGGCGGGTATAGGCGATCGAGGCGCCGGAAACGTAGAGCGCCTCGAAGCCGGCATTCGCCGCCGCCATCGCGCTGAAGGCGTCGAACACGCCGGGCGCGACCAGGATTTCGGGTTGCTTCAGACGTTGTTTCAGGACGCTTGACGGCGTCATGCGTGTTTCTCCAGTCGTTGCTCGAGATAGGGAACGAGCCCGCCGGCCGCGACGATGCGGCGGAGATGCTCGGGAACGGGTTCGGCGGCAATCCGCGCGCCGGTCGTCTTGTTCGTGATCGTGCCGCTGGCCGGCTCGAGATCCAACTCGTGCCCGGCCTCGATTTCGTCCCCGGTGTCAGCGACCAGCGCCAGAAGGCCGAGATTGAAGGCGTTGCGATAGAAGATCCCGCCGAAGCTCTTGGCGATCACCGCTCTCACACCGAGCCGGACCAGAACCTCCGCCGCCTGCTCGCGGCTGGAGCCGATGCCGAAATTGCGCCCGGCGACGATGACGTCGCCCGGCTTGACCTGCTTGGCGAAGTCGAGATCGATGGCTTCGAGGCAATGGGCGGCCAGTTCCTCGATCGGACCTTTCATATAGGCGCCGGGGGCAAGCAGGTCGGTGTCAACATTATCGCCGTATTTCCAGACCCTGCTCATGTCCGGCTCTCCGCGAGGAAGGTCCGCGGATCGGCGACCCGCCCGCGTACCGCGGTCGCCGCCACGGTGTAGGGAGAACCGAGATATACCTTCGACGAACGCGCGCCCATGCGGCCCTTGAAGTTGCGGGCAGTGGAGGCCATGCAGGTCTCGCCTTCGGCCAGCACGCCAGCGCCGTACCCCGCGCAGGCGCCGCAGCCGGACGGCATCAGGATGGCCCCGGCTTCGGTCAGCCTGGCGAGGGTTCCGTCCGCGGCGGCAGCCGCCGTCACCCGGGTCGAGGCCGGGGCGATCAGCAGCCGTGTCGAACTCGCGACCTTGCGGCCGCCGAGCACTTCAGCGGCCATCCGGAGATCCTCCAGCTTCGCGCCGGTACAGGCGCCGATATAGCACTGGTCGATGGCGGTATCGTCCGCGTCCTCGACCGGCCCCGAATTGGCCGGGCTGTCCGGCGACGCGACCTGCGGGCCGAGTTCGGAGGCGTCGAAGCGATGGATCACACGGTAGGCCGCATCCTCGTCCCCGCGGTAGACCGTGCCCGTGCCGGGATCGGCGCCGGCGGCACGGATATAGTCCGATGTCGTGTCGTCGGCCGCGATCAGGCCGGCCTGTGCGCCAAGTTCGGCCGCCATGTTGGACATGGTCATGCGCTCGGTCATCGAAAGGCCGGCGATGGTGCTGCCGGTATATTCGACCGCCTGGTAGTCGCCGCCATCCATGCCGAGAGTGGCGCAGAGCTTCAGCATCATGTCCTTGGCGGACGAGCCTTGAGGCAGGCTGCCGGTCCAGTCGATACGGATCGTCTCGGGCACCCGGATCCAGGTCTCGCCGGTCACCAGCACGCCCGCCATGTCCGTCGCGCCGACGCCGAACATGTAGCAGCCGAAAGCACCGCCGGTCGGCGAATGGCTGTCGCCGCCGACCACGAACATGCCCGGCTTCAGATGCCCGCGCTCCGGCAACACGACATGGCAGATGCCCTGCTGGTCATAAAAACTCTCGATCTCCTGGTCCTTCACCCAGTCGCGGGTAAGCTTCAGGATCGCCGCGCTCTGCTGGTCGACGGCAGGCACGTAGTGGTCGGAGATCACGACCACCCTGCGATTGTCCCAGACCTTGACCCCGAGCCGTTCCAGCACAGGCTTCACCCGGCGCGGCCCGCCGCTGTCGTGGATCATCGCGAGATCGACCCTGCAGGTGACGATCTCGCCCGCACGGACGCTGTCCTGTCCGGCGGCGCGGGCGATGATCTTCTCCGCGAGCGTCATGCCCTTTGTCTGGCCCATGGGCTACATCCCCAGATAGGAGCGGCGCAGCTCCTCGTCGTTCATCAGATCCCTCGCCGCGCCCTCGACCGTGATCAGGCCGTTCTCCATCACATAGGCACGGTCGGCGATTTCCAGCGACTGCACGACGTTCTGCTCGACCAGAAAGACCGCAAGGCCTTCGGAGCGCAGTTTCTCGATCAACGCGAACATCTCCTCCACCAGCAATGGCGAGAGCCCGAGCGACGGCTCGTCGAGGATCAGCAGGCGCGGCTCCGCCATCAGTCCGCGGCCGATCGCCAGCATCTGCTGCTCGCCGCCGGAGAGCGTTCCGGCATATTGCCCGAAGCGCTCCTTCAGGCGCGGGAAGGTCTCGACCACATGTTCGACATTGCGCGCCCGGTTCGGCTTCGCGCGGCGGTAGGACCCGAGTTCGAGATTCTCCCGCACCGTCATGTTCGGAAAGACCCGCCTGCCTTCCGGCACCTGGATGAGACCGCGGTCGACGATCTCCTCCGTCGAGGCCCCGGCGATCTCGATCCCGTCGAAGCGGATGCTGCCTCCGAACGGCCGAAAGATGCCGGAGATATTGTTGTTCAGCGTCGACTTGCCGGCGCCATTGCTGCCGAGCAGCGCCACCAGCTCGCCCTCGCCGACCTTGAGCGAGACGCCATGCAGGACCTTGGCCTGGCCGTAGCCGGCGCGGACATCCTTGACCTCAAGCATCGGCACCTCCGACGGCCTTCATCCGTTCAGCCGCGCCATGCCCGAGATAGGCCTCGATCACGGCGGGATCGTGGGCGATTTCCGCCGGGCTGCCCTCGGCAATGATCTCGCCGTAGTTCAGCACATAGGCCCGGTCGGAGAGTTTCATGACGGCCTGCATGACGTGCTCGATCAGGAGGATGGTGACGCCGCTCTCGCGGATGCCCTGGATGATTCCGACGATCTCGAGGATCTCGGTCGCGTTGAGGCCCGCCATGACCTCGTCGAGCAGCAGCAGCTTCGGCTGCGTAGCCAGCGCCCGCGCCAGTTCGAGACGCTTGCGCCCGGCAACCGTGAGATCGCCCGCTGACTGGTCGAGCCGGTGGCCCATGCCGACACGTTCTGCGACCTCGCTCGCAAGGTCCAGCGCTTCGGCCCGGTTCGCGATCCGTGTATGGGCGCCGACGGCAATGTTCTCCCGCACGGTGAGTCCGGCAAAGGGCTTCACCACCTGGAAGGTCCGCACCATGCCGCGCAGGCAGATCTCGTGCGGCCGGCGCCCGGTGATGTTCTGTCCGTCAAGCATCACCGTTCCGTCATTCGGCTTCAGGAAACCGGCGATGGAGGCGAAGAGCGTGGTCTTGCCGGCGCCGTTCGGGCCGATCAGGGAGACGATCTCGCCCTTCTCGACGTGCAGGCTCGCGCCATTGACCGCAACGAGGCCGCCGAAACGCTTGGTGAGGGCGGAGACCTCAAGCATTGCCGTCCTCCTTCCGCGCGGAGAGCCGCTTCCAGATCATTTCGGCGAGGCCGACCAGGCCGCGCGGCATGTAGGCAAGGATCAGCACGAGGATGATACCGAAGAGGATCAGGTCGACACCCGGTCTGTCGCCGAGCATGGCACCGATCGTCTCCTTCGCGAACTCGCCGACGAGATGAATGAAGGCGGAGCCGAGCAGCGGGCCGATCACCGTGCCGAGCCCGCCGATAATCGCGGCGAACAGCGCCTCCACCGACTTGCCGGGCCCGTAGGCGATGCCAGGATCGACGAAGAGGAACTTCTGCACGTAGTAGATCCCGGCGAGCGAAGTCACCGCGGCCGAGAGGCAGATCGCGCCCATTTTCACCCGGAAAGCGTTGATGCCGAGCGCCTCGGCCGCATCCTCGTCCTCTCGCACCGCCTGAAGCTGGGCGCCGAAGCGGGAATGGTTCAGCCAGGCGGTGACGGCAAAACCGACCAGCAGGCAGAAGAGGATCAGGTAGTAATAGCCAGCTTCGGAAAGGAACGGTCCGGCGAAGGTGAACTGGAAGGTCTCCAGCGCTTTCTCCGGATCCTGGTTCAGCGCGAGCTGCACCCCGCGCCCGCCTTCCGTGACCGCGATCAGGGAACGGGCGAGCACATGGAAGGCTTCGGCGAAGGCGAGGGTCACCAGCGCGAAGTAGGACCCGCGCAACCCGTATCGGAAACTGAGAAAGCCGACGAAGGCACCGACCGAGACCGCACCCGCGATCGCGAACCAGAGCGTCACCCACGGACTCCAGCCGAGCTTGTATTGCAGCAGCGCCTGCAGATAGGCGGCGGTACCGAAGAACAGCGCGTGCCCGAAGGAATACTGCCCGCCATAGCCGCCGAGAATATTCCAGCCCTGGCCAAGCACGGCGGCAAAGAGCGTCAGCTCGATGAACTCCATCCAGCGCCCGGAACTGATGGCGAAGGGCGCCGCCAGCAGCGCCACGACCAGAACCGCCCAGAGGGTCCGCTGCGTGCCTGCGCCGATCATAGCCGTTGTCCGAAAAGGCCGGTCGGCCGGAAAAGAAGGATCAGGATGAAGATCGCCGAGATGGTGATCAGGCCGAGGCTCTCGCCGAGATAGAGCCTGCCGATCTGCTCGGTCACGCCGATGATCAGACCGCCGACGAGGGCACCGACGAAGCTGCCCATGCCGCCGAGCACGACGACGGTGAAAGCGATCAGAACGAAGAGATAGCCGACCTGCGGAAAGACGGCGTAGGTCGGCGCCAGCAGGCTGGCCGCCGCGGCGACGCAGGCGGTCCCGATGCCGAAGCTGACGGCGAAGATATGCTCCACATTGATTCCCATCAGCCGCGCCCCCTGCCGCTCCTTGGCCACGGCGCGGATCGCCTTGCCGGTGTCGGTGAACTGCATGAAGGCCCAAAGCGCGCCGGTGATCAGCAGCGAGCCGGCAAGCGCTGCGAGCTGCGGCCAGACGACGTAGACCACGCCGAGGTCGATCCCGTCGAAATCGTAGGGCACCTGTACATTGCGTTCGTTCGCCGAGAAGGCGAAGAGCGCGAAATTCTCCAGCACGATGGAAACCCCGAGGGTTGCCAGCAGGATGATCTCGTCACGCCCGTGGCTCGCCCGACCGATCACGCTGCGCTGCAGGAGGTAGCCGAAGCAGAATCCGCCCGGCACCACGATCAGCATGGCGAAATAAGGGTCGACCCCGAACGCGCTCCAGAGGAAGAAGACCGCATACATCGCGAGCATCAGGAGGCTGCCATGGGCGAAATTGATGATGTGCAGCACGCCGTAGATCAGCGTCAGGCCGAGCGCGACAAGCGCGTAGATCGCACCGAGAAAGACGCCGCTGATGGCGGAGCCGAAAACCGTCTCCAGAGAATAGGACGGCAGGCTGATACCGAGAAAATCCATTGGTGTCAGTCGCGTTAGGGCCGCGTTAAGCGGCGGGGACGGCCCCAACCGTCCCCGCCGGCAGGTTCAGAGCCGATCGTCAGGCCGGGCGCGGAAACACCGGGGCCTTGGTCGCGAACTCTTTCGGCGCAACGACTTCGATTTCACTGCCGAGCACCTGCATGACCATCGCCTGCGCACCCTGGTTCTGGCCGTTGACCATCTTAGTCGGACCATAGGGCATGAAATGCCCGGACCAGGTGCTGGAGGCCATCGCCTCGATGATCTTGGCGCGGTCGGCCGAGCCGGCACGCTCCATCGCGTCGGCGGCGAACATCACCGCCTCGTAGGCGAGGAAGACCTCGTAGGAGAAGGACTTTCCGGCCGCTTCGGTCTTCTTGCGCAGGGCCTGGGCGGCCTCCTTGCGCGGATCGAACCAGTGGTTGCAGTCCATCACATAGCTGGCCGCATCCGGGAACTCGTTCACGAAACGATACTGCGAAGAGGCCCCGCCGAGCACGGAGTAGATCGCCTTCGGCGTCACCCGCTGACGCTGCAGGGTGCGCAGAAACAGCACGCCGTCGCCATAGTAGTGCGACGGGATGACCAGATCCGGGTTTGCCTCCTTGATCTTCAACGCAATGTTGTTGAAGTCCTTGTTGCCGGTCGGGTGCGGCAGCACTTCCTTCACCTCGAAACCGGCCGGAGTCAGGTTCTTCTCCAGCAGGCCTGCCATGAAGCTGCCGAACGGCGTCGTGTTCTCGTGCACGATCACAACCGACTTGGTCGGCTTGCCCGCGGCCTCATTGATCGCGATCAGGTGATCGACGCCCGCCTTGGTGATGGAACCGAAGCCCGGACCGAAGCGGAAGGTGTTCTCCAGGCCGCGGCCGACAATCTTGTCGTTCACGCCGACATCGACGACATGCGGGATGCCGTATTTCGCCGCCGCCTGCGTTGTGGCAAGGCAGATGCCGGAGGCATATGCACCGACGATCGCGGAAACACCCGCCTCGTTGAACTTCTCGACCTCGGCCGCACCGATCTCGGCCTTGGACTGGGCATCGCCGAGCACCGCCTCCAGCGGCGCGCCGCCGAGCGCCTTGATGCCGCCGGCCGCATTGATCTCTTCGATGGCGGTGACCGCGCCGAAGCGACACTGGGTGCCGGAGAATTGCAGGAAGCCGGTCACCGGATGGACCACGCCCACCTTCACCGGATCGGCCGCCCGCGCGTTATGCGGCATGCCGAGCGTGCCGGCCGCCGCAACGGCACCGCCGGCGGCCACGCCGGCCAGCACCTGGCGGCGCGAGAATTTGTCGAAAGTCTTGATCTTGGTCATTGCCTTATCCCCTGTTCAGTTGGCTCAGTCTTTCGCGGTCGTTGCCGCCGCCTGGCTGGGTGTCCAGGTATTGTGCGTCTCTCCCTGCACTCGCGAGAGCACCATGCGGTACTGGTATTGGTCGGGACGGTAGAGCGCGGTGATGTATTCGACCGGCCGCCCGTCCCGGTCCTTCACGATGCGGTTGATCTTGAGCAAAGCCGATCCGGCCGAAATCCCGAGATGGCCGGCAACCCCGGGATCTGCAAGCGTGGCCGAAATCGCCTGGCTCGCCGCATCGACTTCCACGCCGCTCCGCTCAAGCAGGGACAGCAGCGGTTTGTTCGCAAGGTCGGAGGCGTCGTAACGCCGCCCGATATCGGCTGGAACATAGGTGGTCAGGAAAGAGAAAGGCTTGCCCTCGATGCGGCGCATCCGGACCGAGCGCTGCACCTCCTGGCCGATCGGACAGGACAAGGCTGCCGCCACCTCCTCGTTCGCCGGGACATAGCCGAAGGAGATCAGCTTGACCTCGGTCTCCAGCCCCATCGCGATCAGGTTCTCGAGCAGCCCGTCCATGGAAGACTGGAAGGCCCGCGCCTTCGGCCGGTAGCGCACCCGCGTGCCACGCCCGCGCTCGCGCACGACCAGCCCCTCGGCCGCCAGTTCGTCCAGCGCCCGCTTCGCGGTGATGCGGGAGACATCGTAGGTTTCCGCCAGTTCCTGTTCGCCCGGGATCAGCGCGTCATACTCATGCAGGCCGTCGGTGATCTGCTGGCGCAAAATCAGGAAGATCTGGTGATAGAGCGGCATGCGGAGCGCACCGCTCACTCCCTCGATCCCCGCACTGACAACCCGGTCGGCCATGAAAACCCCCATACGCTAGTTGTTATATTGATATGTGTTTAGAAAGCGACGCAAGCGGATTCTCTTAACTGCCAAGTAAATTCCGCCTATCGCGACAGATCGGGGCTGGCATTGCGGTCAGGCCCGGAACCGAGGCGGAATGGCGGGAATGCGAGGCGCTCCGGCAGGCCCGCGACCTGAATGCTGCGGCGGCGGCGCACCGGAAATTGCTGAAGGCAATCGGGCGGTTTGATCGGGATTGACCAAATCGGAAATCCGGCCTTAACCTCCCGGTCAGCATGTGCGGCGATGGCGTCGCCGCTGAACAGGTTCTCGCATGCGCCCCTCCCGCTCCTCATGACGGGACGGTGATCCAACATCCTGCACGCCCGGATGGAGTCTCCGGGCGACGCCTGCGTCCGGACCGGACATGGAGGCCAGGATGACGCCGCTCGGCGAACGCCCCACCCACTTCACCCGCCACAATGGCGACAAAGCGCCGCTCCCCTTTTCCGCCGCGGAGTACGAACGCCGGCTGCGGGGGCTCCGCGAAATCATGGACGGTCTCGACCTGGAGGCGGTGCTCTTCACCTCGATGCACAACATCGCCTATTACTCGGGCTTCCTCTATTGCAGCTTCGGCCGGCCGTTCGGTTGCGTCGTCACGCACGACAAGTGCACCACGGTGTCCGCCAATATCGACGGCGGCCAGCCCTGGCGGCGCAGCATCGAAGATAACGTCATCTATACGGACTGGCAGCGGAACAATTTCTGGCGCGCGGTGAAGGAACTGATCGGCACGGCGACGCGGGCGGGTATCGAGGGCGATCACCTGACCCTGCAGGCCCGGGACGCGCTAGCGGAATTCGCCGGCGTGACGGAAATCATCGATGTTGCGCCCGCCGCCATGCGCCAGCGCATGGTGAAATCGCCGGAGGAGATCGCCCTGATCCGGGAAGGCGCCCGGATCGCCGATATCGGCGGCGCCGCGATCCGGGACGCGATCAGACCGGGAACGCGGGAAATCGACGTCGCCATCGCCGGGCGGGACGCGATGGAGCTTGCCATCGCCGAGGCCTTTCCGAACAGCGAGATGCGCGACAGCTGGGTCTGGTTCCAGTCCGGCCTGAATACCGACGGCGCGCACAACCCGGTCACAATGCGCCAGCTCGAGGCAGGGGACCTGCTCAGCCTCAACACTTTTCCGATGATCTCCGGCTACTACACGGCGCTGGAACGCACGCTCACCCTTGGCGAGCCCGACAAGGACACGCTCCGGCTCTGGGAGGCGAACGTGGCCGCGCACGAACTCGGCATCTCGCTGATCAAGCCGGGCGCGCGCTGCGACGAGATCTGTGCAGGGATCAACCGCTTCTTCCAGGAGGAAGGCCTGCTCGACTACCGCTCCTTCGGCTACGGCCACTCCTTCGGCATTCTCTCGCACTATTACGGCCGCGAGGCCGGACTGGAGCTGCGAGAGGACATCGATACGGTCCTGAAACCCGGCATGGTGGTCTCGATGGAACCGATGCTCTGGGTGCCGGAGGGCACACCGGGCGCCGGAGGCTACCGCGAGCACGACATTCTGGTGATCGGCGAGGACGGCGCCGAGAACATCACCGGTTTCCCGTACGGGCCGGGGCACAATGTCGTAGGCTGTTGACCCTGGGAACGAAGATGCCGGGCCGCTAGCCGGCACGCTCCTCGGGGCCCGCCGCGTCTCGACTGTCGAGGCTCCACACGAGCCGTTCGGCGGGAAGGCAAATGGTCACCGTCGTTCCAACGTCGAGCGTGCTGCTGATCGCCAGCGTTCCGCCATGCTGTTCGACCAGCCCCTTGCTGAGAGACAGTCCCAGTCCCGCGCCATGGTTCTCCCGCGCATAGGCCTTCTCGACCTGTGCAAACGGTGTCAGCACGCGCTCGAGGTATTCCTCGGCGATGCCGATTCCGGTGTCGGTGATGCGGATGAAGAGATCGCCGTTGATTTCCACCGAGATCGAGACGCGTCCGTGGCGGTCGGTGAATTTCGCGGCGTTCGACAACAGATTGATTATCACCTGCCGGATGCGGACCGAGTCACAACTGAGATCCGGGAGCGGGCCGTCCGGGAAGGTCAGCTTCAGATCGATTTCCTTTTCCTCGAGCGCCGGCCCGGCGATCGTCAGGGCCTCGTCAAACAGACCCTTGAGGTCCGTCACCTGGAACTCGATTTCCATCTTGCCGGCTTCAAGCCGCGTCATGTCCAGGATCTGGCCAATGATGCCCAGCAGATGCGATCCGCTTCGTGAGATGTCTTCCGCATATCCCTCATAGCGTTCGCTCCCGAGCGGGCCGAAGACCTGACGGGACATGACCTCGGAGAAGCCGATGATCGCATTGAGCGGGGTCCGCAATTCGTGGCTCATGTTCGCCATGAAGGTCGTCTTGGTCAGGTTCGCGGCCTCGAGTTCGTCGCGCGACCGGCGCAAGGCGATGATGGTGCCCTGCAACTGCTCGTTCGCCTCCTCGAGCTGGCCGGTGCGCTCCTGGACCAATTTCTCGAGGTGCGCGCGGTATACGGAAAGCTCCTTGTGCTGGGCCTCGATGCGCTCGAGCATCTCGTTGAACCCGGATATCAGCTCCCCGAGCTCGTCGTTGGTTTCGCGCACAGCACGTTGCCCGTAGGCGCGCTCCGATTTCACCCGGCTCATGACGTCCGCGAGATGCGTGATCGGCCGCACCAGCAGGCGCTGGAGCGCCACCGAAAGGCCGAGTGCGATCAATGCCGAGATCACGGTAATGACGGCGGCAATACCGACCAGGGCATTGCGTTCATCGCGCAGGTTGTCGAGGCTGGTCACCATTTCGACGGATCCGACCGGCTCGCCGTCCAGGATCACGGGCGTGACGACCGTCAGATGATCCTGAAAGAACGCGTGGCTTTCTTCTCCCGCCGCGACCTCAAGCTGCGAGCCCGACGGCATGGCGCCGTGCTCCGCAAACGGCGAGCCGTCCGCATGGCGGACCGCAACGCCAAGGACCTCCGGTCTCGCCTTGAGTGCCGAGAGTATCTGCCCGGCCGTCCCCGGATCCCGGAACACCAGGGCCGCGCTCATATTCTCGGCCGTGATCCGCCCGAGCGCCGTCATCTCCCGGACCAGAGCGTCCCGGCTCGCGGTGTTCGCATAGTAAAGAAACGCCGCTGTCGCAAAGAGCGTCGCAGTCAACCCGACGATCGTTGTCACGGCGGTGAATTTCGAGCGAAGCGACAGATCGCCGAACCAGTTGACCAACGGCCTGATCATTGGTTTTCCGTCGCGACAATTTCCGCCAGCTGCAGCAGCTTCGAGCTCAGTTTGAGGCCGGATCCGGTTGCCGCGCCCAGATTGATCTTGAACCGCAACCGGTTCTGGTCGGTGATCAGCGCGATATGACCGCCGCGTTCCGCGAAGTCCGGCATGTCGGAGATCAGCAGCACGTTCGATGCCGCAGCCCGCGCGACCAGCCCGTCGAACTCGGCGCCGTGCATCCCGTTGCTGAAGAAGAAAAGGTGGCACTCCATGATATCGGCGCCCGGTCCCAGAATCCGAATGGCCACCATTCTATCATTGATGCTCTTGCGCTCGAGATCCTTGACGACACGATGATCGAGATCGTTTCTCTGAACGCAAAAAACAATATCCGCATCGCCCGATCGCATCCGGTTTTCGGGCCAATCGGTGAATTTCGCAAAGTTGAACACGAACGCGGCCTTGACCGCGGCCACGGTGGCGCTGTCACCCGGCGCCCCGCGCACGTGCGAACAGGTAAGTCCGAGGGCGAGCATGGACAGACCCAGTAAACTCAGCGCCGCTTTCGCGACGCGTGTGGCGTCGGCAAAATGCATCAAAATCTCAACGTGACCGAACCGAACACGGAACGCTCGATCCTGGTGGATTGGGTGCCCGTGACGCTGTCCGAACCGAACTCCAGGTGATTGTCGCGTACGAGATTCTGGCCAACGAGCGCCAGCTCGAGATAGGGACGCGGGAACCAGGCCACGCGTGCGCCCAGTTCGCCGTAGGCACTGACCGCGCCGTCACCCAACTCGCCGACATAGCGTCCGAACCCGTCCAGAACCACTGTTTCAGAGAGGTCGTAGGAGACCCGTAGAGACGCCTGATGGTTCGGATCCCCCGCCGGGTCCTCAGAATGTTCCAGAAGCGAGTACCATCCCTGCAGGCGCAGATCCTCGCGCGGCTGCCAGTTGGCGAGCAGCTCGAAGCCATAGGTCTCCGCCTCACCGTCATTGTTCACAACCAGCGGCAAGACCAGGTTGGTACCGCCGCTGCGGGTGACGAAATAGGTGTCCCCGACTGCAGCCGAAACCCGGCGATCATAGAAATTGTAATATGCAGCCAGATCGAACGACAGGCTGCTGCTGAACTGCCAGCGGTGACCGGCTTCAAAAGACAGCAACTCTTCGGATTGAAGGGCAGAATCGCCGACGAGCCGTGTTTCCGTTCCGAATGGTGATATCCCGGCCGCCGGCGACACGGAAACCAGGAGATCGATGTCATCTTCCGCCCGCGACGGCGTTCTCACCGCGCGCGACACCGCACCCCAGACCGTGTGGCGGTTGTTCACATGCCACAGTGCCCGAGCGCTCGGCTGTATCTCGAAGCCGGTGTAATTATTATACTCGATCTTGCTGCCGAGGGTGATCTGCACCTCATCG
Source organism: Nisaea sp. (assembly GCF_965216895.1). Taxonomy (GTDB): domain Bacteria; phylum Pseudomonadota; class Alphaproteobacteria; order Thalassobaculales; family Thalassobaculaceae; genus Nisaea. The sequence continues at coordinate 1,898,795 of NZ_OZ244205.1, forward strand.
TCCCAGAACCCGATCGTGTCCTGGAAGAAGCCGTTGATCAGGTATTGATCGTCGTCGTTGTCGCCCCATCCGTACTGGTCGGTTTCGCGGATATTGTCGTGGCTGTACCGCGCGCCCATGCCCCAGACGATCTGGTGGCGGTCCGCATAGGTGAAATTGTGGTCGGCCTCGATATCGAAGGTGTTGCGCTCCTCGTCGAGCCGGTCGTCCTCGAAGACGGTGCGCTGCACATAGCTCCGGACCTCGACGCGGTTGGTCGAAGAGATGTCACGCGACCACGTTCCGAGGGCATATCCACCGGTGATTTCCGAGTCGAGCGTTCCCATCGTGCTGTAGGGAGCGTCGAAAGTTGGCAATGTGGCCTTGTTTCCGACGTCGTTCCCGAAACTCCCGCCCTGCAATTGCCAGGCGTCGCCATTCGCACCGGTCACGTCCATCCGGAAGCCGGCACGGGCCGAACGCCAGTCATCGGCGCCTTCGCCGCCGTCATGCGCCTCCTGCCCGCCTTGTTCGAATCCCTTGCCGTAGATCCTGTAATGCCCGTATTCGCCGAGCTCGCCGCCGTACCGGGCCTCGGCTTCCTTCTCGTCCCCGGTCCCATATCCGGCGGAAAGATAGGTTCCCTGCGTGTCCTCGGCGTTCTTGGTGATGATGTTGATGACGCCGTTCACGGCGTTGGCGCCCCAGAGCGACGCGCCGGGTCCGCGAATCACCTCGATGCGTTCGACATCTTCAAGGAGCGTGTCGTGGCGGTCCCAGAACACGCCGGAGAAAAGGGGCGTGTAGACGGACCGGCCGTCCACGAGGACCAGAAGCTTGTTTGCGAAAAGGCCGTTGTCGCCACGCGCCGAAATCGCCCAGCCACTCGAGCTAGTCCGGGCGACGTTCAGCCCCGGGACCAGCCGCAGCACCTCGGGAATGGATCGCGCACCAGAGCGGTGAATGTCCTCGTTTGTCAGCACGAACGCGGCCGCTGGCGTATCCAGCACCGTAGCCGGACGTTTCGCCGCCGACGTGATCTCGACCCGCATCAACTGCTCGAGCGAAAGATCCGTGAAATCCGTTGCCGGAGCCGAAGAAACGGCCTCGGCAGACATGAGCACACATGCTGCCATGAACAGCGGCGCTCCAATAGCGAAGCGAGTCATGATCCCCCCAGACCAAAATCACCCGGGCACGAGACAGTCACACCCGGACCGTACCGATTGCAGCAAATCTGCAGCCCCTTCCGGCGTAATGCGCAAATGAAGCCGATCCCCCTTTGAAAGCGGCCTTCCGGCATATGAAGGCCATCAAGAGAGACCCCGTGATACTATGACCTCGATCATAAATAACTCTTTAACCGAAGCATTATTTTTTTCCCACGGCATCGATAACCAGCCAGGTTATTTCTTACAGTCCATGATCTGGAAACAAAATAAGTCACAAGATCATATGCCAGCATGCAGAAGGACTTGTGAGCCCCCAAACAGAATGGCTCAATTGCGCGGACTCACACAACTCACTTGAGTGCACAGGCCGATGCAGGATCTATCGCTTACATTCTCCGAAACCGAATATCGCAGCCGCCTTGCGCGGGCCCGCACGCGGCTGGCGGAGCGCGACCTCGACGCCCTCCTCTGCTTCGGCCAGGAGACCCACTATTACCTGACCGGCTATGACGGCGGCGGGTACGTTTTCTTCCAGTGCCTCGTGCTGACCGCGGACGACAGGCCGCTGACGCTGCTCTGCCGCCGCCCCGACGTCTCACAGGCACGGGATACGTCTCTCATCGACGACATCCATGTGTGGCTGAACGCAGAAGGCGCGGATCCGGCCGGACAGCTTCGGGACATCCTCGCCGGGCTCGGGCTTGCGGGCGCCCGCATCGGGATCGAGCTCGAGACCTACGGGCTGACCGGCAAGAACCATGCGGCAGTGCAGAGGGCGATGGACGGGTTCTGCACGCTCGTCGATGCGAGCGACGTGATCTCGGGCCTCCGGCTGGTCAAATCCGAAGCGGAGATCGCCCTTCTGCGCAGGGCCGCTACCCTTGCGGACGATGCCTATGAAGCGGCCCTCGCGGTCGCCCGCGCCGGGGTGATCGACGCGGAAGTGACTGCCGCGATCATGACCACGACCCTGCGCGGCGGCGGCGACGTCTCGCCGGCCGGGCCCCTGGTCAATTCCGGCTCACGCGCGATCTACGGACGCGGTGTCGGCGGTCCCCGCCCACTCGACGACCGGGATCTTCTGATCCTCGAATATGCCGGGACCTACCGGCGCTACAATTGCTGCATCGAGCGCAGCATCTCCATCGGAGGGCCGACGGAAGAGCAGCGCAATCTGCATGCAGTGGTCCGCGACACGCTCCTGGAGATGCAGGAGGCCTTCAGGCCCGGCGCGGCGCTCGGCGCCGTCGACGAGATCCACCGCGCCCGGCTGGACGCGGCGGGTCATGCGGAACACCGCTTCGCGGCCTGCGGCTATTCGCTCGGCGCGACCTACCGGCCATCCTGGATGGATGTGCCGCCGATGATCTATGCGGGGAACCCGCTGGAACTGCGGCCGGGGATGGTGTTCTTTCCCCATGTCATGGTCGGCGATCCCGAAACCCGGCTCGCCATGGGACTGGGAAACACCGTTCTGGTCACCGAGACGGGCGCCGAGGTCCTGAGCCGGCACGGGCTGGATCTGCCGATACGCTGAAGGGACCGGCGCTCAGAGAACTCGCTCGACCACGCGGTTGCGCCCGCCCCGCTTCGCCTCGTAGAGCGCCTCGTCGGCAGCCTTGAGCATTTGCTCCAGCGTGGCGTCGTGGTCACCCGCTGCAACGCACATACCTACGCTTGCGGTAACCCGCATTCCGGATTTCTCGCTGGAACAGGGGCATGACCGGATCGCCTCCAGCAATCGGTTTGCCGCCGCACCGGCGTGCGCGCGCTCCTTGAGCAACAAGACAAAGGCGAACTCTTCACCCCCTATCCGGCCATAAACGTCCTCGTCCCGGAACTCCTCCTTGATCACACCGGCAACCGCTTTCAGCACCTCGTCGCCGGCGTCGTGTCCATGCTTGTCATTGATCTTCTTGAAATGGTCGAGATCAAGGACACCGACGAGCAGGGAGAAACCGTGCCTCCGGGCCAGGCTGCGGACCTTTTGCGCCTGATCCATGAAGCTGCGGCGGTTCGGTATGCCGGTGAGATCGTCAAAATGCGCCATCTTGTGCAATGCGTAATTGGCCGAACGCAGCTCGCTGGTGCGCTGCTCGATCATCTTCTCGAGGCTCGCCTTGAGCGCCTTCAGGTCCTCGTTCCGCTTTTCAAGCTGATCCGCGTAGAAGGTCTTTTCCGTCACGTCGCGCTCGATGGCGGCGAAATGCGTGACCTTTCCGAACTTGTTGCGGAGCGGGAAGATCTCCATGTCGAGCCAGTATGGCTTGCCGGTCTTCGAGTAGTTCAGGATCGTCTCGCGGATCGGCTCGTGCCGGACCAGCGCCTCGCGAATGCGGTCGAGACAGTCTCGGTCCGTCCCCTTGCCCTGCAGCATGCGCGGTGTCTCGCCGATCGCCTCTTCGGCGGTATATCCGGTCAATTCCTCGAACGCCCTGTTCACGAACACGATCTGGGGGCCCAGGGGTTCCGTCGGGCGCTCGGCATCGGTCACGATGATCACGTCCTGCGCGTTCTCGACAATGTCGCGATAGGAGAAAAGATGCCTCTGCTCGGTAATCTCGTTGAACGTAACGACGATGAAACGAGCTTCCGACTCGGTCTCCGGATAGGCATTGACGAGATACCAGACCACTTCATGGGTTTTCGCGTCGAACCGCCCGACGACTTCGTTATGCAGCGGCCCGTTGGTCGAAATGACCTTGTTGACCGGATACTCCATGGCCGGGAGTTTGTTCGAGAATTCGTCAATGAAGTACCATCCGGGATCTTCCGCGTCTCTCCCGAGGATCTGGTCGTACTCCATACCGAGCAGGCGAAGGGCGGTCGGATTGGCGTAGACGATCGAGGTATCGAACCGATGGATCACCACCCCGATATGCGCGTGTTCGAGCAGGCTCTTCAACTTCAGCCCGCTGAAATCACCGATATTCATGAGCGTGCCCCCGATTATGTGAACGGGCAGTTCTGAATGCTCCACTACTCACCCTTTTAGCATTATTTTGTCGATAATTCGAAAATGTTCCGCGCCCCCCCCCGGGAAACGACCCGCCCGGCGCGGCCTTGAGCCGGGAAGAGCGCCCTCCTATAGTCCCGCCCCATGGCCTCGATCACACCACTGCTGCCTCTGCTGATCAGCATCGCAATCCTGCTCATGGGCAATGGCCTTCAGGGCACGCTGCTGCCGGTCCGCGCCGGGATGGAGGCCTTTGCCTCGGTGGAGATCGGCATCCTCGGTTCGGCCTATTTCCTCGGTTTCATGGCGGGCTGCCTCTACGGGCCGCGGGTGTTGCGGGTGGTCGGGCATATCCGGACCTTCACCGGAATGGTCGCCGTGGCCTCGACGGTCGTGCTGGTTCATGCCCTGGTCGTGGAACCGGTGATCTGGTGGGGTCTGCGTGCGGTCACCGGCTTCTGCTTCGCCGTGCTCTACATGGTGATCGAAAGCTGGCTCAACGAGAAGTCGACGAACGAGAACCGCGGTCTCGTCTTCTCGGTCTACACGATCATCAACCTCACCGTCATCACGGTCGGCCAGATCCTGCTGATAACGGCCGACCCGGGCAGCTTTCCACTCTTCGCCCTCGCCTCGATTCTCGTCTCCATCGCCGCCGTCCCGATTGCCCTGACGCGGATCGACCAGCCGGCGCCACTTGACGTCGTTCAGCTCCGTCTCGTGCACCTGTTCCGGATCTCGCCGGTCGGCGTCGTCGGCTGCATCGCGGTCGGACTTGCGAACGGCGCCTTCTGGTCGCTCGCACCGGTCTACGCCCTGAATGCGACGGGGGAGCACACGATCGCCAACGTCGCCTGGTTCATGAGCATCGTGGTGATTGCCGGTGCCGTCGGGCAATGGCCGCTCGGCCATCTCTCGGACAGGATCGACCGCCGCTACGTCATCATCGGTGCCTGCCTCGGATCGGCCGCGGCCGGGCTCGGCATGGTCCTGCTCGCCGGATTCGTTCCGAACGGGGCCATCATCTTCGGCTTCCTGTTCGGGCTGTTTGCCTTCCCGATCTATTCGTTGAGCGTCGCGCACCTGAACGATTTCATCACAGAGCCCTCGGACTATGTCGAGGCCGCCAGCGGACTGCTGCTGGTCTTCGCCATCGGCGCCATTGCGGGACCGACGATGGCGTCGGCGATGATCGGCATCGTGGGGATCGAGTATCTGTTCGCCTTCACCGCCAGCATCCATATCCTGGCGGCGGCGTTCTGCGCCTACCGTATGAAGATCCGCGCCCCGGCACCGCTTGAGGAGCACATTCCCTTCAACGATGCGGTGCTCATGGCGCAGACGACGTCGGCGGTCGATCCGCTGAGTCCGGACGAAGGACCTTCCCAGCAAGACGTTACGCCGTCAGGAGACAAGCCCTCCTCCTAGTCCCTGAGCGCAATGGCAACGGCCGCACCGCCCATCGCCGTGGCGCTGGTCCGGTTCGCGATGCGGACGGCACGCGGGCTGCGCATCAGGTTCCGCGCACCGGCGGCGAGCACGACATAGGACAGGTCAATCGCGGCGAGCACGATCAGCAGCGTCATGGAGATGCTTACCCAGTCCGCGAAGCCGACATTCCCGAGATCGATCAGGGTCGGCAGGAGGGCGAGATAGAACACCATGATCTTCGGATTGCCGAGCGTCACGGCCATGCCGGAGAGAAACATCTTCAACCCGCCGCGCGGCTCCGGCAGCGTGGCTCCGGCGGTTTCCGCCGGAGCCGTCCACATTTTCCAGGCGAGCCAGGCGAGGTAGCCGACACCGAGCCACTTGATGACGACGAAAGCGGCATGGAAGGTCTCCGCAACGGCGACCAGGCCGACGATCGCCATGGTCAGCCAGATCAGCTCGCCCAGCCACATCGCCAGCACGAACGGCAGGACCGCTCGCCAGCCGCGCGCCAGCACCTGCGCCACGAGCGCGGCAAGACTCGGCCCGGGCGATCCGGCGGCGAGAGCGAGGGCAAGGGCGAAGACCAGCAGCGAGGTGACATCCATGGACGACGGGCTCCTTAAGATTATGGCCGAAGTCTGCCGCCCCGAAGACGGCAATTCAAGCGCGCGACCGTCCGGACAGTCCAAGAAATTCGGTGGCCCGATTTCGCAACTCAAATATCCTTACTCCTGCAGCAATCGTATATAATCGCGTGGAATTCGGGGATCGAAGCGAAACGGTCCCGTCAGGAGGGACGCGCCGGGAACGGTTATTGCGTCCGCCTGATAGCGAATTGCGAAACTGCGGAAAGTACGACGATTTCACACCCAGATCAGCGGACACGACTTGCGGTGACCGCCCCCTCGAGCGAGGTGCGGATACGTGCCGCCGCGCTTGCGGACATCGACGCCCTTACCGAGATCGAGGTCGCCTGTTTCGACAGCGACCGGCTGAGCCGCCGCAGCTTCCGGGAGTTCGTCCGACACGGCCACAGCGCCCTCCTGGTCGCCGAGACGGATGACGGCCTCGCGGGGTACATTCTGATCCTGTTTCGCCGCGGCACGGCCCTCGCCCGGCTCTACTCGATCGCCGTCCTGCCGGCGGCCCGCGGCTGCGGCGCCGCGGCCGCGTTGCTTGAGGCCGGCGAAGACGTGGCCCGAAACCATGACTGTCTCTCGATGCGCCTCGAGGTCAGACCGGACAATACCCCGGCGATCGCGCTCTATGAGCGCCTCGGATACCGTGAGTTCGGCAAGTATCTCGGCTATTACGAGGACCACTCGGACGCCCTGCGCTACGAGAAGAGGCTCGTGCGCCCGTCATTGTCGGCGTCGACCCCCTCCTACTATTTCCAGACCTCCGATTTCACCTGCGGCCCGTCCTGCATGATGATGGCGCTGAAGGCATTCGACCCGGACTACGCATTCAGCCGGGTGGAGGAATTCCGTCTCTGGCGCGAGTCAACGACGGTCTTCATGCAATCCGGCCATGGCGGCTGCGAGCCCGTCGGCATGGCCGTGGCCCTGGCACGCCACGGCCTCGCCGTCGAAGTCCACGTCAGCCAGGAACCGCCGCTTTTCCTCGACAGTGTCCGGCAAAAGGATCGGCGCGAGGCCCTGACCCTGATCCAGGAGGATTACCGGCGGACCGCGAAGGACATGGAAATTCCGATCCAGATCACCCCGCTCGACAATGCCGGGCTCAGCGCCGCACTCGCCGACGGGGCCTTTGCCATAGTCCTGGTCAGTCTCTACCAGATGGTCGGCAGCCGCACGCCGCACTGGGTCCTCGTCTATGGCGAGGAGAACGGCCGCTTTCTGATCCACGATCCGTGGGTCGAAACCGATGCCCTCGAGACCGAGAGCGCGGCAGCGGCCCTGCCCGTGCCGAAGGAGGCGTTCGGCCGGATGGCACGCTGGGGCCGCGGCAGGCTGAGGGCGGCGATCACCGTTCGAAAGGATAGGACGCAGTGACGGACTGGCTGATACTCACGGAAAGCCGGAAAGACATCGACCACTCCGACACGCCGCACAAGGTGCTGTCGGTCCGCGACTACCTGTCGGCGGCCGGGCTCTTCAACGGCCTCAGACCCGTGGTAATCAATCTGGCCCGGAGCTACGCCTACCAGAGTGCGGGTTATTATGCCTCACTGCTGGCGGAAGCACGCGGCCACCGCGTTATTCCCACGGTCCAGACCATGCTGGAGCTGTCCCGCAAGACCCTCTACGCCTCGGCGCTGCCGGAGCTCGAGGAAGCGCTGAACCGCGACCGCAACCGGAAGGCCGAGCCGGAACAGGAAAGCTTCGTGATGCTGGTCGCCTTCGGCCGCCCCTCGATCGCGGGATACGACAAGTTCGCCCGGCTGCTGTTCGACTGGTTCCGCTGCCCGATGATCGCAGTCAAGATCGATACCGGCGAATGGACCCGGATCAGGAGCCTGAAACCGGTCTCGCCGAAAGGCCTCAGGGCGGAGGACAGGGAGTTCTTCACCCAGGCCATGGCGGTGCATTGCCGACGCGCCTGGTCGGGGCCGAAATCGAAAACCCCGCTGCGCTGGAGCCTTGCGGTCCTGCACAACCCGAAGGAGACAATGCCACCGACCCAGCTCGGTTCGCTGAAGCGGCTGGCGATGGTGGGCGCGAAGCTGGGAGTCGAGGTCGAACCGATCCAGAAAAAGGACCTGCCGCGTGTCGCCGAGTTCGATGCGCTCTTCATCCGGGAGACGACCTCGGTCAACGACCACACCTTCCGCTTCGCCCGGCGTGCCGAGCAGGAAGGCATGCCCGTGATCGACGACACGATGTCGATGATCCGCTGCACCAACAAGGTGTACCTGAAGGAAATGATGGAAGCGGCTCGACTGCCGATCCCGAAATCGGTGGTCATGTCCTCTGTCGGCGGCCTCGCGAAGGCGGCGGAGTCGATTGGCTTTCCGATGGTCGTGAAGATACCCGACGGTTCCTTCAGCCGCGGCGTTCACAAGGTGAACGACATGGCCGCCCTGAGCGCGCTCAGCGGCAACCTGTTCCGGGAAACCGACCTGCTTCTGGCGCAGGAATTCATGCCGACGGATTTCGACTGGCGGGTCGGCGTGCTCGGCGGAAAACCGCTCTATGTCAGCCAGTACCTGATGGCCCGCAAGCACTGGCAGATCGTGCACCACAAGGCCGACGGAAAGTTTGACGAGGGCGGCTTCAAGACCATGCCGGTCGAACAGGCACCGGCCGAAGTCGTCGAAATCGCGGTGAAGGCCGCCGCCAAGATGGGCGACGGCCTCTACGGTGTCGATCTGAAGCAGAACGCCGACGGGGTCTTCGTCATCGAAATCAACGACAACCCGAATCTGGACACCAACATCGAGGGTGCCGCGCTCGGCGACGAGCTCTGGCGCCGGCTGCTCGGCTGGTTCCTCGAGCGTCTGGAAGCGAAGTAGACGCGCCGTCAGGCGTTGCGAACCTCGTCGAGGAAGCGGCGCACGGTCTCGTTCAGCGAATTCGACTGCTGCGCCACCTCGCGGGCGGTCTGCAACACCTGTCCCGCGGCCGTACCGGTCTCCTGTGCGCCTTCAGTCATCGAGGAGATGTTCGCGGAAACCATCTGGGTGCCCTGGGCGGCTTCCTGAACGTTGCGGCTGATCTCCGAGGTCGCCGAGTTCTGTTCCTCCACCGCCGAGGCGATGCCGGTCGCGATCTCGCTCACCCTTGCCACGGTTTCCGCAATGGTCCGGATCGCATTCACCGCGTTGGTCGTTTCCGACTGCATGGCGGAAATCTGCGTGGTGATGTCCTCGGTCGCCTTCGCGGTCTGGTTGGCGAGACTCTTGACTTCGCTCGCCACGACGGCGAATCCCTTTCCCGCCTCGCCGGCCCGTGCGGCCTCGATGGTCGCGTTCAGGGCAAGCAGATTCGTCTGTTCGGCGATATCGTTGATCAGTCCGACGATCTCGCCGACCTTCTGCGCCGCCTGATCGAGACCGACCACGGATTCCCGCGAGTGTTCCGCCTGCTCCGCGGCCTCCGAACTGATCCGCGTCGACTCGCTCACCTGCTGGCCGATTTCCCTGATAGAGGAGGCAAGCTGTTCGGCCGCGGCCGCCACCGTGTCCACATTCGCGGAGGCCTCGCTCGACGCGGCAGCGACGGAATCCGCCTGGGACTGGGTGTTATCGGCAATGCCAGCCATGGACTGCGCCGTGGAATCGAGCTCCGTGGTGGCGCTGGCGACACTTCGCAGGGCTTCGCTCACGGCCTGGTCGAAATTCTGGGTGATCTCCTCGATTTTCTTCGCTCGGGCTTCCCGGCGCTGCTGCGAGCGTTCCTGCTCCGCCTTCATTTCCTCGTTCCGGACCATGTTCTCCCGAAACACCTCCACGGCTCCGGCCATTTCACCGATCTCGTCACCGCGTCCCGCCCCCGGAATCTCGACCTCGAGGTTACCCTGAGAAAGCTCGTTCATGACGTCGGTCATCCGCACGACCGGCCGCAATGCCGTTCGGGCCGTGGTGTAGCCGATGCCGGCCAGAAGAACGAACATCACAACGCCGACGATGGCGAGGATGTTCCGCATCTCGCGAACGGGCCCGAGGATTTCCGCCTCGCTCATCTCGCCCAGTACCGCCCATCTCACCCCGGCGAACTCAAGCGGCTTGTAGACGGTATAGACTGCGGTACCGAGATAGTTCGCACCCTTGATCTGACCTTCCTCGCCTGCCAGCGCACGGTCCGCCGCCTCGGTCTCCGCCTTTGCTTGCAGGACCGCTTCCGCGCCGGAAACGCGGGAAGAGCTGCGCAGAAGGCGGTCGGCGCCAACAAGAATCGTCTCGCCGGTTTCGCCCATGCCCGCGGTATCACGCATCAGATGGTCGATCAGAGTACCGGGGATATGGAACACTAGGCTGCCCGCGAACTCGTCCCGAACAAAAAGCGGCGTCGCGATGAAGGCCGTCGGCGCACCGCCGCGCGGCTCGTAAGAATGGAAATCGGTCATCTCGACGCGGCCGGCTTCCGGGCTTTCCGCAAGCCTGGCGACCGTTTCAGCCAGCTTCGTTTCCTTCCAGGTTCCTTCGAACAGATTGGTCGCGAAATCCTGTTCCTTCAGCACGCTGTAAACGATGTTGCCTTCGCTATCGATGAGCATGACATCGGCGTAACCGCGATCCTCCGCCAGCTTGCGGAACCAGGGATGGTTCTCGAGGTGATATTTCGTGTACCCGGAATCGTCTTCGGCCTTGTCGAGAAGCTGCTTGCTGCCGGGCGGGTTCGGGTTGTCCTCGATATAGAGCTTTTGAAGCGTCTCGGTCGGGTTGCCCTTGCGTGCGAAGAGCCGGAATCCGAACTTGAACCCGTTCAACGCCTTGTCCGTTCCGGTATTGGCGGCAACGATCAAGAGATCGTCACGAATGGAATCCAGCAGGGTACGGAGCGCGGAGACGCGCGCCACGGACATGGCCTCGAGTTGGGCGACCGCCCGATCCTCCAGTTGCCGCGCGGACTGGAAATAGCTGAAAGACGCGACCACCAGGATCGAAAGCGCCGTCGCGATCCCGACAAGCGCGGGGATCTTGGTCGACAGATTGATGTTCTTCACGTAACCCCACCCACCTAAATTTTATTATTGCCGGTCCGCAATGCCCTACCGACCGTATCAGCCAAAACATGACGGAATTCAAGCTTGGCTCGCCAATGAGTTTATGGAGCCAGAAATAAGTTAATAAGCCGTCTCCAATTCACGGCATAAATCTAAAATTTTCCGCGACTTCAACACGGTACCAAGCTTGTCCGCACCGGGGGCATCAACCGGACTCACACCATCTGACCCACATCGAACGGCAGGCATTCTCGAAATCACGGGCGAACGCGGGGCCGTCCATCAGCGGCGAGCGTTCCATTTCACCCCGCAAGGTCCGTCGCAGATGCGCCAGACGGTCGATGTCGGAGGCGAGGTCGCATGCGATGCGGACATAGTCTTCCTCGGTCTCCGCGATCCATTCCGGATGCCCGAGCTGGGTCAGCATCGAGCTGCCGAGCGTTCCGATCGCTGGTTTCCCCCGGAGAGTCACCGCTGCCAGACCTTGGTAGACACTTTCGTAAAAGGTGACTCCGGCATTGTGCGGGAAACTGTCGAGCAGGATATCGATCTGAGCGTGGGCGTCCCGGACGTTGGCACAATACCCGACAATCAGCCGCTCCTTGCGGATGCCGTGGACTGCAAATCGCTGCTCGAGTTCTGCCACCACGGCCGTGTCGCGGAAGGAATGGCTGAAGAGGGCAAAACGTGCATGTGGCAGGCGATTCAGGATCGAGGACCACAATCGAATGACACTCTCGTTGATCCGCATCAGACGGGAGACAATTCCGAAAGTCACAAAGCCGTTCCCTGGAGCCGGAGACGGGGTAACCGTCTCATCGGGATCAAGGGGCTCATAGGGAAACACCGTCCGCGGCAGGTTCCAGACCCTCTCGGAGAACAGCTCTTCCGAGCCTTCCGGTGTGAAGACAGGATCGCCGAGGAAATAATCGATCGCGGTCAATCCGGTGGTTACGCCGTGATCGAGCCAATGCATCGATACCGGCGCCGGTTTCTCCGCAAAGACCGTCAACCTGTTGGCCCTTGTGTGCCCGCAAAGGTCAACGAGAATGTCGATCCCGTCGGCACGGATGCGCTCCGCCAGATCGCGGTCGCCGATTCCGAAGGTCGGAATCCAATGATCGGAGAGCGCGCGCATCTGATCGGTGAACCGGTCGGCCTTGTCCGGGTGAAACGCGTAATTGTGGATCTCGAAACGGTCATGATCGTGGTAGCGCAGCAACGGCAGGAAAAAACTCGTGCTCGAATGACGCTGGTAGGAGGCTCCGACATAGCCGATCTTGATTCGTTTGCCCGGATCCTTCCGATTCCGATGCGGCTGCTGCAGACGCCTCAGAGGGCCGCCGATCTCTTTGTCGAAACGCCTGTAGGCCGCAACGTAACGCTCTGCATCGATCTCCGGAACGTAATGCAGGAAAAACAGGAGCATCCTGTGCAGATCAGGATTGCCGGGATGCAATTCCACGGCTCGGGTGGAGAGCGCAAAGGCTTCCTCGAATGCGGTCGCGTCGGCAAGATGAAGTCCCAGATAGGCGAGGACGAGACCTTCGTCGGGAGCAATCGACCGGGCCCGCCGAAATGAAATCTCCGCACCTTTGCTCTTGCTGTTTTCTCTCAGCGCCAGGCCCAGATCCAGGTAGGGCGTGGCTATATCCGGTTGCGAAATGATGGCGCAACGCAGCAACGACTCGGCCCGAGCGTCACCTCTCGCCTGGTAGATCATCCCGAGCGCGCCCAACACCGATTGAGATAGGGGCTCGATAACAAGCCCGGCGCATGCCAGCTTCATCGCTCCATCGAAATCGAGTAGGGACTTCAGGATGGGAATCGCGTTCGCCAGGGCGCCGACTCTCTCCGGCGCCAGACAAATGGATCTGACGTAGTGAGCCCTGGCGATGAATGTCTTGCCCTGCTTCTGCGCTACGACACCGAGATTCCCCCACGCTCTTGCATCCTCCGGCGATCTCGCGACCACGCTTAGAAACTCATGCTCTGCGTCTTCAAGGGCCCTTTCCGCGAGATAGGCGGTCCCGAGGTTGTATTGGGCCGCCGTGTAGTTCGGCCGAATGGCGAGAGCCCGCCGGAGCCACCGGACTTTCTCTCCGGCAGCCCCCAGAAAGGTTCCGAAATTGTAGCAGTTTTCGGCGGATGCCGGCTCGACGAGAAGGGCCCGGCGGAAGGGTGCTTCCGTTTCCTTTGCCGCCCCGCACTCACGTAGAGTGGTCCCGAGATTGCGATAGGCCGCGCCGTAGAGGGGATTGGCCGAGAGCGCGTCGCGATAGCTGGCGACGGCCTCCTCGCTCCGACCGAGCCGGGCCAGCGCGTTGCCGAGGTTGTTGTGCCCCTCGGCCAGAGACGGCACGGCCTCCAGACCGGTCCGGTATGCCGCAACGGCCTCCTCCGCCCGATCCTGCTCGAAGAGCACCAGGCCGAGATTGCACCAGGCCTGGCCGAGGCCCGGCGCGTACCGCACCGCGGCTCGGAAGCTCCGTTCCGCGGCCTCAAGTGTGCCGTCGGCTTTCTGTAGCGTGCCCAGATTGTAATGCGCAGCAGCGTAGTCCGGCTGCAGACGGAGCGTTTCCTGAAAGCAGCGCTCCGCATCCGCATTGCGGCCGAGTGCCTGATAGGCGTTGCCGAGATTGTAATGGGCCTCCGCATTCCCCGGCTGGCTTCGCAGCGTTTGCGTGATGAGCTCGACCGCAACATCCGCCCGCCCGACCTGGAGCGCCACCACGCCGAGCAGATAGAGCGCCGTCGGCTGTCCGGGTCTCTCAGCCAGGACCTGCCGATAAAGCCGTTCGGCCTCGACGAGGTTTCCAGCTCCGTGCGCACTAACCCCGCGCTGCAGGAGAGCTTGTAGATTTGAGGCCTGATCGGACATGTGCACTCGGATCCAAGACGCGCATCTTTCGGACGCTTGCGGCAACGATCATACCGTCTGCAATCGGCTTTGAAAGAATCCCGAACGGACCCGCATGCCGCCGGTCGTTCCGGGCCTAGGTCAAATCGTTCAGGCGGGCTTCGAGCGGCTCGGCCTCACCGATCAGTTCTTCAAACCTGTCGGCGCACTCTCCGGCGGACAACGCCAGCGGCTCGGCTTTTCCCAGGTCCTGGCACGAGAGCCGTCGCTCTACCTGCTTGACGAGCCGACGAGTGCGCTGGATCTGAGGTGGGAGATCGAGGCGCTCGGCCTGGTGCGCGAGCGCACGGAGAAGACCGGCGCGCTCTGCCTCGTCGCCCTGCACGACCTGAACCTCGCCATGCGCTTCTGCGACAGCTTCATGCTCCTGCGGGATGGAGCGCTGCTCGCCGCCGGTTCTATCCGGGGAGGTCTTGCGGCGGAGACGATCCGCGCCGCATACGGAATCGAGGCGCGGATCGAGACCTGCTCGCTGGGCCGACCGATGATTCTCACAGACTACGCAACCGACAAAGAAACAATCTCCCGGAGAGACTGATGCACAATGCACACGCCGCCATCCGGACGGAAAAGGCCGACCGCTACCTGGTCCAGCTCTGCAAGCATATCGCCCACAAGATCCCCGCGACATGGGACGCCGGCAGGGGCCACGCCGATTTCGGCTTCGGCGCCTGCGACATGACGGCCGAGAACGGAACTCTGACCCTCGAATGCAGCGCTCCGGAAACCGAAGGCCTCGCCCGGGTGAAATACATCGTCGAGGACCATGTCGTCCGGTTCGGCTGGAAGGAAGAACTCAGCGTGTCCTGGGAAGACGGCAAAAAGGCGCCCGGAGCCTGACTCCCCGGCGCCTTTCGGGATTTATCCGATCCGCATGCCTCCGTCCTAGAGCTTCTGTACCGTCTCGAAGCCCTCGAACTGCGGATGTCCCTGGTAGAGCGGCTTGTTGTTGCCGGCGTTTGCGTGCGCCTTGCGAAAATGCTCGGACTTGGTCCAGGCGACGAAAGCCCCATAGTCCTTCCAGAGCGTGTGCGAGGCGTAGAGCGTATGATCCTCCGCCTCCGGACCCTTTAGCAATCGGAACTCGACGAAGCCCGGAACCTGGTCGAGCTGGCTGTCGCGGTTTTTCCAGACGGTCTCGAAGTCTCCTTCCGAACCCTTCAGAACCTTGAACCGGTTCATGGCGATATACATGCGTCTCTCCTCTGACGTTCAGGCCCCATGGGCCGGCTGCGTGTCCGGATCGTAGACCGGCACGATGCGCGGGCGGCCGTTTCCGGCCCGTTCCACGGCAATTTCAGTTTCATAGATGGCACTGAGCCGCTCGGTCGTGAAGACGTCCGTCCCGGCTCCGTCCGCAACGACGCGCCCCTCATGCATCAGCACCACCCGGTCGGCGAA
The DNA here is from genome assembly GCF_965216895.1 of Nisaea sp. Lineage (GTDB taxonomy): Bacteria > Pseudomonadota > Alphaproteobacteria > Thalassobaculales > Thalassobaculaceae > Nisaea. Next base: position 1,914,285 of record NZ_OZ244205.1, read on the forward strand.
GGCGGCGGCGAGGTTCAGATCGTGCAGTACCACCAGCACGCCGTCACCGAGGCGCACCGCGCGACGGGCGATCCGCATCGTGGCGAGCTGGTGCGCGATGTCGAGGCTGGCGGTCGGCTCGTCCAGCATCAGGTAGCCGCCGGCCTTGTCCGAGGCCGCGAGCTGGACCAGCACGCGCGCCAGGTGCGCCCGATGGCGCTGGCCGCCCGAGAGGATAAGGCAATTGTCGTCGGCCCGGTCCGTCAGGGCAACGTCGCGCAGAGTCTCCCGGATCAGCACATTGGCCCGCTCCGGCGGGACATCGCGCGGAATGCCGAGCGCAAGCAGTTCACGGACGGTGAAACCGGCGCTCAGGGACGGGGCCTGCTCGAGTACGGCGCGACGCCGGGCGAGCACATTCGGGGGAAGATCCGCGACGCTCCGCCCATCGAGTTGGACCAGTCCCTGCTTCGGCGCGTAGTCCCCCGCCATGACGGCGAGCAGCGTCGATTTCCCGGCGCCGTTCGGACCGCAGAGCGCGACCATTTCGCCGGGCCGCACCCTGACATTGACGTCGCGAAGCACCTCTGTCCGGCCGAAGCTGTGCCCCACGCCCAAGGCTTGCAGCATCATAGGCCTCCCCGTTTCAGACGCCGCATCAGCAGCCAGAGGAAGAACGGGCCCCCGATCATGCTGGTGGCGAGCCCGATCGGTGGCTCCGTCGGCGGCACGGCGAGGCGGACCGCGAGGTCTGCGCCGAGAATCAGGACTCCGCCGACAAGGGCCGCCGCCGGTAGCACGTTTCGGTGCGCCGGACCGACGATAAGTCGCGCCATGTGCGGCGCGACCAAGCCGATGAACCCGATCGGCCCCGCCGCCGCCGTCACCGCCCCGACGGCAATTGCGGTCATCAGCGCGATGCGCCATTTCTCACGCTCGATATCGATTCCGGAGTGGAAGGCCGCGCGTTCGCCGAGCTGGAAGAGATCGAGGGAGCGCCCCATGGTCAGCAGCCCGGTGGCGGCAGCCAGGGCGAGCGCCGTGGTGATCGAGACCTGCATCCAGTTGCCGGAAGCGATGGAGCCCATGGACCAGAAGGTAAGATCTCGGAGCTGCTGATCGTCGCTGACATAGACCATGGCGCCGATCAGGGCGCCGGCGATGGCGTTCACCGCCACGCCGGCGAGGATGAGCATGGCGACGTTGGTGCCGCCGCCGCGCCGCGAGAGCGAGAAGACGAAGGCGGTCACTGCGAGACTGCCCAAGAAGGCGCCGAGCGGCAGCGCGTAGGGCCGGACCGGGACCGGCAAATCGCCAACGAAATATTGCCCGAGGACAATGACCGAGACCGCACCGACCGCCGCCCCGGCCGTCACTCCGATCAGACCGGGATCCGCCAGCGGATTGCGCAGTACCCCCTGCATGGCGCACCCGGCCAGCGCGAGACCGAGCCCGACCGCAAGACCGAGCACCGCGCGCGGCAGGCGGATCTGCAGCAGGATCGCGGTCGGGCCCCGCTCACCCTCTCCGAGAAGCACGGCCAGCAGATCGCCAGGCCCGAGCTTCACCGGTCCGAGCGCGAGTTCGGCGAACACGACGATCAGCAAAGCTCCTGCGAGCAGAGCGAAGACCGGGCTCCCGCCGAAGTGCGCCGCCAGGCGGCGGGGCATGATCGTACTTTCGGACATCGCGGATCAGCCGCCGCGCAGGGCCGTGGCGAGGCGCCGCACCGCTTCCGGCGCCCGCGGGCCGAAGCCGAGCAGAAGCATGCCCTCCATGGCGACGTAGCGGCGTTCCCTGCCCGCCGGCGTCAACGCGAATTCGGGACGGGCGAGCATGGCGTCGATCCCGCCCAGCCGCTCAACCGTCTGGGACATCATCAGCAGCACATCCGGCGCTGCCTCGATGATCGCTTCCTGCGACATCGGCTTGTAGCCGGAGAAACCGCCCGCCGCGTTGGACGCCCCGGCCAACGAGATGATCGCGTCGGCGGACGTCCCGGCACCGGCCGCAAGCGGTGCGCCGTCCCGCTCGCTCAGGACGAAGATCACCCGCGGCGTGTCCGTATAGCCGTTCGCGGTTTCGATGGCTCTCGCCATATCGCTCTCGATCCGCGCCGCGAGGGCTTCGCCCGCGGCTTCCAAGTCGAGGGCCTTGCCGACGAAACGGACCTTTTCCAGCACGCCCTCCGGCGTGTCGCCCTTCGGCGCGAGCTCGACGCGGAGTCCTGCCGCGCGGAGCTGCTCGATCGCTGCCGGCGGTCCGGCGTCATGTGCGGCGATCAGCAGGTCCGGCTGCAGCGAGAGAATACCCTCGGCCGCGAGGCGGCGGATATAGCCGATCTGCTGATGCGAAGCCGCCCCGGCCGGATGGTTGGAGGTGCTGTCCACCGCGACCACCCGGTCGCCGGCACCGAGCGCATAGATAATCTCGGTGATGTCTCCGCCGGCGGAAACGATCCGCCGGGGATTGTCCGCATTTGCTCCCGGCGCAAAGAAGAGGGCTGCAGCGAGACAAAGCGATGCAAGCCCCCTCATGCCGCCTCTCCCGTGACGAAACCGTTGACCAGATCGAGCCAGGCTTCCGGTTCCTCGGCACCTTCCTCACGGACCGGAAAGAACTGGCAGATCACGTTCCCGTCCGCATCGAAACTGTCGAGCGAGGTGATGTTCAGACCCTTTTCGGTCGAGGTCTTGCAGACCAGGTAGCAATAGGCGATCGCGTCGTCCCTCAGATGCAGGTTGAAGCGCGGATCGAGGATATTGAGCCAGCCGGCGGCCCGCTTGATCGTCTTGACCGGTCCCGAATGGACCTGGACGCAGCCGGGGCCGCGCACGAAACACATGACCGGCAGACCGCTTTGGGCGACGCTGTTCAGCATGTGTTCGACGGAGGTCACGGGCACCGGACGTGCAAGACCCTCCCCTGCAAGCCGCAGGGCCTGCAGCCGGCCGATACCGAGGTCCGCAAGCATGCGATTGAACTGATGCCCGTTGCCGAGCCGGCTCCAGCGCGCGCGGAGATCGTCCACGTCGATTTCGGAGTCCGGCCGGTCCTGCTTCGCTGGCTCTGCGGCCGTGAATTCGATCGGCTTCGGGTCGCGGTCCGTATAATCCTCCGCAAGCGCGACGAAAGCGTCGAGGTCGGTGCCATCGACGGCGTAGATCTTGAACGCCGCCGCCCCGGTCGCGTCGAAGAACTGCAGCGAGTGCCGGGTCATTCTTGGCGACACATCGATCACATGGAACCCCGTCACCCATTTGGTGAGGAACATCCTGAGATCGATTTCCCTCCCGAAGGCGGAGCCCATATGGGTGCTGAAGCGCAGGTTCTCGAACACGCCGGTCTTCTCGTGCACGCAATGTTCGTTGCGCGTGAGCACCATCACGTCGCCGACCTCCGGCAATCGCTCGATCAGGGGCACGACCCCCATTCCCGAGACCGACAACCGGCGGGCGCTGCCGTCGAGTTCCTTCGCCTCCAGAAGCGCGGCTTCCGGGACGCCGAGAGACGCCGCCGCCGTTCGCGCGCGTACCGGCCCCTGCTCTTCGTTCATGCGATTGAGCTCAGCCAGCAGCTGTTCCGCCGATCGTCTTGTCATGTCTTCCTCCTCAGAACTGGTGTGCAAGCGTGACCCGGAAAGTGCGGCCGGCGGCGCTGTCGCCTGAAAGATGCTCGCGATAGTTCTTGTCGAGCAGGTTCTCGACACCGAATCGCATCTCGGTCCCGCTCATCACCCCCTCGGACGGTTTCCAGCTGGCGAACAGGTTGTGCACCGCGTACCCGTCGGAGGTCAGGGTGGTCCCGGAGACCTTGTCCTGGCCGGCGGCGAAGACGCCACGCCAGCCGAAAGTCAGGTCCTGATCCGGGAGACGGCCGCCAAGGGTCAGGACGAGCTCGTCGGCAGGGATCGAGTTGAGGTCCTCGTCGGTCTCGGTGTTCTCGCCGCGGATCACGGTGTAGGCCGCGCGCGAGAAGAAATAGGCGGATTCGTAGGCCGCCTCGAACTCGACGCCGGCGATCTCAGCCTGACCGACATTGTAGAAGGTCGACTGGGTATTCGCGCGCTCGATCAGGTTTTCGACCTCGTTGCGGAACAGCGTTGTCTTTGCCGTGAAGGCATCGTTTTCCGTCGCGACATCGCGGAAGGACGCGGCGACCCCGCCCTCGACGTTGAAGGACTGTTCCGGGTCGAGATTGAGATTGCCGCTTCTCGCGTCGAACAGTTCGTCCAGCACCGGCAGCCGCTCCGTATAGGAGACCGACCCGAACACACCCCAGTTCCGGTTCATCTGGTAGTGCGCCGCCAGTTTCGGGGAAAGCGCGGTATTCTCGACGACCTCCTCGCTGTAACTCACACTGCTCGCCGGCGTGATCGACTGGTAGTCCAGCCGGACCCCGGGGATCAGGGTCAGCTTGTCCCAGAGAACCAGTTCGTCCTGAACATAGACGCCGTACTGCTCGGTCTCGCCGCCAGGATGGAAGTCGATCCCCCCGGTTGAGTTGACCGAACTGACCGGAGTATCCGCCGTGCGGGTCTGAAAGGCGGTACTGACCCCGGTGATCAGATAGTTCTCGAAGGACTCGCCGCTGAAGGACGCGGTGTTCTCGACCCGGGCCTGGAAGGTTTCGTAGGCGTAGAAGGTGTCCTGGAAGAGCTGAGAGGTGCTGATATCCTTCAGCGTGGAATTGTATTGATCGACTTCGGTGTTCGAATAGGCGCCATAGACCTCCAGATCGACCAGCGGGTTGTCAGACGGCTGGTAGTCATAGCTCAGCACCGCAGTCTGATCGCGCACCTCCCGGTCGATATAGCCGAAATTGAGCGAGGTGTTGGTCTGGGAATAATTGTCGTTCTTGTCCTCGGTTTCCCAGTGCTGATAGGAGGCGCGGAGCTTGTGCTCCATGTCCGCACCGAACCGATAGGTTCCTTTCAGCAGACCTGACGGCGCCTCGAAATCCGAGCCGGTAACGGCATTGCCGTCACCGTCCTGGTATTCTCCCGCCCGGCGATAGTTGAAGGCCCCGAGGAGATCGAGGCCTTCCACCGGCCGTGCGGCAGCGATGCTCGAAGTCAGGAAACCGGCTTCATTGTCATGAGCCTCGAACTTTTGCCGGAAGGCGTATTTGTCGTCGCCCTTCAGATAGTCGGCAGCATCCTTGGTCGTGACATCGATCACCCCGCCGAGTGCACCGGCACCGTAGAGTGTCGAGGACGCCGGACCACGCAGCACTTCGACCCCCTTGTAGAGTTCCGGATCCGAGAAAAAGGACCCCATCCGATACTGCTCGTGGAACTTGGTCGCGCCGTCCACGCGGACGATCAGCCGGTTTTCGTCGGCGGAACCCAGAGAGCCGATGCCGCGGATGTTGAAGCTCTCGCCAAGCACCCGCTCGGAGCCGATAGCCTTCACGCCGGGCAGATCGGTCAGCACGTCGCCGATCGTGGTCGGCTGCGCCGCCTCGAGATCTTCCTGATCAACCACGGACACCGATTGCGGGGTCTCGATGGCCACTTTTTCCTTGCCGGCGGAAATCACGATCCGGTCGAGTTGAGTGGCCTCCTCGGCATCAGCCGGCAGGGCCACGGCAGTGGCGATACATGCCGCCACAGCGATGTAAACACGCATTCAAAGCCTCTTCGTCAGAAGGTCGCTGATGGTTAGCTGCCTAGCGAAAAGGCTGGGTGGCTGATGATACGGACCGGGACGCCGCCCCGGTGACCGGATTATTTCGTCAGGATGAGCTTGTTGTTGTTGGTGACACGCAGCCGGTACTCGGCGCCGTTGAAGATGAGAAAGACCTCGCGGCCGTTGCCCATCAGGTCGCTCACATGGATTCGGGTCTTCTCCTCCGAACCATCCGATTGCGAAACGGAAGCGGTCACCCCGTCTTCCTGCTTGTCCGAGGGTGTCCCCGCCAACAACTCGGCTACTCCTGCTCGTCCCAGATCACGCGAAGCGGCATTTCCCGCCGCCTTGTTGACCAGTGTCATAATTCATTGTTCACGTAATTGCAAATCATTCTCATTAGTAAAATTCAAATGACTGACTGGCGCGTCCGTCCCGGCCCCCCGTCAGCGCAATCTGAAATCGATCGATGTGGTCAGCTCAAGTGTCGCGCCGTCGATCTCGGGCGGCATCGAGGGCATCGGATCGGCCCGCTTCAGAAGTTCGAGAACCGCTTTGTCCAGAATCCCCCTGCCGGAACTCGCGACGATCGAGCGCTCGAGCACGCTGCCGGCGCGATCGATCAGGAAACGGAACTGGACGGTTCCCTCATAACGCCGGAGGCGCGCCGCGCGTGGATATTTCTTGTGCCGCTCGAGCCAGCTCTGAAGCGAAGCCAGATAGGAATTGCGGGCGCCTGCCGCCCCGCCGCCGCCCGAGGCTGCCTGCAAGGTGCCGGCCACGCTCGAACGGGTTGGCGAAGAGGCCTCCGAACTGAAAGCACCGCCCGCCCTTCGCTGTTCAAAGGTCCGAACGTCCGCAGGTTTCGCGTCGGGTACCGGATCGGCCTCCGCAACCTCCGTTTCCGCGGGCTTCACCGGCTCGGCCTGACGCGGCTGCTCCGGAGCTGCGTCCATCTCGAACTTCGGCGCCGGCTCCGGGCGGGGCCTCGGCACCGGTGCCAGTGCAGTGACGGTCTCAACCGTCTCCGCTTCGATTGCGGGAACGTCGACCGCTTCCGTCACGACCGGCTCCGGCTCAACCGGTTCGGCGACCGGCTCCACCGCCTCGACGGGTTCCGCCGTCACCGGTTCCGGGGTCACCGTCTCGACAGGCGGCTCCGCGGCCACCTGCGCGACCGTTTCCGTGACCTCGGGGACCGGAACGCTCTCGACCGGAGGTGCCTGCTCGAGTGCGACTTCCTCCGCTGCGCCTTCGAGAACACCTTCGGCCTGCGCCGCGGCGACCGCGCCGATCTCCTGCGCACCGCCCGCCTCGCCGATCATGACGGTGAGCCCGCCCGACCCGGTGTCGAACGCGCTTGTCGCCGGATCCTGGAACATGGTCATGGACCAGACCACCACGCCATGCAGCAGCACTGCGACCGCGAAGCCGGTCATCTTGCAGGAAATGTCGCCGCGCCGTTCGACCGTCGCGTTCATGACGCCCCCGTCGCCAGCAGTCCCAGCTCCTTCAGGCCAACCGCCCGAAGCTCGTCGATCAGCGCAATGACCTCCGCCGCGTCGCTCTGCGCATCCGCTTTCAGCTTCAGCCGCCCGTCCGGGTGCTCCGCGAAGTAGGTCTGAAGCCGGGCGACGATCTGGTCGCGCCGGACAATCTCCTCGCGGAACGAAAGGGTGCCGTCATCATCGACCAGAAGAATCGCTGTCGTGTCGTCCGGCAGTTCCGTACCGAGGGTTTCTGGCGGCTGGATATCGAGCAGGTCCGCCTTTTCCAGCGCGCCGGCCAACATGAAGAAGATCAGCAGCAGGAAGACCACGTTGATCAGGGGCAGCACGTTCTCGGCGGCGGATTTCCGTTTCGGTTTGACGAGACGCATCGCTCAGTGCTCCGGCCGGCTGGCGAGCGTGACCTCCGTCAGCCCCTGCGCTGCCGCCTGGTCGATCGTGTCGACCACCGCCTGCAACGGCACGCCGCGCTCTGATTCGAGCACGATTTTCGGTTTCGTCTCGCGTCCTGCCAGAGCCGCCAGGCGCTCGGCGAAGCCGGCGTGATCCATGTTCTCGCCAGAAACGAGAAAACCGCCGTCGGCCTTGAGTTTTACCAGCATCGAGCCCTCCGCCGCCCTGCCGGCACCACCGAGTTTCGCCGTCTGCAAACCGATGGCGCGCCAGTCGAGGAAGCTGGAGGCCAGCATGAAGAACACCAGGAGAATGAAGACGACATCGATCAGCGGCGTCAGGGAAATCTCTGCCGCCGGGCGCCGTCTCCGCGCTGCGAGACGCATCGCTGCCTACTCCGCGCCCTGCAGGACGGCCGCCGCCGGGACACGGCGCGCAGCTCTGTCCTGGGCGAGGCCGGGGGCGGCTGTGAAAACCTGCGTCGCCGCGTCTTCCATTGCCCGCCCGGCCCGTTCGACAATGCCGTCGAGCAGCTGGTGCGCGGCGGTCGCGGGTATGGCGACGACCAGCCCGGCCGCCGTGGTCAGCAGGGCGACCCAGATACCACCCGAAAGGATCGACGGATCGACCTTGTTCCCCGCAGCTTCAAGCGCCTGGAAGGCGTCTATCATGCCGATCACCGTGCCCAGAAGCCCGATCAGGGGGCTCAGCATGGCGATCGCCGCGAGCAGGCGCAGGCCGGAGGAAAGTCGGTCGAGAAAGAGACCGGCGACGCGCTCCACTTCCTCGCGCGTCTCCGCATCGTTCAGCTCCCGGCTGAGCCGGAGCTGCATCGCATATCTGGCGATCGCAGCCGCGGGATGTCCGCCACCCTCAAGCAGCGCGACGGCGGCCCGGCCCTGGCCGGAGCGCCACAACCCCAGCGCTTCTTCCCGGTCGCTGCCACCCCACAGGCGCAGCATGAGGAACTGAACCAGCTTGGACACGAACACTGTCGTCGCGAGCAGGGACATGAGCGCGAGCAGATACATGATCGGGCCGCCTGCCTCCATGAACACCTGCACCTGTTCGATAGCTGACGTCATTGCATTTCTCCTGGGACCGGCAATCGGTCACTGGGTGAAGGGAACCGTCGTCCGGGTGGCTGTATCGAGACTGTCCGCGCAATGATCCGGCGAGACGGCGTCCGCGCCTTCGGCGTCGCAGGCCAGCACGCCGTTCATCAGCATCCGGCCGACATTGCGGCAATCGATGGATTTCAGGTCGAAGAGCTTGACCCGCGTATGCTCGCGGCGGATCGGCCCGAGTTCGGCCCCGACACGGCGGGCGACGATGCCGTCTTTATCGAAGGCCACGATGTCGAGCTTGAGGCGCACCAGATCGGTCGCCGTCGCGTTGTTGAGAACCCAGGTGGTCCGGCAATCCTCGCCGGTCGGCTCGATCTTGTTGAGTTCGACCAGCAGCCGCTTTTCCGCCGCGTCCGCCACTCCATGCGAGAGCGGAAGCACTGCGGCTGTCAGCGCGGCGAGGACGATCCTGTAGAAGCGCCAAGGGGCCATAAGCACACCTTCATGCTAAACAATGAAATGCGAGTCATTCGCATTATTGACATGAAGCGTTGGTAAAGGAAGCGCTTTGTGAATGCAACCACTCTCGGCGCCCCGCCGTCCGTCTGTTTTCGGGTCAGCGCGGCTCGACAACGCCGCCGACTTCAGAGCGGGCGAAGTTCAGCCGTTCCATGATCGGGGCGTCGGAAAAGCGGAAAAGATCAAAGTCGGTTTCCGCCTGCAGCGACCACTGGGTCCAGGATGGCACGACAAACATGTCGCCCTTCTCCAGCCTGTGCTCGGTGCCGTTCAGCACCGCCGCCCCCATGCCGTCGAACACCTGGAATACGGAGGAGCCGACCTCGCGGCGCGGCGCCGTGGCGCTCCCTTCGCGGAGACGATGAAACTCCGTGCGTATGGTCGACATGACGTCGCCGGCGGTGGTCGGGTTCACGTAGCGGACCGCCGCATGGCCCTTCTCGACGGTGACGTCATAGCCTTCGTCTTCCAGCTTCAGCTGCTCGGAGAGCGCGCGGTCGGTATGTTCCCAGCGATAAGCGCCGATCGGCGAGCTCGGCGTCGCTTGCAGGCGCGAGAGCGGTCGCAGTCCCGGATGGCACCAGAGCCGCTCGCCGCGGGAGAATTCCGGCGTCGAGCTGTCGCTCACCTTCTCGGGGCCGAATTCGAAGAAGCCGACATCGTTCTGCTGCGAGAAGGGGATATCGAGCCCGTCGATCCAGGCCATCGGCTGGTCGGTGACGTTCTGGTGACCGTGGAAATGCCAGCCAGGCGTCAGCAGCAGGTCACCCCGGCTCATCCGCACCGGGTCGCCGTTCACCACGGTCCAGACCCCCTCGCCTTCCACCACGAAACGGAAGGCATTCTGGGAATGGCGGTGCTCCGGAGCGGTTTCTCTGGGGCCGAGATACTGGATTGCGGCCCACATGGTCGGACTGACATAGGCATTGCCGCCGAGCCCGGGATTGGCGAGCCCGATGGCGCGCCGTTCTCCGCCACGGCCGACCGGCACCAGTTCGCCGGATTTCTTTGCCAGCGGCAGCAGCTTCGACCATTTCCAGACATGCGGCACCGCCTTCGGCGAAGGGCTCGCAGGCATCAGGTCGGCGCGCTGGGTCCAGAGCGGCAGCAGCGATTCTTCCGCGAAGCCCTTGTAGAGCGCACGCAGTTCCGGCGTGTCCTCGGGTTGCATGCCGTGCGGAGCCTCCGCCTTGTCCTTGTCCGGTCCCATAGCCTCGTTTCCTCTCAGTTCTGCAATCCGTTCGAGCCATAGAGCCAGTGCAGCCGGTCGTACCATTCCTCCGGCGTCCGGCTCGACATGATCTGGTTCCGGGCCGCCGCGATGGCGCCGTCCGGGTGATAAATGTAATCGCCGATCAGGCGGCTGCTGACCTGGACGCGGGTGGTGCGCGGCAGCCGCAGGGCACGGTAGGTGTCGAGTGCGGTCTCGATTTCGTCGTGGCTCTCCATGCAATGAGCGAGGCAGACCGCGTCCTCCATCGCCATGCAGGCGCCCTGGGCGAAGTATTGCAGCATCGGATGGGCGGCATCGCCGAGCAGCGCGACGCGCCCGTCGACCCACGTGTCGACAGGGTCGCGGTCGCAGAGCACCCAGAGCTTCCAGTTCTCGCCATGCTCGATGATCTGGCGGGCCCGCGGGTGGATATGCTCGAAACCTTCGGCCACTTCCTGCTTCGAGACCGGACACCCGGAAATCGCCTCCTGCAGGTCCCGGTGGTAGGTCACCACCAGGTTGAAGAGCTTCCAGCCCTTCAGCGGGTAGTGGACGATATGGCATTTCGGCCCGGCCCAGAGCGTTGCCGCGTTCCAGCGCAGATCCTCCGGCATCCGCTCAGTCGGGATCACGGAACGGTAGGTGGTGTGGCCGGAAATCCGCGGCTCACCGTCGCCGACAAGCTGGGCCCGGACCGGCGAACGCAGGCCCTCGGCACCGATCAGCGCGCTGCCTGTGACCGGATCGCGGTCCTGCAGCTTCAGCGTGACGCTGCTTCCGTCCTGATCGTACCCGAGTGCTTTATGACTGGTGCGGAGATCGACCAGCGGGCTCGCCACGCAATAATCCAGCAGCACCTTGTGCAGGTCGGCCCGGTGCACAACCGCATAGGGGTTTCCCATGTGCCGGCGAAAATCCTCACCGAGCGGAATCTGCGCAATCTCGCCGCCCCCCTTGGCATCCATCAGGCGGAGCGCGTCGATATAGACCGCCTCCGCCCGCGCGGCATCCCCGACACCCAGCGCATCGAAGGAATGAAAACCGTTCGGACCGATCTGGATACCGGCGCCGATTTCGCCAAGTTCGACCGCCTGCTCCAGCACGACCGAGGCGAAACCCTTCTGCGCCAGGCCCGCCGCAGCCGCGAGCCCGCCGATGCCGCCCCCGGCGATCAGAATGGGTCGGTCCGCCATCGCTCCTCCCTCGCCTGCCGTATTCTATGCGGCCGCTCATGGTATTGGCGTCCCGGAAACTGAATACGCGTTGCGTTCCGAGGTCAAGTTGATAAGTATGCTTACTATCTGATGCCAACCGGAGAGCCGAGATGACGCTCGAGATCCACGGCATGATTGGTCACCTGATCCGGCGCCTGAACCAGATCTCTGTTTCGGTGTTCCAGGACCGGATGAAGGCGGAAGGCTGCGACCTTACCCAGGTGCAGTACGCGGCCATGGCCGCGCTCGCGTACCATCCCGGGATCGACCAGGCGACACTGGCCGGCCTCATTGCCTATGATCGCGCCACCATGGGCAGTGTCCTCGAACGGCTGGTCGCGCGCGGATGGGTGGCCCGGCGCGTCAGCGGAAAGGACCGCCGGGCACGGGAACTCTTCCTGACCGCGGATGGGACCGCACTTCTAGACGTTGTCTCGCCGCTCGTGCGGGAGATTCAGGATCAAATCGTGGACGGGCTCACCCCCGCGGAGCGGGCGGAATTCCTCCGTCTCGCAGCCAAGCTTGCCGAAACGGGAAACGCGCGCAGCCGCGTTCCCCTTGCTCTGCCGGCATCCTCCTCCGCCGCCTGACCCTCGTCAGTTCTTGCGGATCATGTACTCGACCGGCCAGGTCACCAGCTCCGGGAAAATCCCGATGATCAGGATGCCGAGCAGCATCAGGAAGAAGAACGGCACCGAAGCCTTCGTCACCTGAAGGATGTCGCGCCCGGTCATGCCCTGCAGCACGAAGAGGTTGAAACCCACCGGCGGGGTGATCTGCGCCATCTCCACCACGATCACCGTAAAGATGCCGAACCATATCAGGTCGATCCCGGCGCTCTCGACCATCGGCAGCACCACCGCGGCAGTCAGCACCATCATCGAAACCCCGTCGAGAAAACAACCGAGGAAGATGTAGAGCACCGTCAGCAGGACAAGCAGCATTGCCGGCGAGAGGTTCCAGGCGTCGACATACCCCGCAAGTACCCGCGGCACACCGGTGAACCCCATGGCGATCGAGAGGAAGGCGGCACCCGCGAGGATAAAAGCGATCATGCAGGAGGTGCGGACCGCCCCCATCAGGCTCTCCATGAAGGACGCCCAGTTCAGCGATTTGGACCACCAGGCGAGACCAAGCGCGCCGAGCACGCCGATCGTCGCCGCCTCGGTCGGCGTCGCGAAGCCGCCATAGATCGAGCCGATGACGCAGAAGATCAGCAGCACGACCGGGAAAAGCAGGCGTGACGCCTTCACCTTCTGCATGAAGGTGAGACGCTCTTTCTCCGGCGGCGCCAGCTCCGGATTGAGCAGCGCGCGGATCGCGACATAGGTCATGAAGATCGAGATGATCAGGATGCCGGGGATCACGCCGGCGATGAACATGCGGGAGATCGACTGCTGCGCGATCACGCCATAGACGATCAGCATAATCGAGGGCGGGATCAGCAGTCCCAGCGTGCCGGATCCGGCCAACGTGCCGATGGACAGCTTCTCGTCGTAGCCACGCTTCTTGAGTTCCGGAATGCTCATCCGGCCAACGGTGGCGCAGGTCACCGCGCTGGAGCCGGCGACCGCCGCCATAACACCGCAACCGACGATATTGACGTGCAGCAGCCCGCCCGGCAGCCGCGCGAGCCAGGGCGAAAGCCCGTTGAACATGTCGGACGAGAGCCGCGTGCGGAACAGGATCTCACCCATCCAGACAAAGAGCGGCAGCGCTGTCAGCGCCCAGTTCCAGCTCGCATCCCAGACCGTGCTGGCAAGCAGCGAACCGGCCGGCGCGGGAGAGAAGAACTCGAGTGCGAAGAAGCCGACGGCAAGCAGCGCCGGGGCGACCCAGATGCCCGACGCCAGCAGGCCGAGCATCAGGATGAAGAGAATGGCTGAGATGACACCGGCGTCCATCAGTCGTCTCCCTCCCCCTTGAAGAGTGCCGAGGAATTGGCGACGTAACTCGGGGTCCGGCCGCGCAGGATGCCGACGAGTTCGTCCACCAGCGCAATGGTCAGGATCAGGGACCCTACGGCCATCGCCGAGCGCGGGATCCAGAACGGGATCGCCAGCAACCCGGGACTGATATCGCCGAAGACATAGGAGAAGTAGACGAGATCGAAACTCCAGTAGGTCAGATAGGCCATCGCGGCGGCACAGAAGCCGACCCCCCAGAGCTCGGCCAGCGTGCCGAACGGTCCGGAGGCGTGCCGGATCAGCAGCGTGACGCGGATATGGCCGTCGTGGCGAAAGGTATAGGCGAGGCCGAGAAAGGTGGAAGCGGCCAGGCTGAAGCCGGCGCTTTCCGTAGAATCGATCGCGACACCGAAGAACCGGCCGATGATCTGGGCGATGATGGTAAGGGCGATCGCCACCAGAAACAGGGCCGCGAGATAGCCGCTCCAGAGATAGAGGCCGTCGAGAATACGTCGCGCCACCATGAAATGTCCCCGAAGATCAATCGCAGAGGGTCGGAAGAAACGACGGCCACCCGAGCCGGATGGCCGCCGCATTCAGAGGGTTATTGCAGGGCAAGATAGCGATCGAGGATCGCCTTCGCTTCCGGGCTCGCGCCTTCGCGCCAGCCTTTCATCATCTCCCTGCCGATTTCCTTCATCTTCACGACCACCTCGTCCGGCGCGTTGGCCGTTTCCATGCCGTTCTTCTTCAGAACGCCAATCTGGTCCGCGGTGGTCTGGGCGCTCATTTCCCAACCGCGCAGCTCTGCCTTCTCGGCAGCGGCGAGGATGCCCGCCTTGTCCTCTGCCGAGAGCGCGTCGAAATACTGCTTGCTCACCACGACCGCGTTCTTGGAGAAGATCGCGCCGGCATAGGTGAAGTTGCTGGTATTGTCCCAGGCTTGGATGTCGATGCCGGTCTGCGGCGAGGTGAAGAGTGCCTCGATCAGGCCGGTGGAGAAAGCCTGCGGGATTTCCGCGAACGGCAGGATGGTGGCGTCAAAGCCGAGCATTTCGCCCATTTTCTGGGTCGCGGTCGAGTAGATCCGCAGCTTCTTGCCCGCGAAATCCGCGGTCTTGGTGACCGGGAACTTGGTGTAGAAACCTTGGCCCGGCCACGGCGTGTAATAGAGAATCTTCAGGCCTGCCTCATCGAAGATCTTGTCGAAATATTCCTTCTGCAGATCCTTCAGCAGCCAGGCCTCGGCATAGGTCGACGCGATGAAGGGCAAACCGGCGAGGACGTACATCGGGTCCTCGTTGCCATAGACGCCGAGGCGGATTTCGCCGATCGGAATCTGGCCGCGCTGCAGCGCCGTCTTGATCGCGTCCAACTTGATCAGGCTGTCATTCGAGTTCAGCTGAATGTCGACCGACGTGGTCGCCTTCACGTCCTCGATGAAAGCCTTGATGTTCTTGGTGTGGAAGTTGCTGTCCGGATAGCCGGAGGCCATGATCCATTCCACCGCCTGGGCCGAGCCGGCCGAGGCCAGCATGCCGGCGCCAATGACGGCCGATGCCAGGAAAGTCTTTAGATTACCCATTTGCCACTCCTGTTCTTTGATTCTTGGCGGCGAGGAACCGCCTGGAAGGAAGAGAGCGTCGAGGAGTCCGGAACCCGCAAGAGAGCGGTCCAAACACGCGCCTGCGGTTCATCTGCAAGATAGAGACCAGAATGCACCCGACATTTTGTCTTTGGAATCAAGCCGTTCCAAGATCCGCCAAGCGTCGCCGGATAATGTTCACTGCTCACATTCTGAGCACATCCGGCTTCAAACTGATCGCATACCGGGCAGTCACCCCCTCAGGCACCCTTTCCCTGCCGCCATTCTGGCAGACCTCCGAGCCGCCGCCAATGATGCGCTATCTCGTCCCGCCGGGCGTACCAGATCCCGTCCAGTCCAGCGAGGTGCCGCAGCACGGACTCGAGACCGGCAATCCGGCCTGGCCGGCCGATGATGCGGAGGTGCAAACCGATGGTCAGCATCTTCGGCCGCCTCGCCCCCTCGGCCCAGAGCCAGTCGATCGCATCGTTGCAATAGCGAGCGAAATCCTCGGCGAAGACGAAACCGCCACCCCGCTGAAAGCGCATGTCGTTGGTGTCGAAACCGTATGGCACGACCACGTGGCTCTTGCCGTCGACTTCGGTGATGAAGGGCAGGTCGTCATTATAGGCATCGCTGTCATAGAGGAAGCCCCCCTCCTCGACGAGCAGGCGGCGGGTGTTCGGGCTCGGCGCCGAGCGGGTGTGCCAACCGAGCGGGCGCACGCCCGCAACGGCTTCGATATCCCTCACGCAACTCGCGATGATCTCCCTCTCCCGCGACTCCTCCATCCCGGCATGACGCTCCCAGAGATAGGAATGGCAGCCGATCTCGTGCCCGCGCGCGACCAGGTCCTCCGCCATCCAGGGCGACAAGGTCAGGGCGCGGGCACAGCAGTTCGCATAAGCCTTCACGCCGTAGCGCTCAAGCAACTCCATGACGCGCCAGTAGCCCGCACGGGTACCGTACTCGAAATGGGTGTCCTTGCAGGGATCCGGCGCGCCCTCGACCCTCTCGACGATTTCGTAGACATCCTCGTTCCGCGCATCGCCGAGGCTGACGGAATACTCGGCCCCCTCCTCGACATTGACCACGAAGGACACGGCGAGCCGGGCCCCGCCGGGCCATTCGGCATGCGGCGGGGTCCGGCCGTAGCCGAGAAAGTCTCGCCCGCTCATCTCACGCGCCCTCGATCATCTTGCGGATCCGGCGGGCCGCGGCCGGTACCGGCCCGACGATCGGACAGGGCGGATTGCTGGCGGCAAGCTCTCTCGCGGCATCGGCGAGCGGACCGCCCCCGATCACGACCGCATCCACTCCTCCGTCTGCGACCGCCTCCTCGATCATCCCCCTCAGGGTGGCCACCAGCGCTTCCGGCTGGCTCATCAGGACATAGGCGTCGGTCTCGGTCGTCAGCTGGGCCGCGAGCTTGCTGCGCACGCCATAGCGCTCGGCCAGTCCGTTGATCGCGTCGAACAGGTCAGGCGTCGGCGTGACGATTGCGAAATTGCCGTACTCGGCGGCTTCCAGCATCCCGCTCTCCGCGATCCCGACGACCGGGACCGGAAGCATTGATTTCAATTCCTGGAGCGCCGGGTCGCCGAACGCCGCAACGATCACGCCGTCCAGCGGATCACGGCCCTTCTCGAAGGCTTCGACCATCAGATTGGTCGCAAGCTCCAAGCCGGCATCGTCGGTGATGATCGACGGCGCGCCGGCATTGGTCATCTCCTCGACATGCCAGGCGGCACCGAGTTCCTCGCGCGCGGCTACGGCCATGCGCTCGGTGACATATTCCGTCGCGTTCGGATTGATCAGCAGAATGCGTTGCTCGGTTGCCATAAACTCGTCCTCCGTGAGCGGGGTGCTTCTGGAATGAATTTCGACGGACCGGATCTTATAGGCAGTTTTCCGATCGGAAGGGTGGAATCAGCTCTGCGCACGCACCGGCGTTGCTCAGCCCAACTCGAACGAGGTGACGCCGAAAATCCGGGAGAGATCGATATCGGGGGCCGGCCCGCGATACATCCGGGCGGTTTCGAAGACCGGGGAAAGTCCCAGCCCCTCGGCGAGCGCCACCGCCTTCGCATTCGGTTCGGGAACGTCCAGGAAGATTTCGTTCGCCCCGACCGCGCCGACGGCGGCGACGGTAAGCGCGCCGGCCACGTCGGAATCGAGCGCGAAGAGCGGGCCGATCTTCACCCCGTTGACGCAAGGCCGGACCACCGCATATCCGGCGAATTCCCCATCCCTGTAGGCCGCAAAAGCCGCGTGCCCGCGCGTCCCAAGCCAGGCATCGAGAAAAGCCGTGCGGGCCACAGGAAATGCCGTCCGGTCAAAGGCCTTGAGCGCGTCGTCCGGGGCCGTCACCGCGCGGATTTCCAACCCCGGATGTGCCGCCGGCAGAGTCGGGGTCCCGCCGTAGCGGATATTGCGATAGGCCAATTCGAAGCCGGAACGTTTGTAGTTTTCCTGCTCCGCCACCACGCCGTCGAGGCCGACCAAGCGGTCGCCCGCATGGACCATGCCTTCCTGCCAGAGTCGATAGCCGTAGCCCTTCCCGCGATATTCCGGCCGTACGATATAGAAGCCGAGAAAGGAGAAGGCCGCGTCGTAATTCACCACCGAAATCGAGGCGATCATCCGTCCGTCGAGAAAACCGCCGATGAATCCCGCCGGATCGATGCTGGCGAAACATTGGGCGTCCCGATCCCCGGGATTCCAGCCCTCCGCCGCCGCCCACGAGACCGCATCGTCGATATCGGCGGCCGTCATCGGCCGGATTGCATAATTGTCAATCATCAGGATTTGTCCTCTGGAGCCGCAAAGGCGAAAGCACCCGAGTATTTCTTTGCCCGAGGTGCCTCATACGCCCGTCGTTTACAGGTCTTCACTCCGAGACCGGCGAGGGCCTCGGCGAATTTCACCGCCGCCGCGACGCCGTCGATGACGGGGACTCCCGTTTCCCTGGTCAGGGCGTCTGCGAGATCGGTCATGCCGGCGCAACCGAGCAATACGGCTTCGGCGCCATCCTCCTCGATCGCGGCGATGACCTCCTGGCGGACTTTCGCCGCCCCGCCGCCATCCTCTTGCTCGAGCGCCAACACGGGAATCGCGGCCGAACGCACTCCGCGGCACTGCCGTTCGAAGCCATATTTGAAGGACAGCGCCTCGATGATCGGCACCGCCCGCGGCAGGGTGGTGACCACCGAAAAGCCGTGCCCGACCATGGATGCCGCCGCCATCGCAGCCTCGCAGATGCCGATCACCGGGATCTCCAGCACCTCTCGGCAGGCCTCGAGGCCGGGATCGTCGAAACAGGCGATCACCAGCGCGTCGGCGCCCGATGCCGCTCCTTTCTTCGCCTCCATGAGAAGTCCGGGCACGCAATAGGCCTCGTCGTAGTGCCCCTCGATGCTGACCGGCCCGTCGGCCGGATTGAGCGCGACAATCTCGGTCCCCGGCGCCGCCACGGAGATTGCCGTTTCGCGGATCTTGTCCGTCATCGAGGCGGTGGTGTTCGGATTGATGACCAGAATCTTCATGAAATCCCTCAGACCATTCCCGTGTTCGCATCCGAACCGTGGCGCCCCTGGCGCCCGCGGACGAGCGGAACGGCCGACAGGCTAGCACCGATCACGGCGAGGGAAAGAGCCATGATGCCGGACCAAGCAGCACGGCCCGCCGCCACCGTCACACCCGGCCCTGTTGATGGCGCCCGGGAAACAGACCGATGGCCGGGCGGCGGTGGACAGCCATCCGTCCGGTCTGCGAAAATCTTGCGCTTTCTGACAACGAGCATCCCCGCCGGCGCCCTGGCGCCTGCGCGCGATATTTGGTGGCGCGCACCTTCAAGGACCTGGAACTTGGTCAGCGAACCAGACAAAGACGGCGCCGGGAAGCCGGCCATTCTCTCTCCGCTCATCCGGACACTCGATCGGCTTTCCCGCTTCGTGGACAAGATCCTGGAACCGGTCGCCACGCCCTTCAGGGCGCTACCCGGAAATGTCCGGGGCGCGCTCTGGATCGCGATGGCGAGCCTGTTCTTCAGTGTCATGGTGGCCTTGATCAAGGCGATCGGCCAGGCCCTGCCGGTGGTCCAGATTCTGCTGTTCCGGCAGATCGTCATGACCTGCATGGTGCTGCCGGTCCTGATCTCCGGCTTTCCGGACATCCTGAAGACGCGGCACGTATCCCTGCACGCCGCCCGCGTGGTGCTGGCGCTGATCGCCATGATCTGCGGTTTCACCGCAGTCGTTCACCTGCCCCTCGCCGAAGCAACCGCGCTCGGTTTCGCGAAGAGCCTCTTCGTCACCATTTTCGCGCTCTTCGTGTTGCAAGAGATTGCCGGGCTACGGCGCTGGCTGGCGGTGCTGCTCGGTTTTGCCGGCGTGCTGATCATGGTCCAGCCGGGGCCGGCCGGATTCAACATCTACTCGGTGATGGCCGTCATCGGCGCCGCAGCGGCCGCCGCGGTCATGGTGATCATCCGCAAGCTCTCGCGCTCCGACCGGTCCGTCACCATCCTGAGCTACCAGGCGATCATGGTCGGCCTCCTGATGGTCCCGCCGACGATCTACTACTGGGTCACTCCCACGCTGGAACAATGGCTGCTCATGGGCGCGATCGGGATATTCTCGGTGATCGGCCAGCTGATGAACATCCAGGGCTTCAAGGAAGGCGAAGCCTCGGCTGTCGCGCCGATGGACTATACCCGCCTGCTCTATGCCGTGCTGATCGGCTTCCTCGTCTTCGCCGAGGTGCCGGATCTCGAGACGGTCGCCGGCGCCGCCCTGATCATCGCGACGTCGCTCTATACGGTCAGGGCGGAGAAACGCGCGGCGGAACGGGGAAAATGATTCCCGTCCGGCGCCTGCTGGCGCCGGACGACCCTGTGTCCGCTTACCCGCCGAGGACGCTCTTCACCGCCTTAACGGTCGAGCCGACGATGGCATCGGCCTCGTCCCGGGCGAGGCAGAGCGGCGGCGCAAAGCCGAGAATGTCACCCTGCGGCATGGCCCGTGCGATCACCCCTTCGGCAAGCAGCGCCGTCGCGACGGCCGGACCGATCTTCTTCGCCGGGTCGAAGAAACTGCGACTGTCCTTGTCTTCGACGAACTCGACCGCCGCCAGCAAGCCCTCGCCGCGCACGTCGCCGACCTGCGCGTGACCGCCGAGCGCGTCCTTGAGCGCCTCATTGAAATAGGCACCCGTTTCCTTCGCGTTGCCGACCAGACCGAGCGAATCGATCAGTTCCAGGTTTGCCACTCCCGCGGCGGCCCCGATCGGATGCGCCGAATAGGTCCAGCCATGGCCGATCGGCCCGAGTTCATCGGTACCTTTCTCCAAGACCTTCCAGACATTGTCCGAGACGATCGAGCCCGAGAGCGGCGCATAGGCCGAGGTCAGACCCTTGGCGATGGTGATGATGTCGGCCTCGATACCATAGTGGGTCGTGCCCATCATTGAGCCGAGACGACCGAAGCCGGTCACCACCTCGTCGGCGATCAGCAGGATGTCGTGCTTCTTCAGCACCGCCTGGACCGCCTCCCAATAACCGGCCGGCGGCGGCACGATTCCGCCGGTGCCGAGTACCGGTTCGCCGATGAAGGCGGCGATGGTGTCCGCGCCCTCGCGCTCGATCAGCGCCTCCAGTTCCGCCACGCAATGGGCCGTGAACTCGGCCTCGCTCTGACCGAGATCCGGTCGCCGGAAATAGTACGGTGCTTCAGTATGGATGACCTGCGCGAAGGGCAGGTCGAACTTCTTGTGAAACAGCTCGAGGCCGGTGAGCGAGCCGGTCATCAGCCCGGAGCCGTGATAACCGCGCCAGCGCGAGATGATTTTCTTCTTTTCCGGCCGGCCGAGCACGTTGTTGTAGTACCAGACCAGCTTGATGTTGGTTTCGTTGGCGTCCGAGCCGCCGAGGCCGAAATAGACCTTGGACATGTTCTTCGGCGCACGGTCGAGCACCAACTTCGAGAGCCTGATCGAAGCCTCGGTGCCGTGCCCGACATAAGCGTGGTAATAGGCCAGTTCCTTAGCCTGCGCAGCAATGGCGTCGGTGATCTCGGAGCGGCCGTAGCCGACATTTACGCAATAGAGCCCGGCGAATGCGTCGAGCAGGCGCTTGCCGTCGCGATCCTCGATATAGACGCCGGACCCGCCGGTGATGATGCGCGACGCGGTCTCTCCGCGGGCATGCTGGGCGAGATGAGTCGAAGGGTGGAAGAAATTCTCCCGGTCCCACTGGGCGAGCTGGTCATTGGTGAGCATGGCTGTGTCCTTTCGCGGTATGGATCGCGGTCAGGCCACACGTTAGAGCCGAAGGGCGAAGAGAATCTGTCTGAAATCCGCCTGTTCGGCAGAGAGATTTTCGCCGTCAGAGGGTCCGGAAAATCTCCAGCGGCACGCCACCGTGCTTCACCTCCTTGGTCACGACATAGGTAAAGTAACGCTTCAGCCCGGCGTCGCTCCCGAGCAACCGGTCGATCAGCTCCTGGTAGGAGCCGACGTTGCGGGTCACTACCTGGAAGAGATAGTCGAGCCCGCCGCCGAGCGCCCAGCAGGCGACGATCTCCTTCTCCTGCGCCACGATCTCCTCGAAGCGGCCGAAATCGCCGCGCCGGTGGTTTTCCAGCTCGGCGGTGACGAAAATGGTGACATGCTCCGCCAGGGCCTCGAGCGCGATCCGGGCACCGTATCCGCGCACGATGCCCGCGGCTTCGAGCCGCTGCAGCCGCTCCCAGCAGGGTGTATTCGAGAGATTGACCCGCTTTGCCAGCTCCGACTTCGAGATCCGCCCCTCTTCCTGCAGGATGGCGAGAATCTTCAGGTCCCGGGCATCTAGTTTCAGCATTCCCGCAATCTCACGAACCGAACGCCGTACCGGCCCCGGCCCTGGCGGCAAGGGCGACGGCATGGGAGGCGATCGCGGTATCCTGCGCACCCGTGCCGGTCAGATCCGCGAGTGTGATGTCGCCCGCGCCGGTCCGGCCCCGCGCCGTGCCGGCAACGATGTCGCCAAGTTCCGCGAACTCCCGGTCCTCCTCGACCAGGCCGGCGGCGACGGCGACCCGTAGTTCGCCCTGGATCCGGCACTGGGACAGACGGTCGGGGACATAGGCAGCGAGCCTACCGAATGCGGCCGGATCAATCTCGGCCTTGCCCGGCTGATCGGACCCCATGGCGGTGACATGCAGGCCGGGATGCAGCCAGTCGGCCATCAGCACCGGTTCCCGCGACGGCGTCGTGGTCACGACGAGTTGGCTCTCGGCGACGAGCCTCGCCGGATCCGCCTCCGCCCGCGCCTCGACACCGAGCGTCTTCCCGAGATCGGCGGCACAGGCGGCTGCGCGCTCCGGGTCCCGCCCCCAGACCAGCACCCTCTCGAACGGCCGCACCAGCCGTGCCGCCTCGATCTGCAGGCGCGCCTGCACGCCGCAACCGATCACGCCGGCGGTATGCACCGTCTCCGGGGCCAGATGCCGCGCCGCGACCGCGCCGGCCGCCGCGGTCCGGACATCGGTCAGGTAGCCGTTGTCGAGCAGCAGCGCCTCGACCAGTCCGGTGCTGGCGGAAAACAGGATCATCAGCCCGTTCAGGCTCGGCAGGCCGAGCTTCGGATTGTCGAAGAAGCCGGGGCTGACCTTGATCGCGAAGCCGTCGAACCCGGGGATGTAGGCGGTCTTCACGTCGACTTCGCCATTTGCCGACGGAATTTCCATGGAGAGGATCGGCGGCATCACCACTTCGCCCGACGCGAGCGCCCGGAAGGCGCTCTCGACCACATCGACGGCCGCGATGTCGAGCTTCACGAGGCTCCGGAGATCGGCTTCGGTCAGGATCTTGATGTCAGGCATGATAGGGGCGCCCTTCGAGCGTGAGGTCTCCGAGCCGGACGGACCGCCCGGCCATGATGTCGTGATGCACCGACATGTCGAGATTGCGGCCGGTCACGATCATCGCCGCCGGCCTGGACAGCCGCGGCAACTTGCCCGCGAGCAGGGCCGCCGCGCCGACCGCGGAGCCGCCCTCGCAGACGATCCTGTCCTCGTAATAGAGCGCCTGCATGGCGCGATAGATCTCTTCCTCCGAGACCAGCACCGCTCCGTCCAGCAGGTCGCGGCACATATCCAGGGTCAGCCGGTTCTCGGCGCCAAGCCCGCCGCCAAGAGAATCCGCGAGGCTCGGCACTTCCTCGACAGAGACGTTTCGCCCCGCTTGCAGGGACTCGTACATCGCCGCGCCCCGGTCCATGGAAATCCCGATCACCCGGACCGACGGCTTCAGCGCCTTCGCCGCAAGCGCGATTCCGGCGGCAAGGCCTCCGCCCGATAGCGGGATCAAGAGGGTTTCGAGATCCGGGCGCGTCTCGAGAAGCTCGAGCCCGATGGTTCCCTGTCCTGCGATCACCAGCGGATCGTCGAAGGGCGGGATCTCCGCCAGCCCCTCTTCTTCTACCAGGCGCCGGCTCTCCTCCGCCGCCTCATCCTGCGAGCGACCGACGATCCGCACCTCGGCGCCAAGCGCCCGGATACCCTCGACTTTCGCCTGCGGCACCAGTTCCGACATGCAGACAACCGCCCGGATCCCCCTTGCCTTCGCGGCATAGGCGACTCCGCGCCCGTGATTGCCGGTCGAGCAGCAGGTGACGCCCGGACAATCCTCGCCGAGCGCCGCGATCGCGTTTGCCGCACCGCGAATCTTGAAGGCGCCGACCGGCTGTGCCAGTTCTAGTTTCATCAGGATATCCGATCCGGCCTGCGCCGAGAGAAACGGCGACGGCACAAGCGGCGTCTGCAACGCGGTTCCGGCGATCGCGGCACGCGCCGTTTCGACCGTCGCTCTCGAAAGTTCCCGGCGCCAATCGCTCACAGACAAATTTCCTTCCGAAGGAGACAAGTAGTTTTGCTTTTTTCTTTTCAGCATCGGCCACATGTGGCGACGATTGTCAAATCGACGATGTTGATGCTCAATCGCCGCAACTTCCTGATTTCGCAACGCCATCCATGGAATCCCCGAGATGCCTGACGTCAAGCTGCCGTTTTCCCGCGATGAGTACGCCGAGCGTCTCGCCAGGGTCCGCGTTGCCATGGAGAAGGCCGGGGTCGAGGTTCTCTTCGTCTCCGATCCCTCGAACATGGCTTGGCTGACCGGCTATGACGGTTGGTCCTTCTATGTCCACCAGGGTGTGATCGTCGGCCCCGAGGGCGAGCCGATCTTCTGGGGTCGTGCGATGGACGCGAAGGGCGCCATGCGGACCTGCTACATGTCCGAGGAGAATATCCACGGCTATTCGGACGACTACGTGATGGCCGCCGACAGCCACGCGATGGAGGATCTGGCCGAGACGCTGGGCGAGCAGGGATGGAACACGCTGACCCTGGGCGTCGAAATGGAGAACTATTACTATTCCGCCCGCGCCCATTCCGTTCTGACCAAGAACCATGAGGGCGAGATCGAGGATGCGACCGGTCTGGTCAACTGGCAGCGCGGCGTCAAGTCGCCGACCGAACTGAAATACATGCGCCGGGCCGCCCGCATCGTCGAAAAGATGCATGCCGCGATCTACGAACTGATGCGCCCGGGCCTGCGCAAGAACGAGCTGGTGGCCGAGATCTACCGTACCGGGCTGATGGGCGGCGTGGACGAGGAAGGCAGCTTCGGCGGCGATTATCCCGCCATCGTGCCGCTCCTCCCGACCGGCAAGGATGCGAGCGCGGCGCACCTGACCTGGGACGATGCCGAGCTGGAGCCGGACCAGGCCACCTTCTTCGAGATCGCCGGCTGCTATCGCCACTATCACGCTCCGCTTTGCCGCACGATTCATCTCGGCCAGCCGCCGCTCGACATGCTGCGCGCCGAGGAAGTCGTGCTCGAAGGCATCGCCGACGGCATCGCAGCGGCACGCGCCGGCAACACCACCGGCGATATTGCCAGAGCCTTCTACGCGGTTCTCGAGAAACACGGCGTGAAGCGCGAAGGCCGTTGCGGCTACCCGATCGGGCTCTCCTATCCGCCGGACTGGGGCGAGCGCACCATGTCGATCCGCCCGAGCGACAACTCCGTCCTGCAGCCGAACATGACCTTCCACTTCATGCCGGCGCTCTGGATGGACGACTGGGGCCTCGAGATCACCGAGACCATCCGCATTACCGAGGACGGCCCTGCCGAATGCCTGGCCGACGTCCCGCGCAAGCTGTTCGTCAAGGAGGACGCGTAGACGGCCATGCAGGCATCCCGAGAAGACACTCTCCCGATCCTGAAGGACCTGATCGGCTTCGCAACCGTTTCGGCCGACAGCAATCTCGCACTGATCGACTATGCGGCGCACCGGCTCCGCGATCTCGGCGCGGAAGTGAAGGTCTATCGCGACGGAAGCGGCGCCAAGGCCAACCTCTTCGCGACCATCGGTCCGGAGACGGACGGCGGTATCGTGCTCTCCGGTCACAGCGACGTGGTTCCGGTCGAGGACCAGGACTGGTCGAGCGATCCGTTCGAGATGCGCATTGCGGACGGCAAGGCCTACGGCCGCGGCACCTGCGACATGAAGGGCTTTATTGCCGCCGCGCTCGCCATGGCGCCTCACTATGCGAAGGCCGATCTGAAACGGCCCGTGCATTTCGCCTTCACTTATGACGAGGAGGTCGGCTGCCTGGGCGCGCAGGCTCTGATGCACGATCTCGCCCTGCTCCCCTTCAAGCCGGCGGTTTGCATCATCGGCGAACCGACCGAGATGCGGATCATCGAAGGCCACAAGGGCTGCTGCGAATACACCGTCACCTTCACCGGCATGGAAGGACACGGCTCGCAACCGGATCTTGGCGTCAACGCGGTGGAATATGCCGTGCGTTATGTCGCCCGCCTGATGGAACTGCGCGAGACGCTGAAGACGAGGGTGCCCGAGGGTTCGCGCTTCGACCCTCCCTGGTCCACGCTGCAGGTCGGCCGGCTGGCCGGCGGCGTCGCCCACAACGTGATTCCGGGGCACGCGACACTGGACTGGGAAATGCGTCCGGTCGTGAACGCCGATGCGGACTTCGTGAAGCGCGAGATCGCGGCCTACGTGAAGGACGAACTGCTGCCCGCCATGCGCGCTGTCTCGAAAGACGCGGAAATCGTCACCGAAATCATCGGCGAGGTTGACGGACTGGAACCGGTGCCGGAAAGCGAGGCGCTCCGAATCGTCGCCGAACTGACGGGCGCAAACGGCGCCGATCTGGTCGCCTTTGGCACCGAGGCGGGACTGTTTCAGCGCCTCGGCATCTCCACCGTAGTATGCGGTCCCGGCTCGATCGAGCAGGCCCACAAGCCCGACGAATTCATCGCCCTCGACCAGATCGACCAGTGCCTGACCATGCTCGGCAGACTGACGTCCAAGCTTCAGGCCTGACGATCCGGCATCAGGGATGAGACCAGCGCGGCCAGTACTGCGCCCGGCAGGATCCAGGCCTCCCAGGTGCCGAGCGTCGCGAGCGTCGCCCAACTGGCAAGGCACCAGAGCAGAGGGATCACGGCAAGCAGCCGGACCGACAGGTTCGCGCGTAGCGTCGTCAGGGCACCAATCGTGACGATGGCCGTCGGATCCGGCGCCAGTGCGAAGAGTTCCGCTCCCGCAAGCGGACGGCCGTCCGCCAACGCGACGAGCGGATGCAGGAACAGGCCGTAAGCACAGACGGCGATGCCGACCGGGTTGATCCTTGCGGCGGGCCGGAAAGCGTTCAAATAGATGCCGAGCACTGCCAACAGACCGGCCTGACAGAGGAAGAGCGGCACAAGGTCGTCGGCGAGCCAGTTGATGGAGGCATAGCGCGGCAGAAAGGTGAGCGCCGAGATGACCCAGGCAAAGCCCAGGATCGCGGCCGTCGCGCGCCCGGACCAGACCGGCCGGCGATGCAGCAGCAGGAGCATCGCGCCGCCTGCGATCAGGACGACGATCTGGGCCGGCCAGAGCGCCGCGTTGTGCAACTCGAAGAGCCGCCAGTAGACCCGCTCGGAGAACAGCAGGAAGTCCTCCGGGCTGTAGCTCAGCCAGGTCTCCATTCAAAGGTCCCGGAGAAAGGCGGAGAGTTTTTCTCGCGTCGCCGGATCAGGCAACGGACCGGCGGCGGCCGCGACATTCTCGCGCGCATGCTTCGGGCGGGTCGTTGCCGGGATCGGGATCGTCACGGCCGGCCCGGACAGCACGAATTTCAGCAATATCTGCGCCCAGCTCTCCGCCCCGGTCTCCCGCGCCCAGGCCGGCAGCTTGACGTTCTCGAGACGGCGCGTCAGGCCGCCGCGGCGAAACGGGCGGTTGACGATCACCGCGATGCCGCGTTCGCGCGCCAGTGGCAGAATGCGGTTTTCCACCGCGCGATCGACCGGATTATAGGTCACCTGGATGAAGTCGAGCTTTCTGGAGGTCATGATCCGTTCGACGAGATCGTGCCGCCGTCCGTGCGAGGTCGTGATTCCAAGATAGCGGAGCCGTCCCGCCTCCTTCATTCCCGCAAGCGTATCGAGATGCGCCTCCCAGCCGACAAGGTTGTGTACCTGCAGAAGGTCGAAGCGCGGTATCCGCCAGTCGGCGCGCGATTGCTCGATCTGTTCCGGTCCCTCGTCGGTGTCACCGGTCCAAACCTTGTCCGCCGCGAAGACATCGCCGGTCCTGCCGATCTTCTCCAGCCCGGCGCCAATGACTTCCTGGGAGGAGCCGTACATCGGCGAGCTATCGATCATCCGGCCACCGGCGGCGAAGAAGGCTTCCATCACAGCCGCCGAGGAAGCGCGCATCACCGGGTCGTCACCGACATTGAAGGTGATCCAGCTTCCGAGCCCGACGGCCGGAACGGTCTCGCCGGTGGACGGAATAACGCGCACCAGCGGGGCGGCCGAGCGCGCGACGCCCGGCAGCGACTGCAGCGCGACCGCTGCCGCCGCGCCCGCCAGAAACCGGCGGCGACCGTTTGTCCTGTTTACGGGATTTGGTTCGGTCATACCCGACTATCTGGGCCGCGAGACCGACGGGGGCAAGTCTTCAGACGAATGACCGGCCGGACATTGTCCAATCGCGTCTGGTTCGGGGGGTCCCGCCGCTCTACCTTAGGCGTGGATTCAAGCGCTGTCCGAGGGACCGGCGCGACGACGAACATCCGCGTGAATTGCCGGTCCAGCTGCTGAGGGATATTGGCGCAGACCGGGCGAGGGCAGAACGGGAACGGATACGGCCCTGACGGAACCTGAGCCCCCTCACGTCGCGCCGGCCCCGGCGCACCGAAACAACGGCCACGCTGACTTCTTCAGTGCTTCAGCCGGAAACGCTGGATCTTGCCGGTCTGCGTCTTCGGCAAGGCGTCGGTGAAGACCACCGAGCGTGGGTATTTGAAGGGTGCGATCGTTGCCTTCACATGCGCCTTCAAGAGCTCCGCCTCGGCATCCGAGGGCTCGATCCCCTCCGTCAAGACGACATGCGCCTCGACGATCTGCCCGCGCTCCGCGTCCGTGGCGCCGACCACCGCGCATTCCGCGACATGGGGATGGGCAAGCAGGGCCGCCTCGACCTCGGGTCCTGCGATGTTGTAGCCGGCCGAGACGATCATGTCGTCATTGCGGGCGGCGAAATGGAAATAGCCGTCATCGTCCTGGACGAAGGTATCGCCGGTGATATTCCATCCGTCCCGCACATAGTTCGCCTGCCGCTCGTCTGCAAGATAGCGGCAGCCGGTCGGCCCCTTCACCGCAAGCCGCCCGGGGGTGCCGCGCGGTACCTCCTTCATCGCCTCGTCCACCACCTTCGCCTCGTAGCCCGAGACCGGTTTGCCGGTACAGGCCGGCCGCGCGTCGCCGAAGCGGTTGGTGATGAAGATATGCAGCATCTCGGTCGAGCCGATGCCGTCCAGCATCGGCTTGCCGGTCTTCTTCATCCACTCCTCGAAAACCGGCGCCGGCAAGGTTTCCCCGGCGGAAACGGCGCAGCGCAGGGAGGAGAGGTCGGCCCCTTCCTCCATCGCCCGTAGCATGACCCGGTAGGCGGTCGGCGCGGTGAAGCAGACGGTCGCCTTGTAGCTCTCGATGATCTCGATCATGTTCGGCGGCGAGGCGGTTTCAAGCAATGTGGCGGTCGCGCCGAAGCGCAGCGGGAAGATGGCGAGCCCGCCGAGCCCGAAGGTGAAGGCGAGCGGCGGCGAGCCGACGAAGACATCGTCCGGCGTAACGTTCAGCACTTCCTTGGCATAACCGTCAGCAATCATCAGCAGGTCGCGGTGGAAATGCATCGTCGCCTTGGGTGCGCCCGTGGTGCCTGAGGTGAAACCGAGCAGGGCGACATCGTCGCGCCCGGTCTTCACCGCCTCGAACCGCACCGGTTTGCCAAGGGCGATGCGGTCGAGTTCCGCGTCATGATTGGCGGTGCCGTCGAAGCCGATGACTGCGTTCAGAAACTTGCTGCCCTTGCCACAGGCGACCAGTTCGTCCATCAGCCGGGTGTCGCAGAGCGCGAGGGAAATCTCCGCCTTGTCGACGATCTTGGAGAGTTCGCCCGCACGCAGCATCGGCATGGTATTGACCACCACCGCCCCGGCCTTGGTCGCTGCGAGCCAGCAGGCGACCAGCGCCGGGTTGTTCGCGGACCGGATCAGCACCCGGTTTCCCGGCTTGACGCCGTAATCTTCGACCAGCGCATGCGCGAGGCGGTTGGTCCAGTCGGTCAGTTCCTTGTAGGTGCGCTGGCGCCCGTTGCCGATCAGCGCCACGTTGTCGCCGAACCCCTTGGCCACCATGTCGTCGGTCAGGACCTTGCCGACATTCAGATATTCCGGATAGGGAAAACCCTCGAGCAGATAATGCGGCTGCTGCGGCGCCGGCGGCAGGTTGTCCCGGGTGAAGGTATCGATATGCCCGCTCGGTCCCAGCATGATGTCAGCTCCCCAATGCCTGCCGGGCGATGACGATCTTCTGCACATCGCTCGCCCCCTCGTAGATGCGGAGCGCCCGGATCTCGCGATAGAGGCTCTCCACGATGGTTCCCTTGCGCACCCCGTCGCCGCCATGCAGCTGCACCGCCTGGTCGATCACCTGCTGTGCCGTCTCGGTCGCGTAGAGCTTGGCCATCGAGGCTTCGCGCGTGACCCGCGCCGCTCCCATGTCCTTGGTCCAGGCGGCGCGGTAGATCAGCAGTGCCGCTGCATCAACGCCGAGCGCCATGTCGGCGATATGGCCCTGCACCATCTGCAGTTCGGCGAGCGGCGCGCCGAAGAGCTCGCGTTCCCTGGCCCGCTTCAGGCTCTCCTCCAGTGCCCGGCGCGCAAAGCCGAGGGCGGCGGCGCCGACGGTCGCGCGGAAAATGTCGAGCACGGACATGGCAATGCGAAAACCCGCACCGGGCTCGCCGATCATCGTGTCCGCCGGCAGGCGCATATCGTTGAATTTCAGACGCGCCAGCGGATGCGGGGCGATCACCTCCAGGCGCTCGGCGATCTCGAAGCCGGGTGTGTCGGCCGGGACAAGGAAGGCGGAGAGGCCCTTGGCGCCGGGTCCCTCTCCGGTGCGGGCAAAGACCACGTAGACATCGGCGATGCCGCCATTGGAGATCCAGGTCTTCTCGCCATCGAGGACGAAATGGTTGCCGTCGCGCCGCGCCTCCGTCGTGATATTGGCGACGTCGGAGCCCGAGGCGGGCTCGGTCAGCGCGAAGGCGGAAATCGCCTCGCCGGCGCGGGTCTTTTTCAGCCATTCCCGCTGCTCCGGCGTCCCGAAGAGCGAAACGGCGCCCATCCCCAACCCCTGCATGGCGAAGGCGAAATCGGCGAGACCGTCATGTCGCGCCAGGGTCTCGCGGAGGATGCAGAGCGAACGCACGTCGAGCTTTTCACCCTCCTCCGCACCGCTCAGTTTCAGGAACCCGGCCTCGCCAAGCGCCGCGACCAGTCCGCGGCAGGCCGCATCCACATCACCGTGATCCGCCGGCAGGTTCTCCCCGCACCAGTTCTCCAGTCTTTCCGCGAGTTCCCGGTGCTTCTCCTCGAAGAATGGCCAGGAAAGGAAGCTCGTATCCGCCATCAGTTGCCCTCGAAAACAGGTTTTTCCTTTGCAACGAAGGCCTTATATGCGCGTTCGAAATCCTTCGTCTGCATGCAGATGGCCTGCGCCTGCGCTTCCGCCTCGATCGCCTGTTCGAGCGACATGCTCCATTCCTGGTTGAGCTGGGTCTTGGTGATGCCGTGGGCGAAGACCGGTCCGGCGACAAGGCGCCGGGCGAAGGCCATCGCCTCCTCCTCCAGTTTCTCCGCTGCGTGCAAGGCGTTGAAGTAGCCCCAGGCGAGACCTTCCTCGGCGCTCATGGAGCGGCCGCTATAGAGCAGCTCCGCCGCCCGCCCCTGACCGATGATGCGGGGCAGGATGGCGCAGGCGCCCATGTCGCAGCCGGCGAGACCGACACGGGTGAAAAGGAAGGCGGTCTTCGCCTCGGGCGTGCCGAGGCGGATATCGGAGGCCATGGCGACGATCGCGCCGGCGCCGACCGAGATCCCGTCGACCGCCGCGATCACCGGCTTGCCGCAGCCGATCATTGCCTTGACGAGATCGCCGGTCATCCGGGTGAAAGCGAGCAGTCCCTTCATGTCCATGCCGATCAGCGGGCCTATGATGTCGTGCACGTCGCCGCCGGAGCAGAAGTTCCCGCCATTGGAGGCGAAGACCACGGCGTCGACATCGTCCGCATAGGGCAGCGCGCGGAACGTATCGCGCAGCTCCGCGTAACTCTCGAAGGTGAGCGGGTTTTTGCGGTCCGGCCGGTCGAGCCGCACCGTCGCGACCCTGTCTTCCACCTGCCAGAGGAAATGTTTCGGCTCCAGTCCGGCCATAGGGGTCATCGACCTCCTCCCTTCCTGCGGATGTCCTTGAGCCGGGTCGCGATCAGTTCCGCATCCGCCGGCGGGATGGTTTCGAGCAATCCGTCGACCCAGCTTTCGTGCGCTGCGGCCATCTCGGCGAAAGCCTGGCGGCCGACCGGGGTCAGGCGGACCAGCGTGGCGCGCTTGTCCCCCGCAACCGGCACCCGCTCCACCAGCCCGTCCTGCACCAACCGTTCGACAATCACCGTGACGTTGCCGTTGGAGACCATGAGCTGCTGCGAGAGTTCGCTCATCTGCAGGCCCGTGCCGCTATGCTCCAGTACCGAGAGCACGTCGAAGCGCGGCAGGGTGTGGCCGTAGGCGAGCCGCATTTCCTCGCGCAGCGCGTTCTCGACAAAGCGCGTGGTGCGCAGCAGCCCGAGCCAGAGCCGGAGCCGGGCCTTGCGGGCATTGTCGACCTCGCTCAAATCTCGCCTCCGCTGATCGAAACCGCCTCGCCGTTCACCCCTTCGGAGCCAGGCCCGCAAAGCCAGAGTGCGGCGGCGCTGACCTCTGCCGGAGCGATCAGACGGCCCTGCGGGTTGTTCGCCGCGAGCCGTGCCCGCGCTTCTTCCGGAGAGGCGCCGGTCTTCCCAACGATATTGGCGATACTGCGCTCGGTCATCTCGGTATCGAGAAAGCCGGGGCAGAGCGCGTTTGCGGTCACGCCGCTCCGCGCGACTTCTTGGGCGATGGAGCGGACGAGGCCGACGACCCCGTGCTTGGCCGCCGTGTAGGCGGAGACATAGGGATAGCCTTTCAGGCCGGCGGTCGACGCGACGGCGATGAGTCGCCCCCAGGTCCGACCTTTCATCTGCAGCAAACCGGTGCGCAATGTCAGGAAGGTGCCGGTGAGATTGACCGCGAGATGCTGGTTCCAATCGCGGAGGCTCGTCTTCACGAAAGGAGCGCTTTCGGCCATGCCCGCATTGGCGATGACGATATCGACCGGCCCCGCCGCCTTGAAGAGATCCGCAACGGATTGTTCGCCGGTGACGTCGGCGGCGCATGGAGAGATCGCGCGATGTCGTCCGGCAACCGCCTCAAGCGCGTCGATCCGCCGTCCGGCGATGACGACGCGCGCGCCGGCCTCGGCGAATTTCACCGCCATGTCGGCACCGACCCCGCTGCCGCCGCCGGTAACGAGCACGGTTTTTCCGTCGAGACTCATACCCGGATCTCCGTCGCAGCGGCCCGCTCCGCCAGCCGGTAGAGCTGGTCGCGTCCGGCGAGATAGGGCGCCGGCCATATGATCCCGCGGTCACCGTGCGCCGCTGCCGCATGCAGCGTCCAGTAGGGGTCGGCGAGGTGCGGACGAGCGAGGCAGACGAGATCCGCGCGGCCCGCGAGCAGGATCGAGTTCACATGGTCCGGCTCGTAGATATTGCCGACCGCCATGGTCGCGACGCGCGCCTCGTTGCGGATCCGATCGGAGAAGGGAGTCTGGAACATGCGGCCATAGACCGGCTTCGCCTCAACCGAGGTCTGGCCCGCCGAAACATCGACGATGTCGACCCCCGCGGCGGCAAAGAGCCTCGCGATCTCCACCGCCTCCAACGGCGTCACCCCGTCATCGCCCGCCCAGTCGTTGGCCGAGATGCGGACCGACATCGGTTTCTCGTCCGGCCATACGGCCCGCATGGCATGAAAGACCTCGAGCGGATAGCGCATCCGGTTCCCGAGACCACCGCCATACTCGTCCGTCCGCCGGTTGGAGAGCGGCGAGATGAAGGACGAGATCAGATAGCCGTGGGCGGCATGGAGCTCGACCATGTCGAAACCCGCCCGGGCCGCCATCTCCGTCGCGGCGACGAATTCGTCGCGCACGCGGTCCATGTCGGCCCGGTCCATTTCCTTCGGCACGGCGTTCTCCGGCGACCAGGGAATGGCGGACGCGGAGAGCAGCGGCCAGTTGCCCTCCTTCAGCGGCGCGTCCATCTCCTCCCAGCCGAGCTGGGTCGAGCCCTTCCGCCCGGAATGGCCAATCTGCGCGCAGATCTTCGCCTCGGTCTCGGCATGGACGAAATCGGTCAGCCGCCGCCAGGCCGCCTCGTGCTCCGGGGCATAGAAGCCGGGGCATCCCGGCGTGATCCGCCCCTCCGGCGAGACGCAGGTCATCTCGATATAGACGAGGCCGGCGCCACCCTTGGCGCGTTCCGCGTAATGCGCGAAATGCCAGTCCGTCGGGCAGCCGTCGACCGCTTTGTACTGCGCCATCGGCGAGACCACGACGCGGTTCGCGAGGCTCATATCCCGGAGGCTGAATGGCGCGAACATCGGCGCCCTGTGCGGCGCACTCGCTCCCGCGCCAGCCTGTCTCTGGAACCAGGTCTCGGCGGATGCCAGCCAGTCCGGATCGCGCAGGCGGAGATTCTCGTGGCTGATGCGCTGCGAGCGAGTGAGCAGCGCGTAGTTGAACTGCACCGGATCGAGCGTGAGATAGCGCTCCACCTCCTCGAACCATTCGGTCGAGTTGCGCGCCGCCGACTGCAGGCGCAGGACCTCGACACGGCGCTCCTCCTGATACCTTGTGAAGGCGCCCTCCAGAGTCGGCTCGGAATGAAGGTAGGTGGCGAGCGCGATGGCGCTCTCGAAGGCGAGCTTGGTGCCGGAACCGATGGAGAAATGCGCCGTCGCCGAAGCGTCGCCGAGCAATACGACATTCTCGTGGAACCATTTCTCGCAGAGAACGCGCGGAAAGTTCAGCCAGGCGGAGCCGCGGAGGTGCCGGGCGTTCGACATCAGGGTATGGCCGCCGAGATGAGCGCGGAAGATTTCCTCGCAGACGGCGATGCTCTCGTCCTGGGTCATGTCGCCGAAACCGTAGGCGTTCCACGTCTCCTCGGAGCATTCGACGATGAAGGTCGCTGTATCCTCGTCGAACTGGTAGGCGTGCGCCCAGACCCAGCCCTTCTCGGTCTCCTCGAAGATGAAGGTGAAGGCATCGTCGAACTTCTGATGGGTGCCGAGCCAGACGAACTTGCAGGCGCGGGTCTCGATCTCCGGTCGGAAGCTTTCCGCGAACTCGTTGCGCGTCTTGGAATTCAGCCCGTCGGCGGCAACGACGAGGTCGTACTCCGTCATGTAGCCAGCCGCGCTGTCGATTTCGGTCTCGAACCGCATCTCGATGCCGAGCTCGCGGGCGCGCTGCTGCAGCAACAGCAGCAGCTTCATCCGGCCGATACCGCAGAAACCATGGCCCGAGGACGTCGTGCAGGTGCCGCGGTAATGCACGGCAATGTCGTCCCAGTAGGCGAAATGCGCGCGGATCGCCTCGGCGCTGACCGGATCGTTGGCCTTCAGATTGTCGAGCGTCTCGTCCGACAGAACGACACCCCAGCCGAAGGTGTCATCCGCGCGGTTGCGCTCGATCACGGTGATCTCGTGCGCCGGATCCTTCAGCTTCATCGAAATGGCGAAATAGAGGCCCGCGGGCCCGCCGCCGAGACATACGATCTTCATGGGTGTGGCTCCGCCGAGTTCGGTCGACAGGAGAAAGGATTTCACTCCGCCGGAAATGTTTCAAGGTTTAAATTTCAAGTTTGAAATATTTCTGGAGCCTCTGACGCCATGCCCTTATGATGCAAAGCAGAAACGCAGCGAGAAACAACGCGCCCGCCCGGAGGACATCCGATGAGCCATATCAACGTACAGCCGGAAGGCTGGGTCCAACCCAGGGGTTATGCGAACGGCATCCTCGCGCGCGGCGCCTCGCTCCATATCGGCGGGCAGATCGGCTGGAACGAGAATCAGGTCTTCGAGGCAAAGGATTTCATCGGCCAGATGGAACAGGCGCTGCGGAACATCCGCACGGTGCTGGAAGCCGCCGGCGGCAAGCCGGAGCACCTGGTGCGGCTCACCTGGTACGTCACCGACAAGCAGGATTATCTCGCCAACCAGCGCGCGGTCGGCGAGGCCTATCGCCGGGTCCTGGGTTACCACTTCCCGGCGATGGCGATGGTGGTCGTCTCCGCCCTCGTCGAGGACGAGGCGAAGATCGAAATCGAGGCGACAGCGGTTATCCCCGACTGACGGTTTACCTCAGCGGAACGCCAGGTTGTTCCGCGACAGCTCGGCAACGCTGCTGACCCCCATCAGGCGCATATCGCGCTCGATCTCGGTCCGCATCAGGGTCAGTGCGCGCTCCACTCCGGCCTGCCCGGCCGCCGCCAGCGGATAGAGATAGAAGCGCCCTCCACCGACCGCCTTCGCG
The DNA here is from genome assembly GCF_965216895.1 of Nisaea sp. Lineage (GTDB taxonomy): Bacteria > Pseudomonadota > Alphaproteobacteria > Thalassobaculales > Thalassobaculaceae > Nisaea. The sequence goes on from NZ_OZ244205.1 coordinate 1,950,387, forward strand.
CCCATGGAAAGCGCCTTCAGCACATGGGTCCCACGCTGGATGCCACTGTCCATGATCACGTCGATCCTGTCCCCTACCGCATCGACGATCTCCGCGAGTTGGTCGAAAGGCGCGCGGGAGCCGTCGAGCTGACGGCCGCCATGGTTCGAGAGCACGATGCCGGTGCATCCGATCTCCACCGCGCGCTCCGCGTCCTCTACCGACATTACGCCCTTCAGGCAGAACTGCCCGTCCCAGAGATCGACCATCTTGGCGACATCGTCCCAGGTCATGGACGGATCCAGCATCTCGGTGAAATAGCGCCCGATCGACATGGCGCCGCCACTCATGTCGACATGCTCGTCGAGCTGCGGCAGGGCGAACTTCTCGTGGGTGATGTAGTTGACGCCCCAGAGCGGCTTGATCGCGAATTGCAGCATGCCGCCGAGCGTCAGCCGGAACGGGATGGAGAAGCCGGTGCGCAGGTCGCGCTCCCGGTTGCCGCCGGTAATGCTGTCGACAGTGAGCATCATCACCTGGACGCCCGCCTCCTTGGCGCGCTCCATCATCGCCCTGTTGAGACCCCGGTCCTTATGGAAATAGAACTGATAGCATTGCGGATTGTCGTGCGTGCGCCGCAGTTCCTCGAGACTGATCGTGCCGAGGGAGGAAACCCCGAACATGGTGCCGAACTTGGCCGCAGCCGCCGCGACCGCGCGCTCGCCGTCATGGTGGAAGAGCCGCTGCAGGGCGGTCGGCGAGCAGTAAATCGGCATCTCGAGCTTCTGCCCGAGCACCGTCACCGACATGTCGATATCGGCAACTCCGCGCAGGATGTTCGGCACCAGGTCGCAGCGCTCAAAACTCTCCGTGTTGCGGCGGTAGGTAACCTCATCGTCGGCGGCACCGTCGATATAGTTGAAGATCGGCCCCGGAAGCCGCCGCTTCGCCAGCTTCCGGAAATCGTGGAAATTGTGACAGTCCGTCAGCCGCATCACCGTTCTCCGACCATGTTTTCCGGGCGCACCCATTCCTCATACTGCGCTTCCGTCAGATGGCCGAGCGCCAGCGCGGCCTCCTTCAGGCTTGTGCCTTCGGCGAAAGCCTTCTTCGCGATCTCCGCCGCCTTGTCGTAGCCGATATGCGGGTTGAGCGCCGTTACCAGCATCAGCGACTGCTCCATGAGCTGCCGGATCCGGTCCTCGTTCGCCACGATGCCCGAGACGCAGTTCTCCGAGAAGCTGCGTGTCCCGTCTGCCAGCAGGCGGATCGACTGCAAGAGGTTGTAGATCATCACCGGCTTGAAGACATTCAATTCGAAATGCCCGGTCGCGCCCGCCGTGGTGATGGTGACGTGGTTGCCGATCACCTGGGCCGCGGCCTGGGTCAGGGCCTCCGACTGGGTCGGATTCACCTTGCCGGGCATAATCGAGGAACCGGGCTCGTTCGCCGGCAGTTGCAGTTCGCCGAGCCCACTGCGGGGACCGCTGCCGAGCAGGCGTATGTCGTTCGCGATCTTCATGCAGCTCGCCGCCAGCACATTGAGGCAGCCGGACATCTCGACCAGCGCATCATGCGCCGCCAGCGCCTCGAACTTGTTCACCGCGCTGGTGAAGGGAATGCCGGTGATCTCACGTACCCGTTCGACAAATTCCTCCGCGAAGCCCGGCGCCGCGTTCAGGCCGGAGCCGACGGCCGTGCCACCCTGCGCCAGCTCGCGCAGCCGCGGCAGCGCGCCCTTCACCCGCTCGATCCCAAGCTCGATCTGCCGCGCATAGCCGGAGAATTCCTGCCCGAGCGTGACCGGCGTCGCGTCCTGCAGATGGGTGCGGCCGATCTTGACGATGGACGCGAACTCCTCCTGCTTCGCCTTCAGCGCCGCGTGGAATTCCTTCAGCGCGGGCAGCAACTCCCGTTCGATTTCCAGCACCGCGGCGATCGACATCGCGGTCGGGAAGCTGTCATTGGAACTCTGCCCCATATTGACGTGATCGTTCGGATGGACCGGCGCCTTGCTGCCGATCGTGCCGCCGAGCAGTTCGATGGCCCGGTTCGAGATCACCTCGTTCAGGTTCATGTTGGTCTGGGTGCCCGAGCCGGTCTGCCAGACGACGAGCGGGAAATGATCGTCGAGCTTGCCTGCGACAATCTCGTCCGCCGCCGTCACCATGGCCCTGCCGAGTTCCGGATCGAGCTTGCCGAGCGCCATGTTGGCGAGCGCCGCCGCCTTCTTCTGTATCGCGAAGGCGCGGATCAGCGCCACCGGCATCCGTTCCCCGCCGATCCTGAAATTCTGCAGCGAGCGCTGGGTCTGGGCGCCCCAATAGCGGTCCGCGGGCACGGACATCTCGCCCATCGTGTCGGTTTCGGTACGTGTCTCGGTCATGATCGGTCCTCCGTCAGCACCATATGGACCCGGTTACGGTGAAGGCCAGCATCGCTCCATGGGATCACCCGCCCGCCCTTGACGGCGGACCATTCTCACGTTCTCGATGCCCGCCGGTCCTACGCGCAAGTCTCCTAGCGCCCGTCCGGTCGGATCATCTCGAAGGTATCGCGGCTGGTCGCATACAGGTTCGCTCCGAGCCGGGCGATCGTGTCGAGCGCCACATGGTCGATATGGAGTTTCTCCGCATCGAGCAACAGATCGTCGCGAACCGCGATCGCCCGGACCTCGCCGACCACGATCTCGCGCCGGTTGCCGAGTTCCAGAGTTGTATGCCGGGTGCATTCAAGCACGGCCGGCGCTTCCGCAATGCGCGGCGGCTTCACCTGCTCCGACGGCGCGGTGGTGAAACCCGAAAGCGGGATCTCGGATTCGCCGTGCGGCAGCGGCGTCGAACAGAGGTTCATCTTCTCCGCCATCGCCCGGTCGACCATGTTGACGACAAATTCGCGCGTTGCGCGGATATTCCGCGAGGTGTCCTTCGGCGAGCCGTCGGGCCGGGCCTCCAGGCCGAGCACGACCATGCAAGGATCGAAGGCGATGGCATTGAAGAAGGAAAACGGCGCCGCGTTCACCACGCCTTCCTCGTCGAGAGTCGTGACCAGCGCGATCGGCCGCGGTGTCACCACGTTGCGCATCAGCTTGTAGGCGTCTGCCGCCGACAGGTCGGCGAGATCGAAACTCTTCATCGGCGGGGTCTCCCGTTCAGGGGGCGTAGAGCTGCGCGAAGGCGCTGCGGACAGTCTGGGTGATCGCCTCGAGGCGGCGCTCGATATGGGCACGCATCGCCTGCTGAGCCGCCTCGGGGTCGCGCCGTTTCACCGCGTCGAGGATGCGCCTGTGCGGATCCGTCGTGACGACGTCCGGGCCGTCGCGCTCGGACAGCGCCTTGAGGTCGATCAGACGCACATAGTGAATGCGGCCGTTCATGTTCTCCAGCATCCGCACCATCTCGGCATTTCCGGAGAGCGCGGTGAGCCGGAGATGGAACTCCTCGTCCAGCTTGACCAGAATTTCCGGCGGCGTTCCGGGCCGGTAGTCCGCACGCGACCGCTCCAGGAATTTTTCCAGGTCCAGCACGTCGGACGGGTCCGCCCTGAGCGCGGCGAGCTTGACCGCCTCGCACTCGATCGCGCCCCGCGCCTCGTAGAGATCCATGATCTCTGCCGGCGTCAGCGAGCGGCAGAAAAATCCCTGGCCGCTCCGCGAGGTCAGGAACCCCTCGGCCACCAGCCGGTTCAGCGCTTCGCGCAACGGGGTTCGGCTCGTTTCCAGCTGCTTGGCCAACTCGCTCTCGTTCAGCCGCGATTCCGGTTTGAACGCATAGTTCGTCGCCATTTCCTTCAGCTGACGGTAGGCCCGCTCCACCGTTCCTTCGGTTTTTGTCATCTTTTCAATGGCCTGTGAGTTACGCGGCATCGATCACAGCCACTCTAGAGAATGTTTCGAAGAAAACAATTGATTCGTATTTAGTGCTGTGCATCACTCTGTATACAGCTTTGAATTCCATTTTGCAGTCCTAGCAGGGAGCCCCTCCGGTGGGAAGTACGATGAACGGCGCTCAGGTCATCCTGAAGATGCTGGAGCTCCACGGCGTGTCGCATGTCTTCGGCCTGCCCGGCGAGACGACGATCGGCTGGTACAAGGAATGGCGCCGCCATTCCAACATCGAGTTTGTCCTGACCCGGGACGAACGAACCGCCTCCTTCGCCGCCGAGGCCTATGCCAAGATCACGGGACGCCCCTGCGTCCTCGAAGCACCGAGCCCCGGTGTGACCCACTGCACGCCCGGCCTGACCGAGGCTTACCTCAGCTCGGTGCCGGTGATCTATTTCAGCTCCGACATCCCGGTGAACCAGGACAAGAAGCACGGGCTGACCGGCATCGACCAGACCGCGCTCTATGACAGCATCTGCAAGGAATCCTTCCACCTCACCAACGTGAAGGAAATTCCCTTCATGCTGCGTCGGGCCTTCCGCGTGGCGACCTCCGGGCGGCCGGCCCCGGTCCATATCCGTGTGCCGATCAACATCTTTCACGACGAGGCCGAGATCGACGATCTCTATGCCGAGCCGGACTACAGCGAGTATCCGGCGCACCGCCCCGTCGCCGACCACGCGAAGATTCGCGAAGCCATCGGCATCCTGCTCGCGGCCGAGAAGCCGGTCATCGTCTGCGGCCAGGGCGCGCTGATCTCGCGCGCCTCGGAAATCCTCGTCGAACTGGCGGAACTGCTGCAGATCCCCGTTGCGACCACCACCCCGGGCAAGGGCACGATCGCGGAAACTCATCCGCTGTCGCTGCGCGTCATCGGCGCGCGCGGCGGGATGGACTACTCGAACGCCTATCTGAAGAGCGCCGATACGGTCTTTTTCGTCGGCACCAACACCGATTCCAGCTCGACCGACCACTGGAAGCTGTACGGCGACCCGAAGACCAAGACCTTCCTGCATCTCGACATCGCCGAAGCCCATGTCGGCAACAACTTCCCGCTGAAGGTGGGTCTCGTCGGCGATGCACGGGCGACCCTCGAATACATGGTCGAGCTGATCCGCGCCGAGCATCCCGGCCTGAAGCGAGAGACGCTCGATCTTACCCAGATCAAGCGCACGGCGCTCGACAATGTCTTCAATTCCAACATCCCGATGCCCGAGGGCACGGTCTCCCCGGTGAAGCTGACCCAGGTGCTTGACGCCATCCTGCCGCCGGACGCCATCGTGACGGCGGAACCGGGTGTCAGCGCGATCTATCCCTCCGCCCTGCTCTCCCTGAAGCAGGCCGGTCGGGGCTACATCACGAACTATTCGATGGGCGCGCTCGGCTACTCGGTTCCTGCCGGTATCGGTGCCTCCTTCGCGAATGACGGCCCGGTCATCTCCTTCACCGGCGACGGTTCGCTCGCCTTCGTGCTCGGCGATTTCGAGACCATCAGGCGCAGCGGCAAGAACCATACGGTTATCCTGACCCGGAACGACAATTACGGCTGGATCCGCGGCGAGGCCATCCTGCTGGACGATGTCGACGAGCCCTGGTCGACGGATTTCGGTGCGGTCGATTACATCAAGGTCGCGGAAGGCTTCGGCTTCAAAACTGCACGGATCACCTCCGAGGCCGAAATCGAACAGATCCTCTGTGACGCCATATCCCACCCCGGCGCCAGCTTCATCGAGATCATGGTGCCGTCGCAGGACAAGATCGTTCCCTTTGTCCCGTCCTGGGTCCGCGCCGCCAAGTCAAAGAACCTGCCCTACTTCACCTGATTTGACCCACCCACAATGACGAAGGGCGCGAGACAACGCGCCCCGCGCTCCCTTCCCCCCCAAGCAGAGAGGACAGCTATGAAGCTCTTCGGAAAATTGTCTAAGACACTCGTCGCCGCGGCCGTTCTGGCCCTTCCGCTCACCGGTGCCGCGAAAGCCGCCGACTACCCGAGCAAGGATATCCTGCACATCATGCCGTGGAGCGCCGGCGGCGGCACCGATACGGTGATGCGGACCTTCATGAGCTTTGCCGAAAAGCAGCTTGGCGTCGGCATCAACACCCAGAACGTGACCGGCGCGCAGAGCGGTGTCGGCACCCTGCGTCTGATGAAATCCCGTCCCGACGGCTACACCATCGGCTCGCTCACCTGGGACAGCGTGATCACCGTTCCGTACTACAAGCTGGTTCCGGGCTACGATACGGAGCAGCTTGCCTATCTCGGCTCCGTCACCGTGCACCCGACCGCCCTCATCGTGAAGGCCGACGCCCCGTGGAAGGATCTCGCCGGGTTCGTCGCGGCCGCCAAGGCGGCGCCGGGCTCGCTGAAGATCGCGAATGTCGGCACCGGCGGCGTCTGGCACCTGCCAGCGATCGATTTCGCCCAGCAGGCCAGCATCGAAGTGCAGCACGTGCCCTATCCGAAAGGCTCCGGCCCGCAGCGCGAGGCGCTCCTCTCGGGCGAGACTGATGCGGCTTCCACCAGCCTCTCCGCCGCCTTCTCCGCGGTGCAGTCCGGCCAGGCCCGGGTGCTCGGCGTGATGTCCGACGAGCGTTCCGAGCTGTTCCCCGACGTTCCGACCTTCAAGGAGCAGGGCTTCGACGTGGTCTGGGGAAGCTTCCGCCTGATCGCGACGCAGGCCTCGGTCGACCCGGCGCAGCGCGCGGCTCTCGAAGCGGCCTTCGCCAAGGTGTTCGACATGCCCGAGTTCCAGAAGGCGGCGGCCGACACCGGCATGGGCGCGGTCTGGATGAACGCCGAACAGACGGAGGCCTACGTCAAGGCGTCCCAGGCGAAGGCCTTCAAGCTGATCGACGAACTGGTCGCGGCGGGCCTGCTCAGCAAGTAAGGTACAGGTGCCGGGCCCGGGACACTCCGGGCCCGGCGCGCTTCGCGGCGGACCGCGCAGGGGAAAATCATGAGGATGACAAGGTTGATGAGCGGCCAGGTGTTGTTCGCCCTGGCGCTGGCCGCGCTGAACACCGTCTATGCCAGCCAGGTGTTGCAGATGGACCCGCCCTTCGCCACCGGAGAGCCGGGCCCGGCCTTCCTGCCCTCGATCCTCTGCGCGTTCCTCTATCTTGCGGTCGCCCGCATTCTCTATACGGAAATCCGCGCAGAGGCGGCGCCCCAAACGGACACCGCCGCTTCGGAACATGTGCCGAATCTCCGCCTTATCGGCCCTGCGATCGCAATCGGCCTGACGATCCTCTTCATCATCGGGTTCTTCTATCTCGGCTATCTGGTCGCGGCCTTTCTCTACACCTTCCTGATCGCCCTCTTCTTCAATTTCGAGCGTAGCGGCGCCTGGCTCAGCTCCGCTCTGACGTCGGCCGTCGTCGCAGGCTGCGTCACCCTCTTCGGCTGGCTCTTCTTCGTCCAGGTCTTCGGTCTCTACCTGCCGGTCTGGGAGTTCTGAGATGCTCGCGCAAATCGCCGACGGGTTCCTCGCCCTCGCCCTTCCGGTCACCTTCCTGCACCTGATCGGCGGCTTCCTCCTCGGCCTCGTCTTCGGCGCCATTCCGGGCCTGACGGCGACGCTCGCCATCGCCCTGCTGCTCCCCTTCACCTTCGGCATGAACGTGGCCGACGCGCTGGTGATGGTCGCCGGCATCTACATGGCCGGGATCTATTCCGGCTCGATCACCGGAATCACCCTGAACATCCCCGGCGCGCCCTCCGGCGCGATCACGACGATCGACGGGCATGCGTTGATGAAAAAGGGCGAGGGACCGCAGGCGCTCGGCATGAGCGCGCTATCCTCCGCCTTCGGGGGCCTGATCGGCGCTGCCGTGCTGATCGCGCTGGCGCAGCCGGTCAGCCAGCTCGCCCTCCTCTTTCAGACCCCTGACAAATTCTCCCTCGTCCTGCTGGCGATCGTGACGGTGACGATCGTCGCCACCGGATCGCTGCTGAAGGCGGCGACGGCGATGGCGATCGGCCTGATGATCTCGACCGTCGGCATCGACCCGATGGTGCCGGTCGGCCGCTTTGATTTCGAGAGCTATCATCTGATCGAGGGCATCGGCCTGCTGCCGGCGGTGATCGGTCTCTTCGCGGTCTGCGAGTTGATCGCGCAGGCGGCGCTGCCCACCGCACTGAGCCGGGGAGAAGCGGTTGCCGAGATCGTGAGGCCACGGCGCCGGGACTTCATGCCGACCCGAGCACGGTTGAAGGAAGTCGGCCCTCTGACCTACGCGAAGAGCGCCGTCATCGGCGTCCTGATCGGCATGCTGCCGGGCGGCGGCGCCTCGATGGCCTCCTTCATCGCCTATGCGGAAGCGAAGCGCGGTGCGCGGCACCCCGAGAAGTTCGGCAAGGGGTCCTACGAGGGCCTCGCCGCCTCCGAGGCCGCCAACAACGCAATGTGCGGCGGCGCGGTAATCCCGTTGCTGACCATGGGGATTCCGGGCGACGCGGTGACGGCGATCATCTTCGGCGTGCTCCTGATCCACGGCCTGGTCCCCGGCCCGGCCCTGCTCGGAAGCAACTTCGCGGTCATCGCCCCGATGTTCGCGGCCCTGTTTGTCTCCTCAATCCTGGTCTTTGTCTCGGTGCTGGCCTTCGGGCCGGTCTATCTCAGGCTCTCGCAAATCAATCGCGGCCTGCTCTATGCCTTCATCGCCATGATCTCGATGGTCGGCGTCTATGCCTCGTCCTTCTCGTTCTTCCAGATGTGGATGGCGCTGGCGATCGGTGTTCTCGCCTTCCTGCTGCGGGTGTTCGGCTATCCTGTGGTCCCGGCGCTGATGGGCGTCATCCTCGGCCCCTATTTCGAGGAGTTCCTGCGCCGTTCGCTGATCGTTTCCGAAGGCGATCCGACGATCTTTCTCACCAGCCCGGCCAGCGCCATACTGCTCGCGCTGACCCTGCTCTTCGTCTGGCTGCTCAGGATCCGCCCGGCGCGGCAGGCGAAACGGGCGGCCGCGGGAGAGACCTGAGCGCCACCCTCAGACGAGGCCGGCGGCCGCGCGCAGGCCAGGATGGAACTGAACCGCGAGATATAGGGCGTAGAGCGCCAGGAAGACCGCGCCCTCGCCACGGGAAACCCGCCAGTTGGTCACGGCGAAGAGCACCAACAATACGGCGGCACCCAGCATGGCCCAGATATCGAGGGTACCGATCTGTGTCGGGATGTCGATCGGGGTCACCGCCGCCGTCACGCCGCCGATCCCGAGAATGTTGAAGATGTTGCTCCCGACGATGTTGCCGAAGGCGACATCCCCCTGCCGGCGCACCGCCGCCGTGGCCGAAGTCACCAGTTCCGGCAGCGAGGTACCGACGGCGACCAGCGTCAGGCCGATCACCGTCTCGGAGAGACCGGCAGCGCGGGCGATTTCGATCGAGGCCCCGACCAGCAGGCTCGCACCCCAGACCACGCCGCCGATTCCGGCCGCGGCGAGCATCAGGCCGAAGCGCAGTGTCATCTGTCCGCTCGGCGCCGCTGCGATTTCGGACAATGACGGCTCCGCGGCCAGCCCGCTCCGACGCTCGGACCGGTAGGTATAGAGCGTATAGACGGCAAGCAACGCGATCAGCGCGAGCCCGGCAAACCGGCCGAGTTCGCCCATCATGGTCACAACGAGCAGAAGCAGGCTCGCCCCGATCAATACCGAGCCGTCGCGACCGAAAGACCGTCGGGTCGTGGCGATCGGCAGGATCACGGCGGAAGCCCCGAGGATCAGGAGGATATTGGCGATGTTGGAGCCGACGATATTGCCGACGGCGATCCCCGGCGCGCCGATCAGGGCCGCTTCCAGACTGGCCACCAATTCCGGCGTCGAGGTGCCGAACCCCACCAGGGTCAGGCCAATCAGCAACGGAGAGACGCCGAGCCGCAGGGCGACACCGACGCTGCCCCGAACGAGAAATTCTCCTCCGGCCAACAGAAGCGCGAGCCCGAGGGCGAGTTCCAGCCAGATCATCCGAGACCATCCATCGCTTCGGCGGGGGGCCTTTTCCGGCCGACAGGGACGGCCATTCCGCCCGCCCGTGAATATGGGTAGGCCGCAGCCGCGCCAAAGGGCGCCACTACGGATTTTGTCACTCCAGCCTATTGCTCCGGCGGCCCCGTATCCAAGAGGGTCAGGCCACCGCCCGCACGGGCCCGCGCCGGTCGATCTGAACCCAGAGGAAGATCGCAACGCCGAGATTGAGAAGGTTCCACGCGACGCCGTTGAGGAAGGCCGCATCATAGGAGAGGGTCAGATCGTAGATCATGCCCGACATCCAGCCGCCGAGCGCCATGCCAAGGAGAGTCGCCGAAAGCACGAGGCCGACCCGGGTTCCCGCCTCGGCGGCGGGGAAGACCTGGCGGACGACGAGCGCATAGGTCGGCACGATGCCACCCTGGGCAAGGCCGAACAGGGCGGAGACGAAATAGAGCGGAACGAGGCCGTCGAAGGGCAGGAACAGGAGCAGGGAGAGGCCCTGCAGGGACGACGACAGCATCAGCGTGCGGAGCGCGCCGATCCGGTCGGCGATCCAGCCGAAGGTCAGCCTGCTGACGATCCCCGTGAAGAGCATCACGGAGAGCATCTCCGCACCGCGCGCCGTGCCGTATCCCAGGTCCCCGCAATAGGCGACGATATGGACCTGGGGCATCGCCATGGCGACACAGCAGGCGAGCCCCGCAACCAGCAGCAATCCCTGGACGACCGGTCCCCGCAACGGGATGTCGTCGCCGGCCGGCGCAATCTTCGGCGCGACTTCTAATCCGGGAGCCGGGGCCGGCGCCACCGGGCCGCGCTGGCGCAGCGCGGCGGAAAGCGGCAGCAGGGTGAAAAGGCAGATCCCGGCGATGGCAACATGCGCATCTCGCCAGCCCTGAGTGTCGACGAAATACTGCACCACGGGCGGCCAAATCGTCCCGGCAAGGTAGCTCCCGCTGGCGCCGATGGCGACGGCGAGCCCGCGGCGGCGCTGGAACCAGTGGGTGATGTCGGAGATCACCGGCCCGAAGCTGGCGGAACTGCCGAGCATGCCTATCAGCACCCCCTGGACGGCCGCGAACTGCCAGAGACTCTCGGCCTGGGCGGAGAGGAAATATCCCAGCGCCAGCATCACGGCGCCGAAGCGCAGCGGCACCACGATGCCGAACCGGTCGGCCACGCGCCCCATCAGGATGCCGCCGATGGCGAAACCGATCATGGTAACCGTGTAGGGCAGCGAGGCATCGGCCCGCGCCACGTCGAACTCCGCTTCGACCGCCGGCAGGGTCACGACGACGGACCACAGGCCGACACCGCCGACCATGCTGATCAGCAGAGACATGGAGAGGCGGAACCAGGCGTAGGGGCTGTCGACCTCCCGCACTGCGAAGATGGACGCGCTTTTCATTTCAATAATATGCCGAAATCGAATCGATAGTTCGGAGTATACCGATCAGTCGAAAATACCCGACCGGGAAGATCCCGCAAAGCGATCAAATCGGCGGAAGGAATGCATTGCCGACCCCAAATATCGACGTTAGATTGCACCGGCACTGATCGGATCGATCGCCGTATAACTTCCGCCCACCCGGTATTGGTGCGCGCGGCAGCCAGCCTCGGCAAACCAAAGCAGAACGATGAGCCAGAAACAGAATCCCTTCGCTCCGGAACATCTCCCCGGGTATCTCGCAGGTCCGGACGGAAGCGATCCGCTCTTCACGGTCACGCTGCTCTTTCTGCTCGGGATCATCGTGCTCGCCGGGGTTGCCTATTTCAGCCTGCACGCCATGCCGGAGCATCTGGCGGGTAAGAATAACTCGACGCAGCTTCAACTCGTCGGGGTTCTGGGCCTGCTCGCACTCTTTACACACAACAATCTTTTCTGGGTCCTTGCGTTGCTCATCGCAGTGATAAAGGTCCCCGATATCGCAACCCCGATCGAGACAATCTCGCGGCGCCTGGGGGAATTTCTCGACCGTCAGGACGCGAACCTCGCGACGTCGCCCTCACCCGCTCCAGGCCGCCCCGCTTCCGCAACCGATGAGGGCGGAACGGACAGCACGGCGCAACGGTAATCCGGGAGAGATCGCCTTGGTAGAACTCCTGCTCTGCTCGATGCTGACGGTGCTTCCGGACTATCTTGCACGCCGTTACCTACAGGGGAAACGCTGGGGACACGAGCTGACCTTTTTCACCGTCTGGTTCGAACTGCGGTGGGGCATCACACTCTGCATCCTCCTGACGGTCACCCTGATAACCATCGTTTTCTACTATCATCCGTCGACCACGCACGCTTCCTCGTTCTACCGCACAGTTACGATCCTGCCGCAGATCTCCGGCCGCGTGAGCGAGGTGCATGTCGTCAACAATCAGGATGTCGAGCGCGGGCAGGTGTTGTTCCGTCTGGACAACTCTCAGCAACTGGCCGCCCTTGCGACGGCGGAGCGCCGGATCGAAGAGGTAGAAGCGGATTTCGTCATCACCCAGGCCGATCTCGAGGCGGCCGCAAGCCGGGTGAACGAAGCCAAGGCACACTACCGCCAGGTGAAGGAAGAGCTGGATACGCAGTATCGTCTGAAGTCACGCAACTCCTCCGCCGTACGGCAGCGTGAGATTGACAGCCTGGAAATCCGCCTCGACGCCCAGGCCGCCGGAGTGGCGACGGCGGAGGCCAATCACAAGGCAGTCGCGCAAAAGCTCAATGTCGGCCTCCCTGCCCGCAAGGCCAGTGCGGAAGCAGCGCTGCAACAGGCCCTGGTCGAACTTGACAAGACCACGATCCGGGCGGGCGAGGCCGGACGGATTGAGCAATTCGGCCTGCAAGAAGGCGATGTCATCAACCAGGCCTTCCGGCCTGCCGGCATCCTGGTCCCGACGAGCGGGACCGCCACCGGACGCCGGTTCGTCCATGCGGGTTTCAATCAGCTCGCGGGTCAGGTGATCAAGCCCGGAATGTTGGCGGAAATCAGCTGCATGGCCCAGCCCTTTACAGTGATCCCCATGGTCATAACCCAGGTGCAGGACGTGATCGCCGCCGGACAGCTGCGCCCGACCGATCAGCTGTTCGACATCCAGGATGCCCGTCGTCCGGGCACCATCACCGCTTATATGGAGCCGCTGTACGAAGGTGGTATCGCGAACCTTCCGCCGGGAAGCCGGTGTATCGCCAACGCCTATACGAGCAATCACGAGAGGCTGGCGAGCGAGGATCTCGGGACCGGTGAGTTCCTGTTTCTTCATCTCGTCGATACGGTCGGGCTCATCCATGCGCTGCTGCTGCGGATCCAGACCATCATCATGCCGGTCCAGGCACTGGTGTTTTCCGGCCACTAAACGATCAAAGCTGAGCTGAATTCCGGCCCTATCGACTTGGGCCGGAATTCGCGCGACCCATATCCGGTTTGCGTGCTATGCCGCCAACTTGATCTTCGAGGGAAAAGGTCCATGAAGTTCCGCTTTCCGATCGTCATCATCGATGAAGACTTCCGCTCAGAGAACATTTCGGGCTTCGGCATCCGCGCAATCGCACAGGCCATCGAGAGCGAGGGTTTCGAAGTTCTCGGCGTGACGAGCTACGGCGATCTCTCGCAATTCGCCCAGCAGCAGTCCCGCGCCAGTACCTTCGTGCTCTCGATCGACGACGAGGAATTCACCCCGGGTCCCGATCTCGATCCGGCGGTCCTCAACCTGCGGAATTTCATCGAAGAGGTGCGCTGGAAAAATGCCGAGGTGCCGATCTACATCTATGGCGAAACCAAGACCAGCCGACACATCCCGAACAACATCCTGCGCGAGCTGCACGGCTTCATCCACATGTTCGAGGATACGCCGGAATTCGTCGCCCGGCACATCATCCGCGAGGCCAAGAGCTATCTCGAGAGCATCCAGCCGCCTTTCTTCCGGGCGCTGCTCGACTATGCAGAGGACGGCTCCTATTCCTGGCACTGCCCCGGCCATTCCGGCGGTGTGGCCTTCCTGAAGAGCCCGGTCGGGCAGATGTACCACCAGTTCTACGGCGAGAACATGCTGCGGGCCGACGTCTGCAACGCGGTGGAGGAGCTGGGCCAGCTGCTGGACCATAACGGCGCCATCGGTGCGTCCGAGCGCAATGCCGCGCGGATCTTCAACGCCGACCACTGCTACTTCGTGACCAACGGTACCTCGACCTCGAACAAGATGGTCTGGCATCACACGGTGGCGCCGGGCGACGTCGTCGTGGTGGACCGCAACTGCCACAAGTCGATCCTGCACTCGATCATCATGACCGGTGCGGTCCCGGTCTTTCTGAAGCCGACGCGGAACCATCACGGCATCATCGGTCCGATCCCGCAGTCGGAATTCGAGATCGAGTCGATCAAGGAGAAGATCAGGACGAACCCGCTGCTCGAGGGTGTCGATCCCGACACGGTCAAGCCGCGGATCATGACCCTGACGCAGTCCACCTATGACGGCGTGCTCTACAACACCGAGACCATCAAGAACCTGCTCGACGGCTATGTGGACAACCTGCATTTCGACGAAGCCTGGCTGCCGCACGCCTCCTTTCATCCCTTCTACGGCACCTATCACGCGATGGGGCGCAAGCGGGAGCGGACGAGGCACTCGGTCACCTATGCCACGCAGTCGATCCACAAGCTGCTGGCCGGGATCAGCCAGGCGAGCCATGTGCTGGTCCAGGACTCGAAAGAAGTGAAACTGGACCGGCATCTCTTCAACGAAGCCTACCTGATGCACACCAGCACCAGCCCGCAATACAGCATCATCGCAAGCTGCGACGTCGCCGCCGCGATGATGGAGCTGCCGGGTGGCAAGGCGCTGGTCGAGGAAAGCATCGCCGAGGCGCTCGATTTCCGCCGCGCCATGCGCAAGGTCGACGAGGAATTCGGCGCCGACGACTGGTGGTTCCAGGTCTGGGGCCCGGCTGAGCTGGCCGAGGAAGGCGTCGGCCGCACCAGGGACTGGGTGCTGAAGCGGACCGACGCGGACGGCGTCCAGGCCTCCGACGGCGCGGAGTCCTGGCACGGCTTCGGCGACATGGCGCCGGGCTTCAACATGCTCGACCCGATCAAGGCGACGCTCATCACGCCCGGCCTCAATCTCGACGGACGGTTCGAGGATTGGGGTATCCCTGCCTCAATCGTGACCAAGTACCTGGCCGAACACGGCGTGGTGGTGGAAAAGACCGGCCTCTACAGCTTCTTCATCATGTTCACCATCGGTATCACCAAGGGCCGCTGGAACACGTTGCTGACGGCATTGCAGCAGTTCAAGGACGACTACGCGAAGAACCAGCCGATGTGGCGCACGATGCCGGAATTCTGCGCCAAGCAACCGCGCTACGAGCAGATGGGGTTGCGCGATCTCTGCCAGCATGTCCACGAGCTCTATGCCAAGTACGGCGTCGCGATCCTCTCGACCGACATGTATCTGAGCGACCTGACGCCGGCGATGAATCCGAGCGAGGCGTTCTCTCATATCGCCCGCCGCACCACCCAGCGCGTACCCATCGACGAGCTCGAGGGCCGCATCACGACCAGTCTCGTCACGCCCTATCCGCCGGGTATCCCGCTCTTGATTCCGGGCGAGGTGTTCAACGCGAAGATCGTGGAATACCTGAAGTTCAACCGCGCATTCGCCCGCGAGTGTCCGGGCTTCGAGACCGATATCCACGGTCTGGTGCAGGAAGTCGATACAGACGGTCAGGTCCATTACTTCGCCGATTGCGTGGCGGAGTAGAGCGCTGCATTTCCAGATCTACGTCCTGAACGCAGGCAGGCGTCTATCCATCTCCGGGACTACGCGCGCTCCTGCTGAACGAGGATTTCAGACCCCGAGCCTGTCCCGGAGCGTGTACCACCAGGAGCCGACTACCGAGTAAGGCACCCGGAACAGGCGGCCGCCGGGGAACGGGTACCAGGGCACGTTCTCGAACACGTCGAAGCGGGAACGGTCGCCGTCGATCGCTTCAGAGAGGATGCGGCCGAAAGTGTGCGAGCCGGTCACGCCGTGGCCGCTGTAACCGTGCGCGAAATAGGTGTTGCTGCCGATCCGGCCCATCTGCGGCACGCGACTGAAGGAGAGCGCAAAATTGCCGCTCCAGGCATACTCGATCCTCACGCCCTTCAGCTGCGGGAACACCTTGTCCATGTTGGGCCGCAGCTTGGCCCGGATATCGCTTGGATCGGTGCCGCCATAGACCGTACCGCCGCCGAACAGCATGCGCTTGTCGGCGGAGAGCCGGAAATAGTCGAGGATGTAGCGCACGTCCTCGACGCAGACGTCGGTCGGGATCAGGTCGTTCGCCCGCTCCTCTCCGAGGGGTTCGGTTGCCATCACCTGGGTCGAGACCGGCATGATGCGCGGCGTCAGCGTCGGCACGACATGGCCCAGATAGGCGTTGCCGCAGAGTACCAGCGTCTGGCAGGTGATCGCGCCGTCCGGGGTCTTCACAACGGGTTTCGCCGCGTCGGTGTCGACATGCACGGCAGGCGTCCGCTCGTAGATCCTGCCGCCAAGCTTCTCGAACGCCGCCGCCTCGCCGAGCGCAAGGTTCAGCGGGTGCATGTGACCGCCGGAGCGGTCGATCATACCGCCAACATAGGCGTCGGAGTTGACATGCTTGCGGAGCGCGGCCCTGTCGAGCATCTCCTGGTTCTCGATGCCGTAGCCGGCCCAGAGACTGAGGCGCTCTTCCAGTTCGCGCATGTGCGCGCCGGTATAGGCGGTGAAGACGTTGCCGTCCTTCAGGTCGCACTGGATGTCGTATGTCCTCACCCGCTCGCGGATAATCTCGCCGCCTTCCTGAACCAGCCCGGCAACGAAGCTCGCGGTGTCCGCGCCATAGCGCTTCCTGATCGTCTGCAGGCTCGCGTTCAGGCCATTGACGATCTGGCCGCCGTTGCGCCCCGAGGCGCCCCAGCCGACCCGAGCGGCCTCGATGATCGCGACCTTGTAACCCTTCTCGACCAGGTGCAGGCCGGTCGACAGGCCGCTATAGCCGGCACCGACAATCAGAACATCGATTGCAAGGTCGCCTTCGAGCGGCGGTCGCTCCGGCGACGGATTGGCGCTGGCGGCGTAATAGCTTGTCGTGTGGGCCGTGGGCCGGGTGGTCATCAGACGACTTCCAGATAAGTGTCATATTCGAAATCGGTGACCTGCCGGGCGAAGCGTTTCAGCTCCTGCATCTTGCATTCGACCAGCATAGTCTGCAGGCGTTTCGAATAAATGCGTTGGACCAGGGTGCCGCGGCGGAAAGCCTCGATCGAGGTCGCCCAGTCCAGCGGCAGATGTTCGAGCTTCATGCTGTAAGCGTCGCCCGTGATCGGGGCAGCCGGTTCCATCTCTCTCTCGATGCCGATCAGCGCGCCGCCGAGGACGCTCGCCAGGACGAGATAGGGGTTGGTGTCCGCGCCTGCGACCCGGTGCTCGATCCGGCGCGCCTTGTGACTGCCACCCGGGATGCGGATGGCCGCGGTACGGTTCTCGTAGCCCCAGGCGACATTGATGGGCGCATGCGCTCCCGGCAGAAGGCGTCGGTAGGAATTCTCGTGTGGCGCGAAGACCAGGGTGTTCTCCTGCATCGTCGCCAGCAACCCCGCAACCGCGTTCAGCATCAGCGGCGAACCCTCGTCGCCGCCGTTGTCAAACAGGTTCTCTCCGGCCCCGTTCTGCAGCGAGAAGTGAACGTGGAAACCGCTGCCCGCGCGTTCGCCGTAGGGCTTCGCCATGAAAGTCGCGGCGAGGCCGTGTTTGCGGGCGATGCCGCGCACCAGGCGCTTAAACAGAACCGCATCATCCGCCGCCTTCAGGGCGTCTCCGACATGCATCATGTTGATCTCGAACTGCCCGGCGCCGTTCTCCGAAATCGCGGCGTCCGCCGGAATACCCTGTTCGGCGCAGGCATCGTAGACATCGTCGAGGAACTCGTCGAAGTGCTGCAGTTCGTCCAGCGACAGCGCGCCGTCCGAGCCGAGCCGCTTCTCCGTGATCGGCGAACAGGGCGGCTGCGGCTGCGTACCGCTCGGATCGTAGAGATAGAATTCGAGCTCGGTCGCGACCACCGGCGTGAGGCCGCGCTCGGCATAACGCTCGACCACCTGCGCCAGGGCGCGACGGGGATCGCCCGTGAACGGTTTCCCGCCTTCCTCCCGCATCCACAGCATGGCCAGTGCCGAAGGCCGGTTGGTCCAGTTGATCAGGACGATCGGGCGGCCGGTAAAGTCGCAGATCCCGTCACTGTCGCCGGTTTCGAAGACAAGCTCGTTGCCTTCGATGTCCTCGCCCCAGACATCGACACTGAGGATCGAAAGCGGCATCCGCAGACCGCCACCCAGAATTTTCGCCGCCTGTTCGATTGGCAGGCGCTTGCCGCGCATCGTCCCGTTCAGATCGCAGACACATGCGAAAACCGTCTCGATTTCAGGATGGTCCTGCAGCAGGCTGTTCAGATTATCGACAGACACTCTCAAGCCTCGTTCGGGCATTTGAATTCGGGACGATCCCATGACTAGGGGTCTGTTTTCGCATTCTGTCAAATCGAATATTCGCACCGGGACCGGCGCCGAAATCGCACGCATGACGGTCTCCGGCGGAACGATGGTCGATGCTCTGGCAGGACAGAGGGATTGGCCGACGGCGCTCTCCGTCTAGCGCCGAAGATTCCACACGCGGCGATCGGAGAACACTTTCGCAGCCGCCAGCACGACCAGTGCGCAGAGCGCGACCTTGGAGACCGTCTCCATCGCCCCCTCGACCAGAACCGCATGAACCACGCTGCACAGCACGGTCAATGCCGCGAGAGCCGCGTGCGCAAAGCGCCACGTCCGCGGACGAACACTCATCCGCTGCCGGAAAACCGCCAGAAGGGCCGCCGCGAATACGGTCCACATGGCGATCGCGCCCCAGTCCGAGAACGGCGTCGGCGATCTGAAGAGGAGCACGTCGACCGCGTCCGGCGGACTGGTGATCCAGAGCCCCGCGACATGGAGCGCCACCGCCAAGACGAGAAGACCTCCGACCATGCCATGAATCCGGCGCGCGCGGGGGGCCGGCAGGCCGGGCAGGTATCCACCGATCAACAGCGGCTGGAGCAGCAACAGCGCCATTGCGGCGATCCCCGCGAACCCGGCCGCGATGTAGACCGGATCGCGCCATGCCAGAAGCGGGCTCGCCGCGGCGGCTGCCAACGGCACGGCAATGGCGAACGCGAGCGCGCTCCAGATCAGGAACTTGCGGACACGGCCGATTGCTGTCGCGGACACCGCCCTCAGGCCGGCTTGAGGACGAAGTGGGCCTCCAGGCTGGAATCCTTCGAGCTCCGCATGACCGGGCGCAGGAACACGGTCTCGAACTCGCCGCTGTCATAGGCGAGATGCCCGTGCGGCTGGCCGAAAGCCGGGACGATCTGCGGCATCTCGAGCCGGAACTCGCCCTTCGCGTCGGTGAGCGTGGCGCCGTGGCTCTCCGGATCGCTTTCGTAGCCTTCGGTCGTGTGCGCCCAGATCTGGATGCGCTGGCCCGCGAGCGGCGCCCCGTCGCCCGCGCGGCGCACGGTTCCCGTCATCCAGAAACCGCCGCCGCCGATCCGCTCCACGATCGGCGCATTCGGGATGTAATTGTTCGACCCGCCGCGCATGGAGGGCGTCGGCGGGAGTCCCTGGGCGCGGGCGGGAACGAGCAGGCCGGACAGACAACTTGCCGCAACCGCCCCGCCGGCTGCGAGCAGGGTGCGACGTGTGACAAGGTCGGCGGGCATCGGATTTCTCCCGTGGGGCATTGCGCTCATCATTCGTCAGACGAGGTTCGACGGCAACTGACGCTCTGGCGAACACTCTTCATTTAATCGATGCGACGCATGCGGTAACCGGCCCTCACGGTTTCGTGATGCGACGCCTTCACGTGGCAGTTTGCCCTGGGACGGAGGCCATGTGCAGGTCCGCGGGCTCCGGGAACAGGGCAGTCGCCACGGTGCCGGCATCCGGCTTGCTGGAAATCGACAGCGCGCCGTCATGCAACTCCAGATAGCGGTGCACAAGGGCCAGGCCGAGGCCTGTGCCTTCATGCATCCGCGCATATCCGGTGTCGAGTTGCACGAACGGCTGCATGGCGCGCGCGATCTCGTCCTGCGCCATGCCGACACCCTGGTCCCTGACTTCAAGGCCCGACCGGTTGTCGGCAGCCGTCACGTGACGAACACTGACGATCCCCCCCCGATGCGAGAACTTGATGGCGTTTCCGACCAGGTTGAGGAGGATCTGGCGCAGCAGCCGCTTGTCGGCAATCAGGGGAGACGCCTCCTCGGGAACCTCGTTGACCAGCGAGATGCCGGAGGCGTCGGCCCGTTCCTGCAGGAGGCGGAAGCAGCTCTCAGTGGCCGCCCGGGGCGAAACCGGTTCGAGCGAGATCTCGACATGGCCGACTTCGACCTTGGACAGGTCGAGAATGTCATTGATGACCGACAGCAGGTGCAGGCCGCTCTGGTGAATGTCGCGGGCATAGTCGACATATCGGTCGTTCAGCGGACCGAAGGAACTCTCGGCCAGCAGGCTGGAAAACCCGATTACCGCGTTGAGCGGTGTCCTGAGTTCGTGGCTCATGTTGGCGAGAAAGAGCGTCTTCGCCTGGTTGGCCATCTCGGCCGAGAGTTTCGCCGAACGGAGCGCCTCGATCGTCCGGTTGCGTTCGGTCACGTCGGTGTAGGTGGTGACGAAGCCGCCGCCCGGAAGCGGTCTGCCGATCGTCTCCAGGACGGTTCCATCCGGGCGCTTGCGTTCGAAATTGCGCGGCTCCGCGCGTCGGACCTCGGCAATGCGCTCGGCGACCAGGGCTTCGACATCTCCCGGCCCGTACTCGCCGCGCTCGGCGTTGAAGCGCACGAACGCCTCGAACGGAACTCCCGGCGCGAACCTGTCCCCCGGGAGGTCGAGCAGTTCCAGGTAGCGCTGGTTGAACGCGACGGCCGTCAGATTGGCATCGAACACGCTGATGCCCTGGTCCATGTGCTGGAAAGTCGCCTCCAGCAGGTCCTGCTTCGCCGCCGCTTCGCGTCGCGCCTCGACCGCTTCCGTGATGTCGGAACCGGTGCCGCGATAGCCGATGAAAAGCCCGCTTGCGTCGAACACCGGCTTACCGTTGATGCGGAAATGGTGCTCCTCTCCGCCGGAGTCGCGGAAAACATACTCGAAATCGCGGAACGGACGGTGTCTGTCCAGGTCATCGAGATGGCGGCGCCAACGCTCGTCGGGTTCAGCCCCCGCGAAATCCCAGCGCCGCCGCCCGAGGACGGCCTCCACGGACAACCCGACGAGCTGCTCGAAGCGTTGCGACAGATAGGTGAAGCGATGCTCCGCGTCGGTTTCCCAGACCCAGTCCGCGGCAACCTCGACGATGTCCGCCAGGCGTGATTCGCGATCATGTATCGTATCGCGTGCGGCTTTCAGCCTGCGTCCGACAGCGACGCCAAGCACCCAGATCAGGATCGCCAGCAGGACGCCGAGTGCCGCCAGCCCCCACAACAGGAACGAGCTCACCGACCGGGCGGTGGCACCCAGTTGAAGGGAGAACCGTTCCTCCAGGTGGATCAGTTCGTCATCGATCCGCTCGACGGCCTGCACGATCTCCTGACGGGCCGAGAGATTTCCGGGCTCGTTCAGGACGAGCTGCCGCAACGCGTCCGCCAGAGCGTCGATCTGCCTGACCTTCGCATCGGCGCGGACCCAGGTCTCGCGCGCCGGCCGGAACGCCGGAGTATCCTTGAAGGCGCGGTAGAACCATGCGATGCCCGCCACGTCGTTCGGATGGTTCTTGCCCTGAATGAGGAACGTGTAGCTGTTGTCGATCGGCAGGTCTTCGGCATCGAGAATCTCCCGCGCCACACCATTGCTGAGCGTCGGGTGAAGCCGGCGGCGGTACATCTCGTAATAGCGGTCGTCACCGGTGCGGGCGAAACGGTACAGCGCGCTGACCGCGCTCAGATGTCCCTTGGCATAATAGGTTGCGCCGTTGCTGTAGCCGCGAATGATGTCCACGACCACGACACCGGCAGCGCCGGCAGCGATCGTCACGCCGATGACGACCGTCATCGCCAGCAGAAACAGTGTAACCGGATGGAGTGCGGCTCGGGACATACTGCGACGCTCTTATTCTCGGATAGGCAGCAAACCTACATAAATGTAGTTAGCAACAGATTAAAGAATACCGCATTCAAGCCGCACGACGGCCAGCGGCAACATGCATGGCCGGACGACACGAAGCCGGGCGTCCAAGAATTCCGGAGGTCGCAGGAAGGGAGATTTGGTAGCGGAGGAGGGACTTGAACCCCCGACACGCGGATTATGATTCCGCTGCTCTAACCAGCTGAGCTACTCCGCCCCAATAGAGGCCCGCGGGGGGCACTTGCCCGCGCGGAGCCACGCATATAGGCGAGCCGGGCGGGGCTGTCAACAGAGCGCTGAGGGGTATTTTGCCCGCAGGGGCCTATTCGAAATATTCCGGGAAGTGGGCGCGGATCTGCCCGGTCGCCGAAACCGTCCCTCTCAAATGCTCGCGCACCGCGATTTCCGCCGCGTCCGGGTCCCTGAGCGCGAGGCAGTCGAGGATCCGCTTGTGCTCGCGCAGGATCGAGCTTGCCTTGCCCTTGCTCGGCAGGTGCAGGTTGCGCAGCCGGTCGAGATGCACGCGCCGGGCCCGGACGATGTCCCAGAGCCCCGCCACGTCCGCCAGTTCGTACATCCGGCGATGCAGCTCGTTGTCCGCCTCGGCGAAGGCCGCGAGATCTCCGGCCCTCAGGAAAACGCTCTGCCGCTGCAGGATCGCGCGCAGGTCGATCAGCTCGATCTCCGTCAGCCGCGCCGCGAGGATCCGCGCGATCTCGACCTCGACGCTGCGGCGCAGGACATGCGCCTCACGGGCGCTCTGCACATCGATGAAGGAGACGACCGTGCGGGACTGGGGAAAGATGTCCACCAGCCCCTCCTCCTCCAGCAGGATCAATGCCTCCCGGACCGGGGTCTGGCTGACACCGAACCGTTCCGCGATCTCCTTCTTCGAGATCGGCGCGCCCGGCGGCAGCGTCAGATCGACGATCCGCGCCCTGAGCTCGGCATAGATCTGCTGCACGGCGGTCACGCGCTGCCCGCGCGCCGCCGGCAAGCTGTCTTTCGAGGAACCCGGATTCTGCTCTGATCTTGGGTGCATCCTGACGGGCGGACCTCGCCGCAATGGATGAACGAATCCGGCGGAATTTAAGGGCTAGTATGTCTATGGTCAATTGATATATTAGTCGGGTATCGACGCCACAAAAGAGAGCAAATCTCAGGCGCAACGGGAGGAGGAACCCACAATGTTGAAGAAGTCTCTACTGGCCATCGCCGTCGCGGCGACGGCGCTGGCGGGCGCGGCCGACGGGGCGCTCGCAAAAACCCTTAAAGTGCAGGCCAGCTCGAAAGCCGGCGACTGGGCCCACCGTTTCATGACCGACGAATGGGGTCCGAAACTGGGCGTGATGACCGGCGGCAAGGTTGAGATCGACGTGCTGCCGACAAAGGCCGTCGTGCCCCACCGCGAGACCATCGACGCGGTTGCCAACGGCATCCTCGACGGCGACCTGAACGCGGTCAGCTACTTCTCCGGCCGCGACCCCGCCTTCGCCGTGATCGGCGACCTAATCGCCGGCTACGACACCGTCGACCAGGTCCGCACCTTCTGCATGCATGGCGGCGGCAAGGAAATCCTGCAGAAGCTCTACGACAAGTACACCAAGGGCAAGGTGCACGTGGTCGGCTGCGGGCCCTATGCGAAGGAAGCCTTCGTCTCCACCATCCCGATCAAGACCGTCGACGACATGAAGGGCGTGAAAGTGCGCTCGCCGGAAGGTCTCGCGGCTGAGGTCTTCAAACGGGCCGGTGCGGCCCCGGTGTCGCTGCCCTTCTCCGAGGTCTATACGGCGCTGGAAAAAGGCGTGATCGACGCCGCCGATGCCTCGGCCCACGTCAACAACAATGCCTCCGGCATGTACAAGGTGGCGAAGTTCCCGATCTATCCGGGCATCCACTCGATGGCGGTACTGCAGTTCATCGTGAACAAGAAGGTCTGGGACAAGCTTGGCCCGGAGGGACAGACCGCGCTCGAGGTCTGGTATTCCGCCGCCTATGACGCAATGCGTCGCGAGGCGGACCTGCAGGACCAGGCCATCGCGGCCGAACAGCGGGCCGGCGGCGACATCACCGTCGTCGACTGGTCGACGGAGGAACGCGCCAAATTCCGCGAGATCGCGGTCGGCGCCTGGCACGACTTCGCGGCCAAGTCTCCGCTGGCGAAGGAAGCCCTGGATGCGCACCTCGCCTACATGCGCAATGTCGGCCTCCTGAAGGGCGACTGATCCACCTGCCGGAACCGCCGCGCCCGAACCGGGGCGCGGCGGTTTCCTGTCTTCAGCACTCCCTACTACGGGCAACGACGCGGGGCACGCGATGAGCGGATTCACGGAAACCATGGTCGGGGCACCGGCCGGTGCGACATTCAGCCGATCCGTCGACCATGTCAGCCGTTTTCTCGGGCTGGCGGTCAGCAATCTCTACCTGCTGGCGGCCATATGCACGCTCTGGGAAGTGATTGCCCGCTACGTATTCAACAACCCGACCCAATGGGTATTCGAAGTCGTCATGGTGCTCTGCGCCACGGCCTGGATGCTCTCCGCCGGCTTCGTCACCCTGCGCAAGCGCCATATCGGAATCACCGTCTTCTACCTGATGGCCTCGGAGCGGGTGCGCTGGTGGCTTGACCTCTTCGCCATGGTGGTCGGCGTCTTCGCTCTCTACATGCTGGTCTCGGACACGCTGATCCGGGCGCTGGAGAGCATCGACCTGACGGAACGCGGCGGCACGGCCTGGAACTCGCCGCTGCCGATGATCCTGAAGACCGTTCTCGTCTCCGGGCTGTTCCTCTATCTCGTCCAGCTGCTGGTCAATCTCACGCGTCATTTCCAGACCCGGCCGCTGCAGGTCGCGACCCTGGCGGTGCTGAGCCTGCTCTGCCTCCGGTTGCTGCTGCAGATCTTCGCGCACTACAGCGGCGGCGAAGGAGTCTGGTACGGCATCGAGACCTCCCTCGCGGAGAGCGGCAGTGCCTTTGTCGACCGTTTCGTGATCGACCGGGACGAGATCGGCATCGCCACCATCTCGCTCGGGATCGTCGCCGCCCTCCTCGCCCTCATGATGACGGGCATGCCGCTCGGCATCGTCACGCTGATCATCTCAGTGATCTGCGCCCTGATGTTCTACGGCACGACAGGTATGTACCTGGTCTCGACCAACGCCATGGACCTGCTGGAGAAATACCCGCTGGTCGCGGTGCCGTTCTTCGTGCTCATGGCCTCAATCCTCGAGCGCGCCGGCATCGCGCAGGACCTGTTCGACGCCATGTCGATCTTCGCCGGCGGACTGCGCGGCGGAGTCGCGCTGCAGACCACGATCGTCGCCGTCATCCTCGCCGCCATGTCCGGCGTGATGGGCGGCGAGATCGTCATGCTCGGCCTGGTCGCCCTGCCGCAGATGCTGCGGCTCGGATACGACCGGAAACTGACCATCGGCCTGATCTGCGCCTCCGGTGCTCTGGCGACGCTGATTCCGCCCTCCATCGTCATGATCGTCTACGGCCTCAGCGCCAATGTCGGGATCGGCGACCTGTTCTCCGCCGGTTTCGTCCCCGGACTGATGCTCGCGGCCTTCTACGTCTCCTTCGTCCTGCTGCGCTGCAATCTCAACCCCACTCTGGCCCCCACTGCCGCGGAGATCGCGGAACGGACCGGGCAGGTGACGAAGCTCGGCCGGCACCAGATCTGGGCCGTCACGCTCTGCATCCTGCTGATCGTCTGCGTTATGGGATCGATCTATGGCGGCATCACCAGCGTCACGGAGGCTGCCGCGGTCGGGGTGTTCGGCGCAATCGTCGTCGCCGCCGTCCGCTTCCAGTTCAACTACCCCCTGATCCGCGACTGCCTCGCCAACACGATGTCGGTGGTCGGCACGATCATCTGGCTGATCCTCGGCGCGGTTGCCTTCGTCGGTCTCTACAATCTGATCGGCGGCGCCGACTTCATGCGCGATCTGATCAAGGACGCCGGACTCGGGGCGCTGGGCACCATCTTCGTGATGATGGCCATCCTGGTGATCCTCGGCACCTTCATGGAATGGATCGCGATCATCTTCATCACCGTGCCGGTCTTCGCGCCGGTGGTCCGCGACCTGGCGCCGGAACTCGGCATGGAACCGGAATGGGCCGCCGTCTGGTTCGGCATCCTGTTCGTGATGAATATCCAGATCTACTTCCTCAGCCCGCCCTTCGGACCGGCCTGCTTCTGGCTGAAATCCGTGGCGCCCAAGGACGTTACACTGCAGGAGATCTTCATCAGCGTGATCCCGTTCATCTGCTTGCAGATCATCGGCATGCTGCTGGTCATGTTCTTCCCGCAGATCGCGCTCTGGATGCCCCAATTGCTGAATTGACCGGAGATAGCACATGTCCATGTATGACCAGCACGAGGATGACGAGAACGCCATCGCCGGATCCTACGGAGTCGCTCCGACCGTGATCGGCGTCCTGATCGGACTGGCCCTCATCGCCTTCATGTTTGCACTTGCCGACGGATTTTCCTGACAATGACCCGCAAGAATAAGACCCCCGAGGAGCTTCGCAGCCATCGCTGGTACGGAGTGGAGGACCTACGCGCCTTCGGGCACCGTTCGCGCACCATGCAGATGGGCTACGACGCGGAGGACTGGACCGGCAAACCGGTGATCGGGATCATCAATACCTGGTCGGACATCAACCAGTGCCATGTCCACTTCAAGGAGCGCGTGGCCGACGTGAAGCGCGGCGTGCTGCAGGCCGGGGGCTTTCCGATCGAACTGCCGGCGATCTCGCTCTCCGAACCGCTGGTCAAGCCGACCACCATGCTCTACCGCAACCTCCTCGCCATCGAGACGGAAGAGTTGATCCGCTCCCACCCGGTCGATGCCGTCGTGCTGATGGGCGGCTGCGACAAGACCACGCCGGGTCTGCTGATGGGCGCGATTTCGATGGACCTGCCGACGATCTTCTTCCCGGCGGGGCCGATGCTGCGCGGCAACTGGAAAGGCGTCAAACTCGGCAGCGGCTCCGACACCTGGAAGTATTACGACGAGCTCCGCGCCGGGAAGATCACCCAGCAGGACTGGACCGAGGTGGAGCAAGGCATCGCACGTTCCTTCGGTCACTGCATGACCATGGGGACCGCGAGCACGATGACCTCGATCGCCGAGGCGCTCGGTTTCGTGCTGTCCGGCGGCGCCTCCATTCCCGCCCCCGATTCCAACCATATCCGCCTCGCCGCGCAATGTGGCCGGCGCATCGTCGAAATGGCCTGGGAAGACCTGAAGCCGAGCGACATCCTCACGCGCGCCTCGTTCGAGAACGGTATCGCCGCCGCCATGGCGATGGGCTGCTCGACCAATGCCATCATTCACGTGGTCGCAATGGGACGGCGCGCCGGTTTCGATATCGGACTCGACGATTTCGACCGCATCGGCCGCGACGTTCCTGTCATCGCCAATATCCGGCCGAACGGCGACACCTATCTGATGGAGGATTTCTACTACGCGGGCGGCCTGAGGGCGATGCTGAAGACCATCGAGCCGCATCTCGCGACCGACGCGATGACGGTGACCGGCAGAACGATTGGCGAGAATATCGCCGACGCTCAGGTCTATGACAGCGATGTCATCCGTCCGCTCGACAACCCGATCTACGAGAGCGGCGCGCTCGTCGTGCTGAAAGGCAACCTCGCGCCCGACGGCTGCGTGATGAAGGTATCCGCGATGGACCGGCGGTTCCTGAAGCATACCGGCCCGGCGCTGGTCTTCGACGATTATCCGGCGATGAAGGCCGCGATCAACGACGAGAATCTGGACGCCACGGAAGACACCGTCCTGATCCTGCGCAATGCCGGCCCGAAAGGCGGCCCCGGCATGCCGGAATGGGGCATGCTCCCGGTCCCGACCAAGCTCGTGAAACAGGGCGTCCGGGATATGCTCCGGCTTTCGGACGCCCGCATGAGCGGCACCAGCTATGGCGCCTGCATCCTGCATGTCGCGCCGGAGGCCTATGTCGGCGGTCCGCTCGCGCTGGTGCAGACCGGCGACCTGATCACGGTCGATGTCGAGAAGCGGCTGATCCAGATGGAGATCGACGACGCGGAACTGGAGCGCCGCCGGGCGGCCTGGAAGCCGCTGGCGCCGCGCTACGAGCGGGGATATGGCTGGATGTTCTCCCAACATATCCTGCAGGCCGATTCCGGCTGCGATTTCGACTATCTCGAGACCGATTTCGGCGCCCCCGTCGCCGAACCCGCCATCTTCTGATCCGGAGCACACAGAATGACTGCGACTGCCCTGAGCGCGGAAACCCGCGAAAAACTGATGAAGGTCAGCACCGCGACCATCTGCACGGCGCTCTTCAAGCTCGGACTGAAGAACCAGTTCATCCAGGACGTGCAGCCGCTCGGCGCCAAGGGACGGAACATGGTCGGGCAGGCCTACACGATGCGCTACATCCCGGCCCGCGAGGACCTGAACCCGATCTCGGTCTTCCAGGACCCGACGCATCCGCAGCGGGTCGGCGTCGAGGAATGTCCGGAAGGCCACGTCATGGTCATCGACAGCCGGAAGGACCCGCGGGCCGCGTCCGCCGGCTCGATCCTCGTCACCCGCCTCATGAAGCGCGGCTGCGCCGGTGTGGTGACCGATGGCGGTTTTCGCGATGCGCCTGAAATCGCGGCGCTCGACATCCCGACCTATCACAATCGACCCTCGGCACCGACCAACCTGACCCGGCACCAGGCGATCGAACTCAACGGGCCGATCGGCTGCGGCGACGTCGCGGTGTTTCCGGGAGACGTGGTGGTGGGCGACGGCGAGGGCGTGGTCGTGATCCCGCTGCATCTGGCCGACGAAATCGCCGCCGAGGCGACCGAGATGACCGCCTTCGAGGATTTCGTCACCGAGCGCGTCCTGGAAGGCGAGGCGGTGATCGGCCTCTACCCGGCCACGACCGAGAAGGCGAAGGCTGATTTCGCCGCCTGGCGCGCCAGAACCGGCCGCTGAAACCGGGCCGGAGCCAGAAGGGCCTAGCGGCTCTCCCCGCCGGCGATCAGCTTGCGCCGCAGCCAGCCTGAGGCGCCGTCCATGACGAACACCATCACGATGATCAGGCCGATGATGTAGAAGGTGTTCTCCCAGTCGCGCGAGGTCCGCATGGTCTCGACCAGCACGAGCCCGATACCGCCCGCGCCGAGCGCGCCGATCACCGTCGCGGACCGGGTGTTGGACTCGACGTAATAGAGGAACTGCGAGGTGAAGACCGGCAGGATCTGCGGGATCACCCCGAAGCGGTAGCGTTGCCAGCGGTTGGCGCCAGTGGATTCGACGCCCTCGACCTGCTTGCGGTCGATATTCTCCAGCGCTTCCGAGAACAGCTTGCCGAGCGAGCCGGTATCGGTGAAGGCGATGGCGAGCGAGCCGGTCAGCGGGCCGAGCCCGAAGGCGCGGATGAAGATCAGCGACCAGATCAGCATGTCGATGCCGCGCACGAAGTCGAAGATTCGCCGCACCACGAAACGGATGGTGCCGTTCGGGTTGAAGTTGGAGGCCGCCACGAAGGCGAGCGGCAGACCGACTGCCGCGGCGGTCACGGTGCCGAGCACCGCCATCAGGATGGTCTCGAACAGGGCCACGGCGATGATGCCGTGCTGCCATTCGGGATTACCCCAGAAACTCGAGAGAATGAACTGCCAGTTCGGCAAATCCGGGTCGAGCCGCTCGGCAGATCCGGCGAGCGCGACCAGCTCACCGACGCTCTTGCCGTGCAGTACCGAGGTGAAGGGGAACCAGAAATTCTCCCAGCCATATTCGAACTTGTGGATCTCGATCTTGGACCTGGTGAATTGCAGGCGCCGGGAGAAGGTCGGCCGGGCGTCGAGCTTCACGTCACGCGCGTTCAGCCAGTCCGGCACCGGTCCCTCGGGAAGCTCGGTGACGATCTTGCGGTCGACCAGCCTCGAGGAGATCGTGCCGTATCCGGGCACCTCGAATTCCAGGCTCTCTCCGGAGCCCCTGACCAGGTAACCCTCTCCAAGGTCGACCGTGAAATCGTCGGCGTCGCCCTCGACCCAGGACGGCAGCGTCTCGTACGTCGCGTGGCGTTCCCCCTCGATCGCGACCTCGAATCCGCCGCGCCGGAAATTCTTCGTCACATGGGTCTTGTAGGCGATCGAGTCGGAAATCAGCAGTGCACCCTTGGAAAGCTGCGCGCGTTCCAGGAGCCGGGTGATGTCGAATGCGTTCCACGCATAGATCAGATAGAGCACGATGCCGGCCAGCAGCAGCATCGGCACGGCGGAGGCTTTCCTGACGGTGACCCGGACAGTCTCGGACATGAGTGCAGTCTGTTCCGTTGCGGCAACCATGACGCCCTCCCCTAACCGAAACTCTCTGCGCCGACGAAATGGCGGCGCAGATAAGAGGACAATTGGTCGATGGCGACGATCGACAGGAACAGCAGCAGGAAGAGCGCCGCGATCTCGTTACCCGCGCCCCAGCCGATCGCGCGGCTGAGTTCGGAACCGATACCGCCCGCGCCGACGAAGCCGAGGATCGCCGAGGCGCGGACATTGATCTCGAAGCGCAGCAGGAAATAGCTGCTGTAATTCGGCAGGACCTGGGGAAGCACCCCGAAGCGCACGCGTTGCAGCCAGGTGCTGCCGGTCGCCTTCAGGCCTTCCAGCGGCTTGACGTCGATGTTCTCATTTACCTCCGAGAACAGCTTACCGAGCGCCCCGGAGGTGTGGAAGGCGACGGCGATGGCGGCCGGCACGGGACTGGCACCGAGCACGAAAATGAGAAACAGCGCAATGATCAGTTCCGGGAAGGCCCGCATGACGTCCATGATGCGGCGCACGACCGGGATCATTGCCGCCGGCACCTCGAGATTTCGGCTCGACAGCAGCGAGAGGACGGTCGCGATGAGCGCGCCGATGATGGTGGCTACCGCAGCGATATTGAGGGTCTCGATCAGCGCCGGCAGGAATTTCGGAAACAGTGCCCAGAAAGCCCATCCGTCTTCCCAGGACTGGGCCACGATCTGCGCCGGATAGTCGAAGAATTTCGCCAATCCCTGCAGGAAGCCGCCGGAATTGAGCTGCGATGCCTCGTGGTATCCGGACATCACGACGGCGATCAGCAGCACGACGGCGAGCCCGGTATAGAGCCGGCGCCGGTTCTCGAGCGCGACCACCTCCTGGTGCATCACATCGACCATCTTACCGATCCTGATCAAGAAATTCGGGCCGCGCCCGGAAGGTGAGCGGGACCGTGCCGAGGCACAGTCCAGCCCGTTGTATTCAGCAAACGCCGGAGCGCTG
The DNA here is from genome assembly GCF_965216895.1 of Nisaea sp. Lineage (GTDB taxonomy): Bacteria > Pseudomonadota > Alphaproteobacteria > Thalassobaculales > Thalassobaculaceae > Nisaea. Next base: position 1,981,676 of record NZ_OZ244205.1, read on the forward strand.
TCTTACATCTTCGACTTGCGCGCCGCGACGATGACCTCGTAAGTCTCGTGCGTGACCGGCGTCATGCCCTTGATCTCGCCGGCCATGAAGCTGTAGGCGCATTCCGGATCGAGCGAGGACAGGCCGGCGATCAGGCCGGTGACCTTCACCTTGACGTCGGACGGAAGGTCCTTGCGCAGCACGACCGGGCCTTCCGGGATCACCTTGGATTTCCAGATCTGCACCAGCTGGGTCATGTCGACGAGGCCGGCATCGGCGGCCTTGCGCAGCGCGCCGCTGTTGTAGCCCTCTTCCCACTCGCCAAGGCCGTCGGCCCAGGTGACGCCGGCATCGATGTCACCGTTGGCGACCGCCACGATGGTCTGCTCGTGACCGCCGGTGAAGACCACTTCGCCGAAATACTCGCCGCTTTCCATCGGGAAGCCGGCCGCCGGGATCTCGATCGACGGGATCAGATAGCCGGAGGTCGAATTCGGGTCGCCGAAGCCGAACTTCTTGCCCTTCATGTCGTCGAGCGTCTTGATGCCGCTATCCACGCGGGCGAAGCCGATCGAGTGATAGCCGATGGAACCATCCACATTGACCTTGACCAGAACCGGCTCAACGGCTTCCGGGTCGGTAAGGTACGTCTTGGCATAACCGGAGGCACCGAGCCAGGCCATGTCCAGATTGCGGCCGATGAGGCCCTCGATCACGCCGTTATAGTCGGCCGGCGCGAAGATCTTGGTCGGCACGCCGAGCAAGGCCTCGACTTTCGAGCGCACGCACTCGTTGGAGCGCAGACGATCAGACTGGTTCTCTCCGCCGAGCACGCCGATGCGGAACTCGGTAATCTTGTCTTCGGCGTGCACGTCGGCCGCGCCGAACGCGGTCACGGCGACGGCAGCCGCCATCGCGAAATTGCGAACGAACTTCATCCCTAACTACTCCCTATGTTGCATTCGCCCCACGGACCACCGGCGGTGCGCCGGGTCACGCCGTGGCGGCATTCGCCTCAGCAACCGGGCCCCCCTGGCCCGCCGCGGAGGGATCGGATCTGGCGCGCCGCGGCGCGCCGCTGGTGGAAATGCTGGTCGAGGTCACGGCTTCGTTCAGCCCGTCCTCGGCGCCGTAGATCTCGCGCGCCGCTTCCGGAGTCAGTTCGTCGGCCGGGCCGTCGAACACGACCTTGCCCTGGGCCATGCCGATCACCCGGTCGCAATAGCTGCGCGCCGTGTCGAGCGTGTGCAGGTTGCACATAACGGTCATGCCGTCGCGGTCGTGGATTTCCCTGAGAGAGCCCATGACCACCTCGGCGCTCAGCGGATCGAGAGAGGCGATCGGCTCGTCGGCGAGGATGATCTTCGGCTCCTGCATCAGGCCGCGGGCGATGGCGACGCGCTGCTGCTGGCCGCCCGAAAGGGTCTCGACCCTCTGCAGCGCGCGCTCTGCGAGACCGAGCCGGTCCAGGGCCGCGAGCGCGTCATCGATATCGCGCTGGGAAAAGATCTTGAACATGGAGCGCAGCGTGCCGTGCTGGTTCAGCCGGCCAAGCATGACGTTGGTCACGACATCGAGGCGCGGCACCAGATTGAACTGCTGGAAGATCATCGCGCAGTCCTTCTGCCAACGCCGCTTGGCGTTGCCTTTGAGGCCGAGCACATCGGTGCCCTCGACGAGGATCTCTCCGGAGGTCGCCGGCGTCAGACGATTGAAGAGCCTGAGGAAGGTGGACTTTCCGGCGCCCGAGCGTCCGATCACCCCGATCATCTGCGGCTTGTCGACCGTGAAACTCACGGAATCGACCGCGATCATGTTTCCGAAGGCTTTGGTAACGTTCTTGAATTCGATCATGCCCCACTCCTGAATCTCGCGCCGTCCGGGGCTCGCAAAAGCCCGCACCGCGCGAGAACCGACCGGGCGTTGGTATCAATGGAGCGGGTCGATCCCGTGACGCTTTTGCTTCAGTTTCATGAAGCCGTCAGAGCCGGCGGCGACACTCAGTTGCTTGCGACGGAAAGCGAGAGGCGTCTGTGATCGGCTTCGATGAAGGTCTCGTAATCTGCGTGCGTGACCGGGAAGAGCCCGGTGATCGGGCGCCCAAAGGCTGTTGCGAGACAGTCGGGCGCACGCGCGCCGAGCGCGGCGAGCTGCGTCGTGACGATGTGTTTGATCGGATCCGGGAGTGTCTTCCGGAGCACCAGCGGACCGTTCGGCACGAGTGGAGACCGCCAGATCTCGGACAGGGGAGAGGCGGCGCCCGGCTTGAAGCGGGCCAGCGGGCCCGTGTCGGCCGTGCCGCCAACCGTCGTCCAGGTGACCGCCAGATCGATTGCGCCGCTTTCCAGTGCGGTCAGATTGGCCTGGTGGCCGCCGCTGAACTGCACGACCGCGAACCCTTCGGTCTTGAAGCCGTCCCGTGCGAGCGCAACCGAGGGCACAAAATAACCCGGCAGGGACCGGTGATCCGCAAAGCCGACTTCCTTGCCCGTCATGTCCTCAAGCGTGGAAAGCTCCGCGCCCGTGCGCGCCAGGACAACGGCGCGGTAGCCTTTCGCGCCGCCACGTTCGAGCGGGGCCAGCACCGGCTGTACCGCGGCGGCATTGCTCCGCCAGAGTGCACTGTAGGACCGCGGGGAAAGTGACGCGAGATCGACCTCACCGGCGACCAGCGCGTCCTGCAATGCCGTGCCCGAGGCGAATGCGTTTACGGTGACCGGTACGCCCAGCCCGTCGGCCAGTTCCTGCATCAGACACGTCTGCGCAGCGAATCCGGTCTCGACGGACAGGCCGCCGAGGATCCCGATCTTCAGATCTCCGGCCGCAGATGCGAACACCGGGGAAACCAGCCCCGAAATCATGCCGACCGCGGCGGCAGCCGACAATGCACGCCTGATAGCCTGTCGCATCGCTCTGTCCATTTCGGTCTGTTGCCGGGCCGCACCTTGCGAACCCGGGAAAACGCCCTGTATGGAGCGGAACTCTACGCGAATTGATTGACCGTTTGATGACGGTCGGATTGCAGCCGCCCGCCGATTCGGCGTCAGACGGCATTCCAGTCCGGGAAAGACCTGATCTCGGCCTCCGCGACCTCGATGAAGGCCCGCACTTTCCTTGAGAGATGGCGGTTCGCGAGATAGAGGGCGGAGACCGGCAGACGCTCTCCCTCGTATTCTGCAAGAATGGGCACCAGATCGCCGCGCCGGATATCCTCGTCGATGATATAGCTCGGAACGATGCCCACCCCCTCGCCGGACAGGATCAATTTCCTGACGGCGGAGGCGCCGTTCACGCGAACCCGGTGATTGACACTCACAGAAAGGGTCTCGGTCCCGTCGCGGAAGACCCATTGCCCCGACGTGCGCCTGTTGGTGTCGAAGATACAGCGATGTGCGGCAAGATCGCGAGGATGGTCCGGTACGCCACGGGCCTCGAGATAAGACGGTGTCGCGCAGGCGATCAACCGGGTCTCCCCCAACCGTCGTGCGATCAGGGTCGAATCCTGCAATTCTCCAATCCGGACGGACAGATCGACACCTTCGTCGATCATCGAAAGATGCTGGTCGGTGAGACGGAGATCGAGCGTCACCTGCGGGTAATCGGCAAGGTATTTCTCTACTGCGCCAAGGAGATGGGTTTCGCCGAATGTCACTGGGGCGGTGACCACCAGATTCCCGGCGGGGCTGCCGCCCTCGTCCCGCATGACGGCATGAATCTCGTCGAAATCCTCCACCAGCCGGATGCAACGCGGCAGGAACGCGCGGCCGCTTTCGGTCAGCGTGACGACCCGCGTCGTCCGGTTCAGCAGCAGGACGCCGAATTCATCCTCCAGCGCCCGGATGTTCTTGCTCACATTCTGCGCGGTGGTACCAAGCCGTTTCGCAGCCTTGGAGAAGGACATGGTGGCCGCCACCGCGGCGAAAAAGCGCATTTGCCCGATCGAATCCATATTAACAACATATTGTTTATAATCATTCAACGGAAGACCAGCTTATATCTCTTTTGGCGTACAATTAAGTCTCGGGTCATCGACGGCGCGCTCTCCCGCCCGTCACCGACATGGAAAGGACGACCCGATGACCAACCCCTCCAATGCAGACTATGCCGCGCTCATCCTTCGCGTCTCTCTCGGCGTACTCTTCATCGCCCACGGCGCGCTGAAGCTCTTCGTCTTCACCCCGGCCGGCACCGTCGGTTTCTTCGAAAGCCTCGGTCTGCCGGCGATCTTCGCCTACCTCACGATCCTCGCCGAACTCGGCGGCGGCGCGGCCCTGATTGCCGGGTTCGCAACCCGCCTCGTCTCCATCGCCACCCTGCCGATACTGCTTGGCGCGGTCTTCATGGTCCACGGCGCCAACGGCTGGCTCTACAGCAACCCGAACGGCGGCTGGGAATTCCCGGCATTCTGGGCCGTGACCCTGATCGTGCAGGCCCTGCTCGGAGACGGCGCCTATGCCCTGAAGACCCCGCGTCTGCTCGCCCTTCAGCCTGCCACCCAAGGCGAGTAGGACCGGCAGATGACCAGGCAACCAAGCCTCTTCCTGCCGCATGGCGCGCCCGACCTGCTGCTGACAGAGCATCCCGCGAAACAGTTTCTCGCGGAGCTCGGCGGCCGGGTCGGCCGCCCGGCGGCGATCCTCGTCGTCTCGGCGCACTGGGAAAGCCCACGCCTCGCACTGACCTCGGCGGAGGCGCCGGAGACCGTGCACGACTTCTCCGGTTTTCCGAAGCAGCTCTACGATTTTCGTTACCCGGCGAAGACCGACGCCGCTGTCAGCCGCCGCGTCACCGAATTGATGGCGAATCTTGGTCATACGGTCGAGGCCGATCCCGGCCGCGGCTTCGATCACGGCGCCTGGGTGCCGCTGCTCCTGGCGTTTCCCGATGCGGACATTCCGGTCGTCCAGCTCTCGCTGCTCGCGGGCGGCACCGCCCGGCAGCATTTCGAGATCGGCGAGGCCCTCGCCCCTCTCCGCGACGAGGGCGTGCTGATCGTCGGTTCCGGATCGGTGACGCACAATCTGCGCGCACTCGGCCCGGAAGGCATGCCGCCACCGGCCTGGGCGACCGGGTTCGACGATTTCGTCTCCATGGCCGTCGAAGTCGGCGACTGGAAGGCCCTGATGCGATTTCCGGATGCCCCCGGCGATGCACAACGTGCGCACCCGACGCCGGAGCATTTCCTGCCCTTCTTCGTCGCGGCAGGTGCGGGCAGGACCGACCGCGGCGCGCGGCTGCACCGGAGCTTCAGCCACAGCTCCATCAGCATGTCCGCCTTCTCCTTCGGAGCGGACCAACTGGCCGCCTGATCCCGGCCGGCACCATCCGTGCCCGCGGCGCCATACTGCATCCCCGCGCGGTCACCTTCCCGCCGGGCGGGCATTGCCGCTAGGGTTGCGGAAAGAAAAATCTACTTACCCAGGGAAGGACGCTCACAAACATGGAAAAGATCGGATTCATCGGCCTCGGCGACATGGGCGGGCCGCTTGCCCGCAATCTGAAAGCCTCCGGCGCGGACATGATCGTCTACGACATCAATCCGAAGGCCGTTGCGGCGCTGACGGCCAAGGGAGCGGAAGCCGCCGGATCCGTCGCGGAGGTCGCGAAGACCGCCGACATCGTCATCACCGTGCTGCCGGCCTCGCAGCATGTCCGCGAGGTCGTGCTCGGCCCGGGCGGCGTGCTGGAGAACGCGAAAGCCGGTACCCTCGTCATGGACATGAGCACCATCGATCCGGAGACCACGGACGAGCTCTCGACGAAGCTGGTCGAGGCCGGGATCGCCTTCGTCGACTCGCCGATCGGTCGCACCGTCGAGTTCGCCGAGCGCGGCGAGTCGCTGTTCATGGTCGGTGCCAGCAGCAATGATTTCGGCCGGGTGAAGCCCTCGCTCGAGGGCATGGGCTCGGTGATCCACCATTGCGGCGGCCCGGGCACCGGGATCCGCACCAAGCTGGTGAACAACTTCCTCGCCATCTCGCAGAATCAGCTCAGCGCCGAGGCGATCGCGCTGGCGACCGCACTCGGGCTCGAGCTGGAACAGACCCTGACCGTGGTCAACGGCACCACCGCGACCAACGGCTCGCTCACTCTCGGCTGGCCGAACAAGGTGCTGAAGGGCGATATCGAGCCGGGCTTCAAGATCGACCTCGCGCTGAAGGACCTCTCGCTGATCATGGAGGCGGCGAAAGGCAAGAAGCTGCCGATGATGATGGGCGCGGCAGCGAAGGAGTCCCTCACCATCGCCACCACCGGCCTTGGCATGGGCGAGAAGGATTTCTCCGGGCTGCTTCATGCCCAGTGCAAGCTCGGCGGCCTGACGCCGCCGAAGCTCAAGGGGTAGTGCCCGGGGCTCAGCCCGCGCTGGCCGCCGCCCGCTTGAGAGCCTTGCGGGCGAGCGACCAGCGGTGCACTTCCGACGGGCCGTCATAGATGCGGAAACCGCGGACCTCGCGGAAGATCCGCTCCACCGGGGCGTCGGAACTGGTACCGATGCCGCCGAGGATCTGCACCGCATTGTCGACGATGCGCCAGATCGCTTCCGAGCACTGCACCTTGGCCATGGAGCTTTCCTCGGCCGCGGTCTCGCCCTGGTCGAGCAGCCAGGCCGCCTGCATCAGGGAGAGCCGCGCGGTGCGGATATCCATCTCGTTGTCCGCCAGCATGAAGCCGACGCCCTCATGGCGGCCGAGCGGCTGGCCGAACACGACGCGCCTGTTGGCGTAGGCGAGCGCGGTGTCATGCGCCCGGCGGGCAGCGCCGAGCCAGCGCATGCAGTGGGTCAGCCGGGCCGGCGCGAGCCGCACCTGGGCCTGGCGGAAACCGCCGCCAGCCTCTCCGAGTATATCCGACTGGTCGACCTTCAGATCCTCGAACTCCATCTCCCAGTGCCCGCCCGCGAAGGCGGTATCCAGCGTGTCCATCTGGCGCACCAGCTTGATGCCGGCGCGGTCACCCGGAACGATGAACATGGTCGCCTTGCCATCCTCGGGCCCGCCCTCGATCTTCGCCATGATGATCACGAATTCGGCACCCTCGGCCCCGGTGATGAACCATTTCCGGCCATTGATGACATAGCCGTTGCCGTCGACCCTCGCCGTCGTCGCCAGCAGCGACGGATCGGCGCCGGCGCCGTCCGGCTCGGTCATCGCGAAGCAGGAGCGCGCACCCTTCGCCAGCGGCGCCAGGAACTGCTCGCGCTGGGACGGACTGGCGGCGACCTCAAGCAGATGCGTGTTGCCCTCGTCCGGCGCCCCGCAATGCAGCGCGGTCGGACCGAGCAGCGAGTAGCCCGCCTCCTCGAAGACGAAGGCCCGCTCGAGATGACCGAGGCCGAGCCCGCCGAATTCTTTCGGCGCATGCGGCGCGAAGACGCCGGAGGCGCGGCCGAGATCGGTCAACTCGCGCCGGAGTTCCTCGGTCGGTCCGTGCTCGGTCCAGCGCGGGTCCTTCTCGAACGGGATCACCTTTTCCCGGATGAAGTTCCGTGTCTTTTCTGCGAGCTCCGCGATATGCGGTGGGGTTGAGAATTCCATGTCCTGTGTCCTCCCAGCCCTCGGCGGGCGCGTCATTCTATCAAGTCCGGGGCCGTCAGGTGCGGCGTTTTCGCCCGAACCGGTCCGGCGCATAGGGCGCAAGATCGAGGTTCGGTTTCCTGCCGGAAATCAACTGGGACAGGATCCGCCCCGTCTTCGGCCCGCCCGTCAGCCCGACATGCTGGTGACCGAAGCCGAGCCAGGCACCTTTCAGCGACGGGATTTCGCCGATCACCGGGATCGAGTCCGTCGGTGCGGGGCGATGACCCATCCAGACGGTTTCTTCCGCGAAGGTCAGATCCGGCAGCGCCTGGCGCACGGAGCGCCGCAGCAGCTCCAGCGGCGCCTCGGACGCCCCGGCCTCAAGCCCGCCGAACTCGACAACGCCCGCGGCCCGGAGGCGACCGTCCATCGGCGTCAGCAGGAACTTTCCCGACGCGACCGCGACCGGAGTCGACGGCATCGCCGAGGGTTCCCAGAACTCGAGATGATAGCCGCGCTCGCTTTCCAGCGGCATGTCGAGACCGAAACCGCCGAGCAGACGTCCCGACCAGGCGCCGAGCGCCACCACCACAGCGTCGCCGGGGATCGTCTCGCCGCCGGCGCGCACGCCGGTCGCCCGGCCGTTCTCGCGCGTGATTTCCGAAACATCCGCCTTCACCAGCTTCCCGCCTGCGGCTTCGAAATGCGCCGCAAGCGCTTTCACATAGCCCCCCGGATCGGAGATCCGGCCGTGGTCGAGAAAACGGACGCCATAGCCGAAACGGTCTGCGAAAATCGGCTCGCGCGTGCGGACCGCTTCGGTATCCAGCTCCTCGAAACGGAAGCCGTGCGCCTTGCGGACCGACCAGGCGAAGGCGTCCCCCTCGAAATGCGCCCGGTTGTCGTAGGCGACGAGATAGTCGGACGGATGGATGTATCTCTCCGCCCCCGTTCCGGCGGCAAGCGCCTGATGATCGTTGACGCAATCGCCGATGATCGGCACCAGCGCCGCCGCGATCCGCCGCGCATCGTCTGCATTGGCATGCGAGAGATAACGCACCAGCCAGGGCAGCAGCTTCGGCAGATAGGACCAGCGCAGGAAGAGCGGCTGGTCCGGATCGAACAGCATTCTCGGCGCCTTGGCGATCAATCCAGGTCCGGTGACCGGCACGATCGAGCCGGACGCGAGCAGACCGGCATTGCCGTAGCTCGTACCGCCCGCCGGCCCTTCCCGGTCGACCAGGGTGACGCCATGCCCATCCCGCTGCAGCCAGATCGCGGTCGAGACGCCGACGATCCCGGCACCGACGACAATGACATGCTTCTTGCCGGAGGCGTCCGTTGCCGCCGCATCCATCATTTGCGCTCCCCCGCTGGATCTGCAGCGGATCGTAGGTGCTTGCCGGAACGGTGTATAGGCGCCGCTGGAAACGGGTCTGATGCGCTGGCGGAAATGCAATTGAAAGACAATATATTCGAACGAACACAGGTATTTATCGTTGTTTCGCCATCAATCATTCCCGAAACCGTCACATCCCGGTGACACGAACATTCGAACGCTCCTGATATCCGTTCCGCTTTCTTCGCCGGGGAGCGCCGGGAACCAGTGGATACGCATTCCGTGCCAAGAGCCTTTCGTAACCTGCGGCCGCAGCCCTACCTGCTGCTGCTGCCGGCCTTTCTGTGTCTGGCGGCCTTCACCTATTGGCCGATGCTGCAGGTCTTCCTCGCCTCGCTGACCGACAAGAAACGGGCTGGAGACGACGGGAGCTTTGTCGGAGCCGGCAACTACCTGACGATCTTCACCGAGGCCGACTTCCTCGGCGCACTCTGGAACAACGCGCTCTATGCCGCCGGCACGGTCATTCCGAGCATCGCGCTCGGCTTTCTCTTCGCCCTTGCCCTGCGCGAGACCACGAACCTCTCCTCGATCCTGCGCTCCGCCCTGTTCTTTCCCACTCTGGTCCCGCTGGTCGGCGCGTCGGCGATCTTCATCTTCGTCTTCATGCCGGATATCGGACTGTTGGATTACTACCTCGCCAAGCTCGGCCTCTCGGCAACCAACTGGCTCGGCGATCCCGACCTGGCGCTGGCCTCTCTGATGGCGCTCACCACCTGGAAGAATGCCGGCTACTACATGCTGTTCTTCCTCGCGGGCTTGCAGGGCGTGCCGAAGGACGCCGAGGAGGCAGCGAAGATCGAGGGCGCAAACTGGCTGCAGCGACTCTATTTCGTGATCATTCCGATGCTCGGGCCGACATTTGCCTTCGTCGTCGTCATCGCGCTGATCAGTGCAGTCAGCCAGATCGACCATGTCATCGTCATGACACAGGGCGGGCCGAACAACGCAACCAACCTGCTGCTCTATTACATCTACCAACAGGCTCACGAATTCTACGATCTCGGCAAGGCAACGGCGGCGACTGTGGTCACGCTGGCAGCCCTGCTCGCGCTTTCTTTCCTGTCGCTCCGCACCATGGAACGGAAGGTGCACTATGAGACGTGATCCGAGGCGATGGATCGCGCCCGGCGCGCTACTCGCCGCCGTTATGTGCGCCGTCGTCTTCCTCTGGTCGACGCCCTTTCTCTGGATGCTGGTGGCAAGCTTCCGGCCGGACAGCGCCGGCGGTCTCGGGATGGCCTCTCTTTTTCCTGATTTTGCGCCGACGCTGCAGAGCTACGTCTACGCCATCGAGGACGGGGACTGGCCGCTATGGTTCCTGAACTCGGCGATCCTCGTGACCGGCACGCTGATCGTGCAACTCGTCACCATCAGTCTCGCCGGCTACGCGTTCGCACGCATCTCCTTCCCGGGCAAGGAGGCGCTGTTCTACCTCTTCCTGCTGCAGCTCATGCTGGCGCCGCCGGTCTTGATCGTGCCGAACCTGACCACGCTGGTGCATCTCGGGCTGTACGACACGCTCGTCGGCGTGATGGCGCCCTACTGGGGTTCGGCCTTCGGGACCTTCCTGATGCGGCAGACCTTCCGCACCATTCCGAAGGATTTCGAGGAGGCCGCGATCATCGACGGCGCGTCCTGGTGGCAGGTACTGCGTCACGTTCTGATCCCGCTCTCGCTGCCCGGGCTCACCGCCTTTTCCATCGTTTCGGTGGTCTATCACTGGAACGAGTTTCTCTGGCCCCTGATGGTCATCAACGATCCCGACAAGATGGTCTTGACCGTGGGCCTCGTCAGCTTCGCGCAAGGCGCGGAGGGAGCGTCCGACTGGGGGCTGATCGCCGCCGGCACGCTCTTCATCATGGCGCCGCTCTTCATCGCCTTCACGGCGTTCCAGCGGCAATTCGTCAACAGTTTCATGTCATCCGGCGTGAAATAAGGAGCTTAGCAATGTTCTTCAGGTCTGCGGTTGGCGCCCTCTGCGCCGGTCTGATCGCCTCGTCCGCCGTTGCGGCCGAGCGTATCGAGTTCATGTTCCCCGCCCCCGTGCAGGGCAAGCTGTCCCGGGAAATGCAGAAGCTGGTGAAGGAGTTCAACTCCTCCCAGAGCGATGTCGAGGTCGTCGGTGTCTTTACCGGTAGCTACGATGACACCAAGGTCAAGTCGCAGGCTGCGGCCGAGGCCGGAAAGCCGCCGGCAGTGGTGCTGATGAGCGCCAACTTCGCAACCGAGCTGGCCATGAACGAACTCATCGTTCCGATGGAACAACTTGCCGGCGACGCCGATCTCGACGCCATGATGGAAGAGTTCTGGCCGGCAGTGCGTCCGAATGCGCATTTCGCGGGGAAGGTGTATTCGATCCCGTTCCAGAACTCGACGCCGATCCTCTACTACAACAAGGAACACTTCGCCGAAGCCGGCATCACGAAGGCGCCTGAAACCTGGGCCGAATGGGTCGATGCGGCGAAGAAACTGACCAAGGCCGACGGCGAGCGCTGGGGCATCATGATGCCGTCGAACTACGACTATAACGGCTGGCTGGTCCAGGCCCTGACCATGGCCAACGGCGGTCAGTTCTACAACACCGTCTATCCGGGCGAAATCTTCTACGACCACGCCTCGACGCAGGGCGCGCTCAAGTTCTGGCGCGACTTCGCGCACCAGCACAAGGCGATGCCGACCGGCGTGACCGACAGCAAGCAGGTCTCCACCGCCTTTTTCTCCGGCAAGGCCTCCATGATCGTGCTTTCCACCGGCGCGCTCTCCTTCGTCCGCGACAATGCGAAGTTCGACTACGACGTCGCCTTCATGCCGCGCAACATCCGCAACTCGGTTCCGATCGGCGGCGCCTCCCTGGTTTCCTTCAAGGGCACGACCGACGCGCAGAAGACGGCCGCCTGGTCCTTCATTTCCTGGCTGACCTCGGCCGAGAAGATTGGCCATTGGTCTCGCTTCACCGGCTATTTCGCCCCGCGCAAGACCGCCTACGATCTGCCGGAAATGAAGAAGTTCGTCTCCGAGAATCCGGACGCGCTTCGGGCTGTCGAACAACTCGCCTATGCCGGTCCGTGGATCGCGACCTACAACACCGTCGCTGTCAGAAAGGCCGTCGAGGACGAGATGCAGGCCCTGCTCTCCGACCCGGAGCTGACCTACCGCGAGGCTGCCGCCCGGGCGCAGGAGAATGCCGACAAGGTGCTTGCCCCCTACGCCGAGCAGACCGCGCTGTCGCTGCAATAAGCAAGCGGCGCCATCGCTTCAAGAACAAGGCCCCGTCGGCAGCGGCGGGGCCTTTCTCCTTCCTTGAACTAGTCCGGCAGCCTGACGGCCAGTTCAATCTCGACCTGCAGCTCAGGCGTGGCGAGCGCCGCAACGCCAACACCGGTCAGGCTCGGCTGCACGCCATCGAAGGCGGCAAGGAATTCCGGCATCAGAGCCTCGAGGCGGTCGGGAGTCAGATTGACCATGTAGATCCGCGCCATGACGACATCGGCGAAGCACGCACCGACCGCCTCCAGAGCAGCCCGTGCATTCCGCGCCGACAGTTTCATCTGCTCGGCCACGTCGTCCGGCACGGGCGCGCCGCCCGGCCTTGTCGCCACCTGCCCCGAGACGAAGGCCAACCGTCCCGGCTCGACGATGGATATCTGTGAATAGCCGAGTTCTGCGGCATTCGGCAGCGTGGACGGGTTCAGACGCGCGATTGCAGGGGACATGGCTGACAGGTCCTGATGGAAAGCACAACGCCGGCATGGCTGTTGAGGCATATCGCCGTCATATATGCATTGGATTTCCCGAGTACTAGCTTGCCGCCACCGAAGCCGCGCCGCTTGTGGCCAGCGCCGAGCCGTCGGCGGCGAAGAAATGCGCGTCACCTGGAATGAAGCCGATCTCAATCTCGTCGCCCGGCGCGGGACGGGTACCGCCGCGTTGTTTCAGGCAGGCGCGCCGGCCGTCGAAGGCGACATGCACGAGCGCCTCGCCGCCAAGCGGTTCGACCTGTACGACGCGGGCGCGCCACTGGACCGGCAGCGGTCCCTCGTTCCGGCAGAGCTTGAGATCGTCCGGGCGGACGCCGATTTCGCTGGCGCCTTCCTTCGGCAAGACACCGCTGAAGCTCTCGGCCGGCAGGAAATTCATCACCGGAGCGCCAATGAAGCCGGCGACAAAACGGTTGGCGGGGCGGGAATAAAGCTCGTCCGGGGTGCCGATCTGCTGGATCACACCACCGTTCAGCACCACGATCCGGTCCGCCATGGTCATGGCTTCGACCTGGTCATGGGTGACGTAGATCATCGTGGTGCCAAGCCGGGACTGCAGCGCCTTGATCTCGGTGCGCATGTGGTTGCGCAGCTGGGCATCGAGATTGGAGAGCGGCTCGTCCATCAGGAAGGCGTCGGGCTGGCGGATGATCGCCCGGCCCATGGCGACGCGCTGCCGCTGACCGCCGGAGAGAGCGCGCGGCTTGCGTTCCAGGAGAGCGCCAAGGCCAAGCATTTCCGCCGTCTCGCGTACAGCGGCGTCCCGCGCCGCGCGCGACACGCCCTTGAGGCGCAGGCCGAAGCCGATATTCTCGGCTACCGTCATGTGCGGGTACAGCGCGTAGTTCTGGAACACCATGGAGATGTTCCGTTCCTTCGGCGTCAGTTCCGTGACATCGCGTTCGCCGATGAAGATGCGGCCGTCCGAGACCGGCTCCAAGCCCGCCAACATCCGCAGCAGCGTGGTCTTGCCGCAGCCCGACGGGCCGACATAGACGACGAACTCGCCTTCCGCGATCCTGAGATCGAGGCTTCTGATCACCTCGACCTCGCCGAAATTCTTGGAAATGTCCTGGTACCGGATCCCGCTCATCGACCGCTCCTCTGAAGAAGCGATCTTTCTACCCGGCTGAGACTACAGGGTTATGAAAGCGGGAATCATACCGGACGAATCCACCCGATCAGGCAGCTTTCTGTTCCTCGGCCCCGTTCGTCGTGGATTCGACCAGCGCGCCGTGAAGGACCTTGATCGCCTCCTCGAACCGGCCCTCCTCGAGCACGAACATCATGTCGACCTTGCGGGAAAGACGCTGAAGGCCGAGCAGTTCGATTCCAGCCTCCGCCAGCGCGGTGAGCGCCCGCGCCTCCAGGCCGGGCACCGCCATGTCACTGCCGATCGCCGAGACGATGGAGACCGTCCGGGTCGAGATTTCCGCCGTCGGGAAGGTCTCGCTCAGATCCGCGATCACCCGTTGCACGGCCTTCTTCGAGCCGCCGAGATAGTGGGTGATGGTGTTCGCGTTCGAGGTCTTGGTGATGATGCGGACATTGTGCCGCTTCAGCGCGTCCAGGATCCCGGTATCGTAGCCCTTCACGCCGACCATTTCCTGCTCGAAGAACTCCAGCAGATGCACGTCCTTCAGGCCGGTGACGATCTCGACGCGCGGCGTATCCGACACGTAGTTCCCGTAGAACATCGTTCCCGGATCGGCAGGATCGAAGGTGTTCCGCACCCGGAGCGGGATGTCCGCCTGGCGCAGCCCCTTCGCCGCATTCGGATGCACCGCTTCCATCCCCATGTTGGAGAGCTGGTCGGCGACATCGTAGTTGGTCTGGCCGATGGTCCGCACCTTGTCCGCCCCGACCATCTTCGGGTCGGCGCTCGAAAGGTGGAACTCCTTGTGAATCACCGCCTCGTGCGCCCCGGTCACAACCGCGAGGCGAGAGAAGGTAACCTCGGTGTAGCCGCGGTCGAAGCGGCGCACCATGCCGTCGGCACAATGGGCGTAGCCAGTGACGATCGGCAGCTCGCGGGAGAAATCGATCCCTTCGAGCGCGCCGGCGATCCGTTCGTCGAGGCTGGGATTGCTGTCATCGCGCCATCCCGTCAGATCGACAAAGACCGCACTCAGGCCGTTATCCTTGAGCAGAAGCGAGGTGTTGAAGGCACTGTGCGCCTCGCCGAGCCCGGCAAGCATCTCGCGCACCGTCTCCAGGTGACGGTCGAGCCGGAACTGGCCGTGCGTGCAAAGCCGCTGCAAGTCGAGCAGACAGGTGCGCACGCCCTCGATCCGGTCGCGCACGAAGCCGTCGGCAAGCCGCCGCGAGGCCGGATCGTCCAGCACATCGGCATTCTTGGCGATCATGTCATCGCCGAGTTCCGTCAGCGCATCGCCCCAGGCCCAGTCCGACTCGGCACCGGCATATTGCGCGAACACGCCGGCAGCACCGGACTTCTTGTGCTCCAGAAGCTTGTCGGTCATCCCCGCATAGGCCGAAACCACGAAGATCCGGTTGTACGGATCCGCGTCGCTATGCTCGCGGAGGAACACGTTCTTCAGGACGGCGTCGGTATTGGCGATCGACGTTCCGCCGATCTTCTCCACCGTGTGACGGGGCGAGACTGGCTCAAGCATGGTTACTCCAATGGACTTCCTGAGTGTGCGGCGAGCGGCCTTTTTCAGGCCGCGTCATCCACATCGGCGGCATAGGCGCCGTCTTCGTCGTGCACCTCGCGGCCGGAAACCGGCGGATTGAAGCAGCAGGCCACGACCATGCCCTCGGGGCCACCGCGCAGGATATGCCGGTCGTGCTGGTCGAGCGCGTACATCGTGCCGACCTTGATTTCGTGGGTCTCGCCCTTGGCGATGTCCGTGATCGAGCCGCCGCCGGAGACGCAATAGACCGACTCGAAATGGTTCTTGTATTCGAACTCGTGCTCCGAGTTCGGGAAGATCGTGGTGATGTGGAAGCTGAAGCCCATCTTGTCGTCCTTCAGAAGCATCCGGACGCTTTCCCAGCCTTCGGTCACCACATGCCGCTCGGTATCGCGGCAATCGTCATACGTGCGAACAATCATCTTTCTATCCAGTAATCCTAGGTTTCGTCGATCGGCGAGCGGCTTTAGGCCGCAGCAGCGCCGTTCTTGGCCGTAACCGATTTCATGGCTTCCGCCAAGATGTCCAGGCCGCGCTCGAACTGGGCAAACTCGATGGTCAGCGGCGCCAGGACCTTCACCACTTCGCCATGGGCGCCGGAGGTCTCGATGATCAGGCCACGGCTGAAGCACTCGGCGCAGATTTCATCCGCAAGCTCGCCGGAGCCGACATCGATCCCGCGGAACATGCCGCGGCCCTTGACCGTACCGCCGTGCTTCGCCGCAAGCGCCGTCAGACGCTCCTCAAGGAACTCGGCCTTGACCTCGACCTTCTGCGAGAAGCTGCTGTCGGACCAGAATTTCTCCAGAGCGACGCGGGCGGTCACGAAAGCGTGGTTGTTGCCCCGGAAGGTGCCGTTATGTTCCGCCGGGCCCCAGATATCGAGATCCGGATGCAACAGGGTCATGGCGAAAGGCAGGCCCATGCCGGAAAGCGACTTGGCCATCGTCACGATGTCCGGACAGATGCCCAGCTTCTCGAAGGAGAAGAAGGTTCCGGTCCGGCCGCAACCGGCCTGAATGTCGTCGACGATCAGCAGCGAGCCATGCTCGCGGGCGACGCGCTCGACGGTCTGCAGCCACTCGGCGCTGGCCTCGTTGAGACCGCCCTCGCCCTGCACCGTCTCCAGGATGAAGGCCGCCGGCGGTTCATACCCGCTGGACGGGTTGTTCAGCAGTTCCTCGAGCACCTTCCCGCTGTCGATATCCTCGCCGAGCGCGCGGTCGTACGGCATCCGGTCGACACCTTCGAGCGGACGCGACGCTCCCTTGCGGTGATAGCCGTTGCCGGTGCAGGCGAGCGCACCAAGAGTCACCCCGTGGAATCCGTTGGTGAAGGCGATGATGCGGTCGCGGCCGGTCACCTTGCGGGCCAGCTTGAGAGCCGCCTCGACCGCGTTGGCGCCGGTCGGACCCGTGAACTGGACGCGATAGTTCATCTCCCGCGGCTTCAGGATGTAATCGCTGAAGGCCTGGAGGAAGGCGCCCTTCGCCTCGGTATGGAAATCCAGCCCGTGAGCGATGCCGTCGCCGGCGATGTAATCGACCAGCGCCTGTTTCATGTCCGGGTCGTTATGGCCGTAATTCAGCGAGGAACAGCCGGCGAGAAAGTCGATATAGGTCTTGCCGTCCGCATCGGTGATTTCGGCGCCCGAGGCGGAGGTAAAGGTTGTCGGGAACGAGCGGCAATAGCTGCGCACGTTGGATTCGGTGTTCTCGTAAACGGAGAGGTCAACAGTCATGACGAGTCCTTTCGACTTCATGTCTGGCAGTGAAAATCGGTTCTGGAAAACGCACGGCGTGTCGGATCAGGCGGCGGTGGCCATGTCCCCGGTCTCGATCGGGCCGATTCGGCAGAGATACTCGGTCGCGTGTTCGCCGTCGAAATGAGCGTCGCGCCGGAAATGGGGCCGCTCGCTCAGGTCCCCGTCGAATTCCGAAGCGATCGAGCGAAACAGCCCCCAGGAGGCATCGTTATCGCGCGTGATCGTGCTCTCGATGTGCGAGACTTCCGCGCAGACATCGCGGTCGAGAAGGGACTTAAGCATCTTCTTGGCGAGCCCGCGCCCGCGCATCTGCGGCGCGACGGCGACCTGCCAGACGAACAGAGTGCCTTTCTTCGCCGGCGGCAGATAGGCCGACACCCAGCCGACAACTTCATCGTCATGCTCGGCAACGATGCAGGTGTCGGCAAAGTGCGTGCACTGCAGCAGATTGCAATACATCGAATTGTCGTCGAGCGCATCCAGGTCGCCGATCAGGCGCCACACGGCCGCGCCGTCTTCCGAGGTCGGTTTTCGGAAACGGACGCCACCGGCCATAGCCGGGCCAGCGGCAACTTCTTTAGATATCTCGATACGCATAGGTGCCCCCGTTGCAACAACCGCAAGATACTTAGTTAGGCTAACTAATAAAGTCAACGACAGTTCCGCGATGCTCGAATTTTTTCTCCCTCCCGGCTCAAAACAGGCATTGAGAATAAAATATTTTTCCCACGGATCATCGGTTTTTCTGCCTCTCTGGCGGCGCAGGAAATTTTCATAGACAAAAAATAGCCTGAAAATCGGCATCAAATTACTTTGCTTACAAAACTAATTTGATTTTTCGCGCTTGGCGACTCGCTCCAACTCGTCTACCGGTTTGAACACGATGACGGAGAAGCGCTCACAACACGCCCTGATCGTCCTGCGCCGGATTCTGCGCGCGACGGAGAATCGCGCCCGCACACTGTCGCGTCAGTCCGGCCTCACCGCCTCCCAGCTGCTGTTGCTGCAGACACTGGAGGACGAGGGCGAATGCACGGCAGGCCGAATCGCGGGCCGGCTCGGTATCACCCAGGCGACGACAACCTCCCTTGTACAGAAACTCGAGACCAAAGGTCTCGTCGTCCGCAAGCGGGGCGACACCGACCGGCGGACGGTCTGGCTCACACTCAGTGATTCGGGTCGGCAGAAACTGGCCGATGCGCCCGACAGTCTTCACGAACTGTTCAGCCGGCGTTTTGAGAAACTCGACGACTGGGAGCAGATGATGCTGATGGCCAGCCTCGAACGGGTCGCCGCGATGCTGGACGCCGAAGAGATCGATGCCTCACCGGTGCTGGATATCGGCGCCCTCGACCGGGAAGCCTAGCAGGCGCGTCTGGCAGGCAGGCGATTCCCCACCGCCCCAAAACCAACGTCAGCCGTCGGAGATCCGGCGTCCGAAATAGGCGAGGCCAACGAGGATCATCGAAGCCCCCGGGCCACCGTCCGACAACGGCAGCATCAGGCGCGAGTACCCGCGGTACGACCGGAGTTCTGATACCGGTCGCTCTCTTTCGTAATGCGGCACACAGTCTCGGGCCACCTGCTCGTAGATCGCGAAGACCTGATCGAGGTTCTCGACACCGTCTATTTCAGCAAACCTCTGCCCGGTTCGATCCTCGCCGAATTCCTTCGCGACTTCCGTTCCCATGAGCCGAACCCGGAAGTCACCAATGTCATCCGCAACATCGATAAGCATCAGACGGGGAAGAATCCAGGTAAGCTCGGCAGGATCGATATCCGTGCGGGAAGGCGCGAGTCGTCCGCCCCGTCTCTCCGCCCAGTAATCGTACAGCCGACGCAGCTCCGGGTCGTCAATGACGGCGGAGACATGCAATGCACCCATCTTGTCGCTCCCCTTGTCCGCCGCCGCAAATGAGCCTTGAGTCACCAATATTCGAACGCAAATTTATTAAAATTACCCTTACCCGAACCGCCAGTCCATGTTCACGACAGAATCGGCGCCCCGTCGGGAACGCCCTGCCGGGACGAGGACACGCGCCGGAGTCGCGCCGTCCGGCTTCGCAATGCGTGAAGTTCGGCATTCCCATCCGGGCGAATTCCTGCGCTTCTGTTCGGTAGCGCTCGACATTCCGGTCAATCTGTCGAAAAGTTCGCTTTCAAGTGAAAGCAAAAATCTTCACACGAAACCCGCAACACGATAAAAGCGCGGGAATTCAAAAGCAGGGAGGTACAATCATGAACAGACGCAGGATCATGGGTTTCGCGGCGGCAGCTGTCGGGATTCTTACCTTGGGATGGCCGGGCGCGTCCCATGCGCTCGACGCACGATTCCAGGACAAGAATGGCGACCTGGTCGCGGACACGCCGACCGATCCCTCGCAGCAGGTCGATCCCAGCACCATCATCTTCGCTTATACGCCGGTCGAAGACCCGGCCGTCTATGCGAAGGTCTGGGACGGCTTCCTGCGCCACATGGAAAAGGTCACCGGCAAGAAGGTCCAGTTCTTCCCCGTCCAGTCGAATGCCGCCCAGATCGAGGCTATGCGCGCCGGCCGTCTGCATGTCGCCGGCTTCAACACCGGCTCGAACCCGCTGGCCGTGAACTGCGCCGGGTTCGTCTCCTTCGCCATGATGGCGTCGAAGGACGGAGACTTCGGCTACAACATGGAAATCATCACCTACCCGGGCAGCGGCATCGAGAAGGTCGAGGATATCAAGGGCAAGAAGATGGCCTTCACCTCGCAGACCTCCAATTCCGGCTTCAAGGCGCCGTCCGCGATCCTGAAGGCGGATTACGGCATGGTGCCGGAAAAGGATTTCGAGCCGGTCTTCTCCGGCAAGCATGACAACTCGATTCTCGGCGTCGCCAACAAGGATTATCCGGCCGCCGCAATCGCCAACTCGGTCTGGCACCGGATGCTCGCCCGCGATGTGGTCCAGGAAGGCCAGATCATCTCGATCTACAAGTCGCAGACCTTCCCGACCACGGGCTTCGGCTATGTCTACAATCTGAAGCCCGAACTGCAGGAGAAGATCAAGGAAGCCTTCTTCAGCTTCAACTGGGAAGGCTCTGCCCTCAAGGAAGAGTTCGCCCGCTCCGGCGAGGAACAGTTCATTCCGATCACCTACAAGGAATACTGGGACGTGATCCGGAAGATCGACGCCGCGAACGGCGTGTCCTACGCCTGCAAGTAAGACGAACCAGCGTCCAAGCGAGTTGATCGCACGACGCGATCCAAAAAAAGAGTTGAGGAGCGCCTGCATGTTGCGACTTGAAGGTCTGTCGAAAGTCTACGGGACAGGCGATCGGGCGCTCACCGACGTTAGTCTTTCCGTCGAACCCGGTCAGGTCATCGGCCTGATCGGGCCGTCGGGAGCCGGAAAATCCACTCTGATCCGGTGCGTCAACCGGCTGGTGGAACCCACGTCCGGGAGGATTTTCCTGGGCGATCTCGAGATCACCGGGCTCAGCCGGGGCGGACTGCGCCAAGCCCGCAGGCGGATCGGGATGATCTTTCAGGAATATGCCCTGGTCGAGCGCCTGACCGTGATGGAGAACGTTCTCTCGGGGCGGCTCGGCTATGTCGGTTTCTGGCGCAGCTTCTTCCGCAAGTTTCCGCCCGAAGCGATCGAGAACGCCTACCGGTTGCTCGACCGTGTCGGCCTCAGCGCGCATGTGAACAAGCGCGCGGATGCGCTTTCCGGCGGCCAGCGCCAGCGCGTCGGCATCGCCCGTGCGCTCGAACAGGACCCGGACCTGCTGCTGATCGACGAGCCCACCGCCTCGCTCGATCCCAAGACCTCGCGGCAAATCATGCGCCTGATCGTCGAAATCTGCGACGAGCGCGGACTGCCGGCGATCATCAATATTCACGACGTCGCCCTCGCGCAGCAGTTCGTGCGCCGGGTCATCGGGCTGCAGGCCGGCAAGGTCGTGTTCGACGGCAGTCCGGACGAACTCGATGCGAACGTGCTGACCCGGATCTACGGCGAAGAGGACTGGTCCGCGACCATCCGCAAGGTCGATGAGGATGGCGACGGCGACGATCAGGCCGAAACGGAAGACCATATCGCCGCACTCGACCGCGAGCGCATGGCCGGCCTGACATGACCGCGAGCGCCGCAACCTCCTATCCGAGGACCTGGTCACGCCCGCCCTTCGTGAAGCGCGCCTGGCTGCGCTGGACGCTCTATCTCGGCGCCCTCGTCTATCTGGTCGCCTCGGTCGGGTCGGTCGAGGTGAACTGGACGCGCGTCTGGGAAGGCCTCGACCGCGGACTGCGCTTCGTCGAAGGTTTCCTTGTGCCGGACTTCACCAGCAGATGGGAGGATATCCTCATCGGTATGGAAGAGAGCCTGACAATGACCGTCGCCTCGACCATCGTCGGCGTCCTGATCTCGGTTCCGATCGGCATCGGCGCCGCGCGCAATATTGCACCCCTGCCAATCTACGCGATCTGCCGGGCGATCATCGCCCTCTCGCGAAGCTTCCAGGAGATCATCGTCGCCATCCTGTTCGTCGCGATGTTCGGCTTCGGACCGCTGGCCGGTTTCATGACCCTCTCCTTCGCCACCATCGGTTTCCTCGCCAAGCTGCTGGCCGAAGATATCGAGGATATCGACGAGAGCCAGGCCGAGGCCGTGCGGGCCACCGGCGCCGGTTGGTGGCAGATCATCAACTACGCGATCCAGCCGCAGGTCATGCCGCGCCTGATCGGGCTCAGCCTCTACCGGCTCGACATCAATTTCCGTGAGTCCGCCGTGATCGGCATCGTCGGCGCGGGCGGAATCGGCGCCACGCTGAACACGGCGATGGACCGCTACGAATACGATTCGGCGGCGGCGATCCTGATCCTGATCATCCTGATCGTGATGGCGGCCGAATATTCCTCTGGCTATGTCCGGAAGTGGCTCCAATGATGCGCGGCATCCAATTCGACAAGTCCTGGCAGAAACGGACGACGCGGCAGGAACTCGCGCTCTGGCTCGGCTGGCTGGCGCTGATCGCGTTCTTCGTCTTCTGCTGGGAGGTGATGAACAAGAACACGATCTGGGCCTTCGTTTCCGATGCGCCGCGGCAGGCGATGGACATCGGCTCCCGTATGGTGCCGCCGCGCTGGGACTACCTGCCGAACCTTGCGGAGCCGCTCTGGGATACCATCGCGATCGCCACGCTCGGCACGCTGATGGCGCTCTTCATGGCCGTTCCGGTCGCTTTCATGGCAGCCCGGAACACGACGCCGAGCACTCGTTTCGTGCGTCCGGTTGCGCTGCTCATCATCGTGTCCAGCCGCTCGATCAACTCTCTCATCTGGGCGCTTCTGCTGGTCGCGATCATCGGCCCGGGCGTGATGGCCGGCATCGTCGCCATCGCCTTCCGCTCGATCGGATTCGTCGCCAAGCTGCTCTATGAGGCGATCGAGGAGATCGATCCGGGCCAGGTCGAGGCGGTTTCGGCCACCGGCGCGAGCAAGGCACAGGTCATGGACTACGCTG
This sequence comes from Nisaea sp., assembly GCF_965216895.1. Lineage (GTDB taxonomy): Bacteria > Pseudomonadota > Alphaproteobacteria > Thalassobaculales > Thalassobaculaceae > Nisaea. The sequence continues at coordinate 2,004,253 of NZ_OZ244205.1, forward strand.
TCGTGCCGCAGATCCTGCCGGCCTTCGCCGGAATCACGGTATTCCGCTGGGACATCAATATCCGCGAGTCGACCGTGCTCGGGCTGGTCGGAGCAGGCGGTCTCGGGCTGCGCCTGCAGGAATCCCTGAACGTGCTGGCCTGGCCGCAGGTGACCATTATCTTCATCCTGATCCTGATCACCGTCCTCGTGAGCGAGTGGGTGTCAGCGAAGGTGCGGCACGCCATCATCTAGAGGCGGCCCTGAGCGGTCGCGAATGAGGCCATGGAACTTCTGATCAACATACTCGGGGGAGTGGCACTGCTCCTCTGGGGCGTGCGCATGGTGCGGACCGGCGTGACCCGGGCCTTCGGCTCGAGCATCCGCCGCGGCATCGCATCCGCGACGCGAAACCGGCTGAGTTCCTTCGTGACCGGTCTCGGGGTCACGACGATCCTGCAGAGCAGCACGGCCACAGCGCTGATCGTGAGTTCTTTCGGCAGCAGGAAGATGGTCGGCGTCACCGCCGGCCTCGCCATCATGCTCGGAGCCGATGTCGGCAGTACCGTCGTGGTTCAGGTCCTGGCATTCGACGTCGCCTGGATGTCTCCGGTCTTCATCTTTATCGGCGTTACCGCGTTTCTCTCGTCAGAGAATTCGCGTCGCAGGGCCGTTGCGCGCGTGTTCATCGGTCTCGGCCTGATGCTGCTGGCCATCAAGCTGGTGATGCTCGCCTCCGTCCCTCTGCGGGAAGGCCCCACCATTTCCATGCTGATGGCCCCGCTTCGAAGCGAACCGATCCTCGCCATCATCTTCGCCGCCCTTCTGACCTGGATGGCGCATTCAAGCCTGACGGTCGTCGTGCTGATCATGACTCTGGTCTCGCTCAATGTCGTCGAGCTTCAGGTCGCGATCATGCTTGTGCTGGGTGCGAATATCGGCAGTGCGATCACGCCGGTGGCCATGAACTGGGGGGCAGAGCCCGCGGCCAGGCGCGTTCCCGTCGGCAATCTCCTGATGCGCACAACCGGCGTGCTCCTGCTGTTCTCCTTCGTTCCCTGGATCGTGCCGGTCTTCTCCGACTTTTCAGTCGATTCCGCCCATCTGATCGCCAATATCCATACCGGCTTCAACCTTGTCGTCGCCCTGGTATTCCTGCCGTTGATCGGCGGAGTCGCCAGTTTCGTGACGCGCATTCTGCCGGACCGGCCCGGAGCCGAAGACCTGCTCGCTCCCCGTCACCTGGAGGAAGAAAGCCTCGATACGCCGACGGTCGCGCTTTCGGCGGCCGCGCGGGAGACCCTGCGCATGGGCGACACGGTGCAGTCGATGCTGACCCGCTCGATGGAGGTATTCCGCAGCGGCACGTCCGAGCAGATCAAGGAGATCGAACGCGAGGACGACGTGGTCGATTCCCTGCACGAGGCCGTGAAGCTCTACCTGACGAAACTGTCGCGCCAGGAACTGGACCCGGCCGAGAGCCAGCGCGTGATCGAGATTCTCAGCTTCACCACCAATCTCGAGCATATCGGCGACATCATCGACAAAAATCTGATGGAACTCGCAGCCAAGAAACTCAAGGACGGGGCGGTTTTCTCAAGCGACGGGCTCGCGGAACTGGAAACCTTCCATGCCGAGGTGCTGGCGAACCTGAAGCTTGCGCTGAGCATCTTCATGACCGGGGACCAGAGGCTTGCCCGGCGCCTGATGGAGCAGAAGGTGCATATCCGCGAACTCGAACTGAAATACTCGGAAGCGCACTATGCCCGCATCCGCGACGGCAAGGCGGAGTCACTCGGCAGTTCCTCGCTGCATCTCGACGTGCTGCGCGACCTGAAGCGGATCAACAGCCACATCACCTCGGTCGCCTACCCGATCCTCGAATCGGCGGGCCAGATTGCCGAAAGCCGACTGCGCGAGGCTTGAGGCGCGCGCTCAGCGCCCCTTCCAGACCGGGTCCCGTCCTTCGGCGAAAGCCGTATAGCCTTCCCGGTTGTCTTCCGAAGAGTAGAGCCTGTCGACGGTCTCGAACTGACGCCGGGTGATCCGATTCATCGCGTCCTGAAAGGTCATGTCCTCGGCCTCGCGCACGATCTCCTTGATCGCGGCGAAGACCAGCGGCGGGCCGGAGGCGAGATGCTTCGCCATCTTCCTTGCCTCGTCCATCAGGTCGGCTGCGGGGTAGATATGATTGACCAAGCCCCAGCGCGCCGCCTCCCCGGCCTCGATCCAGCGCCCGGTGAAGAGCATTTCCATGGCGATATGATACGGAATGCGCTTCGGCAGTTTGACCGTCGCCGCGTCCGCCACGGTGCCGGAGCGGATTTCCGGCAAGGCAAAGGTGGCGTGGTCGGCGGCGAGAATGATGTCGGCCGAAAGCGCGAGTTCCAGCCCGCCGCCGCAACAGATCCCGTTGACCGCAGCGATCACCGGCTTGTTCATGCCCCGCAGTTCCTGCAGACCGCCGAACCCGCCGACGCCGTAATCTCCGTCGACCGCGTCGCCGCCGGCCGCGGCCTTCAGGTCCCATCCCGGACAAAAGAATTTCGGCCCTGCCCCGGTGACGATGCAGACCCGCAGTTCGGGGTCGTCCCGGAAGGCGGCAAAGGTCTCGCCCATGATCCTGCTGGTGGCGAGATCGATCGCGTTCGCCTTCGGCCGGTCCAGCGTCACTTCCAGAACGTGGCCATCACGCCGGGTCTTGATCGGGCCTTCACTCATCTCTCTCTCCCATCCTGATCAGGGCGTCCACCGCCACGGCGCCGTCTTCGAGGCAGAGCAGCGGATTGATCTCGATTTCTTCTATCAGTCCGTGATGCGCCGTGACGAATTCCTGCACGGCCAGCACCGCCGCGACAATCGCCGCCCGGTCCGCCGCCGGCGCACCGCGATAGCCGTCCAGCAGCGGGACCATGCGGAGCCGGGAGAGTCCGCGCTCCACCTCCTGCTCCGTCACCGGCAGAAGCAAGGACATGCTGTCCTCCAGGATCTCGGTCTGTGTACCGCCGGCCGCCAGGGTCAACACATAGCCGTGCGCCGGGTCCAGTGTGACGCCGACGAGCAGTTCCGCGAGCGCAGAGCCGACCATTTGCTCCACCAGAAAACGTCCGCAGGGCATGCCGCCCGCCGCCGTCAGCAGCGCCGCCTCGTCCGCAATACCGAGCCTCACCGCTCCCGCCTCGCTCTTGTGCGCAAGACCGAGGCCTTTCAGAACCAGGGGATAACCGAGCGCAGCCGCCGCTGCTGCAAGTCCGTCTTGAGCGGTTGCGACGGATCCGGGAACCGGTACGCCGAACCCGGCCAAGGCCTGCTTGGCGGCAGCTTCGTCCAGAGTCCGGACACTCGAGGGCCGGACCGGCGGCAACGGCGCATGATCGGCGAGCCGGGCCTGCCCGATGAAGGATGCCGCTTCCACCGCCGCGAGCGCATCATCCATGCCCGCCAGCGGCACGATTCCGCGTTCCATGATGGCGCGCGCCGTCCCTTCCGCAAGGTTTTCCGGAAGGGTGGCAAGAATCCCCATAGGCTTGCCGGTCGCCTTCATTGTCGCCGCGACGGCGTCGATCACTTTCTCCCACTCCGCGACGCAGCCAAGCCCGGCGCGCGGGAAGTCGAGTACCACAATTCCGAATCCAGCCTCGCCGCGCATCATCGCGCTGAAAGTACGCGCGGTCGCCTCTACATCACCCCAGATGTAGGTGTGATAGTCGAGCGGGTTGGCGAGCGCGACCCTGGGTCCCAGAGCTTCCATCAGGTCCGTTCTCTGATCCCGTGTCAGCGGCGGATATCGGAGTTCGAAACCGAGCGCGGTATCCGCCATCATACCTGCTTCTCCGCCGGAACAGGACATCGAGGCAATCCGATTGGAGGCGAGCGGCCCCGCGACATGCAGCAGCTTCAGGGTCTCGAGGAAGGCGGAAAGGCTCCGCACCTCCGCGATCCCGAGTCGCTCCAGCAGGGCTGAGGCCCCGGCATGGCCGCCGGAAAGCGACGCGGTGTGCGAGAGCGCACCGGCCCGAGCCTCCTCGGAACGACCGACTTTCAGGGCGACCACCGGCTTGCCGCGTTCCGCGGCCGCCCGCGCCATGGCAGAGAACGCCGCGAGATCGCCGATCCCCTCGATATAGAGGCCGAGTGCGGTCACGCGATCGTCCGCCAGCAACGCTTCCGCGATCTCTGCAAGGCCGGTCTGGGCCTGATTGCCCACCGTCGCCATGTAGGCGATCGGCAAGCCGCGCTGCTGCATGGTCAGGTTGATCGCGATGTTGGAGCTTTGCGCAATGACGGCAACACCACTCTCGACCTTGGAGCCACCATGCAGATCCGGCCAGAGCGCCACGCCGTCGAGATAGTTGAGAATGCCGTAGCAGTTCGGCCCGAGCACCGCCATCTCGCCCGCGGCCGTGACCAGTTCGGCCTGCAAGTCGGCGCCGTCTCCGGTCTCCGCCAGAGCCTCGCTGAAACCGCTGGCGAAACAGACCGCGCCGCCGGCGCCGCGCGCGGCGAGCGCCCGTACCGCCTCGACGGTGGCGTGCCGGTTGATGCCGATGAATGCCGCGTCGGGCGCTTCCGGCAGATCATCGATACTTGCATAGACCCGGCGCCCTGCGATCTCGGGGCGTTTCGGATGCACCGCCCAGACCTCGCCTGCGAAACCGATCTTGGCGCATTCCGCCAGCACGTTGGCGCACCAGGCACCGCCGCCGATGACCGCTACAGTCTTCGGCCGGAACAGCCGCTCCAGTCCCGGACGCATGGGCTCAGGCGCCGAGCGGCCGGAGCAGTTCCCGGCTGATGATGTGGCGCTGGATTTCCGAGGTGCCGTCCCAGATCCGCTCGACCCGGGCGTCGCGCCAGAAGCGCTCGATGGGAAAATCGTCCATCAGGCCCATGCCGCCATAGATCTGCAGAGTAGCGTCCGTGACCCGCGCCAGCATCTCCGAGGCATAGACCTTGGCGCTGGCGATCTCCCGGTTTGCCGGCAGGCCCTGGTCGAGCCGCCAGGCGGCGGAAAGGGTGAGCCAGTCCGCCGCGTCGATCTCGGTGATCATGTCGGCGAGCTGGAAGCTGACCCCCTGGAACTTGCCGATCTGCTGCCCGAACTGCTTGCGCTCGGCGGCATAGGCGAGCCCCATGTCGAAGCAGCGCCGGGCGCGCCCGACAGACATGGTCGCCACCGTGATCCGGGTCGCATAGAGCCATTCGTTCATCACCGCGAAGCCGCCGTCGACCTCGCCCAGAACCTGGGCGTCCGGCAGGCGACAATCGTCGAATTCGAGCACCATGTTCTTGTAGCCGCGATGGCTGACCGAGTTGTAGCCGTCGCGGATGGTGAAGCCGGGCGTGCCCCGGTCGACCAGGAAGGCGGTAATCTTCTTTTTCGGCCCGCGCGGGGTCTCCTCCTCGCCGGTGGCGATGAAGACGATGATGAAATCCGCACGGTCGGCGCCGGAGATAAAATGCTTGGTGCCGTTCACCACCCAGTCACCGCCGTCGCGCTTCGCCGCACAGCTCATGCCGCGCACGTCGGATCCGGCACCGGGCTCGGTCATCGCCAGCGCGTCCATCTTCTCGCCCTTCACCGCGGGCGTCAGGTAGCGCTCGACCTGGTCGCCCTTGCAGGCCATCAGGATGTTCTGCGGGCGGCCGAAGAAGTGATTGAGGGCCATCGAGCCGCGGCCGAGTTCGCGCTCCACCAGCGCGAAGTCGAGATGGGAGAGCCCGCCGCCGCCGACCTCTTCCGGAAAGTTGCAGGCATAGAAACCGATATCGAGGCATTTCTGCTTGATCGCCTCGGCCAGCTCCGGACGCACCTCGCCGGTACGTTCCACTTCCGCCTCGTGGGGATAGATTTCGGTCTCGACGAAATCGCGCACCGTCGAGACGATCATTTCCTGTTCTTCCGTCAGCCCGAAATGCATCAGAGCAGCTCCGCCTCGTCCGGTTGCGGGAGCGCGGCATGGGCGGCGGCAAGCGCCTCAACCTTCCCCAGCACCGCATCGTCCGGCACGGAGGAGCGGCGGGTGGTGAGATCGACATGGATCATGAGCTGCTCGCCGGTCGCCAGTTCCTCGCCGGCCTCGTTCTTCATGCGGTGGAAGACGCGGTACTTCTTGCCCCGGCCTTCCAGCACCTGGCTGTCGACCAGAATGCGCTGGCCGGCATGGGTCTCGTTCAGGTAGCGGATCCGGCTGTCGACGGTGAAGTAGCTCTTGCCGCTCTCGATATAGGCAGGGTCGGCACCGACCAGGCGCATCATCGCGTCAGCCGCGTCCGAGAAGACCTGGCCGTAGCGGCTCTCGTTCATGTGGCCGTTATAGTCGGTCCAGTCGACCGGCACGGTACGGTCGACCGTGCGGACGAGTTCGCCTTCCGCCCACGGCCGGGCGAGCGTCTCCTCGTGTTCCGCGATCAATTTGCCGGCAGCCGCACCCTGCTGCTTCAGTGCCCGCATCATGGCGACGAGATTGTTGTCGCGCAGCCGCTCCAGTTCGCGGATCGAGAGCGCGCCGGACTGGGCGTCGGACTGGTCCGCGATCTGTTTGACGAGATCGTCGGTCAGTTCCGGCACGTCCATCAGCCTGGTCCAGGGCCACTGGAGGCAGGGACCGAACTGGGCGATGAAATGCGCCATCCCAGCCTCGCCGCCGGCGATCCTGTAGGTCTCGAAGAGCCCCATCTGAGCCCAGCGCAACCCGAAACCATAGCGGATCGCGTTGTCGATCTCCTCTGTTGTCGCGACTCCGTCTTTCACCAGCCAGAGCGCCTCGCGCCAGACAGCTTCCAGGAAGCGGTCGGCGATATGCGCGTCGATCTCGGCCCTGACCCGGAGTGGGAACAGCCCGACGGAGCGCAGCAAACCCTCGGCCTTCTCTATGATCGCGAGATCGGCATGCGGCCCCGGCACCACCTCGATCAGCGGCAGCAGATAGACCGGATTGAACGGATGGGCGACGAAGATGCGTCCCGGCCGCTGCGCCCCTTCCACCAGTTCCGACGGTTTGAAGCCGGAAGTGGAAGAGCCGACCGGCGTCTCGGGCGCGGCAGCCGCCTCGATCTCGGCAAAGACCCTGTGCTTGAGCTCGAGCCGCTCCGGCACACTCTCCTGGATATAGTCGGCGCTGATCACCGCGTCGGCAATGGTCGTGACATGGGAGAGCCGGCCTTCCTCGGGCAGCGCGATCTCGTAGAGCATCGGCAGGGCATGGCGCGCATTGCCAAGCACTTCCGACATCTTGCGCCCGGCCTCCGGATCCGGATCGAAAAGCCGCACGTCCCAGCCGTTGAGCAGGAAGCGCGCCGCCCAGGCGCCGCCGATGACCCCGCCGCCGATGATGGCGGCCGTCTTGCGTGCGGTGGTCATTGCGGCGCCCGCTTGACCAGGCCGAGCTTGTCACGGACAGCCTGCGGGCCGATCACTGTCGCGCCGAGATTCTCGATGACCGTGACCGCCTTTTCGACCAGTTGGGCGTTTGTTGCGAGTTCGCCCTTGCGGAGCCAGAGATTGTCCTCCAGCCCGACACGGACATTCCCTCCGGCCAGAACCGAGGCGGCGACATAGGGCATCTGGTTGCGGCCGAGGGAGAAGGCCGACCAGGTCCAGTCCGCCGGCACGTTGTTCGCCATCGCCATGAAGGTATTGAGATCGTCCGGTGCTCCCCAGGGCACCCCCATGCAGAGCTGCACCAGCGCCGGCGCGGCCAGGATGCCGTCATCGACCAGTTTCTTGGCGAGCCAGAGATGGCCGGTATCGAAGGCCTCGATCTCCGGCTTCACGCCGAGTTCGGTCATCATCGAGCCCATCGCGTCGAGCATGCCCGGCGTGTTGGTCATGACGTAGTCTTTCTCGGCGAAGTTCATGGTGCCGCAATCGAGCGTGCAGAGCTCCGGCAGACACTCGGCGATATGGGCGACCCGCTCCTCGGCCGAGACCATGTCCGTACCCTCGACCAGGGGCAGCGGCTTTGACGGACTGCCGAACACCAGATCGCCGCCCATGCCCGAGGTCAGGTTCAGCACCACATCGACATCCGCCTCGCGGATCCGGTCGGTCACCTCTCGGTAGTATTTCAGGTCTCGGGACGGCGTCCCGGACTCGGGATCGCGCACATGACAATGCACGACGGCCGCGCCGGCCCTGGCGGCGGCGATGGCGCTCTCGGCGATCTGTTGCGGCGAGCGCGGAACATGCGGGCTGCGGTCCTGCGTGCCGCCGGATCCCGTCACGGCACAGGTCACGAAGACCTCACGATTCATTTCAAGCGGCATTCCAGTCTCCCGAGCGCATGCGAATGGAAGCCGCAAGTCTATGATGCGTTGACAATAGTCATCATGCCGTTTTAGCTGTTTTTTATGCCACTTTGGATCAATCCGCAGGACGGCACGCAGGACGTCGCAGTCCTGCTGTTCGACCGCTTCTCGAACTACTGCCTCGCCAACACGATCGAGCCGATGCGGGCGGCAAACGATTATCTCGGCCGCCCGGCCTATCGCTGGCGCCTGGTCAGTCTCGACGGCGCACCGGTCACCTCCTCGAGCGGCCTCCGGCTGTTGCCGGACGGACGGCTGGCGGAGCAACCCGGCGGCGACGCCCTGTTCGTCTTGCCAAGCTACGGCTATCGCGAGCTCGGCACGCCGGCCTGTCTCGACGCCCTCCGCGCCGCCGCGCGGCGCTACGAGAGCCTGATCGGGCTCGACACGGGAAGCTGGCTGCTGGCCGAGGCCGGGCTGCTGAACGGCTATGCCGCCACCATCCATGTCGACGAGTTCGAGCGCTTCTCCGAACGCTTTCCCGAGGTCACCGCCCGGCGCGAACGCTGGCTCATTGACCGCGACCGGGTCAGCGCCGGCGGAGCGACCACCGCGTTCGAACTCATGCAGCACCTGATCGAAGCGACCCATGGCAGCGTGGTTTCGCTGGAAATCGCCGGACTGTTCATGCAGGGCGAGGACAGTATCCGTTCAATGGCGGCGGGCACGCCCGGCGACCGGCGCGTGCAGCGGGCGCTCGCTCTCATGCGGGGCAACATCGAAGCGCCACTCCATATTGCCGAAATCTCCCGTGCCGCCGGCTGCCGCCAGCGCGATCTTGAAGAGCGCTTCCGGCGCGCGTTCGGCGCGGCGCCGCGGACCGTTTACAGGCAGATCCGCATGGCGGAAGCGCTCCGTCTGGTGCGGGAAGGCGACCTGTCGGTAGCGGAAATCGCGCTGCGCTGCGGCTACAGTGATCCGAGCGCCTTCACCCGGTCCTTCCGCCGGACCTACGGCAGGCCGCCGCGCGCCGCAAGCGCCAGGACGGGAGCGCGGACAACCGCTCCGAACCCGACTGGGGCCGTGAAGTGAGGGAGGGGCCGACGGGTTCTCGGGCGAAGCGGAGTCTCTGCGGTCCGTGGTCGGCGACTTCCTCGGCCGCACCCGGGTCCGATCGAAACCCGAACAGTCTGATCGACATGACGGTATTTGGATCTGGCATTGCCATTGGGCATGCGGTAGACCGGAAAATATAGTCGCTCCGGGTAACCCCTATCACCCCGACGGCTCCGTCATTGTTCGGACGCAATCACCTGATGCTCCACGTCATCGACCTCGAAAACTGCAATCTGGCCTCCGTTCTGCGCGCCTTCGACCGCATCGGGGTCGCGACCACCACTGTCGGCAAGCCGGACCTGCTCGCGAACGCGAGCGCGATCGTCCTGCCCGGCGTCGGCGCCTTTGCCGCCAGCATGGGCAGGCTGAACGAACGCGGTTTCTCTCCGGTGCTGCGCGAGATGGTGCAGCGCGACGGTGTGCCGCTGCTCGGGATCTGTCTCGGGATGCAGCTCCTCGGCGATGCCAGCGAAGAACATGGCATCCACCCGGGACTGGGACTCGTTCCCGGGACGGTCAAGCGGCTCCGTCCGGCAAGCCGGGCAGACAAGGTGCCCCATGTCGGATGGGCGGACGCGGTGCCGGCCAAGGAGAGCTACCTCTTCCCCGACCAGACCGTCTCGAGCTTCTATTTCGATCACAGTTACCATTTCGACTGCGATGATTCTTCGGACATCGCCGCGCGCACAGGATTCGGGGGCGAAGAGATCACCGTCGCGGTCCAGCGCGGCCATGTCGCCGGGGTTCAGTTCCATCCCGAGAAAAGCCAGGATGCCGGACTGGACCTGCTTTCCGCCCATCTCGACTGGCTGCGCGGCAAAGGCCGGCTCTAGGAAATCAACACCATGGTCTATCCGCGACTGATCCCCTGCGTCCTGCTGAAGAACGGCCTGATCGTCCGCAGCGAGCATTTCGAGACGCACCAGGTGATCGGAAACCCGATCCAGACGATCTCGCGCCTCTCAAGCTGGAATGTCGACGAACTCTTTTTGGTCGATATCAGCACCGAAGATTATCACGATCTCCGGCGCGACGACCTGCATGTGCGCTACCAGGGATCCTCGGCGCTCGACGTCCTGCGGGAAATCGCCAAGATCTGTTTCATGCCGCTCAGCTTCGGCGGCCGGGTCCGCAGCCTGGAGGACATCTCCCGGATCCTGAATGCCGGCGCGGACAAGGTCTCGCTGAACAGCGCCGCCCTCGCCACGCCGGATCTGATCGCGGAGGCGGCGCGCGAGTTCGGCAGCCAGGCCACAATCGTCACCATCGACGTGAAGCGCCTGGAGGACGGGCGCTACGAGGTCTTCGCCGATGCAGGCCGCACCGCGACCGGCCGGGATCCGGTCGACTGGGCCCGCGAGGCAGTTGATCGCGGCGCCGGCGAAATCGTCATCCAGGCGATCCATCGCGACGGCAGCGCCGAAGGCTACGACATCGAACTGGTCACCAAGACAGTCAACGCGGTCGACGTCCCGGTGATCGCGCTTGGCGGCGCCGGCCGTTACCAGGACTTCCCGCCCGCCTTCGAGGCCGGGGTCAGCGGCGCGGCGGCCGCCAATATCTTCAATTTCTTCGAGCTCAGCTACGGCATGGCGAAGAAGCATTGTGCCAAGGCGGGCATTCGCCTGCGCGAGAGCCGCCTCGAAAGCGTCTGGTCTCCGCGCGAGCCGAAATATGCGCCCGGTGACGCCAGCGCCCGCATAGCGGCGCGGCTCGAGGCCGCCAGGACCGCGGATTTCCCCGCGGCGCGCCAGAACCGCCCGACCCAGACCGTCACCTGGTGCACCAAATGCGTCTATTCCTCGCTCAGCGCCACCCCGATGGCGTTCGACGAGAACGGCGTCTGCATGGGCTGCAAGACGGCGGCGGCGCGGAGCGACATCCCGGCCGCGGAATGGAGCCGGCGCGAAGTCCTGCTGAAAGACCTGCTCGAGCGCTACAAGAGCCGGGACGGCATGCGCCCGGATTGCGTGATCGCGGTCAGCGGCGGCAAGGACAGCTGGTTCCAGACCCACTACATCAAGAACGTGCTCGGCTACAATCCGCTGCTCGTCACCTATAACGGCAACAACTACACCGATGTCGGCTGGCGCAACCTGTTGCGCATGAAGGAAGTGTTCGACGTCGACCACATCATCTACTCGCCCCGGGTCGACGTTCTGAAGAAGCTGAACCGGCTGGCCTTCAAGATCATGGGCGACATGAACTGGCATGCCCATGTCGGCATCAACACCGTGCCGGTCCGCCTCGCCGTCCAGCTCGGCATCCCGCTGGTGATCTGGGGCGAGCATGGCTACATGGATCTCTGCGGCCAGTTCGCGATGACCGATTTCCCGGAGATGAGTTACCGCTACCGACTGGAACATTTCGGCCGCGGCTATGACTGGAACTATTTCACCGGTCTCGAGGGCCTGGAAACAAAGGACCTGATCGCCTGGCAGTATCCGCGGGACCAGGAGATGTTCGATCTCGATCTGCGCGGCATCTATCTCGGCAATTATGTCGACTGGGACGCCAACCAGCACACGCAGCAGATGGTCGAGGAATACGGTTTCGAGGTCAGTACGGAACCTTTCGACCGGACCTACCGGCGCATGTCCAACCTCGACGACATGCACGAGAACGGCGTCCACGACTACCTTAAATACATTAAATTCGGCTACGGCCGCTGCACCGATCACTGCTGCAAGGACATCCGTTCGGGCAAGCTGAGCCGGGAACAGGCGATCGACCTCGTCAACAAGTACGATCCCGTGCGCCCGCGTGACCTCTATCGCTGGCTCGACTATGCGGAGATGAGCGAGGAAGACTTCGATCGCATTGCCGATACCTTCCGTGACCCTCGGGTCTGGTGGCGCGATGCGGACGGCAACTGGCAGCGAAACCGCCTCGAACCGGGTTCCGGCTAACTAGTCCCCGTCTTGTGTACGCGAGAGCTCGAAGAGGCCCTCGCCGGCGACCCGAAGGGTGACCGGGAACGTGCCGCGCAGCGCGCGTGAGACCATGACGAAGGCCTCCCGAAACTGTTGCGTCGTTACCGAGAACTTGACCCTGTAGTGCGCGTGCGCGCCCTTGAGGGCGAATTTCTTCCCGGGGAAATCCTGCTCGGTCGCAGTTTGGCTCGCACCGTCGAATTTCCGCCTGATCGCGCGCCATTGCCGCTCGCTGACAAGTTCGTCATCGGCATCCCTGACATACCGGTTCATGGGTTCCCGCCCCCCTGTCGCGAGCTGGCCATCGAGGGCCTGCCCCCCGGCCACCCGCCGCGCCAGATCGACGATCTCCGGCACGGACTCGATCCGCCGCAGTACGCGGTTTGCAACGAAGCACGCCGCCATGCCGTTGTCGAACGGCGTGAACGAGATCACCGGCCTCCCCATGACCTTTGCCTCGAGGCCCGTCGTGCAGGAATTCTGCACCACCAGTCGTGACGCATGGATCCAGTCGACGACCGGCCCCTCGCGCACGACCGATAGCCGGCCGGCCCACTCCCGCTCCGCCGCGAGGGCATGCCAGGTGTCGATGTTTTCGGACGTATGGGGGCGAAGGACAACCGGCACCTCGTCTGCGAGCGCCCGCGCCAGTTGCTTGAACCCCTCCATCGTCCGGGTTTCGAACTCCAGCGCCCGCTGCCAGAGCGCCACCTCCTCGGGGTCGCTCTCATCCACGATCCCCATGCCGACCAGCAGCTTCCTGTAGAACTCCTCGGGAGACCCGACAAAGGTGTTCGCATACCCGAAATTGGTATTGAGAAGAACGAAGTCGCCGTATTTGGCACGCAGCTCGGCCGCCTTCTCACGGCGTTGTTCAAGAAAAAGCGGTTTCAGAAGATCGAACCGCCCGACCCCCACAATCTCGACCTTGCCGTCTATCGCCGGATTGGCCTCGGTCACGACTTCCGCGTCGAACGCCCCGTGCGCGAGATAGACATCGGTCATTTCCGCGACATCTCGGGCCATGAGGTTCTTGATCAACAGGGGCTCGGCGAGCGGTACATTCTCCTCCTCGATCGAGACAATTCCGAAGCCGCGGGCCTTCAGCGGCCTGATCTTGTTGCACTGGATCGCATTGGTACCCTTGGCGAAATAGACGCCAACAGGAAATTCGTGGATGATCTTGGTGAGGAGCATCTGATGCCCGACGACCACGCGCCACCCGTCCCTGAGCGCGAAATGGGCCAGAATCAGCCGGGCCTCCAACTCGCGTGCGCTTTCCTCGATCGGCAGGTAGAGAACTTTCCGCATTTTCGACGACGTCCGTAAGCTGAGCGGCCGTTCAACGGCCTATGCCTTCAATCAAGCCGAGAGGTGCAGTGCCGGATCTGCGGTCGGAGACTGAACGGGCCGGGAAAGTTCGAACAGCCCGGCACCTGCGACCCTGACATTGACGTCAAAAGCACTGCGGACGGCACGTGTCACCATCACCAGCGCGTCGCGAAACTGCTCCGGCGTGACCGAGAACTTGCGCTTCATTTGCGGGTGCAGATTCTCAAGTTTCAGCTTTTCCTTCGGGAAAACCGCTGCAGAGGCGGGTTTCGTCACGCCATCGAACTTCCGCTTTATGGATTGCCACTGGCGCTCGCTCACAAGTTCGCCATCGGACTGCCGGATATACCTTCCGATCGGCTCCGGCCCGGTCCCCGTCAGCACATCTTCAAGCGGGTCTCCCTTGACCGCCCGGCGCGCCAGATCCAGCACCTCAGCATCCGTATTCACCCGCCGCATGACCTGATTGGCGACAAAACTGGACAACATTCCGTTGTCGAACGGTGTATAGGAGATGACAGGCGCGCCCATCGCTTTCGCCTCGAGGCCCGTGGTGCAGGAGTTTTGCACCACCAGGCGGGATGCCAGCAGCCAGTCAATCACCGGACCTTCGCGCACGACCTGCAGCCGTCCGCCCCAATCCATTTCATCTTCGAGCGCCTGCCAAGTGGACAGATTTTCCGAGGTATGCGGACGGATCACGACCGGAACCTCAGCGGCGAGCGTCCGCACCAACGCCATCACACGTTCCATCGTCCGTGTCTCGAACTCGAGCGCGCGATCCCAGAGTGCACGTTCGATCTCATTGTTCACGTCGATCAGACCGAACCCGACAAGCATACGGTCGTAGAAATCTCGCGGCGAACCCAGGAAAGTGTTGGCATAACCGAAATTCGTGTTGATGAGGATGAAGTTGCCATACCTCTCCATCAGCTCGACGGTCTTCGCCTGGCGTTGTTTCAGGAAATTTCGTTTCAGCAGATCGAAACGTCCAACCCCTACGATCTCCAGCTTGTTCCTGATGGTCGGATTTGCCTCGGCCACGACCTCGGCATCGAATTCTCCATGTGCAAAATAGAGATCGATCAGGTCCGCTGCGCCCTTGGCCATGATATGCTTGATCAGCAAGGGATCGGCGAGGGGAACGTTCTCCTCCTCGATGGCTGTGATTCCAAAACCGCGACGTTTCAGTGCCGCCATCTCCCGGCGCTGGATTTCATTCGTGCCCTTGGCGAAATAGACACCGTTCGGGAGCCGGTGCGCGTGTTTGAAAAAGCCGGTCTGATGGCCGATCACGGCCTTCCACCCGTCTCTTACGGCGCAAAGCGCGAGGATCAGCCGCGCCTCGAGTTCGCGCGCGCTTTCCTCGATCGGCAGGTAGAGAATTTTGTGCATTCGGTTCAAACCCGGTCTGCGCATCGAGAGCGTCGAATTACCCGGCAGAATCAGACGCTCAACTGGTTTTCAATTGAAAATCTATTTGCACAGATGCTGCCGTCAAACAATGCGCATTTCGGGTCCTCCGCAGACCCTGTTCAGACATTTTCCGAAATGTAAAAAGGGCCCGCGAAACAGAGGTTTCGTGGGCCCGGTCCGAATGACTTGCGAGCATTGCGAGAGGTTAAGGGTGTTTTATTTTTTCCTCATATATGACCTGGCGGCGACCTACTCTCCCGCGGCTTGAGCCGAAGTACCATTGGCGCGGAGGGTTTTCACGGCCGAGTTCGGAATGGGATCGGGTGCGGGCCCCTCGCCATGACCACCAGGTCATAAATGAGGAATGCGATGAACGGTGTTCGTGTTTTTGGATGTCTGCTTCGGCTGCAGTGCTTTCGCTCTGCGGTCCGGTATTTGGTTCTGTATGAGTTTGGTATCAAGCCGATCGAACGATTAGTACCGGTTAGCTTCACATGTTGCCACGCTTCCACACCCGGCCTATCGACGTGGTGGTCTTCCACGGTTCTCGGCGAGACCTGGTTTTGAGGGGGGCTTCCCGCTTAGATGCCTTCAGCGGTTATCCTTTCCGCACTTAGCTACCCTGCTGTGCCGCTGGCGCGACAACAGGTCCACCAGAGGTGCGTCCATCCCGGTCCTCTCGTACTAGGGACAGCTCCTCTCAAGTCTCGAACACCCACGGCAGATAGGGACCGAACTGTCTCACGACGTTCTAAACCCAGCTCACGTACCACTTTAATCGGCGAACAGCCGAACCCTTGGGACCTGCTCCAGCCCCAGGATGTGATGAGCCGACATCGAGGTGCCAAACACTCCCGTCGATGTGGACTCTTGGGGAGTATCAGCCTGTTATCCCCGGCGTACCTTTTATCCGTTGAGCGATGGCCCTTCCACGCGGGACCACCGGATCACTATGACCGACTTTCGTCTCTGCTCGGCCTGTCGGCCTCGCAGTCAGGCAGGCTTATGCCATTGCACTCGTCAGCTGATTTCCGTCCAGCTTGAGCCTACCTTCGCGCGCCTCCGTTACTCTTTGGGAGGCGACCGCCCCAGTCAAACTACCCACCATGCAGGGTCCCGGATCCGGATCACGGACCGCGGTTAGATATCAAAAAACAAAAGGGCGGTATTTCAAGGGTGGCTCCACCCCGGCTGGCGCCGGTGCTTCAAAGCCTCCCGCCTATCCTACACATTCATTTCCTGATACCACTGCAAAGTTGTAGTAAAGGTGCACGGGGTCTTTCCGTCTGACCGCGGGTACTCCGCATCTTCACGGAGAATTCAATTTCGCTGAGCCAACGTTGGAGACAGCGGGGAAGTCGTTACGCCATTCGTGCAGGTCGGAACTTACCCGACAAGGAATTTCGCTACCTTAGGACCGTTATAGTTACGGCCGCCGTTTACCGGGGCTTCGATTCAAAGCTCTCACCTCTCCTCTTAACCTTCCGGCACCGGGCAGGCGTCAGACCCTATACCGCGCCTTGCGGCTTCGCAGAGCCCTGTGTTTTTAGTAAACAGTCGCCACCCCCTACTCTGTGCCACCCCCACCTGGTTGCCCAAGCGGAGGTCCCCCTTCTCCCGAAGTTACGGGGGCATTTTGCCGAGTTCCTTCAACGTTGTTCTCTCAAGCGCCTTGGTATGCTCTACCAGCCCACCTGTGTCGGTTTGGGGTACGGTCTATACGGTGGGGCTATTTCCCGGAACATCCAGGCCGCACACTCAATCCAGTAAGAATGTACGGCTTCCGATATTCGTCACGTCCCACCAGGTTCAGGAATATTAACCTGATTCCCATCGACTACGGCTTTCGCCCTCGTCTTAGGGGCCGACTCACCCTGCGCGGATTAGCCTTGCGCAGGAACCCTTGGGCTTTCGGCGAGAGTGTTTCTCACACTCTTTGTCGCTACTCATGTCAGCATTCGCACTTCCGATACCTCCAGGAGAGCTCACACTCCCCCTTCGCAGGCCTACGGAACGCTCCGCTACCGCGTGGACAAGTCCACGCCCTCAGCTTCGGTGTACGGCTTGAGCCCCGGTACATCTTCGGCGCAAGGTGGCTTAACTAGACCAGTGAGCTATTACGCTTTCTTTAAAGGATGGCTGCTTCTAAGCCAACCTCCTGGCTGTCTTGGCCTCCTCACATCCTTTCCCACTTAGCCGCAACTTGGGGACCTTAGCTGGAGGTCTGGGCTGTTTCCCTCTCGACCACGGACCTTAGCACCCATGGTCTGTCTGCCGTGCTGTACTCACCGGTATTCGGAGTTTGGTTAGGTTTGGTAAGGCTCGCGCCCCCCTAGCCCATCCAGTGCTCTACCCCCGGCGGTAATCACACGACGCACTACCTAAATAGTTTTCGCGGAGAACCAGCTATATCCGAGTTTGATTGGCCTTTCACCCCTAGCCACAGATCATCCCCGTCTTTTTCAACAGACGTGGGTTCGGCCCTCCAGTGCGTGTTACCGCACCTTCAGCCTGTCCATGGCTAGATCACCCGGTTTCGGGTCTAATCCGACGAACTCGACGCCCTATTCAGACTCGCTTTCGCTACGCCTACACCTAACGGCTTAAGCTTGCTCGACAGACTAACTCGCTGACCCATTATACAAAAGGTACGCCGTCAGGGCATGAAGCCCCTCCGACTGCTTGTAGGCATTCGGTTTCAGGTCTCTTTCACTCCCCTCATCGGGGTGCTTTTCACCTTTCCCTCACGGTACTTGTTCACTATCGGTCGCTGAGGAGTACTTAGGCTTGGAGGGTGGTCCCCCCACGTTCAGACAGGGTTTCACGTGCCCCGCCCTACTCAAGGACCAACTCTGAGCTTTACCCGTACGGGGCTATCACCCGCTACGGCCCGACTTTCCAGACGGTTCCGGTTTCTCAAAGATGGCCACTGGCCTGGTCCGCGTTCGCTCGTCACTACTAACGGAGTCTCGGTTGATGTCCTTTCCTCCGGCTACTTAGATATTTCAGTTCACCGGGTTCGCTTCCGCACACTATGGATTCATGTACGGATGACCTTACGGCCGGGTTTCCCCATTCGGATATCCGCGGATCAAAGCTTACTCGCAGCTCCCCACGGCTTTTCGCAGCGTGTCACGTCCTTCATCGCCTCTCAGCACCAAGGCATCCACCAAATGCCCTTATTGACGCTTGATACAACTCATACAGAAGCAAATACCGAACG